>JANQHR010000003.1 GCA_028282585.1 Bacteroidales bacterium | reverse complement strand
AACTACTACAACGAAAAAAACTGCCACAACAAAAGCAACTGAAACAAAGACTGAAGAGAAAAAAACAGAAAAACCTGCAAATAAACCGGAGGAAAAACCAAAAGTTGAAGAAACTAAAAAAGAACCTGTAAAAACTACTGAAGCGAAAAAGGAAATTGTATTAGAAGAGTTTAAAGAAGAAAAGAAACCTGCCGGCCTGTCTGCCGAAAAGGCTGTTCCGGTAAGCGGAAAAACACCCCCGGTTACAACCAAAAAAGAACCTGTAAAGCAAACTCAAACAAAACCCATATATAGCTATAAAAAACAAAAAAAACCTGTTAATAAAGGTTTAATTTGGTCTATTGCAATTAGTGTCCCTGTGGCTGCTGTATTTATTTGGGCCCTACTGAATTTCAATACTATCAAAAAAGTTTTTAATAAAGAAAATACTAAAACAGAAAAAGTAACAGAAAAGAAACCGGTTGTTGATAAAAAAGAAGACCAAACTAAAAAAGAAACTCCTGTTAAGGATGAAAAAAAGGAAATAACGGCTAAAACAGAACCTGAAAAGCAAGAAACCCATAAACCTGCTCCTCCTCAACAGAAATATTACATTATTGCAGGTAGCTTCAAAAACGAAAAATATGCAATTGATTACATGAATAAACTAAAAGCAGAAGGCTATAATGCAGAAAAATTAGCGGAAAGAAATGGTATGCATGCAGTAAGTTATAATTCTTTTACAGACAAAAGAAAAGCAATTGCTGAATACAAATTTTTATCGCAAGAAAAAGGTTTAGAAGCTTGGATATTATACTATTAAATATTTTATAATTACATAATATATTAAAAGCTGCATTAAATGTAGCTTTTTTGTTAATATGTAAAAAAATGATTCTACTTATATACAAAAAGACAATTTGGTATTCAAAATTTATTTAATTTGCATTTCTCAAAACCAATTTATCTTTTTTATGAATGAAAATAAAGTATCTAGATCTAATTGAGCAAACTTTTGATTTTCCTCAGAAAGAATTTGAACTGGATGGTAATAACCTATTGTTTCACGAAATTCCATTAATGAATATTATAGAGGAATATGGAACACCTCTTAAATTTACATATCTTCCTCAAATATCAAATCAAATACAACGTGCAAAAACATGGTTTCTAAACGCCATGAAAAAAGTAAATTATAAAAGTAAATATTACTACTGTTATTGCACTAAAAGCTCACATTTTAAGAACGTTTTACACGAAGCTCTTAAAAATGATATTCATATTGAAACCTCTTCTGCATTTGATATTAACATTGTTGAAGAGTTATTTAAAGAAAAGAAAATCTCAAAATCTACCTACATTATTTGTAATGGTTTTAAACGCGATGCTTATATTGAAAATATAGCTCGTTTAATAAATAACGGATTTATAAATACCATTCCAGTTATTGATAATTATAGAGAGCTTGATAAACTGGAAGAATTAATTGAAGTACCTTTTGAAGTTGGAATTAGAATTGCTTCGGAAGAAGAACCTAAATTCGCGTTTTATACCTCTCGTTTAGGAATTGGATATAAAAATATTGTAAACTTTTACCTTAAACAGATAAAAGACAATCCAAACATTAAACTAAAAATGCTGCATTTTTTTATCAATACAGGTATAAAAGATAATGCATATTACTGGAGTGAGTTGGTAAAATGTTTGAACGTTTACGGCGAGTTAAAAAAGGTATGTCAGGAACTTGATACACTTAATATTGGTGGTGGATTCCCTGTTAAAAATACACTTTCGTTTGATTATGATTACAAATATATGGCAGATGAGATTATTTCTCAGATAAAACTATTTTGCGAAGCAAACAATTTAAAAGAACCTCATATTTTTACAGAATTTGGTTCCTATACGGTTGGTGAAAGCGGTGGAATAATCTACTCGGTATTAGGGCAGAAAAAACAAAATGATCGTGAAGCCTGGAATATAATTGACAGCTCTTTTATGACAACTTTACCTGATAGTTGGGCCATTAATAAACGTTTCATCATGCTCCCGATTAACCGTTGGAATAGTACATATGAACGCGTATTTCTAGGTGGTTTAACTTGTGATAGCGACGATTACTATAATTCTGAACAACATAGTAATGCGATTTATTTACCCAAATTCTCTCTTTCCGACACACTGTATATTGGTTTTTTCAATACAGGAGCATACCAGGACACCCTCGGTGGATACGGTGGTTTAAAACATTGTTTGATTCCAGGCCCTAAGCATATTATTATTGATAAAGATCAGGAAGGAAACTTCATAACCCAGGTTTTTACTAAGGAACAAAAACCTCAGGATATGTTAAGAATCCTTGGTTATAAATAACTTCGTTTAAACTAACAGTTATGAAAACTTATGCAGGAATACCTGAAGAATACGCTAAATTGGAATCATCGAAAATTGTTTTGATACCGGTACCCTATGATGGAACCAGCACATGGCTAAAAGGTGCCAATAATGGGCCGGAAGCATTTTTAGAAGCTTCTGAAAATATGGAAATTTATGATATCGAAACCGACACTGAAGTATATAAGCATGGTATATTTTTAGCAGATCCTGTAACTGAAAATAACTCTCCCGAAGAAATGGTAGATTCAGTACATAAAACTGCATCGGACTATATTAAACAGGGAAAATTTGTAACTTTATTTGGTGGCGAACATTCGGTAAGTATAGGATCTATAAGGGCTTTCCGGGAAAATTTTGATCGTTTAACTGTTTTGCAATTTGATGCTCATGCAGATTTACGTCCCGAGTACGAAGGTTCAAAATACAATCACGCATGTGCAGTATATGAAGCCCAGAAAACAACCAATTTGATTCAAGTTGGAGTCAGAAGTATGGATACTGTTGAAAAACCATTCCTTAAGCCGGAGAATTGCTTTTTTGCTCATGATATTCATGCAAATCCTAACTGGATGAATGAGGCACTTAAGAGGATCGATGGTAACGTTTTTATTACCATTGATCTGGATGTCTTTGATTCATCCATTATGCCATCAACAGGAACTCCTGAACCGGGCGGGTTATTTTGGGGACAGGTTATCGATTTTTTAAAATTAGTTGTTAATAATAAAAAAGTAGTTGGATTTGATATCATGGAACTTTGCCCAAGTAGCCATAACAAAGCCCCGGATTTTTTAGCTGCAAAACTTTATTATAAGATTTTAAGTTACGTTTTTGCCAAATAAAATGAATAAGCGCCAACTAAAAAAAGCCTTAAAGCGAATAAAGTATTTACCAAAAAATAAATATTTGCTGTTGTATGTAATTAATAAGTTTCGTGCATTATGGCTCAAACTTATTAAATCTACCAAAGTTGCTTATCCATCAACCATAATGCTAGAATTAACCAATCACTGTAATTTAGCCTGTACTACCTGCCCTCGTGAATATGAATATGGCAAACATATGGATAAAGGGTCTATTGATTTAGATCAGGCAAAAAAAATTATAGATGAACTTTGGCCCTACCTTGATTCGGTAGGATTAACCGGTATGGGTGAAACATTTCTCTTTAAAGAAATTGAGGAGATTGTTGATTATATAAAATCAAAAAATAAAGGGATTATTATTTCTGTATCAACCAATGCCGTTATTCCAAAGTTCATTGAGAAAGTTTCAGGATTGATCAATAAAATTGATACAATTCAGATTTCTATCGATGGATTAGACCATATTTATGAATCAATACGTAAAAATGCCAATTTTGAACTTTTAGATCAAAATTTAACACAACTATCAGAATTATCTAAAGGATCAGAAACAACCTTAATGTTAAATATGGTTGTTACCAAAGAGAATTATAAGCACATTCCTTTATTAGTTGAATATACTGACAAAATTGAGGTAGAGTACTTAGATTTTACGCTTTTAAATTTAGCTTCATTAACAAACGAAGACAGATCATACTATGATTTCTATAAATCGGACGAATTTTTGGATACCTTATCAGAGCTTGAAAATAAAATCGTAAAACACAAGTCAGTTACCGTAACCAACCGAAATTTTAAAACAGATAATAGTTTCCAAAAATGCCTGTTTCCATGGACTCATTTCTATATTTGCTGGGATGGGTTTATGCCTCCTTGTTGTGCAAAACCATTCCCCAGGGAATTGAATTTTGGGAACGTATTTAAATACTCAGTAATGGATGTATTAAATAGCTCCGATTATAGAGAGTTTCGTGAGCTATGGTTTGAAAATAAATCACCAAAGTTTTGTACAAATTGTCACCTTATTGACATTGAACCCATTAAAGTATAATTCTAAAAATTAAATCATTATGATTAGAAATACCATATCAAAATTTATCGAGGATCATTTTTTACACTTTAATGCGGCAGCTCTTAAAGATGCAGCAATAGGCTACGAAAAGCATTTAAATGAAGGTGGAAAAATGATGATCACGCTTGCTGGTGCAATGAGTACCGGAGAATTAGGTAAAAGTCTTGCTGAAATGATCCGTCAGGATAAGGTACAAATCATTTCTTGTACAGGAGCAAACCTCGAAGAAGATCTGATGAACCTGGTAGCTCACTCTCATTACAAGCGCGTTCCTAACTATCGCGATTTAACTCCAAAAGAAGAATGGGATCTGCTGGAAAAAGGATTAAACCGTGTCACCGACACTTGTATTCCGGAAGAAGAAGCATTCAGGCGTTTACAACAGCATATATTTGAAACATGGAAAGAAGCAGAAGGTAGTGGAGAGCGTTATTTTCCGCATGAATATATGTATAAAATGATCAATTCGGGAGTATTGGAGCAATACTATGAAATCGACCCAAAAGATTCGTGGATGGTTGCTGCAGCAAAAAAGAATTTACCCATAGTTGTTCCCGGATGGGAAGACAGTACAATGGGTAATATCTTTGCATCTTACTGTATAAAAAAAGAATTACAACCAACCACTACCAAATCCGGTATTGAGTACATGACATGGTTAGCCGATTGGTATGTTAAAAATTCCGAAGGAAAAGGAATCGGTTTTTTCCAAATTGGAGGTGGAATTGCCGGCGATTTTCCCATATGTGTAGTTCCTATGCTTTATCAAGACTTAGAAATGGAAAATATTCCATTTTGGAGTTATTTTTGCCAAATATCCGATTCAACAACTAGTTACGGTTCATATTCAGGCGCCGTTCCAAACGAAAAAATTACCTGGGGAAAACTTGATATTGACACACCAAAGTTTATCGTAGAATCAGATGCAACAATAGTGGCGCCATTAATTTTTGCGTGGTTGTTAAACTGGTAAGAACCTATATAAAATAGCAACCCCGTAAAAATTTAAAACTCTCGCAGGGTTTTGTTTATTAGTTGGTATTTGTTATTTTCAAAAAATCATTAATAATAAAGAAAATGCCTAATAGTAAACTGATTTTAAAAGAAAATCCAACTATTAAAGATTTTCAGGAATATGTTCATGATTTAGAAATTGAACGTGGTTTCATTGATCAAAGTGTTGTTCAAAAATGCCTTTTATTAGGCGAAGAAATAGGTGAATTATTTAAAGCTGTTAGAAAAGCAGAGTTAATAAGCATTGATAAACAAAACTCTAAGTTAACTACTGTTGAAGAAGAGTTAGCAGATATTTTAATTTACATATGCTCTATTGCCAATAGATATAAAATTGATTTGGAAACTGCTTTTAGAAAAAAGGAAGAAGTAAACAAAAAAAGAGTCTGGAGTTAGTAGTTCAGTTGTCTCCTGATAAAATCTAAAATCTCATTCATTGCTTCCGTCGCCTCCTTAAACATGGGAGCTAATATTGGATAACAATGAATCATTCCTTTACCGGCTTTAAATGTTACGTTAACATCCGCTTTTTTAGCTTTTTCATAAAATTTTCTTCCATCATCAAATAATTCATCCGCTTCACCCGAATTGATAAAAATCGGTGGTAACCCTTTTAAATCGCCAAACAAAGGAGAAATTAAGGGGTTCTTAGCATTGCAAGTACCTACATAATGATGGCTAAAAACTGTCCAGGAGTTTTTTGGAGCAACCGAAGCTTTATTCTTTGTAATATAAGATTCGCTCGAACAAGTTAAATCGGCCCATGGAGAAATTGCAACTGTGGCTTTTGGAAAAGGAATCTTATTTTGTTTTAAAGCTAAAAGTATGGCAAGGGTTAAACCACCTCCCGCTGATTCTCCCATTATAATTATATTTTCCGGTTTATATCCTTTTTTTAATACCTGAGAATAAACTGCTAAAGAATCTTCTAAGGCTGCAGGAAATGGATGTTCCGGAGCTAACCTGTACTCATATTGCAAACAGGTAATTCCCGTATCAAAAGCCAGCTTTGAAACAACATACCTGTGGTCATTGCATGATCCTGATACATAACCTCCACCATGAACATAAAAGATTAGTTTTTCTGAATTAGCTCCTTCCGGAATAATCCATTCAGATTTAATATCCTCAATGGATTCTTCTTTTATCTTAATCTCATCCGGTATTCTTGTTCGTTTTGCTGCTCCTTTTTCGCAAAGTTCTCGAAATTCCTTCATAGATGTATTCAAATCAAAAACTTCCCTTTTTAATTTTCCTTCAAAAAAATGCCTGTTTCTAATTAAAAAGTTAACTACCTTACACTTAAAACTTACCATAATCCAAATCAATTAAATTTGGACACAAAAGTCAAGAATAAACACCAAAGATTACTTCACCTATGTTAACTTTTGCGATTTTCGTGAAGTTTTTTTCGAATTCTGCTTAAAGATTGAGGTGCAATCCCTAAAAAAGCAGATAAGTGTTTTAATGGGATTTTATTTATTATTCTAGGGTATCTTTCATTTAACTTTTGATATCTTTCTTCCGCAGTTTCTGTTTGTATTTCCATTAAAAATTTTTCTGTAAATTCATCCACCTCGTAAACAAACTGACGGATAAATGTATTCCAGGAGTCTAATTTCGACAAGATTTTTAGATCTTTGTACTCCACCTGCCAAACGGTAGACTTTTCTAATGCTTGGATACCTTCCTGCGCTAACTTTTGTTTCCTAAAACTTAACTTTGAAGTAAAACAATCAGGTGCAAT
The DNA here is from genome assembly GCA_028282585.1 of Bacteroidales bacterium. Classification (GTDB taxonomy): domain Bacteria; phylum Bacteroidota; class Bacteroidia; order Bacteroidales; family UBA12077; genus UBA12077. The sequence continues at coordinate 55,750 of JANQHR010000003.1, read as the reverse complement.
CGTAAACATTTTGGTAATATCATTACCATCTTTTATAGTAAAAAAACGTACTAAACCTTGCTCCAGAAAATAAAAATACTTGCATATTTTACCCTCTTCTACAAGAAGGTCATTCTTTTCAATTACCTTTTGTTCAAAAACTTGCAGGAAAATTTGCCAATCCTCTTCAGAAACTTTAGAATATTTTTCAATATATTTTCTGAAAGCGCTCAAAATGAAGGATATTTTTAATTGTAAAACTCAATCCCAATAATTGAAATATCATCAAAAATAGCTGCATTATCCTCAAGAACCTTTTGCTGTTTTACAATTGTGCTTATATTTTCATCGATATCCTTGTTATTGGCAATATGTTTCTCGATTTGATCAGTTCCTAGAGTTATTCCGTCATCATCTACTAATTCTACCAAACCATCAGTATAACAAAACAGTTTTGATTTATTTTTTACATGAACTGATCCTGATTTCAAGGTTGGAATTTCATCAAGCATTCCCATACCTACACACCCATCTTTTAAATAGGTAAGATCCTTTTGTTTCAGATCGTAAAAAATTGGAGGATTATGCCCTGCATTTACGTATTCTAATATATGAGTTTTATAACTGTATTTTCCGATAAACAGAGTAATAAATTTTTCGCCCTTTGCGCTTGCCATAACACGTTCATTAAGCGTTTTTATTATCTCTAATAAAGGTTTTTCCGTTGTAAACAATGCTCGTATATTAGCCTGAAAATTAGACATTAATAAAGCAGCCGATATTCCTTTACCTGAAACATCAGCTATACAAAAACCTACTTCATCATCACTCAACTGAATAAAATCATAATAATCACCACCAACCTCAAGGTGCGGATGATAGAATGTTGAAACCAATATTTTTTCATTATGAGGAAGTATTGAGCGATCCGGAATTAACATAGACTGCATTTTAGAAGCTAATTCTAACTCTTTCTTAAAAGCCTCCTGCTCTAGTGATTCTTTATACAATCGAATGTTTTCAATAGCAACAATAATAATATTCGAAAGTGTTTGAATAAAATGCAAGTGCTTAATGGTAGGACTTACACCTTCTTTTTCTTCATCAATATCACCAATTAAAACAAATGCAATCGGAATATTATTATTTATTACCGGAATAATATTATCAAAAACCCTTAATGTAGGATTTGGAGATGCAGTAATAAAAGATATCTCTTCATGTCCCAAAAGATCTTTTTCTACATCAATTCGTTTAATTATTTCTTTTGAGCAACCAGAGCTAAGAATTAGATCCCAATCTTTGTCATATTTAAATATCAGTATCTTGCCAATATTTAAATCCTCACGAAGGATCTTTTCATAACGTTTTAACAGTTCTTCTGTAGAAAGATTCTCATTAATTGCTTTGGTAATTGTAAGCAAGGTATTCAGCTTAAATGTAGAAAGCTTTAACCTGTTAATTGATGCTTTGCCGGCAAGATCCATTTGTTCTGATTTTCAAATCTGAATAAATGTACAAAATTTAAGTACAAAAAGAAAGTCTTATTCTTTAACTCGCTCACCGTAAGAATGATCTCTTGTGTCTACCTTTATTTTATCGCCGGTATCAACAAACAGAGGAACCATAATTTCAGCACCTGTTTCGAGCGTTGCAGGTTTAAGAGCTGTACTTGAAGAGGTATCGCCTTTTAATCCCGGTTCGGTATAAGTAACCTCCAGCACAACATAAGCCGGGAGTTCCGCATACAAAGGAGTTTCTGTATCGGCATGATAAACTGCTTCAATTCCTTGTCCTTCTTTCAACAAATCAGGAGCATTAATTAATTCCTCTTGAAATGATACTTGCTCGAATGTTTCACTATGCATGAAATGATACCCTATATCATCTTTGTAAAGATATTGATAAGGACGTCGCTCTATTCTTTGCACATTTACTTTAACACCTGCATTAAAAGTATTATCAATTACTTTGCCTGTTTTTAAATTCTTTAATTTGGTGCGAACAAAAGCGGCACCTTTTCCAGGTTTTACATGTTGAAACTGTACAATTGTATACAAGTCACCGTTATATTCAATACATAAACCGTTTTTAAAATCTGCTGTACTTGCCATAATCTATGTGTTTAAACTATTTAGTGTGCAAAAATAGTGTAAATCATTTAATTTTCTAAATCAATAAAAGTAGAGATTGTCTTATCATTTATATTCCAATTTATGTTGAAGTCCGGAATATTCTATCAAATCACATTTAATAGAACCTATAATTAAATCTATTCGAATTTGAACTGGAATATAGTTTTTATCTTTTGATATCCAAATAGTAACATCATCTTCCGAGTCAAAGATCCTTCCAGGTTCAACAACAGGAGAAAACTTCATTGTATCAAACTTACCTAATTTCGTTTTTATTTTTTCATCGCCTACATATCTCATTTTTAAAGGAAAAATCTCGTCTGCAAAATACGTATCCATAATTAGTTCATCACCAACTTCTTTTATACTACTTACCATTGACGCACGGAAATAATAAAACGCTCCAAGCATGTCCAGGATATTATCCGGGACCTCGTGCTCTCCAGATTTTTGACTTACAACCTTATTCTCGTCATAATAATATCGAACTTCATTGTAATATCTGTATTTACCCTCGCTTATATTTCTAATTGCCAGGTAGGTCTGATTATTTTCAGGTTTGAAATAACTTTCGTAAATATCGCGTACCTTAAATATTTTATCAGCTAAACCAATGGTGTTTGCCTCTGCAACTGCATGATACAAATTAATATCTTCAAATTCGGTTTTATTTACCGTAAATATTGCCTCGCCTGCATTTAACCAACCGAAATATGCTATGTATACCAATCTTTCCCCTGAAATATATGGTTTAATATCACTTGGCGCAATAGCTTTAAACTCATTACTAATAAAGAATACTAGAATAGTAATAACAATTTTCAGGTATCCTGTTTTCATAGGTTTCAGTTTTTAGGTACCAAAACAAATTCCATGCAATTATTTAAAAATATTTTTCTTAGGTATTGTAGCAATAAAATCTTTTAAATAAAATGGTTCAAAATAAGCTACATCTTCAAACTTTTTCATTTTAAATAGTTGCTCAGATAATTCAATCATATCCTTTGCCGATGGATTTATGTTTTTAATAAACATTGCGTTATTATGCTTTATTACATTATGAACCTTTTCAGAACCGTCGCCAAAAAATATCATTTTTTGTTTTTCTAATATTTCATTGTAAGACCTCTCATCTAAAATTTCTGCTTTTACATCACGAACTGTCTCACCTTTTGAATTAAAAAATGCTGAATATACCTCCATCCTCCTGGCGTCAATCATTGGAACTAATACAGAATTTTCAAAATGGTCAATTATAATCTCGTTTGATTCAACCTTTGTAATCATTCCATTAGCCATAGCTTGTAAAGTATTTATAGCAATTAAAGGAATATTCTTGGCGTAACACAATCCCTTTGCCGTAGATACGCCAATTCGCAAACCTGTATAAGAACCCGGTCCTTTACTAATGGAAACAGCATCCAAATCACTATAACTAAACCCATTCTCTTTCATTAATTCATCTACAAAAACTGTAAGGTTTTTAGCATGTGATTTTTCTTCCTCGCTTTCTTTTATTCCAATGAGCTCACCGTTTCTTGAGATACAGACTGAGCAAACCATTGTTGAAGTTTCAATACTTAATATCAAACCCATATATCATTCTGTTTAAATGGCCGAAATTAATCTTTTTCGTTGAACAATTCTTTTTTATCCACAATCTTTACAATTGAGCCATCCTTTAACCTTCTGGAAATAGCACTATATGGAGATGTAATTATAACATTTTCTTTATCAAGTCCACTTGTAATTTCAATATATTTATTATCCTGAATACCAGTTTTTACTAAAGTTAGTTTTGCGGAATCGTTTGAAACTACAAATACAACTTCCTTTAGCTCCTCTTCCATTTCAGCAAATTCCTCACTTAGCTTTTCGGTAGAATCGGCTCTTGTTGTAACACATTGAATTGGTATGGTAAGAATATTTCTTTTGGTGTTTGTTTGAACATCAACAGATGCCGACATACCAGGTCGAAACGGGTTTGGATTGTCTCTTGAAATTAAATGACGGTATGAATCTTTTAATAACAACACTTTTACATCAAAGCTTGTAACCTGATCAGTACTCATTCCGGATACATTTGCAGAATTAGCTATCTCAGTTACAACTCCTTTAAATGTTTCTCCCAGATAGGCATCAATTTCAACTAATGCTGTATCCTTTAACTTTACTTTTACTATATCGTTTTCATTTACATCTACCTTTACTTCCATACGATTAAGATCGGCAATACGTAGCATTTCTGTACCTGCCATTTGCATTGTTCCAACCACACGTTCCCCTATTTCTACATTCAACATAGATATAGTCCCACTCATAGGTGCATATATCGTTGTTTTCCGAAGGTTTTCTTCTGCCTCGGAGAGTGACGCTTCTGCACTCTGAACCGAATATTTAGCACTTTCTATTGATTTTTTTGCAGCTTCTAATTCGGCTTTTGCCATTTGGAAAGATGAAAGCGCATTTTCGTATTCTGCATCAGAAATAGTTTCTTGCTCCCAGAGTACTTTATTTCTGTCAAATGCATTTTTAGCCTGCTTATATTTTGCTTTAATCTGTTCTAAATACGCTTCATTATTTGCTTGATTAGCTTTTGCCGAATTTACCGCGGCCCTTGTTCTATCAACTGCAGAAAGATAAATATCAGGTTTAATCTTCAATAATAAATCACCTTTGTTAACAAAATCTCCTTCATTTATATGGAGTTCAACTATTTCTCCGGATACATCCGGAGATATTTTAACTTCTGTTTCAGGCTGAATCTTTCCGCTCGCTGTAACAATTTCAGTAACAGTTCTAAATTCAGGATTTTCCACACTAACTTTTATACCTGGAGCACCTCCAAACCAACCCGCTTTTTTACCTATAACTGCAATTACAATGAGAACAACTGCAGCTATTAACAATATTTTAAGTAAATTCTTACTTTTCATTTAAATTTTATATTAAGTAGTAAATAAAAACAATTAACTAATAACCGTGTTAAATAAAATATCAAATTTATGAAAACATATCATTATTAAAACATTATAAACCGTCTTTTTTATGACATAATAATTTTATAACTTAGACGTTCAGAAACCTTTCTAAGCCCAAAAAATGATTAGTTTCAAGAATTTTATAAATTTTTTTAAAAAATCACCCAATAAAGAGGTTCAACTTGTAAGCGTTTTTCTCACTCAGGTAATTATATTAGTTTTTATCATGTTTGTTGTAGTTCTTTATTTTTGGATTAAAAGAGAATACAGCAATTTAAGATCTGAAATTTCTGATATACAAAGAAATTATATTGAATCACAAAAAGATAATATAAAGAAAGAAACAGAAAGAGCAGTTAGTTATATAAACTTTAATGTACAACAAACTGAAACTAATATAAGATTATCTTTAAAAAAGAGTGTCGATATTGCTGCGGATATTGCGCTTAATATTTATAATGAAAATAAAGATACCAAATCTCCAACGGAAATCAAAAATCTAATAATTGATGCCCTTAGTCCTATTGAAATTACAGGTGGTCGTTATTTAATAGGAGATTTAGTAGGTAATATATATCTTTTACCTGAAATGGCTGAATATGAAGGACAGAATTTATATTATCAGCGAGATGAAATGGGTAATTATTTCATTCAGGATATAATAAATATTATTCGATCGGACCATGGAGGATTTATTTCCAACTACTGGAAAAAATCAGATGGTGATACGGTAATTGGATCAGAAAGACTGACGTATGTAAAACTTGTCGAACCTCTTAATTGGTATATTGGAGCAAGTGAATTTTATGATGATTTCAATAGTATTATTAAACAAGAGGTTTTACAATGGCTGTCAAATTACAGATTTGGCAATGAAGGATACATTTTTGTGAATACTTATGAAGGTGACGCACTATTAATGGATGGAGAAATTATTTTAGAGAAAAAAAATGTGTGGAACCTGGAGGATCCAAATGGAATAAAGGTGATTCAGGAAGAGCGAAAAGCCGTTAAAAATCCGGATGGAGATTTTATATACTATTCCTGGAGAAAACTTACAACTGATGAAATCGGGCAAAAAATGTCTTTTGTAAAAGGTATTCCTCAATGGCAGTGGATGGTTGGTGCAGGAGTTTATATCGAAGAAATAAATCAGGTATTAGAAGCAAAAAAGGCAGAATTAAAAAGAAATATTTTTAAAAATATCATATTCTTTGTTATTTGGTTAAGTATATTCTTTGTAATGATATATACATTTGCTTTTTACCTTTCCAAAAAAGCACAAAACATTATTCAATCATTTATTCGATTTTTTAACCTGGCTTCATCTGAAAATATACTAATAGATGAATCGGGTATAAACTTAACAGAATTTAAAGCTCTTGCTAGTTCCGCTAATAAAATGATATCTGAAATAAAATTATCGGAAGAACGAAAAGCTCACTACGAAAAATTATTCGAAAAATCGCCTGAAGCAATTGTATATCTTAATAAAGATGGTTATATACAAAAAATGAATGCTTCTTTTACCGAACTATTTGGTTATACAAATATAGAAACTGCTAATAAAAGATTAGATGACCTAATTGTTCCTCCGGAGTTAATTAAAGAGGCTACGTTACTTAATAGAACTTTTCTTGAAGGTTCTACAAGTCAAATTGAAGCAATTCGTGCTACAAAAGACAAAAAAAAAGTTTATGTTTCGATAATTGGATTACCGGTTAAATTAAACGACAAACCAATTGGTTATTATATTATTTACCGAAACATAACAGATCAAAAGGAATTTGAACAACAATTATATACCTCAAAGATTAAAGCGGAAGAATCGGACCGCTTAAAAACTTCTTTTTTAACAAATCTTTCTCACGAGATCAGAACTCCCTTAAATGCAATTATCGGTTTTTCAACCTTATTAAATTCAAAAGAATTTCCAAAGGTTGATCAAAAAGAGTATCTAAGGTTAATGGCAAATAGTGGTAAATTACTTCTTGATATTATAGATAATATAATTGATATTTCTAAAATTGAATCATCTACACTTATCATAACCAAGACAAAAAGCAATTTTAATACAATGCTAGATGAATTGTTGATTGAGTTCACGGAATTAAAAAATAGTATGAAGCTAACCAATATTGAACTTAGCTTAAAAAAAGAAATAAGCGAAAAAGAGCTTTCAATTGTTACCGATTTAAAAAGATTAAAACAAATATTTTCAAACCTTTTGGACAATGCTTTTAAATTTACAGAAAAGGGCTTAATTGAATTTGGATATTATATACAAAATGAAAATTTAGTTTGTTATGTAAAAGATACAGGGATAGGAATTGGAGAAAAAGATCAAGAATTTATTTTCGATCAGTTTAGACAAGCTGATGAATCTACAACTCGCAAATATGGAGGAACAGGAGTAGGCTTAGCTCTTTGTAAACGATTGGTAGAATTATTAGGAGGAAAGCTATGGGTAGAATCTAATAAAGATGAAGGTTCTAAATTTAGTTTTACAATTCCTTTTGATCTAATCAAAGCCGAGAAAAATAATAAACCAAATGTAGCTTTTGACGATAATGTTGACTGGAGTTCAAAAAAAATCTTAATTGCCGAAGATGTTGAAGCAAACTATAAACTTTTACGTACTTTTCTTGAAAGAACAAAAGCTAATATTTTCTGGGCAAAAGATGGTAAAGAAGTTTTGAAAATGGTTAAAGAAGAACCTAATTATGATTTAATTTTAATGGATATTAATATGCCAATCATGACTGGTCATGAAGCAGTGGAAAAATTAAAAGCAAGTGGTTGTAAGGTTCCTGTTATAGCGCAAACAGCATATGCCTCGGATGATCAAAGGTTTGAAATGCAAGAAATAGGGTATAGTGATTATATTCTAAAACCAATAACTTTCCAAGCTCTTTTGCAAAAAATTTCAAAGTTTTTAAGTTAATTTGTAATTCAGTACAATTACAAAATGCCCAATAAAATCATCCATGTTGATCGTATTGGAAATGTTACGTTCCAAAAAAATAAACGATCAAAAAATGTAAGTATAACTATTCGCCCTTTGAAAGGAGTAGTAGTAAATCTACCACATTATGTCAGTTATAATTTTGCAAAGGACGTTGTTGAAAAAAAACGTGATTGGATATTGAATCATATTCCAAAAATTGAAAAAATCGAAAACAAACAAACTGTTTTTACACCATCAACAGATTTTTCTACAAAATATAGGAAGTTAAACATTTCATCGGAAAAAACAGACAGAGTTAAATCATTAATTACATCAGAAAAAATAATTATTAAATATCCGGAACATATACCTGTGAAAGATGAACGTATACAAGAAATAATTCGCACTGTTATAACCAAAGCTCTAAGAATTGAAGCAAAAGCGTATCTACCTGGCAGAGTGGAATTTCTAGCTCAACAATTAAACTTCAAGTTCAATAAAACATTCATAAAAAATGCTAAAACTCTTTGGGGAAGTTGTAGTGCACAAAATAACATAAACCTAAACTTACACCTAATGCGGTTATCTAGTCATTTAATTGATTATGTAATAATACACGAACTTTGTCATACTGTAGAAAAGAATCATGGAAAAAAGTTCTGGAAATTAATGGATTCGATCTTAGGAAATGCTAAAAGTTTATCCAAAGAACTAAAAAAATTCTCCATACAAATTTATTAGGAGCTAAATCCCTAATAATTACTTAGCATTAATTTGATTTTTTCTTAAAATAATGTAAGTTTAAACGTTGTTTTCTAATAGACCTCTTACATGAAGATCAATATAAAAATGCTGGTATATATACTCTCAACTTCGATGTTAATTTTTATAGCATCTGTTGGTTATATTACCACTAAATCAAGGCAATTAGTATTAGAAGAAGCTAAAGAGATTGCGAATAAAAATGCGCATGAATATGCAAATTTAATTAAATCGGAATTAGCAGCCGATTTCAAAATTGTAAAAACTCTGGCAGAATCAGGACAAGCATATCAAAAAATCGATTGGGAAAGCTGGAATAACATTTTTCTTGAGCAACAATTGCACATTATAACAGAAAATCCTCATTACCTGGCAGTAGCAACAAGTTGGGAGCTTAATCACATAGATCCGGAATGGAATAAACCTTTTGGTCGTTATTTAAACGGATGGGTAAAAGATCAAAATGGAGTCATATCTCGTATCGAAACAAAACTTAATACGGAAGGAGATGAATTGACAAGTAATTATTATAAAATGAAAGTCTCCGGAAATCCGATGATTGTTGATCCTAAATTATGGTCACCAACAGGAAAAGCTGAAGATGCCTATATAAATGCAAATATATCAGTCCCGATAAAACTTGGAAATACTTTTATTGGATTAGCAGGTGTTGACGTTGATTTACAACGATTTCAAAATATCATTGTAAAAATAAATCCGTTTCAAATGAGTTATGCATTTCTCCTTTCGAATGATGGAACATTTGTAGCTCATCCAAATAAAGAATTAATGGGAAAATTAATTGGTACAGAATTCCCTGAACTTACCCAGCAATCTCATATTATAGAAAATATAAAAGATGGATTAAATTTTTCTTTCAATTATAAAAATGAATATGGTCAAAAGGATTTTTATGTATTTGCCCCTTTAGTAATTGATGGAATAGATACACCATGGGCGTTAGCTATTGTTGTACCTTATAATGTCATTACTTTAAAAGCAAAATCTATTCTGATTAAAGCTCTTCTTGTTAGTTTTATTGGATTAATCCTTTTAACTATTGTAATTTGGATTATTGCCCGAAACATTACTCAACCCATAGTAAAAGTTACAAATACGCTTAAGGATATTGCAAAAGGTAAAATTGACGAATCCTTAAAAGTAACTATTAGATCTAAGGATGAAGCTGGTGAAATGGCTTTAGCTTTAAACACTTCAATTGATGGTTTAAATCGAAAAGCTGATTTTGCTAACCACATAGGTTCCGGAAATATAACAGAAGAATTAGAATTGTTAAGTGATGACGATAAACTTGGCCAATCTCTTGTTGGCATGCGAAATAGTTTATTAAAGGCTAAATCTGATGAAAAAAAAAGGGAGCAGGAGGATCATAAACGCCGATGGGCTAATGAAGGATTAGCGAAATTCGCTGATATACTTCGCAGGAACAATGACAATATTGATTCACTGGCAAATGATATCATTAAAAACCTGGTTTATTACATGAATGCTAACCAGGGAGGTTTGTTTCTTTTAAATGATGAGGAAAAATCTACTGTTGTATTTGACCTTATTTCTGCATTTGCCTATGATCGCGAAAAGCACCATAAAAAAAGAATCGAGCTTGGTGAAGGATTAATAGGAACTTGTGCCGCAGAAAAAAGTACAATATATTTAACCGAAATTCCCGAAGATTATATAGAGATTACATCTGGTTTAGGTGAATCAAGTCCTAATAGTTTATTAATTATTCCTTTAAAAACAGAGAATGAAATTCTTGGTGTAATTGAGTTAGCATCTTTCAATAAAATAAAAAAGTACGAAATTGATTTTGCTGAGCAAGTTGCAGAAAGTATTGCTTCTGCATTAAAATCTGTTAAAATCAATTCTAAAACCTCATATTTGCTTGAACAATCGCAGCAACAAGCAGAAGAAATGGCTGCGCAAGAAGAAGAAATGCGGCAGAATATGGAAGAACTGCAGGCTACACAGGAAGAATCTACAAGAAGAAGTGATGAAATTACCGGAATTTTAAATGGAATTAATAAGTTTTTATTAAAAGCTGAATTTGACTTAAATGCTTCACTTATTTTAGCTAACGAGCTATTTATAACTAAATTTGGTTATACTTCAAATGAAATAATGGGAAAAGAAATTGAAGAGTTTGTAGCTGAAAAAGATGTTGCAAAGTTTCAAAAAATACTAAATACAGTTATGAACGGAAACTCTCATCAAGAAATTACTTTTTTAAAGGATAAAGCCGGTAACGAATTAAAATTAGTAACTTCGTTCACTCCTGTATTAATCAATGAAAGTTTTGAGAAAATTCTATTTTTAGCAATAGACATTAGTGATTATCAATGATAAAATAAGTCTGGTATGAAATTAAAGCTTGGTTTAAAAAACAAAATGCAACTTTATCTTATTTCTTTATCAGTTGTAATTTATGCAACTGCGATAGGATATATAAGTTTTAATACTAAAAAAACAAGTTATAAAGATTCTGTTGAATTAGTAAACACAAATGCCGAAAAGTTTGCATACAAAATGCAATCGGATTTAAACGAATATATGGCAGTTGTTAGAACCTTAGCCAATGCTTTTAGGGTGTATAAAGACATGCCCAGAGAAGAATGGGATCCTTTATTTATTAAAATGTACGATAATATTTATCGTGATAATCCAGCTTTTTACAAATTATGGGATAGTTGGGAGCTAAGTATGATAGATGAAAATTGGGATAGACCTACCGGACGAATTGCTAATGTATTTTCTCGCATAAATGGCCGTGTTCAACAAAAACAAGACATCAGAAGTTTGGATGGGGATAATCCAACCTACGCTAACATTAAAACTCAGGCCAGAGAAATGACATTACCAATATATTTTGACGTATTTACGGATGAAGGTGAAACCTCAAAATTAATGACCAGTTTAGTAACCCCAATTATTGTTAATAATGAATATCATGGAATGGTTGGGATAGACATTATTCTGGCACGATTCCAAAAAATGGTTGAAAAAATAAATCTTTCGCAGTTTGAAGGCAGCTATGCTTTCTTAATTACAGAAGAAGGTAAATACGCTGGTCACCCGGAAACTCATTTTTTAAATCAATTAGCCGAATTTAACTTAAAATCAAGCGAGGAGTTTAATATTCAAGAAATCATTGAGAATGGAGAAAGTTTTAATTTAGAGGTACTTGATGAACTTGGTAAAACGCATTATATTGCTTTTTCTCCAATTATTATTGGAAGAACCAATACACCATGGTTCTTGGGTATTTCTGTTCCTGTTAATTCGATTATGGCACAAGCGGACAGGAATTTTATGATTTCTTTGATTGTTGGTTTCATTGGAATTCTGATTATAAGCTTTGCAATTTATGTAATAACTAAAAACATTTCTGACCCTATTCAAAATATTACTGATTTCCTTAAAGAACTTGCTAAAGGAAAAACTGACCAACAGTTAGATTTAAATGTAAAATCAGGCGATGAAATAGAAGAAATGACTTATGCTTTAAAAACGTCAGTTGATGGGTTAATTAAGAAGACTGACTTTGCAAATAGGATTGAATCAGGAGATTTAGATCACGAATTTAAATTATTAAGTGATGATGATATGCTTGGTAAAGCATTAGTGGAAATGCGAGATAGTCTAAAGAAAGCAAGAGTTGATGAGGAAAATAGAAAAATTGAAGACAAAAAAAGAACCTGGAGCAATGAAGGATTAGCCAAATTTGCTGATATTTTACGTCAAAATAATGATGATTTAGATGAGCTTTCATATCAAATCATAAAGAACCTGGTTCATTATTTAGAAGCTAATCAAGGTGGATTATTTCTTATTAATGATGAAGATAAAAGTAATGTTTTCCTTGACTTAGTTGCTGCATTTGCTTTTGATAGAAAAAAACATTTAGAAAAACGAATTGAAATTGGTGATGGAATTGTAGGTGCTGTAGCTCTGGAGAAATTAACTACCTATATAGAAGATTTACCTGAAGAATATATTTCAATTACATCCGGATTAGGCGATTCAAATCCTCGTTCATTAGTAGTGGTTCCTCTTAAAATGGAAGAAAAAGTGTATGGAGTAATTGAGATTGCGTCATTCAAAAAACTCGAAAAATATCAAATTGAATTTATTGAAAAAGTTGCAGAAAATATAGCTGCTACATTATCATCTGTAAAAATAAATATACAAACCAATGAGCTTTTAGAAAAATTCCAGCAGCAATCTGAAGAAATGGCTGCTCAAGAAGAAGAAATGCGCCAAAACATGGAGGAACTTCAGGCTACACAGGAAGAAGCCGGTAGAAAAAATTCCGAAATGGAAAGTTTCTTTCATGCATTGGAAGAATCAAGTTGCATTATTGAATATAGTTCCGATGGATTTATTACCAAAGTAAATGAAAACTATCTTAATCTTCTTAATTTAAGAAGAGATGAGGTACTTGGTGCTCATCATTCCGATAAAATGGAGTTCACTACCAAGCAAAAAGCCGAATATGATAAATTTTGGAATGATTTGTCATCTGGTAAAACAAGAAAAGAAAAAGCAACGTATTCAGTTGATGGTAAAAGAACTGAATTTATTGAAGTATACACCCCAATTCTCGATGAAAATGGATCTATTTTAAGAATACTAAAAATCTCGAATTCAATAAAGGAATTCAATGAATGAAATAAACTATGAAGATAAAACTTAAGATACAGCAAAAGATACAGATTTTTATTATTTCTGCATCAATTATTATTTATATTGCTGCAGTAGGATATATTAGCTTTAAAGCACGAACAATGGCATATAACGATGCTACGGAAATAACAGACCGTTATGTGCATGAAGCTGCAAACGAGATAAAAGCTAAATTGGATGCTGACCTTGCATTAGTTAAAACACTTGCTGATGCTTTTCATGTCTATAAAACAATGCCAAATGAGCAATGGCAGGAATTGTTCTCAAATATGTATTATAAAGTATTTAAAAATAGTCCGCACATTTATAGTTTATGGGACAGTTGGGAACTAAATGCTATTGATCCAGAGTGGAATAAACCAACTGGAAGGTACGCTATGATTTACTGGAGAGAGAACGGAGTGATTAAAAATAATTTTGAATATAGAAGTTTAGATGGCGACCCAGCATTGTATAGTCAAATTAAAACTCGAAAAATACCATCCATATGGGAACCATATGAAGATGTTTTTACTGAAGATAAAGCCGATAAGTTTTTAATGACAAGTCTAAATGCGCCTATAATGGAAAATGGGAAATATATTGGTATTGTTGCCATTGATATTACTCTGGACCGTTTTCAGGAACTTGTCGAAGAAATCAAACCTTTTAAAGGAAGCTATGCGTTTTTATTGTCAAATGGAGGGCTTATTGCAGGACATCCTGATAAAGAACTACTGAGTAAAGAAATTAGTGTATTGTTTCCTACCGATAATAGCGAATATTCTATTGAAAAAAATATTAAGGAAGGAAAACCGTTAAGTTATATAAGTAAGGATGAAAATGGAGTAGAAAATTATATTTCTTATGCGCCTATTTTTATTGGTAAAACAAATACTCCCTGGTCTATAGCAATTTCGGTGCCGGTTAATACCATTATGGCAGATGCAATAAGAAATTTCAGAATCTCCTTGATTGTTGGAATAATTGGAATTCTTTTAATTGTAATAGTTATTGCTATAATTGGTAAAAACATTACAAATCCAATAACAAAAATTACTGATCTGCTTAAGAAAGTTGCAAAAGGGCATATAGACGAAAAAATGAAAATTAAAATCAAATCAGGAGATGAAATTGAAGAAATGGCTTATGCATTGAACCAATCAGTAGAAGGACTGAATAAAAAAGCTGAATTTGCTAATTCTATTGGAAAAGGAATTTTAAACGAAGAATTTGAATTACTTAGTAACGATGATATTTTAGGAAAATCTTTACTTGAAATGAGGGCAAGCCTTGTAAATGCTGAAGAAGAAAATAAAAAACGTAAGATTGAAGATGAGAAAAGAACATGGACCAATGAAGGATTAGCAAAATTCGGAGACATATTAAGGCAAAACAATGATAATTTAGAAAAGCTTGCCACAGAAATAATTATGAACCTTATTGACTATTTAAAAGCAAATCAGGGAGGAGTATTTATTTTAAATGACGATGATAAAGAAAATATATATTTTGAACTTCTTTCAGCTTATGCATATGATAGAAGAAAGTTTATGCAAAAACAGATTGAATTAGGAGAAGGTTTAGTAGGAAATTGTGCTATAGAAAAGAAAACCATTTACATGACAGATATTCCTCAAGATTATATGGAAATTACTTCAGGATTAGGAGGTTCAAATCCTGGTAGTTTATTAATAGTTCCATTAAAACTTGAAGAAGAAGTATTAGGTGTATTGGAAATTGCTTCGTTTAATTTATTTGAAAAACATGAAATAGAATTTGTTGAGAAACTAGCAGAAAGCATTGGCTCAACATTATCATCTGTAAGAATAAATATTCGTACAAATGAATTATTAAAAAGATCACAGCAACAGGCAGAAGAAATGGCGTCTCAAGAAGAAGAAATGCGTCAAAATATGGAAGAACTGCAGGCTACGCAAGAAGAATCATTGCGAAAAAGTACTGAAATGGAAGGCCTGGTTGAAGCTCTTAATACTTCAAGTTTTGTTATTGAATATGATCTGGATGGATACATACAAAGCGTTAATGATTACTATCTAAATTTAGTAGGTTTATCAAGAGAAGAAATTGTTGGTACTCATCACTCACTAAATATGGAGTTTACAGCTCAACAAAAAGATGCTTATGACAACTTTTGGAAAGAGTTAAGAGCTGGAAAAATTCAAAAAGAAACTACAAAAGTGAAAGTCAACGGTAAGGAATTAGTATTTGCAGAGACTTACACCCCCATAAGGAATGAGGAAGGTAATGTTTATAAAATACTTAAAATTTCGACTAATATTACTGATTACCGTACTTAGATTATTACTTAATTTTTATGAATTATGAAACTTAAGCTTAAAATTCAACAAAAAATACAATTATTCATCATTTCTGCTTCAATTATTATTTTTGTAGCTGCAATTGGATATATTAGCTTTAATGCCCGTAAAATGGCTTATAATGATGCAATTGAAGTTACTGATCATCTTGTAAGTGAAGCTGCAAAAGATATTAAAACAAATCTAAATCTAGAATTAGCTGGATTATCATCTTTAGCTGATGCTTTTAAAATTTATAAGGATTACTCTAAAGATGAATGGCAAGAAAAAGTGCATAAAATGTATTATAATGTTTTTGCAGAAAATGAAAATGTTTATGCACTATGGTCAAGTTGGGAACTTAATATGATTGATCCTGATTGGGATAGACCTACCGGACGTGTATCGCACACTTTTTGGAGAGAAAATGGAATTGTAAAAGATCAAACTGAGCTGAGAAGTCTTGATGGTGATTCCCCTCTATATGCAAAAACCAAAGCAACCTTAGTTCCATCGATTGACGAACCGTATTTTGATGTTGTAACTGATGGTACCAGAGAATCTTTACTTATGGTTAGTTTAAAAGCTCCTGTAATTGATAAAGGAAAATTTGTTGCTGTTATTGCTTTTGATATCACATTAACTCAATTCCAGGAATTAGTTGAACAAATAAAACCTTTTGAAGGAAGTTATGCTTACATAATTTCCAATAAAGGATTAATAGTTGGACATCCTGATAAAGATCTTTTAAACAAAAACATTGTAGATATCTTACCTGAAGATAGTAAGGTATATAATATAGCCCGTAATATTGAAAAAGGAGAAGTATTTAGTTATACCAGTAAGGACGAAAATGGAGTTAAAAATTATGTTACTTATGCCCCAATACTTGTTGGTGAAAATAATACTCCGTGGTCAATTGCTTTATCAGTGCCGGAAAGAACTATAATGGCTGAGGCGATCCGAAATTTTAGAGTATCATTATTTGTTGGAGTAATTGGAATATTATTAATGGCACTTGTAATTGCATTAATTGGTAAAAATATTACTAATCCGATTACCAAAATCACTGATTTGCTTAACAAGATTGCAAAAGGCCATATTGGTGAAGAGATGAAAATAAAAATTGAATCCGGCGACGAAATCGAAGAAATGGCTAAAGCTTTAAATCAGTCAGTGGAAGGATTAAACCAAAAAGCTGAATTTGCAAATTCAATTGGTCAGGGTAACTTAGATGAAAAGTTCGATTTGTTAAGTGATGAAGATGTGCTTGGGAAGTCATTGCTTGATATGAGAGCAAACCTGGTAAAAGCGGAAGAAGATGATAACAAACGTAAAGATGAAGACGAAAAACGCAGATGGGCAAATGAAGGATTAACAAAATTTGCAGATATTTTAAGACAAAATAACGACAATCTTGAAATGTTATCAACTGAAATAATAATGAACCTTGTCAATTATTTAAATGCCAATCAAGGAGGCGTGTTTATCTTAAATGATGAAAATAAAGAAAATATTCATTTCAATTTATTATCCGCATTTGCATACAACAGAAGAAAATATATGCAAAAACATATCAAAATTGGTGAAGGTTTAATTGGTACATGCGCAATTGAGAAGAAAACCGTTTACATGACTGATCTTCCACAAGATTATATGGAAATCACGTCTGGTCTGGGAGGTGCTAGCCCGGGCAGTCTATTAATTGTACCTTTAAAGCTTGAAGATGAGGTATTAGGGGTATTAGAAATAGCTTCATTTAACGCATTTGATAAGCATGAAATTGAATTCGTTGAAAAACTAGCTGAAAGTATTGGCTCAACCCTTTCTTCAGTGAGAATTAGCATTCGGACGAATGAATTATTAGAACGGTCGCAACAACAAGCCGAAGAAATGGCAGCTCAAGATGAGGAAATGCGCCAGAATATGGAAGAGCTTCAAGCTACCCAGGAAGAAATGAGGCGAAAAGAAGATCATTTGAAAAATGTGATCAACGAAATGCAAGTACAAGAAGAAAATTTAAAACAAACAATAGAGAAGTATAAAACCAAATCTTAAGAAATTCATTAATGACTGAAACTACCTTTTTTGCAGTTGACAAAGAGAAATGCGTTAACTGTCATCAGTGTATCGCTGTTTGCACAGCGAAGTATTCCAATAATGGTGTTAACGACACAATTGAGGTAGACAATAATTTATGTATTGGATGTGGAGAATGTATAAAAGCATGCTCTCACGATGCTAGAATTCCTGTCGATGATTTTGAAATTGCAATGAAAGCCCTTGAAAAAAAGGAAAAAGTTATTGCCATTGTCGCTCCTGCTGTTGCATCAAACTTTCCTAAGCAGTATTTAAAATTAAATGGTTGGTTAAAATCATTAGGTATAGATGCAATCTTTGATGTTAGTTTTGGCGCAGAACTTACGGTAAAATCTTATGTTGAACACATTCAGAATAATAAGCCTAAATTGGTTATTGCCCAGCCCTGCCCCGCAATAGTAAGGTATATTCAAATTTATAAACCAGAACTTATACCGCATCTTGCTCCTGCCGATAGTCCAATGGTTCATAGCATGAAAATGGTAAAAGATTTTTACCCCGAGTTTAAAAACCATAAAATGTTCGTAGTATCTCCCTGTTTAGCCAAAAAAGTTGAGTTTGAAGAAACAGGAATTGGAGATTATAATGTAACTATCACTAAAATTCAAAATTATCTTTCAGATAAAAAAATTGACTTAAATGATTTTCCTGAAGTTGAATTTGACAATGATCCGGCTGAAAGAGCTGTTCTGTTCTCTACTCCGGGAGGCTTATTAGAAACTGCTGAAAGAAAAATTCCAAGTATTCGATATTTAAGTCGAAAAATCGAAGGCCCTCAAACAATTTATAAATACCTTGACCGCTTACCTGAACAACTAAAAAAGGGAATGTCTCCTTTACTTATAGATTGCTTGAATTGTGAATTAGGATGTAATGGGGGAACCGGAACAACTAACCACGAAAAATCTCCCGATGAATTAGAGTTTTATATATATCAAAGAAGAACAGAAGCTCTGGAAACTCATAAAACCCAAGAAAATAATATTTCTTATGTATCTAAGTTTGAAAACACGGTAAATAAATATTGGAAGAAAAATTTATATGATAGAAGTTATAACGATCTATCCTCTAATACTTCCGAAATTAAAATTCCAAGTGAAAAGCAATTACAAGAAATCTATTTATTAATGGATAAGCATGAGGATTCGGATATTAAAAATTGTGCAAGTTGCGGCTATGATTCTTGTGAATTAATGGCTACTGCAATTTTTAACAATTTAAACAAAATAGAAAATTGCCATCATTACCTGCATGAAGAATTAAATTCAAGAACAGAAGAAATTAGCAAGCAAAAACAGGAAATTATTCAGGATACCGAAGCTGTTTTACATATGATTCAAAAAATAAGGGAAATGATGTAAGATAAAAAAGGCGATCTCCCCATAATTTAGAACGATCGCACTTTTCTTTATAAATCGTATATATTAGTTACATTTAACAACATGCTCCATTTGGTACTTGGCAGCTTCTGCATAATCTCCCTTATTTGCTTTTCCATAGGCTTCGCATGCAGCTGAATTATCTCCTTTACCATAATAAGAATTACCCATTTCGAAATGAACCTTTGCATCTTTAGTATCAACTTCGCCCATTACTTCTAATGCTTTGTTAGCAGCTCCAATGGCAGCATCCCATTTGGATTGCTTATTATAAATAACTGCTAATTGATAGTAAACGTCTTCGTCAGCTTCTTTATATTCCATTAAAGTATTGAAGTATTTTTCTGCATCTGTCCACTTTTGTGTTTTAACCGCATTTGCCCCGGAAACTAAATAATAATTACTTGCTAACTTTTTAGCCGTGCCTTCAGATTTTGTGTCATTCTTAGCAGCTGCAGCACTTAAAGCACCATCAATTGCTTGCTTAAAGTTTGCTTCATCATCTTGTTCCCTATACACCTGAGCTTTCCTTACATAAGACATTGGATATTTTGGATCTAACTCAATTGATTTATCCAAAGCGGCAATTGCTCCTTCGAAATCCTTCGATTTTAATAAACCAGCACCTTTTGCATAATAAATCTTAGGAATTGTTTTTTCTGCTTTTTTCTTCATACTAGCATCTTCGTAAGTATCAGAATACTCAATAACTTTATTAAAAGCAGCAATACATTCATCGTATTTTTTTTCTCTATAAAGACTCATCGCATATTTATGCTGCATATTTGGAATTTGCGCTGCAGCAGTAGCTCTGTTTTCACTATTTGATAAATCAAGCTCATCATAAATGTTTACACAATTCTTAAATGATTCAATCGCTCCTAAATAATCTTTTGCTTGCGATTTAGCTACTCCGTCCTTTAATGCCTCAACAGCTTCTGCCTCTGATTGCGCATTTAATGTTACTGCAAAACCCAATAATACAATCATTGCAGTTAATCTACTCATAATTTTGAATTTCATGGTATTAAATTTTTAGTTATAGGATTAAATTAATTACTCTTTCTTCTTTCCGGCTCTAAAATATAAAAACGTACTAAATAATAAAATTATTTTAAAATTTAATTTAGATATATAAATTAATAACAAAGTGTTACAAATAAGGTTCTAAGCACGCAATTATTCTTCTTTTTTTAAAAGTTTATACTTTATTTGGTCATCATTAAAATCTATTTGGATCAAATCTAATACCAACAAATTGACCAGAATTTTCTCTGCTTTATATCGGTTAAGTTTAATTAGCTTTTTAAAACCAGAGAATGAAATACTTTCGTTTTCCTCCAGATACTCAAATAGTATTTTTTCAGGCTTATTATATCTTATTAAAACACCTTTCCCAAATTTTTTTTGATTCCAGGCTTTCAGATATATATTATTTACGATTATATTTTCATCATTTACCCTGATAAAGACTTTTTCTTTCCCATTTTTGTCCGGTGCCGTAGTAAGCTTTTCGGCAGAAATTTTCGGGATAGTTATTTCAAGAATCGTTTTCCCTTCAATCTCCCATACTTTTGTTTCAAATTGTAATGCAGGTTTACAGTATAAATCTGCAGCAGCTTGCACCATATAGAACTCTTCATCGCTTCGTACACCAGCAATACTTCCATTATCGCGAACTCCTACTAAAAGTTTTCCTCCATCTGTATTTGCAAAAGCTGCAAGCGATCTGGCAATTTTTTTTGAATCATTAATAGAATGCTTAAAATCAAGCTCTTGATTTTCTCCCTGCCGTATCAAATTATATATATAAGCACTCATTGAACTAACAATTTTTAGCGAAGATATAAAAGCAAAGTATAAGAAAAAATATTCTTAGATAAGTATATTAGAGATTTTATTAGCTTGTTCTTTTATATTATTTTAGACTATAATTACTAATATTCTTTACAAATTGTTAAACACCTATGTGGCATAAATATTGAGTAAAGTAATCAAATCTATAAATTTTTGTGTTTTATAATAAATCCATACCGACCTCAGCAGTAAACAATAAAGCAATTTTTGAACAATTGTTTTTTGATTATTACCATGATTTATGTCTATATGCATATACATATCTAAATGATGAAATGTTAGCTGAAGACATAGTTCAGTCGTTTTTCAAAGAACTTTGGGAAAAAAGCACCTTTCTTAATATAAAAAGCAATATAAAGTCTTACTTATTTAAATCGGTTAGAAATGACTGCTTAGATTATTTAAAATCTAAATTAGCTAAAACGTCCTTCGAATCATTGGAGAATATAGAAATTGAAACGGATGAAGCTAATTTTGATTACTCTGATGCTGAAAAATTAATAAAACTAGTTGATGATGCCATAAAACAACTTCCATCGCAATGCCAGATAATATTTCGATTAAGTCGTTATTCAGAAATGAAACATAAGGAAATAGCAGAAGAGCTTAATCTTTCATTAAAAACAGTAGAAAATCAAATAGGTATTGCTATTAAAAGAATTAAACAACAAGTAAAAATTAATTTAAATGGTTAACTTTTAATTTGTTATTAGCCATTTGATTCTAAAGTAAAGATTTTTAATTTTCTTTTGGGGGTATTCTGCTCTTTTTTCGCCTTATGAGTGGTTGTGAACTAATAAGATTTGTTTATGGACTATTCTAAAATAATAAGGTATTTAAAAGATGAAGTTTCAGAAGAAGAAATCAATGAAATAATTGATTGGAAATCTAACCCAAAAAATCAATTAAAATTTGATGAAATAAAGCAAATTTGGGAGACCTCTAAAAAGACCAACCAAGTCTTTCATCCTAGTACCCAGAAGGCATGGGAAAGTGTCAATTCGTCAATAAAGGTGAAGGGTAAGGAAAAATCTGTTATCAAAAGATTTTATCCCTACGCGGCAATAGCAGCAGGATTTTTATTAATATTTACCATTGCATGGTTTTTAAAAATTAATCTACGTTCAGATCAAAATATACCAGAACAAGCATGGATTACGGTAAATACAATTGAAGAAATTACAAAAATTGATTTGTCTGATGGAACTCAAATATGGTTAAATAAAAATTCTTCAATTACGTATCCTGAATTATTTAATAAAACAAACCGTGAAGTTAAACTTAATGGAGAAGCCTTTTTTGAAGTAGCACATAATAAAGAAAAGCCTTTTAAAGTTTATACTGAACTTTCTGTTACCCAAGTTTTAGGAACATCATTCAACATCAGTACCAAAAATCAATCTAATAAAACTGAAATAAATGTCATCAGCGGAAAAGTTGCTTTTAGCGATAGTAAAAACACTAATCGTAACTTGGTTCTTACAAAAAATGAAAAGGCAGTTATAACAGCCAGTAATCTTATAAAACACAAGATTGACCCAAACATGAATTTTCTTGCATGGAAAACTAAGACTTTAAGATTTAATCAAACTCCATTAAATAAAGTTTGTAATTATTTATCAGAGTATTATGATCAAGAAATACTGCTTGAAAATAAAAATATGGAGGGTTTAGAACTTACTGCTTCATTTCATGAACAATCTTTAGAAGATGTTTTGGATGTAATAAACCTTACACTTGATACCAAATATGAAATTAAAGACTCATCAATTATTTTAAAACAACTATAACCAACAACCTATTTAAAAATCAATCAAAATGTTAGTGAAAATTAGTATAAAGAGACATTCAAACTCTTTCAGGGTAGGCTTTTTGATTTTTTTAATTCTAAATTTTCTACCTTTTGCAGGAAACTCACAGAATTTCAAATCAATAGAAAATAAAAATTTGACTTTAAATAAAACAGATTATACACTGAAAGAAATATTCTCTGAGTTAGAAAAAAACAAGAATATTTTCCTTAGTTTCAATGAAAATGAATTGGATTTAAATCAAAAGGTTAAATTGTCTGGAAAGAACCTTACTGTAAAGCAAATTTTATCCGAAGTGGAAGAACAAACAGATATTGATTATAAGTTCGCAAGTAAACAAATCATAATTCGGAAAAAACAAATACCTAAAAAAATCAAATCAACTTTTTCTTTAAGTGGTTATGTTAAAGATAACGAAAACGGTGAATCGTTAATCGGGGTAAATGTATATTTACAAGGATCATATCAGGGTTCAACCACAAATGTTTACGGATTTTATTCTTTAACACTACCTGGAGGGAAACATAAAATTGTTTACTCTTACCTTGGTTTTGAAGAACAAATTGTTGAAGTGGATTTAACTAAAAACACAACTTTAAGTATTGAGCTTAAAACAGCTACAACCAAGCTTGAAGAAGTGGTAATTAAAGGTGAGAAAAAGAATGAAAATATCGTTTCACATAAAATGGGTTACGAGAAATTGCAACCTAACATAATTAAAAGAATGCCAGTACTTCTTGGTGAATCTGATGTAATAAAAACTTTAAAATTTCTGCCAGGAGTTCAATCTACAGGTGAAACAAGTTCAGGATTAAGCGTAAGAGGAGGAAATTACGATCAAAACCTAATTATTCTGGATGAAGCAACAGTTTACAACGCATCGCATTTTTTAGGATTTTTCTCAGTTTTCAATACGGATGCAATAAATAATGTTGAATTTTATAAAGGAAATATTCCAGCTGAATATAGTGGTAGATTATCATCGGTAATTGACATCCGAATGAAAGAAGGTGATATGAAAAAACTTTCTATTGATGGCGGAATAGGCCTTATTGCAAGTAAACTTACAATAAGTGCTCCAATCGTAAAAGATAAAGGCTCATTTCTTATTTCTGGACGAAGAACATATGTTGACTTGTTTACTGCTTTTAGTAAGAATGAGGATACGCAAAATACCAAAGTATTTTTTTACGACTTAAACTTAAAAGCTAACTATAAAATAAATAATAACAATCGTATATATCTTTCAGGGTATTTTGGGAAAGATCATTTCGGTGTTAAAGATCAAGAACCCAGCTATTCATTAAGATGGGGGAATTATACTGGAACTTTACGTTGGAATCATCTATACGGAAGTAAGTTATTTTCAAATGTTTCATTTATTGTAAGTAATTACAATTTTAGTAACGAAATGAAATACAAAGAAGATGGATTTAAATGGGATGCTCAGTTAGAAGATTACACCACTAAAATTGATTTTTCATATTTTCCTAACCCTAAGAATACTATAAAGTTTGGAGTTCATTCGACATTTCATTATTTCAGCCCGGGTAAGGTAGAATCCAAATTCGATACTTTATCAGGTAATTTCAAACTACCACGAATTAGGTCTTTAGAGTCTGGTATATATCTAGGCAATAATCAAAAAATAACACCAAAATTTTCAATTCAATATGGTTTGCACTACTCACTATTCCAAAATGTAGGGAAAAATACTATTTATACCTATAATGATCAATATGAACATACCGATACTACCGTTTATGATATGGGTGAAATTTTTAATACTCAGGGAGGTTTTGAACCACGCGTTAGCATGAATTATGTTTTTAATGATTATAACTCGGTAAAAGCAAGCTACTCAAGAACCAGGCAGTATATACAACGGGTTTCTAATACATCCTCCGGAACACCTTTAGATATTTGGATTCCATCTAATCCAAACGTTAAACCTCAAATTGGTGATCTCTACTCGGTCGGCTATTTTCGTAATCTTAAATTTAAAGATATTAAAACATCTATTGAGTTTTATTATAGCGACATGCAAAACCAAATTGATTTTAAAGATCACGCTGAAGTATATCTGACAGAAGAAATCGAGAAAGAAATGAGATTTGGTAAAGCTCGTGCTTATGGAATGGAAGTAAGTATTAAAAAGGAAACAGGAAAGTTCAATGGTTGGATCAGCTATACTTTATCACGAGCTGAAAGAAAAATAGAATCATTAAATAATGACGAATGGTATCTTTCTCCATATGACAGGACTCATAATTTATCAATTGTTATGAATTATGAGGTCACAAAAAGAATCTCTCTTTCTGCTAATTGGGTTTACACTTCAGGGCAAGCATTTACTTCTCCAACAGGTAAATATCGTTTTGGAAATAAGCAATTGCTCCTTTATTCCGGTAAAAATGAAGACAGGCTACCAGCATACCACAGGTTGGATTTAGGAGTACAAATAAAATCAAAACCAAACCCAGAGAGGAAATTTAACAGTACCGTTAATTTATCGGTGTATAATGCCTATTCAGCTAAAAATCCTATGATGTCGATTGTATTTGTTGAGGATGAAGATGATCCGACCAGAATGCTGGCTAAAAAGTATTATTTACCCATAATTCCAACAATAAGCTATAATTTCAACTTTTAAAAACTATATCATGAAATATTTATCAGTATTTATATCAATTTGTTTCAGTTTATCATTTTTTTTAACTTCTTGCGAAGAAGAAGTAGAATGGGAAGTTAAAAAAGAGCAAGTTTTGCTTGTAGTAGAAGGGCAAATAAGCAATGAAAATAAAAATCATATTGTTTATTTATCGAGAACTAGTGGTTTATATGAAGAAGTAGATAAAATCCCTGTAAATGGGGCAAGCCTAAGCATTACGGATGGAACAAATTCTTATGATTTAATTGAAAGTGCAATTAATGATGGGATGTATGAAACTATGGATGCTTTTAGTGGTACGCCAGGAACTATCTATACTCTTACAATAGATTTAGATAAACCCATAAATGGTATATCTCATTACGAGGCAAGCGATATAATGAAAGACCCATTTATTTTTGAAAATGCGATCTCTTATGTCGATCAAATTGACTTTGTTTCAGAAGAAGATTCCACTTACCAAATGATCACCTATCTATATGGGCAACAACCAAATTCAAATGAAAACTATTATTTAGGAGAAATTTATAAAAATGATAGTATAATAACTGATACCATTACAAAATCAATTATAGTGAATCCATTAGAATGGGGAACCGAAGATCAGGATATTGTTCCATTGTTTTATTATGAAGATTCTAAAAAATTTGTTCATCATACCCTTAATTTTAGGTTGATGTCTGTGTCTGAGGAATTTTATAATTTCCTACGGGAAGTTAATTCTGCCAGTGAAGAACCAGACCCCTTAGGATTATCGGGACCACTGGCAAATGTAAAGAGTAATATCCCTAATGCCCTAGGATTTTTCTCTGCAGTTGCCGTTGAAACCGGAGAGTTTTATGTGCAAACAGCTGATGAAGTTAATAAATAAACCTATTTACTAAGAGCTTCGGCACCACTAACAATTTCAAGTATCTCGTTGGTAATTGCAGCTTGCCTTGCCTTATTATAGTGTAACTGAAGCTCCTTAATTAATCCCGTAGCATTATCAGTAGCTTTATGCATGGCTGTCATTCGGGCGCCGTGCTCTGCTGCCAGAGACTCAAGCATTGCTTCATAAAATTGTATTTTTAACGATTTTGGTATTAATTCCTTTACAATGTATTCTTTTGTAGGTTCAAAAATATAATCAAATTTATCGCCCGTTTCTACATCTTGAGGTAATTCAATCGGCAAATATTGGTCTGTTGTTAATATTTGAACCGCTGCATTCTTAAAGCGATTATAAACCAGTAATACCTTATCGTAACTACCTTCGGCATAGCTCTGCATAATATCCTCAATTAAAGGAACAGCATTGTTAAAAGTAAGATTATCCAGAATGTCATTATTTACAAAAACAGGTTCAAATCCTTTTGATTTATATGATTCTGATCCATTTTTACCGATTGAAAAAATAGCAACGTTTCCCTCTTTATATTCCCCGATATAATCCTCCTCAACAAGTTTAGTAACCTGTTTAACTACGTTTGCATTAAAAGCTCCGCATAAACCTTTATTCGATGTTATGGAAACTATTAAAATCTTTTCATGTATCCCCTTTCTTGAATAAATATTTTCTTCTTCTACCTCTATATTTTTATTAATATTAAATAAAATCTGATGTAATTTACCGGCATAAGGTCTTAGATTAATTACTGCATCTTGAGTTCGTTTTAACTTAGCTGCAGAAACCATCTTCATCGCACTTGTAATTTGCTTAGTTGATTTAACTGAAGCAATTCGAGTGCGTATTTCCTTTAAATTTGCCATCTATTATTCGACTTTATATTTTAGTGCTACTTCTTTTGCTACTGTTTCTAAAGTTTTTGTTACCTCATCAGTTAATTGGCCTGATTTTAAAACATCAAATACTTTCTGGTGCTGGGTTTCCAACATTGTAAGAAAATCCTCTTCAAATTCTTTTACTTTGTCCACAGGAACATCACCTAATAAGCCTTTCGTTCCACAATATATAATTGCAATTTGTCTTTCAACAGGCATTGGTTTATACTGACCTTGCTTAAGAATTTCAACATTCTTTGCTCCTTTATCCAGAACGGCCATTGTAGCTGCATCTAAGTCAGAGCCAAATTTAGCAAATGCTTCCAGCTCACGATACTGTGCCTGGTCCAGTTTTAATGTTCCGGCAACTTTTTTCATTGATTTAATCTGTGCATTACCTCCTACGCGAGATACCGAAATACCAACATTAATTGCCGGTTTCACACCTGAATTAAATAAATCTGATTCCAGAAATATCTGGCCATCAGTAATTGAAATTACATTGGTTGGAATATAGGCAGAAACATCACCGGCTTGAGTTTCAATTATTGGAAGAGCGGTTAAAGAGCCTCCTCCTTTTACCTTTCCTTTAAGCGATTCCGGTAAGTCATTCATTTGGGCAGCAATTTCGTCAGATTGAATAATTTTTGCGGCCCGTTCTAATAATCTTGAATGCAAATAAAATACATCGCCAGGATAAGCTTCGCGTCCCGGAGGACGGCGTAATAATAGCGAAACTTCTCTATATGCAACTGCTTGTTTTGATAAATCGTCATAAATAATTAATGCCGGGCGTCCTGTATCTCTAAAATACTCGCCTATACAAGCGCCAGCAAATGGAGCAAAAAATTGTAATGCAGCAGGGTCCGATGCTGTTGCTGATACAATAGTTGTATAAGCCATTGCTCCATGCTTTTCTAATGTATCAGCAATATTTGCAACAGTAGATCCTTTCTGTCCAACTGCCACGTATATACAATATACAGGTTCGCCCTTATCGAAAAATTCTTTTTGATTAATGATTGTATCAATCGCTATAGCAGTTTTTCCTGTCTGGCGGTCACCAATGATTAACTCGCGCTGTCCACGCCCAATTGGAATCATAGCATCAATTGGTTTCAATCCGGTCTGAATTGGCTCATTTACAGGCTGACGATAAATAACTCCCGGAGCTTTTCGTTCCAGAGGCATTTCAAAAAGTTCACCTTGAGTTGGCCCTTTACCGTCTATAGGCTCACCTATCGTATTAATTACTCTTCCTAACAAACCTTCCCCAACTCTAATCGAAGCAATTCTTTTTGTTCTTTTAACCTGATCACCTTCTTTAACTTCTTCTGAAGAACCTAAAAGAACAGCACCTACATTATCCTCCTCAAGGTTGAGAACGATTCCTTTCATTCCACTTTCAAATTCAATCAACTCATTAGATTGAACATTGGATAAGCCATAAATTCTGGCTATACCATCACCTACCTGTAAAACACTACCTACTTCTTCGAGTTCGGAATTCGTAATAAAGCCTTCTAATTCTTTTTTTAATATTGATGAGACTTCTCCGGGTTTAATTCCTGCCATAGTTAATATTTTAATGCCTGCCTCCCGATAGTTATCGGTATAGCAGACAGGTTTTATTTTTTCTTTTTATTATTAAAATCAATACTTACAAATTGATTTCGTAATTCCTGAATTTGTCTTGAAACACTTAAATCCAATTGTTTGTCATCAACCTGAATTATCAAGCCTCCTATAATTGATTCATCAACTTTAGCGTTTAACTCAACTGGAGATTTAAATGTTTGTTCTATAGATTTTTTAATTTTTTCCTTATGAGTTCTTGTCAAATCAAATGATGTTGTTAAAACTGCAGTTTTTATTCCTTTACTTTTTTTATATATTGAAATGAAATTACTGCATATATTTTTTAGGTGGTTTTCACGCTTATTTTTAACAATTATACTTAAAAATGATAAAGTATATTCCGTTACTTTATCTTTAAATATTTTGGTTAAAATCTCAGCCTTTTTTGATGCTTTTATTAGTGGGTGTTCTAACAGAACATTAACATCTTCATTTTCTTCGTGCCACTGAAGTATTGTATCTATATCCCGCTTTATCAAATTGAGTTGATTTTTTTCTTCAGCTAAAAGATAAAGCGATTTGGCATACCTGATATTAATATGGCTCTGATGCATAATTAATCTAATTCAAATCTATCTCTTTTACAAGATCATCAATTAATTTCTTTTGTGTTGATTCATCTCCCAAATTCTGTTTCAGTATTCTTTCCGCAATATCAACTGATAACGTTGCAATCTGATTTTTAATCTCGTTTATTACCAGGTTCTTTTCGTGTTCTACACTTTGCCTTGCCTCTTCTATAATCTTCTTTGCTTCATTTTTAGCTGTTTCTTTTGCCTCCTCAATAATATTATTCTTTAGTTCTTTTGCTTCTTTTAAAAGATTCTCTCTTTCAATCTTAGCTAATTGAGTAATTTTTTCATTTCCAAACTCGATTTTAGCCATTTCTTCTTTAGCCTGTCGTGCTGCTTCCAAACTCTTTTGAATGGATCTTTCACGATATTTTAATGCAGCTAAAATTGGTCTCCAGGCAAATTTAATTAGTACGTAAAGAACAACACCAAAGGATATTAACATCCAAATTAAAAGTCCAAGATCTGGTTTTATAATTTCCATAATACACAATTTTAAATTAAAACTTTACAGGCAGCCAACCGCTGTCCTGTAAAGTAAAATCCCTAAACAAATAAGATAAGGAAACATACCACAATGGCAAAGAAAGCAACACCTTCAATCAGTGCGGCAGCAACGATCATGTTTGATCTGATATCGCCTGCAGCTTCAGGTTGGCGAGCAATAGATTCCATAGCTGATATACCGATTTTACCGATACCCATTGCTGCAGCGAATGCAGCAAGTGCAGCGCCAAATCCGGCAGCAGCATGTGAAATTGCTATGCTTTCAATTACCAATAAAATTGTACCTAGTGTAAACATAGTGTTAATTTTAAAGTGAATATATGGTTATTTAATGATCTGATTCTGATGCCATTCCAAAATAAATGGCTGATAATATTGTAAACACATAAGCTTGTATAAATGCAACCAACAATTCAAGCATTGTCATAAAAATTGTAAATGCAATTGAAACCGGTGATACCGCATAGCCCAACTTTGCATCCATACTTCCGAAAATAAAAATTAAACTAAAAAAGCCTAATACAATGATATGACCAGCGGAAATATTTGCAAATAAACGAATCATTAATACAAAAGGCTTAATTATTACACCCATTAATTCAATAAACGGTATTAACGGCACGGGTAGCTTTAACCACCAGGGAACACCCGGTGAATTAAATATATGTTTCCAATAGTTTTTATTTCCGGTTAAGTTTGTTGTAAAAAAAGTAGCTAAGGCAAGAGCCATGGTCACCGTAATATTGCCTGTTACGTTAGCTCCTCCAGGTAAAATAGGTACCAATCCTAATAAATTATTTAATAGTATAAAAAAGAAAATGGTTAATAAGAACGGTGTATACTTTTCGTAACTATGTTCTCCGATACTGTTTTTGGCGATATCGTCACGAATAAATAAAATAAGTGGTTCTAATAAAGATTGAATCCCCTTTGGAGGTAAACCCTCTCTTCTTTTATATGTCTTAGCAACTGAAATAAATATTAAAATCAGTAATGCACAACTGAACCAAATAGCTACAACATTTTTTGTAATTGAAATATCAAATGGTCGTTCAAGAAATTCTCCCTGATCATTAACTTCAATAATCTTGTTTTTATGTTGTCCATCGTGCGCTATTTCAAAATTTTTATATGAATGTCCATGTCCAAGTTTACTTGACCAGAAAGTTACCAAGCCTTGATTTCTACTATATAAAATCACCGGAAGTGGAACTGAATAATGA
This sequence comes from Bacteroidales bacterium, assembly GCA_028282585.1. Classification (GTDB taxonomy): domain Bacteria; phylum Bacteroidota; class Bacteroidia; order Bacteroidales; family UBA12077; genus UBA12077. The sequence goes on along the minus strand of JANQHR010000003.1, from coordinate 24,420 downwards.
TGACCCTTGTACGTAAAAACATGCCATCCATATCCATCCTGAATATGTTCAAAAATAAATGTACCGGGATTAAATCCTTTTTCTTCGTGATGATCGGTATGCTCCTCTTTATGATATGGTTCCTCCGGGCTTGCAATTACTTTTTCCTGAAACAATATAAATAGCAGTAAAGCAATTGAAATGTATAAAAGGAGTTTCTGCATAATAAAGCCTTTGAGTAATTATAACAAATTTAAGGAATAAAAAGCAAAATTGTTCATTGAAATATAAAAAAGACAGTGCAATCCGATTTGCACTGTCCTTTGTTACGAAATAAATTATTTATTGTTTCTATAAGCTTGCACTAATTAAGAATGTTGCAGCAAATGCAATAATAGCATATAATTCAGGAAATACTGCTAAAATCATTGTACTACCAAATACATCGTTACCGCCACCAATAGCAGCAATACCATTCGATGTTACCGAACCTTGTTTTATTGCTGAAAACAATCCAACAAAACCCAATGCAAGCCCTGCAGCTAGAATAGCAACAGCAGGTGCCATACCCATGTCTGCGCCAATTACTCCTTTACCATTGATAACGAAGAAACCTGCGAATCCATATAACCCCTGTGTTCCTGGCAGTGCAGCTAATAACATATAATTACCAAATTTTTCTGAATCTTTTTTCAAAGCACCAATAGATGCATTACCACCCATAGATACTCCAATAGCACTTCCTATACCTGATAAAATCAACATAAATGCTAATCCTGTATAAGCTAAGATTACTGGTGTGTTCATAATTTTTGTTCTCCTATTTAATTATTAATTATTTTATTTTGAAAAAGGTTTATACCTTTTGCCGCCTCCTACGAAACCGGCATTTTTATAAAATTCTACAAATGTTAAACGCATAGGGTGAATAAATGCACCTAAAGAAGCAAGGAAAATATTAATTCCATGCCCAAACAATAAAAGTATTACAAATGGTAACCAACCAATATATTTAATACTTAAAAAATTAGCTGCAATTTGGTTAAATACAAGTCCTAAAATCGCACTTGAAATTCCTAATGCAAATAAACGAATATAAGATAGTAAATCTCCAAATACTCCCGTAGCAGTTCCATATATATCATATAATCCACCACCAAAACTCGCAAATATACTTGCAGATGGATTATTAAAGAATATAATAAATACAAGGCTTAATCCCATTAATATATAGAAAATCAATTTTAGTTCTTCAAGGTTCAAATAACCCATGCTATTACCACCCATAAACACAATTAAAGTAATAAATAACATGGCCCAACCTATACTTGATAATCCATGTAAAAACCCAAATTGTTTTATTTTATTAGCAGCTCTAACACATATTCCAAAAATAATTTGTATAATACCTAAAACAAGCGCAAAATTAAACATTGCATTAGCATCTAATAAAAGATACCTAAACTTATTAAGGAAATTAAAATCGCTAATTGCATTCTTAAGGAGGTCGGTTTTATATAAAGTGTAATTACTTTCTCCAGCAGCAGAAACTAATGCTTTAACATATTCATCTTTCGTAGCAAAATGTTCTCCAGAAATGTTTTGGATATTAGCTAATACTTCTGAAGGTAAAACGCTCGATAAATTAGCAATTGCCACTTCGTTTAATATATACCCTGTATCTATCAAATTAATTCCGAAAAATGTTCCAGATACAGCACCCAGAACTATAGTTGCTATTCCTAAATATTGTCCTAAGGATAGAATTTGTTTCATATCCTTTGAAGCTTTTCTTTTAAAAATTGAAGCTCCTATCAAAAATATCAAGCCGTACCCTGCGTCTCCAACACAAAAACCAAAGAATAACATAAAGAAAGGAGCAAAAAAAGGAGTTAAATCCATTTCTTTGTAATCTGGTAATGAAAATAAATCACCGATTGGTTCGAATAATCTAGAATATTTATTATTCTTTAACTTAATTGGAACATTATCTTCTTTATTTGGTTGCGAAGAAACATAATATACATTTCGTTCATCAAGCATTTTTTCAAGCTCTTTTTTTTGTTCGGTTGGTATCCAACCTTCTAAAAGCATTACTTTCTCTTCTGCTTGCTTCTCTGTATGGTTAATTGCTAAATCAAAATCGGTTTTTTCTTGTAACTTTTGACGAGTTTCTTTAAGTATATCCTGAGATTTAATAGCATACTCATCAAATGTTTTTTCGATTTCCTCTAAACGATCTTTATTTGTTTGATCTTTTGTTAGCAGCACAGATAATCTTTCCTCGGGTAGCTTTACTTCTTCAGCATCAATATCAATTGGATTAGCGCCATGCTGAATTGCTAAAATATAAACATGCCCTTCATGAATGTTTACAATCTCTATCGGAAATTTTGTTTTCCACTCTGGATTATACTTTTTCTCGCTACAAACAAAGAATCTTAAGTAAATATGTTGTTTTGCAAATTTTTCTTTTAATTCCGGATCAAAATCACCCCAAGGTTGAACTTTTTGAATATCCTTATTCAAAGAAAGTTGCTCTTGTTCAATTACATTTATTTCATCCGTGAGGTTTTTGATAGATTCTACAATTTCCAAACCATCCATTTCAGCTTTTGCAGGAACTTCGTCCTGATTTCTTTTACTAAGAAATTTCAATGACTTATTGATTTCACTGATTTGATGCAAAGAGGATTTGATATTTTCATCTATTTCCTTCTTTTTTTCTATGATATGAAGCACTCCCAGTCCTTGAAGTTTTTCAAGAAAAGTAATATACTCCTTATGATAGATCAAGAAAGAATATTTCATCATTGGAGTTATCATTATGCAGCCTCCTTATTTTGTTGACGTTTCTTAACGATTTTTTGAGATGATTTAGAAAGATTTTCTTCATCCTCCAAGAATCGTTTTACTTTTGAGATCGCTTCTTCGTATCCCGGGATTTGTACCTTTTCGTAAAGATTCACTTTTTGTGTAGTTTTCTTTCGCGCAAAATCCAATAATTCCATTTTTCTTAAGAAAAATTCGCTTTCAATAGAGATTTTTACGAGAGATTCAACAATTTGAACTCCACTTAAAAACCAACTTGGTTTATTGAAAAGGCTAAATTCCTTGATTTTGAAAATTACATCGTCTAAAACCGGAGTTTTAACACCAGCAATCTTCTTAACGCTCATTTTAACGTCGCTTACAGTAATTAAATCTTCCTCAAACTCTCCCCATAATCGAACCATTGCTTCATATTCTTTCATGCGAGTTTCCAACTTGTGAAGTAATTCATCCGATTGATCTTTAGCTCGTTTAACTTCCATTCTAAGGGCTGCTTCTTTACTCTGAAGAGTAGGTAAAGCTCTTAAACGAATCTTAAGCTGCTTGTTTAATTGCTGTAATGCTGTTTTATTATATTGGAATTTTATTGCCATAATTTTAAAATTTCAGATTTCAGATTTTAGATTCCAGGTTCATAATTTTGGAATTTGGAATTCGTAACCTGAAATTAATTGTTCTTTGGCCAATACTGATCCACAAATTCCTGCTTAATACCTACCTCAGCTGGTTCAAAATGCTCAGCAAATAAATTCCAACTGGTAGATAACATCTGATCAACTTTGATATTTACGTCAATAGCCAATAGTTTGTCAGAATAGTCTTTTGCGAATCGTAACGCACGTTCATCATAATCAGTCAAGTCGAAACCATTTTCCAATTTTGTTTTTGCGTTAGCAGCATCGGCATATAAACGGACTGCCGCATTCATAACTTGAGGATGGTCTCCACGCGTTTTCTTGCCAATTACTAACTGCTTCAAACGCGATAAACTTCGGAACGGATCAACAATTACTTTTCCTATATCAGTATCTTTACGTAAGAATAACTGACCCTCTGTAATATAACCTGTATTATCCGGAATTGCATGCGTAATATCTCCACCGGATAAAGTTGTTACTGCAATAATAGTAATTGAACCTCCATCAGGAAATTGTACTGCCTTCTCATAAATTTTAGCTAAATCACTATATAAAGAACCTGGCATACTATCTTTCGATGGAATCTGATCCATACGATTGGACACAATACTTAAAGCATCAGCATAAAGTGTCATATCTGTTAAAAGTACAAGTACTTTTTGCTTTTTATCAACTGCGAAATATTCGGCAGCAGTTAATGCCATATCTGGTACAAGAATACGCTCTACCGGAGGATTCTCTGTAGTATTTACAAAACTGATGATACGATCTAAGGCACCTGCGTTGTCAAAAACACTCTTATAATATAGATAATCATCGTTTGTTAATCCCATTCCTCCCAGAATAATCTTATCGGCATCAGCACGAAGTGCTACATTAGCCATTACTTGGTTGAAAGGCTGGTCGGGATCAGCAAAGAAAGGAATCTTCTGACCCGTTACCAAAGCATTATTTAAGTCGATACCAGCAATACCCGTTGGGATAAATTCTGATGGTTGTTTTCTTCGAACCGGATTCACAGAAGGACCTCCAATCTGACGTTCTTCACCTTCGATTTCTGGTCCACCATCGATTGGTTCACCATAAGCATTAAAGAAACGTCCTGATAATTCGTCGCTCACTTTTAAAACCGGAGGGCGACCTAAGAAAACTACCTCAGCATTCGTTGGAACACCTTCTGTTCCAGAGAAAATCTGAAGTGTTACCTCATCACCCATAATTTTAACAACCTGAGCTAATCGGCCGTTAACAATTGCCATTTCCTCGTAACCAACACCAGTTGCCTTAAGAGAACAAGTAGCCTTTGTAATCTGGGTGATCTTTGTATAGATTTTTTGAAATGCTTTTGTTTCCATTATGCTGTTTTTCTTTCTTCGATTAATGAATTAAATTCCTTTTCACTTTCATAATATTTCTCAGATTCGTAAACCGAATAGTTCATCTGCTTCAATGTATTAATTACTTTTTTAAAGTAAGTTGATACTTCTTCAAATGATTCAAAAGTGAAATCAGTATGATATATGTCTAATACTAAATTTAGCATATATTTTTGACGTTCTAATGGCGCAGAACAGTCCACTTTATCGAAAGCATCTTGCTGGCAAATAATGAAATCCATTACCTCGCCTTTCCAAAATCTTTCATGATATTCAACTGGAACACCATCATCACCAAGAATATTAATTTGTTCAGCAACTTCCCTACTCCTAATTAAGATATCCCTTGCAAGTCTAATTTTTTCCGGCCATTCAGGATCAATACTATCTCTGAAATATTCTTCTAATTCAGGATATTCCGCATATTTTGAGTAAGACTCTAATGGATCAATTGCCGGATACCTTTTACTATCTGCGCGTTGCTGCGAAAGTGCATAAAAACAACGAGCAGCTTTCTTTGTTGATTCGGTTACAGGCTCTTTTAAATTACCACCTGCAGGTGATACTGTTCCAATAAATGTAATTGAACCTGTCGATCCGTTATTTAAGTATGTAAATCCTGCACGAGAATAGAAGTTAGAAATAATTGCAGGCAAGTCCATTGGGAATGCATCCTGTCCCGGCAATTCTTCCATTCTGTTCGACATCTCACGAAGTGCTTGTGCCCAACGAGAAGTTGAGTCCGCAAGTAATAATATCTTTAATCCCATAGCTCGGTAATATTCAGCAAGTGTCATAGCTGTATAAACTGATGCTTCACGAGCTGCAACCGGCATGTTTGATGTATTTGCAATAATCGTTGTACGTTCCATTAATTTCCGACCTGTACGCGGGTCATCCAGTTCAGGGAACTCCGTAAAAATTTCTACAACCTCATTTGCACGTTCTCCACAAGCAGCAACGATAATCATATCTGCTTCAGCTTGTTTTGAAAGAGCGTGTTGCAGTACTGTTTTTCCTGTTCCGAAAGGACCCGGAATAAAACCTGTTCCTCCTTCAGCAATTGGATTTAATGTATCTATCACACGAACACCCGTTTCCAATAACTTAAATGGACGCGGTTTTTCTTTATATGCCTTTACTGCTAACTTAACCGGCCATTTTTGAACCATGGTTAAATCAATATCTTTTCCGTTTTCATCGGTAACTACTGCAATTGTATCTTTTATAGTATAATTTCCTTCATCAACAATACTTTTGATTGTATACTTACCATCGAATTTGAAAGGAATCATAATTTTATGGGGCATCCAGTTTTCTTTAACTTCGCCTAACCAGCCACCAGCTTCTAAAACATCACCTGGTTTAGCAATTGGTTTGAATTCCCATTTTTTATCATCTTCTAATGGATTGGTATGTTCTCCACGTTTAAGAAAAACACCTTCCATTTTATCCAGATCGTTTTGAAGACCATCGAAATTCTTAGAAAGAATGCCGGGCCCAAGAGTAACTTCTAACATATGACCCGTGAAATCAACAGTATCGTCGACTTTAAGGCCACGAGTACTCTCAAATACCTGAACATATGCTTGTGTACCGATTACCTTAATAACTTCGGCCATTAACCTGGTTTCACCCAGATTAATGTAACATATTTCGTTTTGTTGAACAGGTCCATCAACCTCAACAAATACAAGGTTTGCGATAATTCCTGCTACTTTTCCTTTTGTCATTTTATTTGTTTTTTCCATTTATTGCAAATTCTTTAGAAAACTCAAATCCGGATTTTAAATCGTTGATGATTTTACTAAACATTTCACGACCTTTTTCCTCATCAAGTTCTAACCATCTATAAGCTAAATCGAGCTTAACGGTATATGCTAATACAACTTCAATTGTAAAATAATCGAATAGAGTAATCTCTTCTATCTTATCCCATTTAATTTGGTCCAAACCTTTTTCGCGAGCCATTAGATTTTCTTTTTCAGCTTGTATAATAATGTCTGAAACAAACGGTAAATCAACTCCTAAACCAAAATCTTTAGCATTGCTGTTAACAATTGCTTTCGAGACTTCGTTATCGCCAATAATCTGTTTCTCAACATCAAAATCATATGCTCTACAATTTAATCCTATTAAGATGTTTGTTAGGTTTAGATTAAACTCAAACCACTGTTTTAAAAACTTATTTTTAGTTTCTAAAACATAAGCATAATACATTTCAGTTAAAAGATCTTCCCAACTCTTGGTAACATTCTTAGATAACTCCTCATCTCTGAAAATCTCTACAAATTCATACATGTAAGGTGGAAGCATTCCTTTTCTTTCATCTGAAAATTCAATTTCAAAATCTTCATATGAATAATTTCCTAACTTATTGTAATTTTCGAAATCCTCATCTAAGAACTGAAGTAGTTTTTGGTTATCATAAGGTAGAAATAGCAGTTCTACTAATTTATAATCTTCAGGACGAAGATGATCCTGCAGTTCGTGCTTGAAGTCAAGCATTTGAAATTGAACCTCAGTATCGTCCAGAAAAATGTCTGGCAATCCTGCTATGAAATAGTGATAATAATTACGAAACATAACTATTCTCCCGGATATAACATTTCAATAGTTTTTGGGCGAAGGTATGATTTGAAGAAGTTTTCAAAATCTTCTTCACTAAAGCTGATTTTGTATGAACCATCAGCAGGGCCTACTTTGAAACCACCTTTTATTGTATCGCTAAAACTTAATTCAAGATTTGCATTTAATTCTTTGCCAGATTTAGCTGTGAAGTATTTCGAAAACTCTTTTTCAAGATCAGCAGGCAATAATACAGAAAGATCAATCGTTTCGCTTTTCTGTGGATTCCAGTTTTTTACAACAGATTCTATTACTTCTTTAACAAATTTCTCATCATCGAAAGCTTTTTTTACGGGTTCATCTATAACCCTGCTTACGATCATATCAGTAATTTTTTGTTTAGTAGTTCTTACGGTTTGCTTTGCCGCAAGATTTAGTTCAGCATCCACATTTTTTTTGATTTCAGCTGATTTTTGTTCAGCATTTGCAATGATTTCCGTTGCTTCTTTTTCAGCTTCCTGCTTAATTTTCTCAGCTTCTGATTTTGCATTATCCAAGATCTTTTCAGCTTCTGCATTTGCTTTTTCAACCCCTTCGTTATAAAGCTTCTGAGTTAGTTCCTGAAGTTTGTTTTCCATATTTATCAAGTTCTTAATTGTTTAAGAATAAAAAATGAGATACAAATCTAATAACTTATCTCAATTATTCACCATTATTTTTCATTAACTGATGTTTAAATTACTAAACTGATTTCTAATACACTTAAACTGCCTTTTTTGTTGTATCAAGTGTATTTGTTTTTATAAACAGTTCTTTTTCATTCTTTGCTGGCAAATGTAAATTAGTCATTACTAAACTCCAAGAAGATTGTTGTTATTTTTATAACACTGTTATCTGTTTAACAACATAATGTTTTGAAACGACTACTTTTTCTTTAAATAGCGAACGATTAAGAACACCTCAAAAACAGTATAAAGAAGATAAAGTACAAAAAATGAAATTAAGAAACTTGTAGCTTTTTCAGGGTTCATAAAAGAATATGAAGTAATAAAAACGAGGTAAATCATCATTTTTATTCCGGTAACCATCATAAATTTCTGGCTAAATTTTGAGGATTTATTTTCCTGGATTTGAACAACGGAATAATGGAATACACCGGTTAATAGAGCTATAATACCAAGCAATACCCAAAATACAGGTAAATAATACTCTACTAAAATGGTGTTAAATAATAAATAAGCGATTACTGCTATTAAAAGAGTAAATAACAACTCACTTATAAGGAATCTTTTTAAAGCTTGCATTATTATTTTTGCTTAATTAAATCCTTTATTGAAAGTAAATGGCTGAAATAACAATTGCTAATGTAAGCACCATGTAAAGAAAGGAAACTCAGTTCTAATAATCCTTTAATCCAATTTCATCCTAACTAATACTCTAACACCCACCAGCAATTATTTGAAAGCTTAATGTCGAGCATTTGGTTTAATCTCTAAGCGCTTTTTTGTTCTTTCGATCCGAACTTAGGTTCTCCTGCCCCGGTATTCTTAAAAGACTCTTCGCCCATATTACAATTACCGGTAAATTGCGAACCCGGTTCAATAGCCAGCTTTTTAGTTATGATATCTCCAAATATTTTTGCCGTAGCTTTTAATGAAAGCAACTCACCAACTTTTATCTTGCCATTTATTTCGCCTAAAACATCCGAATTTTTACAATTTATTTCGCCTTTAACTTTTCCGGTTTCGCCAATAACAACTTTTCCTGCAGTTTTAAGATTTCCTTTTAATACACCATCAATCCTTATGTCACCATTTGAGTTAACGTCGCCTGTGATCTCCGTTCCCGCTCCTATCAAGTTAATTGCAGTTGTTGTTTCTGTTTCGTTGTTATACTTAGCCATCACTCTGATTATTAAAAATTAAACAAATAAACGTTTTTTATTACAGGGCAAATATATATAAAAAAATATCTACCCATTGCCTTATTTAAATCAAATATACACTGATTAATCTGATAAACCCTCCATTTTCGAATTTATTGTGGTTTGTTAACTCTTTTTTAAAAACCATATAAGTCAATTCCAAAAAGAACTTCGTAAAACAATGCATTTTCAGTTGGTGTGTATCCAACTCTAAGTCCTGTGTTTAATGGAAAAATTGTCCGTAATAAGTGATAATCAGCTATTAGTTCAAAACCAAAACTAAAATTATGGTCTACTGGCCATATAATTGCTGTTTGGGTTTCATTCAATGTTCTGTAAGTATTATATGCATAATCGGCAAAAATATCTCCTCGTATTCTTTTCAAGTATAATAACGATCCCAAATTCCGGTCAGGATAAGTAATTGGAAAAATATAATCTCCATAAATTTTTATCATTCTCTCCGTTCGTTTATTTTGAATACCCCTAGGGAATGAAAAATTACTCCCAAACAAATATAAAAGAGGGTATTGATATTGATAACCCAAATTAAACTTAAAACTGCTATTTCCTCTTCCTGGTAAATAAAATAATCCATCAGCACTATATATATAATTGTAAAGATCTGATTCGAATGGGGTGTTAAATAAGTTAAAGTCAAAAATAGCTCCTAAGCGAGGTGTGATGTCCCGATCTGCTTTTCTTTTATATGAATAAAATAGTAGTCGGTACTGCATTATTTCCAAACCTTCTATATAATAATTATTCTGATAATTATAGTATAGGTTATCGAAATACTCAACTGAAACCTCGGGTCTTAATCCTTTAATAAATTTTCCTTTGGTAAAATTAAATGGAACATAAACTTTAGCTTCGTAACTGTAACCAATTTGGGGTTGTGGTTGCCATGTAGCACTGCTCGTCGTCCTTATTAACTGATCTGCTCCATAGTTTGCGGTAATTTTGAAAACAGGATATTGTCCCCTTAACTCTAGGGATGATGAAACGTAATGATTTCCATCCTTATAAGCATATCCTATTATTGCCTCAACCGTGCTTAATTTATTTTGAGAAAGTAAAGTAACACCAGGATGAATATTATTATAAATTTCCGAAGGATCAGCAAATACGTTGCCTAAATCCATCTCATCGTAATCAACATAAAAAGGAATCCAGCTATGAAAATTAAATAAATTCAAATACTTGTGATAAGGCTTTGAATCATATAATTTATCTTTTCTAATTACTTGATCAAATTCTAACTCTTCTTGTTGCTTTAGTTTTTCCGCAAATTCAAATTTATATCCTTCATATTGATCAACCTTTTTCCATAAAGCCCTTTCGACCGGAATAGTCGCTAATCGAAAGCCTTGCGAAGTATATTCGTTTGTAACTAATTCGTTTTTATTCGCTATAAAATCGAATTCGGAAATGCCAAATTTAGAGTCAGATAGCTGGTAAATTTCCTTTGAATACTCATCATAAACATAAACATTATCTGTTCCATTTAACGTTGAATGGAAAAAAACGTAATTATCATTTGGTAAAATTCTCTGAATATCCGCATTTGGAATCCCAAATAAAGTTTCCCACTTATTATTCTTTAAATCATACTTACTTATTTGCTTGTAAGAATCGACCAATTCAATAACATAAATATAGTTTCCATCAACAGACCATTTTGGTCTTTGAATAAAACCCTGATTTGGTTCGATCTCTTGAATAACTGAACCTGTAAATGAATTTAAAATCACCAAAGAGCTTTTACTCTGTTCATCAACCTTTACAACTGCGATTTTATCTGATCCCTTTGATAGATCAGGACTAAAATATCTTGATTTTTTAACTAGTTCAAGCTCATTTTTAGTTTTAATATTTAAAATTTTGATTGTAGTAAACTCTCTATTTTCCCATCGCAAATCCGGCTTATACTCAGCCCAGATCAATAAATTGTTAGAATAAGAAAAATCATTAGAAACTAAATAACCCGGTTCATATAAAATTTCTTCATTTTTGCTATTTACTAAAACAAATTGAGGTAGGTGAGATAAGCCATCTTTTAGAGCTATAAATGTGTTCTTATCAACAACTATTGGATTAATATAATCTTCATAATCATTTATCTCATAGGATTGAAAATACTTTGGATTATTAAAATCTTTTTCTACCATCTGCTTCGTCCAAGCACTATCCAGATAGTCAAAAGCTTCATTATATAGCTCTTCTTGAGACAATCCGATATTCTTTTTTAATCCTTTATAAAATGCAAAAGGGGTTGGTAGTAAAGTATATGAATTTCTTGCTACATGCGATTGCGCATTTGACCAAATATACGTTCCATAGCTAGCCCTGGTATAGGCTGTTAACTGATAACCTAATTTATAATGATTCGGAACATAGTTTTTATAAGAGCCGAAGGCCATTTTATCAAATGAATATCTTTTCTCGTCGCTCAACAAATGTGTTTTTATTCCTCTTTCGAAATAAGGCATTCTTCCTCGTCCAAATTTTTGCAATGCAGTTTCTGTTGAAACAGCATCTCCTTCTAAATACCACAATGGTAATTGTCCTGCAACCAGGCCAGTTGCTTGCTGCCCGAATACAATTGATAATATTTTTGTAATTCCTTCATTCAGTTTATCAACCTGAACAACATGTCTTAATTCATGAATACACAAATGTTCCAGCCATGGATCAGGATACCCATCTTGCGGCGGAGTTACATAAAGCTCCATTCTTTTTGGAGCCCATGCAACATACCCATTCGAAAGAATGGTTTGATTATGAACAATTACTGATATTTTTTTTGGTTTGTGCTTTAAGGTTTTGCCCGCTTTCAAATAATTATACTCTAGTATATTGGCTATTTCTTGGGCTTTATCCTCAAAATTATCTTGAAAAATAATTTGAAAATTATCCGTTTTAATTTGTTTCCATTTTGCCGATGCCGGATCCTGACCAGTTGAATAGAATTGTGCTAAAGAATTATTTTCATGAATTAAAAATATAAGTGAAATGAACAGATATCTTGCAATTAATTTCATTAACATCAACTTTAAATCAGAATCATTATTTACTTAACTCAATAAAAAAAGAAATGTTTTAAAAGCAAATAACTTTATAAATTTTTTTACAATTTTCTGGCTTTATAACCTTCAGAGGTTAAGATTTGAACAATTTTATCTCTAAAATCTCCCTGAATTATTATCTCACCTTCTTTAACCGATCCGCCAACAGCGCATTTGGTTTTAAGTAGTTTCCCTAAATCCTTTAAATCTTCTTCAGTTCCAACAAAACCATTTACTAAAGTCGCTTGCTTACCTTTTTTCTTTGCTTTGGTATCGAGATATACTTTAAGATTCTGTTTTGATGGTTCCAGAGTTTTTTGTTCTTCTTCTTCATCATAGCTATACTCAAAATCCGGATTAGTTGAATAAACTATATCCATTCTGTTTTTTCGACTTTTCTTAGGCATATGTAGATATTTATTTTTGAGGCAATAAATTTATTTTTAGAATTTGGCTAATTTACGTAATTTCGGAGCAATTTGATTATGAAGCATATATTTTTTGGTTTTCTCACAATAAAATAGGCTAAGGAAACATTATTTATTAGAATTTGAACTAGATTTGGCAACTACAAAATCATTTAGATAGATGGAAAAATTTAAGATTGTAAACCGAATAACAGGCTGGGTTGTATTTTTAATTGCAGCGATAACTTATTTAATGACAATTGAACCTACTACAAGCTTTTGGGACTGTGGTGAATTTATAGCTACAGCTTATAAACTACAAGTTGGTCATCCTCCTGGGGCTCCATTGTTTATGATCCTTGCAAGAGTATTTACTCTTTTCGGCGGTAATGTTGAGAATGCGGCTATGATGGTTAATGCAATGTCAGGATTAGCAAGTGCTTTTACAATTTTATTTTTATTCTGGTCGATTACGCACCTCGCAAAAAAAATGTTCCCTTCCAACGGTGAATTAACCACAGGTCAGTTGATCGCTATTATAGGAAGTGGTTTGGTTGGAGCTTTGGCTTACACATTCTCCGACACGTTTTGGTTTTCTGCCGTTGAAGCCGAGGTATATGCCCTATCATCACTTTTTACAGCCATAGTTTTTTGGGCAATTCTTAAATGGGAAAATATCGCCCACGAAAAATATTCGAACCGATGGTTGATTCTTATTGCTTACTTAATGGGATTATCAATAGGTGTACACCTTTTAAACTTACTTGCGATTCCAGCAATTGTTTTTGTTTATTATTTCAAGAAATATCCTGTTACGAGAAAAGGAATATTTAAAGCTTTACTTGCAGCTATAGCCATTTTAGGAGCCATCATGTATATTATAATTCCTGGAATAGTAAAAGTAGCAACCTGGTTTGAGCTATTGTTTGTTAATGGATTTGGCCTTCCATTTAAATCTGGCGTATTATTTTACATGGCTATACTTATAGCATTCGTTTTTTGGAGCATACATTATACACATAAAAAGAAAAAAGTTGTACTTAACACAATTGCTGTTGCATTTACGGTAATAATGATAGGATACTCCAGCTTTACTATGATAGTAATTCGTTCATTGGCGAATACTCCTATCGATGAAAACAATCCCGAAACGGTATTTAATTTATTAAGCTACCTTAACCGTGAACAATATGGTAATAGACCTTTATTTAAAGGACAGTATTTTAATGCCCCAATTGTGGATAGTGAACAACCATATACTTATCGTCAAAAAGATGGTAAATACGTTAAAATCTATTCTCAAAATGCCATTTATACATATGATGAAAGATTTACAACTATTTTTCCTAGAATGTATAGTCAGACAAACCCCAATCATGCGGAAGAATATAAAAAGTGGGCTGATATAAAAGGGAAAAAAGTTACTATTACGGGATATGATGGCGAACCGGAAATTAGATATATACCAACTTTTAGTGAGAATCTTAAATTCTTTTTCGGGTATCAGCTAGGTCATATGTATTGGAGATATTTTATGTGGAATTTCTCAGGTAAACAGAATGATACTCAAAGTCATGGAGAGTTAATGAACGGGAACTGGATTACTGGAATCAACTTTATTGATAACAGTCTAATAGGTCCACAAGAAAATTTGCCTGATCATATAAAAAGCCAAAAATCGAGGAATACATATTTTATGCTCCCTTTTATTCTTGGGCTTATGGGATTTTTCTTTCATATGCGTCGACATATGAACGATTTTGTTGTGGTACTTTTATTATTTGTTCTTACCGGAATTGCCATTGTAGTATATTTAAATCAAAGTCCGTTGCAACCGCGTGAACGTGATTATGCGTACGCCGGTTCATTTTACGCTTTTGCAATTTGGATAGGGCTAGGTGTTTTAAGTGTTTATAATTTCTTCCAGAAAAAAATCAATGCAAAAGTAAGTGCAACTTTGGCCACTGTTATTTGCCTGCTGGCAGTTCCAACCGTCATGGCAACAGAAAACTGGGATGATCATGATAGATCTAACCGATATATCACTCGTGATTTTGCGTCTAACTATTTAAATTCCTGTGCGCCTAATGCAATCCTTTTTACACATGGCGATAATGATACTTTTCCTTTATGGTACGCGCAAGAAGTAGAAGGAATCAGAACAGATATTCGAGTAGTAAATCTATCTTTACTTAATACTCACTGGTATATAGATCAGATGAAAATTAAAGCATATGATTCTGACCCGGTGCCGTTCGGAATGACTCATGAAGAGTATCTGGATGGTAAGCGCGATGTATTATATATCAATGATCGGATTAACGATTATGTTTCAGTTGACCAGGCAATAGATTTTGCAAAATCGGATGACCCAAGAACAAAATTACAAGTTGGTCAAAATGAGTTTATTGATTATTTACCAACTAATAAATTCATTATTCCGGTAGATAAAGAAAAAGTAATAGCTAATGGTACAGTTAAGCCTGAAAATGCTGATAAGGTTGTAAATGAAATTAGATTTGTAATAAATAAAAGTAGAATCATGAAAAACGAAATGATGATTCTGGATCTTTTAGCAAATAATAATTGGGAACGTCCGATATATTTTGTTTCAACCGCTGGTGATGGAAGTATTGGAATTGATGATTATCTTCAACAGGAAGGATTTGCATATAGGTTAGTCCCGATTAAAACTCCTGCCAAGGGTTATTTAGAAACCGGACGTATAGATACAGATATCATGTATAAAAAACTGATGGCAGAATTTAAATGGGGCAATATGAATGATCCTGATGTTTTTATTGATCATACCATCGATAGAACAACTTCAGTTATTAAAATCAGAAATAAGTTCAACCGATTGGCAAAAGAGCTTCTTAAAGAAGGTAAAAAAGATTCAGCAGAGAAAGTATTGGATAAATGCATGGAAATTATGCCAACGTATAACTTCAAACATGATTTATTTATGCTTGATATAATAGAAACCTATTATGCGCTGGATGCTACTGAAAAGGCAAATGAAATTGTAGCTGAATTTGCCGAAATTGCAATGGAAGACGTTAGTTATTATTTTTCAATGCCAGCTAAGTTTCTTGCAGCTTTAGATTATGAATTAAGATTATCAATTCATTACCTGCAACGTTTAAATGATTTCTCAAGAAGGCATGGTGACAAGGAGTTAGCGACAAGAATAGAAAATGCCCTTACTAATGCATTTGCAATTTACGAGCAAAACCAATAAATAATATACTTTAAACATTAACTCTGTCAGGATTTGAAACCCTGACAGAGTTTTTTATTTATTATGTAATTATTAGAATTTGGAAAATACTACCACGTTTACAATCGAGGAATTAATTCATGTAATCTTTTTTAGGAAACTGCTAACTATGAGCATTTTCTTAGGTTATATGAAAAGTTTATTTTACCAATCGAAGATATTTATGCATGATGCCTAATCATTTTCATATTTTATTACGGAAAAAGAAGAAATTAAAATAAAAGAGCTGCCTAATCCTGTTAGGGTTTTGAACCCTGTCAAAGTTAAGAGCTAAAGTTTCATGTAAAACATATATTAATTTTTACTGTTTCTATTTCATATTCCATTAAAACGTATACCTTTGCAGGCTTAAATTTTAGGGGGAAATGCAAAAAATCAAAAACATAGCAATTATAGCACACGTTGATCATGGTAAAACAACCTTGGTTGATAAAATGCTATTGATGGGTAAATTATTTCGTGAAAATGAAAACCCTGGTGACTTAATTTTAGATAGTAACGACCTGGAACGTGAAAGAGGGATTACCATTCTTTCAAAAAACGTTTCGGTAAACTATAAAGATTATAAAATCAACATTATTGATACTCCGGGTCATGCGGATTTTGGCGGGGAAGTTGAGCGGGTGCTTAATATGGCTGATGGAGTTTTGTTACTTGTAGATGCGTTTGAGGGCACTATGCCTCAAACCAGGTTTGTTCTTCAAAAAGCTTTAACTCTTGGATTAAAACCTATTGTTGTTATTAATAAGGTTGATAAACCAAATTGCCGCCCGGAAGAAGTTCAAGAACAAGTTTTTGAACTAATGTTTAATCTCGATGCAACTGAAGAGCAACTTGATTTCCCTACGATTTACGGATCCGCTAAACAAGGTTGGATGTCGGATGATTGGCAAAAACCGACCAATGATATTTCTCCTTTAATGGATAGTATTATTAAAAATATCCCGGATTCAAAGTCATTCGAGGGTACTCCGCAAATGCTAATAACATCTTTGGATTATTCTCCATATGTTGGTCGAATTGCAATTGGTAAATTGCTAAGAGGGACTCTAAAGCAAAGTATGAATGTTTCTTTGGTTACCAGAGATCGATCCGTAAAGAGAACAAAGATTAAAGAACTTCTTACATATGAGGGTTTGGGAAAAAAGAAAATCGATCAGGTACATTCGGGAGATATTTGTGCGTTGGTTGGAATTGAAGGGTTTTCAATAGGAGATACTATTGCTGATTTTGAGAATCCTGAAGGATTAGATCCAATTTCTATCGATGAGCCAACCATGAGTATGTTATTTACAATTAATAACTCTCCATTTTTTGGTAAAGAAGGTAAATTTGTTACTTCACGACACATAAAAGAAAGACTAGAAAGAGAACTTGAAAAAAATCTTGCTTTACGAGTAGAACCAACTGATTCTGCTGATGCTAACACAGTTTATGGTCGCGGCGTTTTGCACTTATCTGTTTTAATAGAAACCATGCGTCGTGAAGGTTATGAATTGCAAGTTGGGCAACCAAGAGTTATTATCAAAGAAATTGATGGTGAAAAATGTGAGCCAATCGAGTTTTTAACTGTTGATGTACCGGAAGATTTTTCAGGCCGCGCCATTGAAATTATCCAACAACGCAAAGGTGAAATGATGAATATGGAGCGTAAACACGATCGTGTTTTACTGGAATTTCATATTCCATCAAGAGGTATTATTGGTTTGAAAAATATCCTGATGACTGCCACTGCAGGAGAAGCTGTAATTGCGCATAGATTCAAAGATTTTGAACCGTTTAAAGGAGACTTTGAAAAACGTCAGGTTGGATCATTGATTGCAATAGAAACAGGAACAGCGATAGCTTATGCTTTAGATAAACTTCAAGATCGAGGAAGGTTTTTTGTAGAACCACAAGAAGAAATTTATGAAGGGCAGGTTGTTGGGGAAAACACCAAGGAAGGAGATTTGGGATTAAATATTACGAAAACCAAAAAACTAACAAATGTGCGCGCTTCCGGTTCTGACGAAAAAGCTAAATTGGCTCCTGCTATTAAATTCTCACTAGAAGAAGCTTTAGAATATATACAGGCTGATGAATATGTTGAGGTTACACCGAAATCAATTCGTTTAAGAAAGATTTTATTGAAAGAACACGAACGAAAGCGAATGCAGAAATAAATTTTAAAATCCTTTTATATTTTTGATTATTGAAAACCCTGTTAAGACATTAAGAATTGGCAGGGATTTTTTGTTACAAGTACATTTTTTTACCAAAAGTTTCTGTCATGGACTTTAATATTCCGTTTGTGTAAAATTTTACCACATTGGTCAAAATAAAAAGGAAAAAGATCATTCCGTCCGTATTACACATTAGTTAATTCTAATTAAGAAATATAATATTTAGATAGATCGTTTTTAAAAATTATGAAAATTTTATTGGTAAAACTAGCTTTTATTTTATCACTTGGAAATCCCGGGAATAACGAATATTCTAAAATGCATACTACCGAATCAGGTGAATTAAATCTTTCTAAACTTCATCAAATCGAAAGTCTTATTCGTAAAAAGGCCGGAGCAGAATTTGAAAAAAGTCATGAAAACTCTTTTACTCTAAATGGTTACAATGTTTACACTGCAGTTGTGGATCGCAATTTTGGACCGGATATTTATGAGGAGTCATTTTATGATGTTAAAAATCCTGATAATATTTATAAGATGCGTTTAATCAAAAACACTTATGGCGAATGGGAGCTAGCAGTTTTGATTAAGGAAAATGACGGTGTATCAAATTACCATGCATGTTTTGATAAATTCGGCAGAATGCTGGAAGATGACCCATGGGGAACACACGAAGGTTACACCATCGAAATATTTGACCTTTACCGAAAATATAGAAAAATGTATTCTAAAAAAGTTGATTTACAATAATATTCGGAATAAAACTATTAATCCTATTCAAACTAAATTTATAACAGGATTATGTTTTATACCATAATTTAATCCTGTCTAAGAAGAAACGCTCCAAACCATACAAATAATTATAGTTTGTTGCCTTAAATAACATCTGTTTTGGTATAGCTGACCACCACTTCTACCCATAGCATAGCTCTTAAATTGCTTTCCATCAAGCCATTTAATTCCATTTTTTTGAATATAATGTCGAATGCTTTATTCAGTAATATTGCAGTATTTGTTTAATGTTAACTTGTTAAATTAATAACAATATGTTGGTTTTAAAATATTAATGTTGTATATTGTATATAATAATACTTTAATGTGAATAATTATTCACTTAAAAATATTTATTAACCTTTTAAATTAAATATTATGGAAACTTTTTTATCATTAATTTGTTTATGGCCCGTTAGTTGGGCTCCTAAGTTTTGGGCACTTTGCAATGGTGCATTGTTGGATATAAATCAAAATACAGCATTGTATTCATTGCTAGGAACTAATTATGGTGGTAATGATGTATCTAATTTCGGAATCCCGGACTTTCGTGGCAGAGTTCCGGTAGGTGCTGGACATGGGCCACTTACAAGCAATTATATTTTAGGGCAAATGGGAGGTTACGAAGATATAACTTTAGCTTCTTCGCAATTACCTGTTCATACACATGCGGCTACATTTAATCCAACTTCGGTAACACTAAAAGCCAGCCCTGTTGCCGGTACGGAAAAAGTGCCAGGTACAAATAATGCAACTACTTTAGCGGCAAGTGATCAGGGAAGATCTGATGCAAGTAATATTTACAACTCGGAAGAACCAACTGTTGATTTGAATATGGATGCATCATTTGCTGGCACTGTGATTGTTTCCGATGCCGGGGCAAGCCAGGCGCATGACAATATCCAGCCTTATACAACTGTGAATTATATTATAGCACTAGAAGGTATTTATCCTTCAAGAAGTTAAGTTTCAAAACTGAAACGTTAACTTTTTATTATTAACCTTTAAATAAAATTAGTATGGAACCTTTTATCTCGTTAATTTGCTTGTGGGGGCCAAATTTTGCTCCAAAAGACTGGGCCTTTTGTGCCGGTGGAATATTACAAATTTCTCAAAATCAGTCGTTATTTGCTTTAATTGGAGCCACTTATGGTGGTGACGGTAGGACATCAATGGGTTTGCCTGATTTCAGAGGAAGAGTACCTGTTGGTGCAGGTCAATCTCCGGGAACAAGTTATTATGTTTTAGGAAAAATGGGAGGCACTGAATTTGTTTCTCTTTCAATGGCTGAAATGCCAATTCACAATCACGCAACTCAATTTGATCCAACTGCGGTAACATTAAAGGCGAGCCCTGTTGCCGGTACGGAAAAAGTACCAGGTACAAATAATGCAACTACCTTGGCAGCAAGTGATCAGGGAAGATCTGATGCAAGTAATATTTACAACTCGGAAGAACCAACTGTTGATTTGAATATGGATGCATCATTTGGAGGGGCAGTGACCGTTCTAAATGCTGGTGGAGGACAATCGCATTATAATGTACAACCATATAGTGTAGTTAATTACATCATCGCTTTGAAAGGTATTTTCCCTTCAAGATCTTAATATCTTATTGTGTCGGAGTGTTTACTCCGACACTTATTAAAACTTATTAGTATAATGCAATTTAATAACAACAATATTAAAATTGGAGTATTAACTCCTTATTCCTCTATATATCCTTACTTGATTCCGTCATTTGTTAATGGTTTTTACAGTGCAATACCAGAACAATATCAAATTATTTTTCAGTTTATTCCCGAATACATTAAGCAAGGGGGTGATAAACTGGTTGCTGAAACAACTCAAAAGTTAATTCAATTTAGTAATGTTGATATTGTATCCGGAATGGTTAATTTTAAAACAATTTCTTCCATTATTCCGACTATTGAACGAAGTAAGAAGTTGGCTTTTTTCTTTGATTTAGGAGAGCATATCCCACATATGGAACATAAAAGTGACCTGGTATACTTAAATAGTTTTCAACTTTGGCAATCTGAGTACGCTTTGGGCTATTGGGCTCATAAGAAATTCGGAGACAAGGGAGTTGTTATTATGCCTCTTTACGATTCCGGTTATCATTTGCAAAGTGCTTTCAGGCAAGGAGCTATTTCAGCAGGTTCTGATTTAATTGACTACCTTGTATTACAATATCTGGAAGGAAAATCTCAGGTAAAAGGACAGATTGAACATGTGTTCGATAATTGGTTAAAAGACCCGCCATCATACATTCATGCTCTTTTTTGCGGTACTGAGGCCGTGGAGTTTTTAACCGAATTTCATAAATCCAAGCTTAATGGAAGTGTTCCTTTGGTGATAAGTTCACATATGGCTTCGGAAGAAATATTATCTCAGGTTAGCAATCTTAGTATGGAACTCTATTCTGCATCCATGTGGGATTACAATAGCAAAGATGAACTAAACAATAAATTCAAATCATCATATTTGAATCAAACCGGAAATAAGGCAAACATATTCTCCTTACTAGGTTATGAAATGGGACAGTCTTTTTACCCAATGATTCCCGAATTTCAGAAAAAAGACTGGGGAGCAATCATTTCACACCTGAAAACAAGTACTGTAAATTCACCAAGAGGAGAAAGAAGTTTTTATATAGATTCGAAATATTCAACACCAGACATAAGTATAGAAAAAATAAAATTATTACCCAATACTGTTCGTAAATTAGTTATAGAACAGGGACGTTCTTTGGCATATAATAATGAAGTGTTTGATGAAATTCATCGCGAGAATGTAACAGGTTGGCAAAATCCGTATCTCTGCGTTTAATCTTTTAGCTTAAATGTAATAATAGGCGATTCATTATTTTTGTAGTAGATATTGAAATCTTTTCCTCTCGTTTTTCGTGAAAATGAATGGCAAATATATTTTTTCGTAAGCCATGAATCATCTTCTTTTAATATGAGGTCCTCATATAATTGGACCTCTGTTAACAGCAATAACTCGTTCAACTTGGTTTTCACCTGAGATGTGCAGATTGTAGTCAGGAAAAGTGATTCCGATTCAACTAATTTGGCTGTTTCGTAAAATTGCCTATTCGCTTCTAAAACAGTTTTAATAAATTGACGGTGCTTATTGTTTAATTCTCTGGTACATTTGTCGGTATAACAGTAGAAATCAACGTTTTTTTCAAGCTTTATTGAAGAAGCTATAAGATCAATTTTAACATTTTGAGGTATTAGATTTCCATCTGACTTCAGGAACTTAACCAAATGTGAGAAAATGGCAATTTGTGGCTCTCTCGTGAGAGCCTTATCCATGGTTTCTGAAACGATTATATCAAATTTCTGATCAGTATCAAAAGTCAAAGCATCTTGATGCAGGTTTACTTCAAAATAATCTGTCTTACCAAGATTGGTAATTAATCTTTTAGAATAATTATATGAAGTTTCGTTTATTTCTAATGTAGCTATTGAAATCTGATCTGAAGTAAATAGGAAAATTGAAGGTAATATAATGGTTAAAAATGGCCCGGTACCTGCATATAAGATCTTAACTTTTTCTGTATTTCGTTTCGTTTTATTGCCAATACATCTAAACGTGGCCAACATAAAAGTATATGTTCGCAAATAATCATCAAAACAATCGGAAGCTAATTTACAGTTTACTGCAACACCTTTATTTAAAGAAATATCATCGAAAGTGTAATTACCTGCATATTCGGAATTTTTATGTAAAATGGTTTTTACCTTTTGTAACAATTGAATAATTTCTTTCTCCGAACTATCGGTGTCTGTTAGTTGCCTGAAGAGTTGGCCAAGTATTTCATTATCCATCGAAAATTATAAATTTTAATGTAAAAATAAATAAACAAAAATAATCACAAAAAACATTAATTTATGAAAAACAATATTCTTTTAGCATCGCTTAAAATAAAAACAAAATTGCTTTTATTTTTAATCTTGATCTACTCTTTTTCTGTCTCAGCTCAGAGCACTGAATATTTTACAAATGATGGAGACGGAACTATAACCTTTAGTGATAATAGTTTAGTTTATACCTTATCAGGTTCTTACCTGAAGGTTGAAAATTTCCCAGGTTACGGATGGAACGGATCTGCTTCTGACGACTGGTATGTTGACAATATTGATAATGTTATGGGATCAGCCGGAGTAGTAGGTTCGATTACCAATTCGGGAAGTGACTTTTATGTGCATGACTTATATGTTGCTCCCGGAGATGCCACCCCACACATTTCAAATTCTGGAGACGTAATTATTCGTGGTAAGTTAGACGGTTCAACAGAATTTACTTATACATTGTCAAGCGGGTCAATCAATACTTCAGGTGCGGTCAATAACTATTTTACTTATGTAGATTTATCATCGTACAATACAACTCGTATAGATGAGTTAGAATTTGAATTGACCAGCAGTCTCCGATACTTAGCTATTGATGCATTTCAACATAGCGCTGCCGCTTCAGCTCCTACGGTAACAACATCAGCTGCCAGTAGCATAGGTATTAACTCTGCAACTCTGGGTGGTAATGTAACATCCGATGGCGGCGAAACAGTAACTGAGAAAGGTATAGTATATTCTACTTCGGATGCAACGCCTACCATTGCAGAAGGGGCAACAAAAGATGCAAACGGTTCAGGTACAGGATCATATTCAGAATCTATCGGATCATTAAGTGCTAATACAACCTATTACTATAATGCTTATGCAATTAACTCCGAAGGAACTTCCTACGGAACAGCCAGCAATTTTACAACTCTTGCCGAACCAGCCACTGTTACGACACAAGCGGTTACCAGTATTACGCAAACTACTGCTACCGGAAATGGAAACGTTACCGGTTTAGGCAACCCGAATCCAACACAGCACGGTGTGTGCTGGAATACTAGTGGAACCCCAACTACTGGAAATAGTAAAACCGAAGATGGAGCAGTATCAGCAACGGGAGCATTCACTTCAAGTATTACAGGGTTAAACCCGAATACTACTTATTATGTAAGGGCATATGTAACCAATACGGCAAAAACAACATACGGAGCAGAGGTTTCGTTTACAACCAACCCCGAGCCAGCCACTGTTATAACTCAAGCAGTAAGCAGTATCACGCAAACTACTGCTACCGGAAATGGAAACGTTACTGATCTTGGAGCACCTAACCCAACACAGCACGGTGTGTGCTGGAATACAACCGGAACTCCTACAACAGCAGATGCTAAAACCGAGGATGGAGCAGTATCAGCTACCGGAGCATTCACTTCAAGTATTACAGGGTTAAACCCGAATACAATGTACTATGTCAGAGCTTACGCAACGAATACGGCAGGAACAACATACGGAGCACAGGTTTCGTTTACAACTGACCCGGAATCTCCAACAGTGACAACTCAAGCGGT
>JANQHR010000115.1 GCA_028282585.1 Bacteroidales bacterium | reverse complement strand
TTTTTTTATCAAAAAGACAATAACCAAAACTTATTTGAAACCAAAAATAAAAAAGCGGCATAAAAAAGAGACTGCCTTTTTGGACAGCCTCTTTTAATTTTATATAACCTTTTAACGTTAAAGTTCAGAACTTTGAACTTAAAGCCATAGGTTTTTTAATGTGCTTCTAACCAATTTTCACCAATACCCATATCAACAGTTAGTGGAATGCTTAGTTTAATTGCATTTTCCATTTTATCTTTCACAATGGATTTTACTTCTTCTAAATCAGGTTTATAAACATCAAAAACCAATTCATCATGTACTTGCAAAATCATTTTACTTTTTAACTGTCTTTTTTGAAATTCATTAAATACATCTATCATAGCAAGTTTGATAATGTCTGCAGCAGAACCTTGTATTGGTGCATTAATAGCATTTCGTTCCGCAAAGCCACGAACAACAGCATTTCTGGAGTTGATATCTTTTAAAATTCTTTTTCGTCCCATAATGGTTTCCACATAAGTTTTTTCGCGAGCCATTGCTATACTTTTATCCATGTATTCTTTTACTTTTGGAAACCCATTAAAATACTCATCAATTAACTGTTTAGCTTCAGTTCGTGGAACATTTAACCGTTGAGATAGACCAAATGCGGAAATGCCATAAATGATACCAAAATTTGCTGTTTTTGCTTTTCTTCTTTGATCACTTGAAACTTCTTCAATGCTTTCCACGTGGAAAATTTTTGCTGCGGTTGATGTATGAATATCAACATTATTTTTGAACGCTTGTATCATGTTAGTATCCTGGCTCATGTGTGCCATTAAACGCAATTCAATTTGGGAATAGTCGGCTGCAAGCAAAATATAATCTTCGTTCGAAGGAATAAAAGCCGTTCTTATTTCTCGACCACGTTCTTCACGAATAGGTATATTTTGTAAGTTCGGATTTTGTGAGCTTAGCCTGCCAGTTGCTGCAACAGCCTGGTTATATGACGTATGTATCTTGGTCGTTTTTTCATTTATTAGTTTTGGTAATGCTTCAACATACGTTGATAGAAGTTTTTTTAATGATCGAAAACCTAGTATATCACTTATTATCGGATGTTTATCTGATATTTTTTGCAGTGTTTCTTCGCTCGTTGAATATTGCTTTGATTTTGTCTTTTTAGCATTTGGGTCCAGTTTCATATGATCAAATAGCACTTCGCCCAATTGTTTAGGAGAAGAAATATTAAATTGGACTCCAGCTTGTTCAAGGATTTTTTCTTCAATCTTAATTAATTCTTGATTAAGTTCTTTGGCAAATTCATTTAATGCATTAGTATCAATTTTTATTCCAGACCCTTCCATATCAGCTAGAACAGGAATTAATGGCATTTCAATAGTTAAAGCTAAATTATCCAGATAAGTTTTTTCGAGTTCTGATTCAAAAATTTCTTTTAGCTGCAAAGTTAGATCAGCATCTTCACAGGCATAATCCGTTATTTTTTCTGCAGGCACATTTCTCATAGATTCTTGCTTAACCCCTTTTTTGCCAATCAATTCTTCAATACTTATTGGCTTATAATTAAGATATTGCTCAGACAGATAATTTAAATTGTGTTTTAGGTCTGGCTGCATTAAATAATGAGCAATCATAGTATCAAATATTTCTCCTTGTACATGAATATCATACTGCATTAAAATAGAAATATCATACTTAATATTTTGCCCAATTTTTCTGATTTTAGGATTTTCAAGAACATCCTTAAATTCGTTAAGTATTTGTTTTGATTCTTCAAAATCACTTGGAAAAGGAACATAAAAAGCCTGGTGAGATTTGTAACATATAGCCAATCCGACTATTGCTGACGTATGCGGATCTAATCCTGTTGTTTCAGTATCAAAACAAAATTCTTTTTGTTTCTTGAGTTCTTCTAATAATATTTTTCTTTTTTCTGCCGTATTGATTAGTTGATAGTCATGTTCAACCTTAGAAATATCATTGAATTCTGTTTCTTTCTTTTCAATTTCCGTTTCACCAAATAATGAACCTTGCATTACACCGGTAGCCGGAGTAGATACAATTTCTTTTTGAAATAACCTTCTGGCAACAGTTTTAAATTCAAGTTCTTCAAATAACTTTGTTAGTTTTTCTTCATCAGGGTCTTCCAGTATAAGACTATCAGGATCAATTTCAATGGGAGCATCTAAGTTTATGGTAACAAGTTCTTTAGACAATAAAACTTGTTCTTTATTATCTTCAAGTTTTTCCTTTTGTTTCCCTTTTAGTTCGTCAATGTGTTCATAAAGATTTTCAATACTTTCGTATTGTTCAATTAGTTTCATAGCCGTTTTTTCACCAATTCCTGGAGCTCCAGGAACATTATCAGAACTATCACCCATTAAACCTAAAATATCTATTACCTGTAAAGGATCTTTAATTTTATATTTTTCGCAAATTTTTTGCTTATCAATAACCTCCATGTCATTTCCGCCGCGAGCCGGTTTTAACATAAAAATATTATCTGAAACTAATTGCCCGTAATCTTTATCCGGAGTCATCATATAAGTAGTGAATCCCTCTTTTTCAGCTTGTTTGGCTAACGTTCCGATTACATCATCTGCCTCATATCTTTCAACCTCAATTACCGGAATTTTAAATCCTTCAATAAGTTGTTTGATATATGGGATAGATAACTTAATGTCTTCAGGTGTTGCTTCACGATTTGCCTTATATTCCTTATACATATCATGGCGAAAAGTAGGATGTGGAGGGTCGAAAACAACAGCAATGTGAGTAGGATTTTCCTTGGCAATTAAATCAATCAAAGTATTGGCAAAACCATAAATTGCAGAAGTGTTTTGTCCCTTTGAATTATATCGAGGATTTTTTATAAATGCATAGTATGATCGGTAGATTAATGCATAAGCATCTAATAGATAAAGATTTTTAGACATATAATTAAACTTTAATTTAAAGTAATATTTGATTATTAAAACAAACAACCAAATTACAACATAGAAATTACATTTAATAGTCAATTATAAATAAACAATTAACAAAGAAAAAATTAACCCATGGCATTTTAAATATTCGGACTTAACAGAAAGAACTTTCAAATAATTATTTGTTATCGGAGGCATACCACTCGGCAAAGGAAGTAGTGGTTTCATGGAGTTTAAGACTAAACAATTTTAGGTTTTTCGGGAGGCTTTTTTGTAGTTTCTCAACAAAGTCAATAACCATATTTTCACAAGTTGGTTGGTAATCAACAAAGTACTGTTTTTTTAACATCTGCTTATCCAGATTTAAACGTTTAATGGCTTTTTTATTTAATGTAATTGCATGATCCATGGGATGGACAATTTGTTCATTTACTATTTTCTTGAGATCCCCAAAATCGATCACCATTCCATCTTTAGGATTTTTGTCATCCTTAATTGGTTCACCAATAACAGTAACAAACATTCGGTAAGAGTGACCATGAATATTGGCGCAAGGTCCATCATAATTCCACAGCGCATGTGCAATTTCGAAATTGAACTCTTTTGTCACTCTTATTTTTGTCATTTATTGTATCAATTAATCTTAAATCTTATTGCTTTCTAACTTAAGGAATCTCTGCCTAGTCCTAACCTCAATGGCGAGCAATAGGTATGTCTTCCCGAGAGAACTTTAGGGTGAGTATTTCTTATTTTAAATACAAAGATATAACACAAAAGTTGAATTATTTTAAAAAAGCAAAACCATTCAAAAGTTCTTTGAATGGTTTAATGATTATTTTGAAAATGGTACTAACCCATTGTACACTTACTAACACAGTTTACGATATTACTTAAATTTGCATGTTTTAAAAAGTAATAGGTGTTTTTTCCTTCTCTTTTTGAGCACAATACACCTTTATCCTTTAAAATTCCTAAATGATGTGATGTAGTTGATTGTTCAATTTTTAACAATTCATGAATTTCCGTAACAGTTAATTTTTTTCCATCTTCTAAATAGTTTAAAATAGCAATTCTCATTGGGTGTGCTATAGCCTTCAGCATATTTGCAGCTTCTTCTAACTGTTCAATTGTCAAGTCCTTAATTTGCATTTTTAATTCAAAAATTTTGGTTAATTAGACAAATACAAATATATAAATATATTATTTTAAAATGTTGATTATTGTCTGATTTTTATATTTAATTTTGATCAGTAACGTAATGATTGTAAATGATTAAAACTTAAACATTATTAAATAACGCATTTATTATATTATTATCTTCCGGATATAAGTAAGAATTTATAGAAGTCATTTTTACTTATTAAAAATATTTTACCAAATGACTATTGTTTTAAGTTGTTGATTTACAACTTGCAAAACCAATATGTTTTATAACATGTTTTTGTAAGGGTTACCTTTTCTTTTTTTAAAGCATAAATAAATAAGCACACTAATTTATTTATGGGGAAGAGGAAAATATTTATACCGGTTAGTAGAAATAATTACAAAGAGGTAGATATAACAGAATTGTTGTATTGCTTAGGGGAAGGTTGTTATACTACCCTATACTTTGTTGATAACACCAATATTGTAATTACCAAACTTTTAAAGGAAGTAGAAAATGTACTGGTTAAATCGAATTTTCTACGTATTAATAAAAACTACTTGGTTAATTCCAATTTTATTAAGAGTTATTCTTTAGGTAAAGAACCAAAAGTTATCATGATAAATGATATTGAGTTACCTATATCAAGAAGAAAAAAGGAAGAATTTAAGGAAGTATTACAGTCATTGTTTTCACATATGTAAGAATCACTTCAGTTGGAGTTAAAATACCTTAAAGAAGTTGAAACACCCATTATATGTTTGTTTTAGAACAAAAAGATAGCTTTAATCATAAAATCAAACCGCTTATTGCTTTATTTAAACCGTTAGTATAACAAAGATTCTTTTTATAGGATTTTAGTTCAGTCATTCCTAATTTCATCTTGTCTTAAAACTTAATTTATTAACTAAATTTTTAATCAAATGGAAATTTTAAAATTTGATGCTCTTAAGAAAAAAAAGCAAAAAGAGAGCAAACCAAAAGTTACTGCAGGTATTCAAAAACCAACAATTACTCAAGGTAAAGCTGCAACTTTAACTTGTGGAAGTACTGGTTGCTGTGGTTAAAAAAGTAAGCTGTCCCAAATTGATTTCTCAAATATTTACGATCTGAAGATCAATAAGGGGCAGCCCTTTTATTAGGGTAAATTTATAATTTTTAAATCAAATTTCCAGACTTTTTTGGATTAATCTAATCTTCTTACGAAACATTTCAAATGAATATGCAATTCAACAAAACAGTCTTTTTTAATTATGATGAGGATTATGAATTATTATTTCATTTTCCTACTTACAATATGTTGAAAGTAGAAAAGATTTATAAAAGCGCTATTATACGAATATTAAAGGGTGAAAGTGATTCTGAAATAATTAAAAAAGAAAGTATTCCAGAACTAAAATTGCGAGAATTAAAGGATACAATTAAAGGTTCTTTTAATGGAACTGAATATAATTTTGACAAATTAGAAAATAAATTAACACGCATTACCTTTTTAGTAACAACAGGATGCAATTTGAAATGCCGATATTGTTATGCTCATGAAGGATCTTATAACTATCCTGCTGAGAATATGTCGAAGGAAACAGCAAGAAACACTTTAGAGTATTTTACAAAAGGATATGGGAACATTCCGAATGTCATGTTTTTTGGCGGCGAAACGTTATTAAACCTTGAAGTTGTTGAGTTTATATGTACTGAGTTTGAAAAGCTGTTAGAAAGGAATGTTATAAATAAAATACCAAATTATTCTTTGGTTACTAATGGAACGTTATTAAGCAAGGAAGCTTTGGAAGTTATTGAAAAACATCAAATTGGAGTAACCGTTAGTATTGATGGAGATAAACTTATAAATGATAAGCTCAGAATATATAAGAATGGAAAGGGAACTTTTGATACCATCATAAAAAACATAAAAAAACTACAAACCATTTTACCGGAAGGAGGTGTTAGTTATGAAGCAACATATACCAATTTACATGAAGAAATGGGAATTACTGTGCAAAGTGTTTTAGATACCATTGAAGAGTTAACAGGAATAAAGAGTGGTGTCATAATGCCTGTAAAAGGAGTTGAAGGGAAAAATGATTATACTCCAAAATACGATATTGGCGATTCGGAATATAGAGACTTGAAAGAAAATAATTGGAATAAGCTTGAAAAAGGAGAAAAAATAGAAGATTCTGAATTTACAGCACTAATTAATCGATTTATTGAAAGAAGAATACCAAAATATATATGTTCCATCGGATATGAATCATTTACAATAGCTCCAAATGGTGATTTATTTCCTTGTCATATGTTAACAGACGCTAAACTAGATAATCTGAAAATAGGTAATATCAAAGAGGAACCTGAAAGTGTTAAGAAAAGCATAGAACAGTTTAAAAAGAAATTACAAATACTTAGAAAATCAGAAAGTTCACGATGCCTGGATTGCTATGCAATAGGCTTGTGTGGATTTTGTCCTGCAATGGAAATTGCAAGTAATGGATTTGAAATTCCGGAACATTTTGATGACTACTGCACAAGAGCAAGAAAAAATGCAGAATACTTTGTCGTTAGAATGGCTAAAAATAGAGAGGATGAGGAAAAATGGGAAAACATGCAAAAATCTATTGAACTTACCTTTTCCTAAAACTGACTGAATTTTATTAACTATGAAAAAACTACAGAATATTGCTATTTTCGATTATAATAGTGATACAAATATCTTATTTCACTATCCAACATTTTCTGTTGTAAAAATAGATATAACAAAACTACCTATAATTGATTATATGCAAGGAAAGAGAACTTATAAAGAAGTTCTTTCGAAGGGTATTTCAATACAAGAAATTGATTCATTTATAGAAAGTATTCCAGATTCATTTTTCGAACAAGAAATACCATTTAACCCTACCTCAAATACTTTAGGCAGATTAACAATATTAGCAAGTTCAGCATGTAATTTAAATTGTAAGTATTGTTATGCTGTTGAAGGTTCGTTTAATTATCCTTCAAGTAATATGCCAATTGAAATTGCAAATAGAACGATCAATTATTTTTTAAGTAAATATGATGGAGTTGAAAGAATAATGTTTTTTGGGGGAGAAGCTCTATTAAATATTGATGTGATTGAATTTGTTGTTAAAAAATTCGAATCCTTAGTAATTTCCGGAGAGGTAGAAAATGAACCTCATTATTCTTTAGTTACAAATGGGACCATACTGAATGATCGAATTTTAAACATAATTAAAGAATATAACTTTGGAGTAAGTGTTAGTATTGATGGTGATAAAAATATAAATGATTC
Source organism: Bacteroidales bacterium (assembly GCA_028282585.1). GTDB lineage: Bacteria > Bacteroidota > Bacteroidia > Bacteroidales > UBA12077 > UBA12077. The sequence goes on along the minus strand of JANQHR010000115.1, from coordinate 26,536 downwards.
ACTTAGAATATATAAAAACGGGAAAGGAACTTTCAATACCATTATAAAAAACCTTAAGGTACTTTCTGAGAACCTGCCCGAAGAAAGCCTCTGTTATGAGTGTACTTTTTCAGATGTACATGAAAAAAACGGATTAGAAGCAAAAGATGTAAAGGATATAATAGAAAGAGAAACAGGAATAAAAAATGGAGTAATACTACCTGTTCAGGGAATAAGAGAAAATAATAAATACGTCCCGAATTATAAAGTAGGAGATGAAAGTTATAAAAGGTTGCAAAATGAGTACTGGGAAAGACTAATAAAAGGAGAACCTGTATATAATAATGAACTTAGAATCATGTTTAGTAGGTTTTTAAATGAAAATATTTCATCGCAAATATGCTCAATAGGTTCTGAAGCATTTACTATAGCCCCAAATGGAGATATTTATCCTTGTTATTTGTTAGCAGATAATAAAAACAAAGATTTTTTTATTGGCAACATCACAGACAATGATCTAGAGGAAAAAATTGCAAAAGAAGAGAAAAAATTAGATTTTCTTAGAAAAGATAAAAAGGAAGAATGTTCTTCATGTTATGCTGTTGGGCTTTGCGGATTTTGTCCGGCAATTGAAATACTAAATAACAATTATAAATTACCTGTTAATTACAATTATTTCTGTAATAGAACTAGAGAACAGGTCAAAGATTTTATAATTAAGATTACAAAGATTAGAGATAACAGGGAAAACTGGGAAAAGCTTCAAGAGTCTTTAGAGCTAATGTTTAATTAAATATTAATAATTATGCTTTTAAGAAAGGCATTTTTAATCCTAACTGTAACTTTTATTTATTTCGGTGTTTTAAGCAGTGAACCGACAAAGGACCCAAAATCCTATCAAGAGATTAGAGTTTTTCTAAATGAGATTGAGGACAAACTTATAAGTTACGAAAGTATTTTAAGAAATGATTCTTCGGATAATGCTTTGCATTTAAAATCAGAGATTTATTCACTTCTTAATCACAATCAAAAGGCTGTTGAAACCATTGGAAATATTGAAGATGTAGATCGATTAACAATTGAGGAAAAAAGAATATTATTCCTTTGGTATTTTTACAATAATAATTTTCATCAATGTATAAATCTTATTTATGAATTGAACGAAAGTGAAAAATATCGAAACTTTAGTAGTTATTATCTTAAGGCTTTGAGTAAAAAAATAAATTATAAAGAAACATCAAAATTCTTATATACTGATTATGATAAACCTTTAACTTCAGCCCAAAATCTGGATAAATACTTATACTCAAAAAAAACGGGGTCTAAAGAGACGTTCACTTTCCAAAATAATGATTCAATAAATGAGAAATTTACAAGCTATATTATTGATACTGCTAATTATCAATATGCTGATTATCATTCTTATATAATTGAAAATAATGAAACTTGGAATATTACCAATAGTAAAAATGTAGTTCATGCTGTAAATAGACTAATTAAAATAATCAGCAATGAAGGAAAAGACATTAATTCTACTTTAGTAATTAATTATAATGCTTTAAGCCAAAAGGTTAAAATAAATCAAATTAACATTTATAAACCAGATGGGAGCATTTTTAAAGTGCCGGTTGATTCATATACAAGTATTCATTCTCCATGGTATGGAGACTATAGTTCGGAAAAAGAAATGCGGATTACTATACCCCAGCTTGAGCTAAATGCAGTTTTATTTTTGGATTATGAGATTGAAACAAATAATTATGATGAACTATCTTTTCCTGGATTTAATATTTTATTAAACACTGAAATTCCTATCAACAAACAAAGTTACCAAGTAAAACTAGCGAAAAATAATAAAGCAAAAATTCGCTATTCAAGCGGGATTAAGTTCACCGAAAACATTAGTTTAGGAGATACATTATTTAGATGGGAACTTAACAATACATTTCCAGCTAAAATAGAGGATTATGTTGACAATTTTCATAGGTATAAATTTATTGAGATATCTTTAATTCCTTCTTGGGATAAACTTCATGAATCATTAGTAGTTGGATATTTGGAAAACAACTTAACACTAGATCCGAAAATGAAAACATTGGTGGATTCTTTAACCAAAAGGAGCGATTCACCAAAAGAGAAGGTAAAAGAATTATATTACTGGGTTAATGAGAATATAAACTTTATAGCTTTAGAATACGGCAAAGGCAGCATAATTCCGCGTTCAGCTCAAAACACGTTTTATGATGGTTTCGGAGATTGTAAGGATCAAACCATACTATTTATAGCATTTTTAAAACATCTGGGGATAAATGCTTATCCTGCTTTACTAAATATATCGTCAAGAGAAATTGTTGATACAACTTTTTCCTCATTTAATTTCAACCATTGTATAGCTTATGTTGAATTGCAGGATACTTCTTTTTTCCTGGATCCGGTAAAGAATAATAATTCATTTGACTATTTGTTCCCTTCAAATCAAAATAGATTAGCATTTACAATAAAACCCAAACATTACAATTTTAAGAAAACACCTCTGATTAGCTCGAAGCAAAACTTAGAAAAAAGAGAGATTACTATTGACATTAATAAAGACAATAAAATATTTGTATCAAAAAGATTAAAGAATAAGGGCATTATGGGAATTATTTATAAAAATTTTTTTGAGCAAATCGAAAAATCCGATGTTCAGGAAGTTGTAGAATATGATCTTTATCAGTTCTGTCCTGGCGCCGAATTAACCGGATACAATGTATCATTTAATCAAAAAGATAAGCCATTTGATATGTCTGAAACTTTTGAAGTTAATAATTGGCTTCAAAATATAAATAATACCTTATATATTTTTAAGGTTCCCACCCTTTTCTTTTCGTTTGATGAAACATCTTCTAAAGAAAGAATATATCCAATTTATTATCAAACTACGGCACTAAAGGAGTATGAAATTAATATAAGTTATCCCGAAAGTTATGATGTTCTTTTTATGGCAACGAATGAATCCGTTTCAAATAAATATGTTGATTTTTCATATCACGTCAAGAAAACAGGAAGCAAGATATTTATAAACATTAAATATAATCGAAAAACTGATTTAGTTCCTACCAACGATTATGTTGAGGTTAAGGAAATACATGATATGATTTTAAATAAAATAGAAGAACAATTTGTGTTTAATATTAAAAGAAAAATCGATTAATTAAAACAGTAATCAATGAATAAGGCTAAAATTTTATATAATATCGCATTTAAGATTTTTCCTAAGATTAGTTTAATAAGCTTATTTGCGATTCTGGCTTCTGTTTTATTAGAAATACCAATGCCTTTATTTACAAAGTACTTTATTGATTCGATTATACCAGCAGAAGATTTAAGTATGTTAAATGTTCTTGGTCTTGTGCTTATTGGAATACTTATATTCGGCCAACTAATGGATTTTATAAGAACCATTTTTTCTTCGCTTCTTTCCCAGAAAATTTCATGGAAGCTGGGTTTAAATGCTTTCGGTAAGTTATTAAGGTCTGATTATCAAGAAATACAAAAAAATCAATCAGGATATTGGTTTAGTAGAATTCTTAGTGATGCATTTGATTTAGGTGATGCATTTGAAAATATGGTTCAAATGCTTACAAACCTTTTACTTTTTGTTGTTGGAATAGGATTTACCTATTATTTCAGTGTTGAGTTAGGTATTGTTGTTACTGTTTTGATACCTTTTTATGTAATTGTAATTAAGTATCTAAACCCAAAAATAAGGGAAAGAAATGAACAATCAAGAGAGGCAAATGCAAAACTTAGTGGTTTATTAGATGAAACCGTTTCAAGGATTGTTGAGGTAAAAACTTTATTTATTGAATCTTTAAAAGTTAATCAAATAGATATTACATGGAGTAATGCTATAAATGTTTTCATGAAAAATATTAGGTTAATTTCATTAAGCAGTATTATTGGAAATAGTATTGCATCTTTGGGAACTATATCAATACTATGGTATGGCGGATATCTTGTTATTAATGGAAAGTTGTCAATAGGAGAACTAATTGCACTAAATAGTTTCTTAGGTTATGTTATATCACCACTAGAGGGATTAATGGGAATTAATCAACAGGTTCAGTCTATTTTTGTGGCTTATAACAGGATCAAGGAGATAGAAAATATGGATTCTTCATCCAGGAAGGATTTACCGAAAGTTATTACAAATAAAAAGGTAAACAGACTAGTTATTAATAACTTGAATTTTGGATACGATAATAATGAGAAAATCTTTAAAGATTATAAAATGGATGTTCAGCTAAAAGACTTTACATGTATCAATTCTCCATCCGGTTATGGTAAGAGTACATTGTTAAAAATCTTATCTGGTTTACTTGTAGCTGAAAGTGGAGATATTGAGTTTCATTTGGATCCGGAAACAGGTAATAATAAACAAATTGTACTAATTCCTCAAAATGCATTAATCTTTTCTGATACCTTATGGAATAACATAAAATTAGACAGAAAAGTAAATAATGAAGATATTGTTTCTGTAATAAATAATATGCAATTAAAAGATGTGGTTGAAAAAATGCCAAATGGATATGATACTGATCTGGGTGCATTTAATGGAAGTATTTCTGGGGGAGAGAAACAACGATTAGCAATTGCAAGGGCAATTGTAACAGATCCGGCAATTTTACTTATTGATGAAATGACATCGGAAATTGATGAGGAAACGGAAAGAAGAATTTTTAAAGCCCTTAGGGAGATAAGGAAAAATAAAATCACAATTTTCGTTACGCATCGTAAAAGTTCGTTTTCAAACGCAGATAAAGTAATTACAATCTAACAATATTTCAAATTTATGCTACATAATTATGTTATAACGGCTTTTAGATCAATTTTAAAGAATAAAACTACGTTTTTAATTAATTTAATTGGTTTGGCTTTAGCTGCTGCAACATGTACAATCATAGTAACATATGTATTAGCCGAAATAAAATTTGATAAGTTTCATAAAAATTATGATAATATATATAGGCTTATTGGAGTTACGAAAGAAACTAAAGAAGAATATGTAAATCATCCAGCTAAATATTATGATCTGTTATTAAAAGAATTTCCTGGGATTGATGATGTTTGTAGAGTTTATCCGTGGGATAACTGCGTAATTAAAAAAGGAGATAATAATTTTTTTGAAGACCGGATTTTTCTCGCTGATGATACATTTTTTAAAATGTTCAGCTTTAGTTTAATAAGTGGAGATCCTACAGAAGTTTTATCCAATCCAAACCAGCTAATTATTTCACAAAAAACTGCTGAGAAGCTTTTCGGATCAAATAATCCGATCAACCAAACAGTTACTATTAATAATGTTCATGATTTTGTTATAAAAGGCGTATTTAATAATATTCCGGAAGCATCAAGTTTTGATTTTGATTATATTGGATCAATTTCTTCGCTGAAAATAATTGATAATTGTATTCTGGATAATTGGAATTATGCATATGCATATTTTTATCTTTTATTAAATGAAAAGAATAATGCAGCAAATATTCAAAATAAATTCCCCGAATTTATTCAAAAGCATAGAGGTGACTATGTATCATCAGTTATGGATTTTAAGTTAGATAAATTTGAAAATGCCCATCTCAAATCAGCTCACATAAAAAAAGATATAATTAAAAAAGGGAATATTGTAAATGTATATGGATTTTCTATTATAGCTATAATAATAATCGCATTGGCATGTTTTAACTTTATTAATTTATCGCTTTCAAATTATATAAACCGGAAAAGAGAAATTGGTTTAAGAAAATCTTTAGGAGCTCAGAAAATTAATATATTAACTCAATTTCTTGTTGAAACATTTTTGATTGTTTTGGTGGCTTCTATTTTATCAATAATCTTAATACAATTTGGAGGCAATTACTTTAAACACATCACAAACTTAGACATTAACTTTTCATGGACTAATAACTTAATTTATTTATTTATTTTAGCTGTATTATTAACTTTTGGATCAGGATTTTATCCATCTTATGTTTTATCAAATCAACCCGTGGTAAGTTTAAATAAAGAAAGTGATAATTCTATAAAACATTTTAATTATTATTTAAAGCACTTACCTATAATTTTACAATTTACAATAGCAATTTCTCTTATAATTAGCACTGTTTTGGTACTAATGCAAATTGAGTACTTGGATAAAAAGGAACTTGGATTTAATCACTATGGTTTAATTCATGTAGAAAATCCATATGACAAAAATATGATCAATCGCTATAATATTATTCTAGAGGAGGCCAATAATTTACCAGAAATAGAGAAAATAAGCGGGGGTTATGACATTCCTCCAAATGGTTATAGTATGTGCTTGAAGTTTTTTCCTAAAGAAAAAAACAGACAGGATGCGGTACAGTTAGGTTATACTTTAGTAGAGTATGGATTTTTATCAACAATTGAAGCTAATTTTATTGAAGGAAGGAATTTTAAACCTGAATTATCATCAGATTCATCAGCTGTTATTTTAACAAAATCAAGTTTGACAGCCCTAGGAACAACTTCGCAAGAAATATTAATTAATGGAATAAATCAAGTTACTCAAACGGGTAGCGATCATCTAAAAGTAATTGGAATTATAGATGATATTCATTTTTCATCATTAAAATATTCTTTGGAACCAATGGTGTTTAGATTATCTGAGTGGGGCAAGACAAATATTATTGTTAAAGCAAAAAAGGAAAATATAAAAGAGGTAACTGAAAAATTAAATAAGTATTGGAAAAGTATAACAACAGACTGGCCATTCAAAGCTAGTTTTATAACCGATAATATTAACTTTCTTTATAGATCTGATAGAATATTAGGTTATGTACTAAAAACGTTTGTATTCATTGCAGTTTTTATTTCCTTACTAGGTGTAATTGCATTTTCTTCTTTCATTGCTTCAAAAAGGAAAAAGGAAATAGGAATTCGTAAGGTAATAGGCGCATCCAGATTAAATATTCTAGTTTTATTAGCAAACAAGTTTGTAAAATGGATCTTGTTCTCTTTTATAATATCATGTCCAATTGTGTTTTTTATGATAAAGGAGTGGTTGAAAAGCTTTCATTATCAAATAGATATTGGTTTTTCTGTGTTTGTTATTTCTGGTATTCTCGTGCTCTGCTCAGGAGTACTAGTAGTAATCATAGTTTCTTATAAATATGCAAGCATAAATCCTACCAATACAATTAAAGATTTAGCCTGACTTTAAAATTTAATCTCAGTTGTTTGTTTCCTAAGTTCAATCATTATAATAATTAAAAAGTCTGTTTAAGAATTGAACTGGAAAAAAGAATTTCTGTTTTAGTATAAGTTCCAACTTTGAATGATTTTGATCCTTAATATAATTACTATATTTGAAGTATTATTTTTGAGAATATGTCAACCGTAGAAAAAATAAAAGCTCCCATAAAAACAGAGATGGAAAAGTTTGAGCCATTTTTCCGTTCTTCCATGCAAACAAAGGTTCCTTTACTCAATGTTATTATGAATTACATTCTTAGAAGAAAGGGAAAACAAATGCGGCCTATGTTTGTATTTCTTACTTCAAAAATGTTACAAAACGATGTTAAGGAATCCACTTATACAGCAGCTTCATTAATCGAACTTTTACATACCGCAACATTAATTCATGATGATGTGGTGGATGAGGCATATGAGCGACGCGGATTTTTCTCAATAAATGCTTTGTGGAAATCAAAGATAAGTGTACTGGTAGGAGATTATCTTTTGTCTAAAGGGCTACTTTTAGCCGTTGATAATAATGAATACGATTTATTAAAAATTGTTTCGGTAGCAGTAAAAGAGATGAGCGAAGGCGAGTTACTGCAGATACAACAATCCAGGAAATTAGCAATTACCGAAGAGATTTATTCTAATATAATTCGTAAAAAAACAGCAGCTTTAATTGCCGCATGCACTGCTTGTGGTGCAAAATCGACCGGTGCAGATGACGAAATGGTTGAGAAGATGCGTTTATTTGGAGAATATACAGGAATGGCTTTCCAAATTAAAGATGATTTGTTGGATTACCAAAATAATGGAAATATTGGTAAACCTTCCGGAAATGATATTAAAGAGAAAAAACTTACCCTACCAATTATTCATGTTTTGAATCATGCTTCAAACGGAGATAAAAAAAGAATTCTTGGTATAGTAAAGCGTCATAATAAGAATAAGAAAAAAGTCCAGGAAGTAATTGATTTCGTTATTCAAAATGGTGGTTTAGATTACACCGTTGAAAAAATGTATGAATACCAACAAAAAGCACTTGAACTTCTTAAAGATATTCCTGAAAGCGAGTCAAAACAATCAATGATTGAGTTGGTAAACTATGTGGTAAATAGAAAAAAGTAAAATCAAGGTTGTCATTACGAGCGAGCGAAGTGAAGTAATTTTTTTATGAGATTGTTTGCCTGTCTTCCCTCGACGGATAAATGGGCAGACAGGCGAGTGTTGATTTTCAGTTGCTTAACCTTTTTGGGTTCGGGCAAAAAGTAACTGAAAATTTATAATTTAACTTTTTTAACAGCAGTTAGGGGATTTTAAAAATATTTAATTTCTTTTTGATAGATTTCTGAAAGCAAATTATTTGCTAATCTGCTAGCTCCAATTCTAAATAACACAGGATTTAGCCATTCATCACCAAGATTTTCTTTAACGATTGCAAAATAGGCTAGTGCATCTTCTTTATTTGCAATTCCTCCTGCGGGTTTTATTCCTATTTTTTTACCTGTTTTCTCGTGGAACATTTTTATCGCTTTGGTCATAACATAAACAGCATAAACAGTTGCAGCAGGATTTTGTTTTCCTGTGGAAGTTTTTATGAAATCAGCACCGGCCTCCATTGATAAGATAGCGGCTTCCCAAATTTGACGATATGATTTTAATGTACCTGATTCAAGTATTACTTTTAAATGATTATTACCAATAGCTGATTTAATGTTATTTATTTCTCTATAACAATATTCAAGATCATCTTCGAAAAATTTACCAACTGACAAAACAATATCAATTTCTGTCGCACCTGCCTCAATAGCTTGTTTGCATTCTTCGATTTTGATGTTTAAAAATGTCTGGGAAGAAGGAAATCCACCTCCAACTGACGCTAAACCCAAATTATCAATACTCAAATTTTCTTTTACAGAACTTACCATGCTTGGATAAACACAAATTGCAGCAACATTTGGCATATTAGAGAAGTGGTTACTAAATTCATTAACTTTGCCAGTCATCGAAGCTATTTTATCAGTATTATCTTCTGTACTTAAGCTTGTTAAATCTATTAAACTAAATATTTTCTTTAAATTTTCTGTATTAGTATATTGGTGGCTGTTATTTGCAATAACTGCAACTTTTTGCTCAATATCTTCATTTAGAAAATCAGCATTGTATTTTTCAAGTAACTCTTTCATATACTATTTTAGTTTTTCATTGTTCTGATGCCTGGTAGCATCTCTCTTTGTTTTTTTATCAAGGCTCTTAGTTAGAGCATCCGTCAAATTTACGCCTGTTTGATTAGCAATGCAAATCAAAACAAAAAGTACATCCGCTATTTCTTCATCTAATTTTTTTTCTTTGTCACTTTCTTTGAAAGATTGCTCACCATATTTACGCGCAATAATTCTGGCAAGTTCACCAACTTCCTCCGTAAGCAGAGCCATATTAGTAAGCTCGTTGAAATAACGAACACCGTATTTTTTAATCCACTGGTCAATCTTATCTTGTGCTTCCTGAATAGTCATGTATTTTAAATTTAATCCGTTTATATGAAGTATAAATTGCTACGAATGAAAATATTGTAAATGAAACAAGGATTGTTCTGGTTCCTAATATAAACTCAGAAAAATTCGCCTCTTTTATAGTAGTGTTACCTAGAATAATTGAAAAAATCATGGTAGTTATTCCCATACTCGACATTTGTCCAACTATCCGCATGGTACCAATAGTTCCGGACGCTAACCCATAATCTTTTTTTTCAACGGAACTCATAATGTCATTTGCATTTGGAGATGAAAAAAGCGCATATCCAATACCAAAAATTACAAGTAGTGGTATTACAAACCAAATACTACTATTTTCTTTTATGAATGATAAAAGTAATAGGCCTATTACTATAAAAACAATACCTACCGTTGCAACTTTTCCTGGATTTATTTTATCTGATAGTTTTCCTGATAAAGGGGAAAAAGTCGCCATTAGTATAGGTTGGATAATAATTATTTGCCCTGTTTGTATAGGATCTAAACCTTTAATATATTGTAAAAAAAGACTTAATAAGAAGCTAGTTGCAAAGGTTGATGCATAAACTATAAGTGCTGTATAATTTGAATATGCGAATATTTTATTTTCCTGAAAAAGCTTAATATTAATTACCGGATAGTTCTGGTTTTTTTCAAATACAATAAATATGATTGTACAAATTATTCCTGTCAAGGTTAAAACCATTCCAGTTATTTCTGGGAGTTTTGTAAATCCGTATATTAAGGAAATAATTGCGGCACTAAAAATTAGCGATCCTTTCCAATCAAATGGTTCCCTTTTAAGAATAGATAAATCTTCTTTTAAAAAGATCAGACTCAAAATTAATGATAGTATTGCGAAAGGAATTGTAAATAAGAAAACGCTTTCCCATCCATATGCTTTAATTAAAATTCCTCCTAAAAAAGGGCCAAGAGTGAGGCCAATATATACGGCAGCGACTACAATACCGATAGCTTTGCCACGTATTTCTTTTGGGAAAACAGAAGTTATTATCGCCATAATAGATGCGGTAATTAAAGCTCCTCCAATTCCTTGAAAAATACGCATTGTGATTAATATCGAAATATTAGGAGAAAATGCACAGAAGAAGGAAGATATAGCAAAAATGATCAGGCCCCAATTAAATACTTTCTTTCTTCCAATTATATCTGCTATTCTGCCAAATGGAGCTAAAAAAACTGCAGCGGAAAGAAGAAATGACGTTGCAACCCAACTTAGTTCCACGGCTGTCGCATTAAAATCTTTTCCAATAGAAGGAAGTGCAATATTATTAGCAGATCCTATAAATGGAGTTACAAAAGATGCAAATGAAGTAACTATTAATGTTATTTTTTGTAAGGATTTTGTTGAATTTAATGGCATATATTAAGTTTTGTTCTTTGAATCTATTATGATGGTTACTGGCCCATCATTTTCTAATGTTACTTTCATATAAGCTCCAAACTCACCGGTTTTTATTTCTTTACCTAAATCTTTACCTAATTGCCCAACAAATTTCTTGTATAATGGAACTGAGATTTCTGATTTTGCAGCCTGTTGGTATGAAGGGCGGTTTCCTTTTTTTGTTTTGGCATGTAATGTAAACTGACTAATAGTTAATATTTCACCATCAACGTCTTTAACCGATAAATTCATTACTCCTTCTTCATCATTAAAAATCCGTAACTGTATAATTTTATTGCTCAACCAATTAATGTCATCTTCATTATCTTCATTTTCAATTCCGACTAATATTAATAGTCCATTTTTTATTTCGGATTTTAATTTTTTCTCGACTGTTACGGAGGCATGATTTACTCTTTGTATTACAACTTTCATAAAATTACAATTAAATTATTTACGAATGTATAAAATAGAAAAGGATTGGCAAACTTACCAATCCTTTAAAATATACAAAATTGCAAAAGAGTATAGTGTAAAATATTAAAACAAATCGTCGCTTAATCCTGAATTTATAATAACTGAATCAACGTTTAATTCCAGATTTTGTACACCAGAAATTTTGATTGTAAATGGAAACTTTATACTATCAACTTCTTGATAATTCGAGTAATGTTGCATTTGAATAAACTCACCTTGCGGTGTGATAATAATCTGTTTTGATTGTACCTTTAAACCCGAATCCAGGTCAAAATATTCATACGTAGTTTCACCGCTAGGTTTTACAATTTTTAATTTATACGCGTCTTTGTTGTGTATTGCTTCAATTGCCTCAAGAGTAGCTTTTACGCCTAATTCATCATATTTTAATTCAGCATTCATTGTTGCATTAATTTTAAGATTCTCAAGATCCTCACCCACAATTTCTTGTTCTCCCTGAAAACTTTTCATAATACCACGTTCTCCGTTGAAAGCCTGCTGCATCATAACATTGCCATTCATAGACATTATCATTGCATATTTATTCGGAGCTTTACTATATGTTTTTTGCTTGATTTCCATCCCATTCATATTTGCGCTAGAAACTATAGTAAAATCAGAAATTTTTTCAAGATTTTCAATTCCACCGAGTGCGTCAAAATAATTATTCAAAACAGACTTTGTTGTAACTCCTTCAGGAACAGATTTTTTAATTTCTTCTTTTGTAAGATTTCCATAAATATCATATAATTCAACTTGGCCATTTGAACTATATTTCTTTAGATCATCCATTAATTTTGTTTTATCACCAACAACAATAATAATGGCTTGGTTAGGATCAATGTATTTTCTAGAAGCTGCCTGAATCTGTTCCTTAGTAATTGCTTCAACCTTTTCCGGATATGTTTGATAGTAATCTGTTGACAAATTGTATTTTAAGGCGTTAAAGGCTAAACGAGCAATAGTTCGAGGTTTTTCTAGAGATCTGGCAAAACTTTCATTGCTAATAACTTTAAAATAATCTAAGGTTTCATCACTAACCAATTCATCTTTCATTCGGGTCATTTCAATAATCAATTGATTAATAACCTCATTCGTAAATTCTGTTTCCACTTGAACATAAGCATTGAAATTCCCTACAAGTTTGTTTTTAGTAAGTACCGAATATACTTCGGAAGTTTTGTATTCTTTAAGGCTATCTTGTAATCGAGTTGAAAAAACATTATTTGCTAAAATAGCTTGAATAGCATTTGAATCGCCTACTTTTAAATTTATAGGATACGTAATACTTATATGAGACTTAACAATGTTCTCACTATGAACTAACGCAACCCGTGTACCTATGTTTTTATTTGGAAATTGATATTCGTATTTAGGAACACTTCCTTTTTCCCAGGAACCAAAATACTTTTCAGCATCTTTTTTAGCATCATTTAAACTTATATTTCCAACAATCACCAAATATGATGTGTTTGGTTTGTAAAAATTATTATAGTATTTAACTAAATGCTCTCGAGTAATATTTTTAATAGAGTTTTCATCCATTATTTCTCCGTAAGGATGATTAGGGTTTCTTAACCTTTGTCCTACTAGGTTTAAAGTAAATGCTGGATTGGTTTTAGATGAATTTAAATCAGAAATACTTTTTCTTTTAAACTTTTCAATTTCTTCTTCAGGAAAAGACGGATTTAATAAGATATCTGACAAAATGCTTAAGAAATCATCTTTATGTTTTAAATTCGTAATACCATACAATCCGTTTTTATATGTGTTTAATTTTGAATCAATTAAATTAATGGCTTCATCTATTTCAATATTAGATTTATTTGTTGTTCCCGATTGTAATAATTCTCCAGCCATTGAAACATAGCCGGTTGCTTCGTTTTCTAAAATGGGATCCACATCAACCACGATCTGATAAAATAATTCGGAAAATCTATAGTTCTGAACAACAATAACTTTTAATCCATTATCTAAAGTGAAATGTTGTTTTTCACCTAACATTAATTCCGGAATGTTGACCGGTTTTGTTTGAATATCTTGGTCATGCTGTGCTAGTAATGAATTTGATAATGTGGTTGTTAAAAGAAATATTATTAATGATATTACTTTTTTCATTAAGTTTTATTTTTTATTTGATTCATAATCCAGGATATCTCCCGGTCTACATTTAAGCTCTTTGCATATAGCTTCAAGTGTAGAAAATCTTATAGCTTTAGCTTTTCCACTTTTTAATATTGAAAGGTTTGCAATCGTAATGTCTACTCTTTCAGAAAGTTCCGTCAGAGACATTCTTCGTTTAGCTAGAATATTATCTAGTTTAGTTATTATCGGCATATTCTGAAAGTATTTTAAATAGTAAATTCTTGTTCTTTTTTCATTTCTAATCCAATTCTATAGATTTCGGCTATAACTATTACTATAAGAGCCCAAAAGAGGTTTATAGAAGCTTCAAAATCTAATTTAAATGAAAATGCTTTATCTAGCATATTTAGTTTTTCAAACCAGACATATTTAAGAATTAGAGGGTATAAAATCTCCAAAATCGCAGAAAGTAATATTGCAATTGCAATTTTACGAATTCTCCAGATATTTTTAAAATGAAAAGGATTCTCATTTTTAAGAGAAGAACGGATTGATTTAAAAATCTTCCATAAAAGTAAAACAATGTAAAATGCTATTATTAAAATTGAAACGAAAAACAAATAGTTTAGTATTCCCGCAAATCCATAGCTATCATTTATATTAAATGATACATTTACTCCATCTACTAATATGTCAAATATATTTCCATTTTTTAATTCTAAAGTAGCACTTTCCTCTATTTCCAGAGGTATGTCTACAATAGGAAAAAACGGTTCAAAGTTGGGGTTTAGCAAGGTTAAAAAGAAAAGTAGAGCGGAAAGTGCCAGAGTTAATCCTCCGATACCAAGTAAAATTGTCAATATCCAATAGATAAAGTCAATTACTTTCTTGTTTTTAATTTTTTGTGTGTCCATAAATTAAATAGCTCTTTTTTATTGTAGAAGACAAAAGAAAAAAAAATTATTGGAAAACAATAAGTATATTTTGTTAAAACATCTTAAAATATATAATAATGTTAAGAAATATAGCATTATAACTTTTTATATTGAGGCGTTAAAAAACACATAAACTTAGATTGGTTGGGCTTTACAAAGGATAAACAATAAATTATTTTTAAAAAAAGTTTTGCATATCATATAAGATTTGTTTAACTTTTCCATTCGAAATTTACATGTTTAGAGTGTTATGTAAACTTTAAAAATTATGGAAAAAGACATATTATTGGTTCCTTGGGATTTTACGGAAGTTGCTGAATCTGCTTTGCAACATGCAGTTAAAATTGCTAGTAAGCTAAAAAATCAAATTACGCTTATTCACGTAGTAAAGTCTCTGAAAAAGGGAGAAGAAGCTCTTGAAGAACTAAATAAAGATATAGAAAAATTAAATACAAAATATAGCGTAGAACTTCATCCGTTAGTTCTTGAAGGAAGTTTGTTCCATGTAATTTCGGATTATGCTTCCGAAAACAATGTGAGTATGGTTATTATGGGGACCCATGGAATAAAAGGAATGCAGAAGTTTACCGGAAGTTATGCACTTAAAGTGATTGTGGGATCAAAAATTCCGTTCATTGTAATTCAGGAACCACCAACAAAGAAAGAAATATTTAAAGATATAGTTTTTCCTCTTGATTATAGAAGCGAGGCAAAACAAAAGTTACAGTGGGCCTTATTCCTGGTTAAATATTTCGATGTAAAAATCAATATAATTGTTCCAACGATTAAGGACAAATCATTGAATGCAAAATTGATGGCAAACGTTCATTTTGCAGAAAAAATCCTTGAAAAATATGATTGTGAATATGAATTACATAAAATCAAGGGGAGTAATTCTGCTGAAGAGTCGATAGCGTTTGCACAAAAGGTAGATGCAGATATGATTTTGATTATGACAACAAAAGGAATTGGAATTACTGATTACGTTTTAGGTGCACAAGAGCAATATATCATAGCAAACACTGCTAAAATTCCAGTAATGGTTGTTAATCCAAGAACGGATTTAAGTCGTTACGGAACCTTTAGTGCAACCGGAGGTTAATTATAATTAAAATATAAATTGTTATTGAACAAGGAGTTATGCTCCTTGTTTTTTTATTTAATAAATTTAATTTAAATCCTCAAAATCAAGTAAAAAAAATATATTTTTGCCGCGAAATTTAAGCTCAAAATTTAAAATCAATTTATAATGACATTTGTTAAAAAGGAGAAATTTCTTTCAAAAGAATGGTTTTATAGCTATACTTTAATAGTTATTGGTTCTTTTATTCTAGCAGCAGGATTTGTTTATTTCATAGATCCTCACAAGATTGTTCCGGGAGGTGTTTATGGTATCGGTATTGTTGTTAAAAACATTACGGCTGACATTATGGGAGATGGAATTAAACTGCCATTTTTAAAGGAACCAATTTTCCAGGATGGACTTGGAATTGGTTTCGTGGGTTTGATGCTTAATATCCCTTTGACCATAATGGGTATAAAGATTCTTGGACCCAGATTCGGTGTTAAAACAGTTGTTGGCTTTATATTTTCTTCCATATTTATTGATTTTTTAGATGAAAGATTTGATGGCGCTTTAGTAGACGATGTTCTCTTGTCATGTATTTTTGGTGGAGTATTAATAGGGTTTGGTCTTGCCCTAATTTTTAAAACAAGAGCTACATCAGGAGGGTCCGATATAATAGCGATGATAGCTGCAAAATATACAAGAATGTCCCTTGGACTTTTATTAATTGTTGTTGATTCCGTTATTGTATTGTTAGGATTATTAGTGTTTAAGGATTGGAAAATTCCGTTATATTCATGGATTGTAATATATATTACCGGAAAAGTTATTGACGCCGTTATGCAAGGTGTTAGTTATGATAAAGCATTATTTATTATTTCTGATAAATATGAAGAAATTAGAGATAAGATCATAAAAGATTTGAATAGAGGAGGTACTCTTATAAATGGTGTTGGAATGTATAAAGGCTTGGATAAGAAGATTATCTTTACTAATGTTAACAGGAGAGAACAAGGAGTACTTCAAGATTTTATTAAAGAGATTGATCCGAATGCATTTATGACTGTTATTGATGCACATGAGGTTCTGGGGAACGGATTTAAACCTATAAGAGAAGTTTAACTAAGAAAAGAGAGGTTGAAACCTCTCTTTTCTGTTACTTAGTTTGGCTTAAATTTACAAAATCAATATAATTAGAATGGTGATCACCATAAAGTTCGGTAGATTCACCTACAATTTTGTAAGTACTTTTTTCACCCGCAATTTTACTGAACAAAATCTGATATTCCTTTTTATCATCATCAATCATAATTACATGAGATAGGTTATCATGAATATCTGCAGCTAATTTTTCTTTACATAAAGGACAGAAGAACTCATACTTTTCTCCCTCCTTAATGATAAAATTTGAATTTCTTTGAGTTGTATAGTTTCCTAATTCTGGACTAAATAAAATTAAACCGGAATTTCCACTTTTATTTTGTGCAGATAAGATAATATAATCTGCAACGTCCAGAAATCCTTTGCATCGGGGACATATAAAGTTTTGTTTCATAATAACACCTCCTTTTTTATTAAGAATTATCTAGGTTAGTTTTTAAGGACAAGGACCTGCTAATTATACGTTTTTAAGAATAATTAGTTATTATTTCTTGCGTTTTATTAATTCAATTTCAAGTTAAAACATTTTTATTGTTTTATCAACTTGTAAGTGTAAGTCATGTCTCCAGAAGAACCTTTAAGCAAATAAATTCCTTTCGAAAGAGAACTTATATCAACAGGGAAAATACTTTCGGTGAATTTATAAGTTTTGATTAATCTTCCGCTTAAATCGAAAATCTGAACCTGCTTTGATTTATTAAAAAGCTTGAGATTAAAATTAATATCGATATTTTCAATTGCAGGGTTTGGTTTAAAATTAAATAAAAAAGCATGGTTATCTTGAGATTGAATACTTCCTTGTTTGTTTATAATCCAATTATTTGGATCAATAATGATGTTGGTTATTTCTTTACTAACAGGTATTTTAAAAGTTTCTATATTGTTTGATTGATATAAACGAACTATTGTATCTCCTCTGTTATAAACAAGTTTATATTCAACATGAACTTGAAATAGTTGTGTTTCAGAGGATGAGCCGGTTTCTGTAACAGTCATGTGTAAAGTATCATTATATTGAATATAATTAATATCAAATCGAGGATACCCTTTTCCATAGTACCATTGGTCAAAAAATGGATCAAATTCCAAATTCGTAAACGTTTCTATAGAATTCTTAAAATCTTCTCCAGTAGCTACGCTATTAGAATATTCAGATAAATAATTTTGCAAAGAAGCAAAAAACAGATCATCATTGTTTATTTCGTTTCTAAGCATATGAACAAGTGCAGCACCCTTTTTATATGAAAGGGAATAATTAAAAATTCGATTTTCATTAAAAGCTTCCTCAAATGGGATGTAAACGCTTCCTTCAGCTTCATTTAAAGCATAATTATGTGCAATCTGCATCCAGTTTTGCGCTTCATTATAAGATTTTAAATTTTCAAGAGCTACATATTCAGTATATGAAGCGAAACCTTCATTTATCCATATATCCTGCCAGGTGGCGCAAGTAACATAGTTTCCAAACCACATATGTCCTAACTCATGTGCTACTAAACCAAAACTAAAATTACCCATAGTCGACATAGTTTGATGTTCCATACCTCCACCTAAAGTAGTTAAGCAATGTCCATATTTTTCATTTGCAAAAGGATATAATCCAAATTTTTCACTGAAAAGTTCAAGTAAATCAATTGTTTCGTTTATATCGGCTTTATTATTAGATAAATAGTTTGGATCATTATAAATAAAATTCTGAATCAGTAACGAATCAGATCTTTTAGGTTTAGCATAAATTGAATAATCCTGATATTCAGCCACTGCATATGATAATAAGTAATAATTCATTGGATACCTTGTTTTCCATTCAAAGCGCCTTTTATTATCCGGTAAATCGACAATATTTTCCAATAAGCCATTAGAACCAGCCATACAATCTATATCACATGTAAGGAAAATATAGGTTGAATCAATCTTATCCGAAAGAACTTGTTTGCATGGCCACCATTCCATAGCATGAAATGCTTCTGATAAGGTCCATGTAACATTTTTATTGTATTGTGAGTCATAATTATTTGTTACGCCTCCTCCGTATAAGTATGGCGTTCCATGATAAAAGACTTGAACAGCAAATTTTTCATTTTCATTTAAAGGCGTTTCGAAATTGTGTCTTATGGCATTGTTTATATGTGAAGCTGTAACTTTTATATTATTTATAAATATTGAATCTACGACCATAAAGTTACTGAAATCTAAAATCAGCTCTTCCAATGAATCAACAACTAACGCATGAACAGTAGCATTTCCGGATATAAATGTTGATTGATCAGAAACTTCGAGATCTAATTTAACAAAATGAATATCATAATGATCCATTAAGGGATCATAGTAAATATTGATATCACTTTTAAACCCGCGATCCCTTAAGCCTTTGTATAATTCGGGATGTTCCTGGGCAGTTAAACTAAATGAAAATAAAACAAGTAAGAATAATTGTGTTTTTTTCATTCTTATAAGAGTTCGGTATAGAGTAAATGTAAGAATAATCTTAAATTAATATCTATCATTTAAATCATTCATAAGATTAATCATTAATTAAATTCCCTATCATTTGACTGACATTCATAGATTTTATACATTTATATAAACTAAAAATCGCGCAAGATGAGACAGAAAAAAATCGAAGTCAAAGGTAAGGAAATATCTTACTATGAAACCAAAGACAATGGTTATCCTGTTGTTTTGGTTCATGGAATGTCTTCTTCTTCCTCCATATTTATCAGACAATTGATCGATTCGGTATTGTCTTATCAATTTAGGTTTATTGCTTTAGATTTACTGGGTCATGGAAATTCTGAATTTTCGGATAACCCGGAAGAAGATTACACTCTTAAAGGATTAAGTGACTTTTTGGTTGAATTCAATCAAGAACTCAAGTTAAAAGATGCCGTATATGTTGGCCATAATCTTGGAGCAAATATCATTTTAGAAGCATATGAAAAATTTAAAAACCCCAAGGGTCTTGTTTTATTGGGGGCAACACCCTTCTCAAATCCTTTAAATGATAATGTTTTTAACGAAGGAGTTAACATTGATTTACTATCTAAACCAGGAATTGATGACAGTGAGGTTCATCAAATTGCAAGCTACTTTGTTGAAGAAGACACAAAGTATCCTGATTTTATTCCGGAAATTATTCGTAAGGCAGATCATAAAACGAGAGAAGTACTTTTTAATTCAGTTCGGAAAAGTAATTACAAAGATCAACTGAATATTGTTAAAGAAATTGATGTTCCTGTTGCTGTATATTACGGAGAATTTGATCATTTATTTAATTTTGATTATTTAAATTCAATTGAAATTCCGTCAATTTGGCGAAATCTTATTCAAATTATACGAGATACCGGGCAAATATTTTTTTATGAAAGTCCGGCAGACTTTAATGTTAGTTTTGAGGCTTATCTTTTAGGAGCATTTAACCGATAATTAAGGCAAAAATTTAAGCTAACAATGCAGCACCGATAATTCCAGCGTTATTTAATAGTTGTGCAGGTTCAATAGGAGTTTTAATTGTTATTTCGGGCGAGAATTTCTCAAATTTTTTACTTGCTCCTCCTCCTAAAATGATCAACTCAGGATACAATAAAGTTTCTAAATATTCCAAAAATTGATTAAATCGTTTTCCCCAGACTTTCCAGTTTAAGTCTTCTTTTTTACGAATGGCATCCGAAGTAAAATGTTCGGCTTCCAACTTATTGTTCATATAAATGTGTCCAAATTCGGTATTTGGTATTAATTTGCCCTCATAAAATAATGCAGAACCAATACCTGTTCCAATCGTTAGGAAAAGAGCTAATCCTTTAAAATTTTTCACTTTACCAAATTTTAACTCGGCGAAACCGGCAGCATCTGCATCATTATAAACTTTTATTGAGCAACCGGTTATCTTACTAAATAATTCATTGGCATTTACACCAATACATGATTTGTCAATGTTTGCAGCGGTTCTAATTACACCGTTCTGAATTACTGAAGGAAATCCACATCCGACTTTGCCTTTCCAGTTAAAATGTTTAACGATTAAATGAATGGTTTCGGCAATGATTTCAGGAGTAGCAGGTTGTGGGGTTTCGACTCGATGCCTTTCTGAAATAAAATCTCCTGTTTTAGTATTAACTATAGTTCCTTTAATTCCGGAACCACCAACATCTATTCCAAGTACTTCCATTTTTGTTCGGTTTGAATAAAAAAGAAAGTTAATAAAAAAAGCTCACTTATTCTATTTTGATCTATGATTCAAGGATGTTAAAAAATAATGTTAAATTCTGTTTCCCGATTAGGAATGGAATTAACAGTTATACTTGCCTTATGTAATTGTAATATCTGTTTAGATATACTTAATCCAATGCCAGATCCTTTGTCTTTTGTTGAATAAAATGGAATAAAAATATCATCAATAATTTCATGTGGAATTCCTTTGCCATTGTCTTTTACTGAAAGAATCAATTCGTTTTCATCATTCTTAAAGGCATTTATAGTTACTTCTGCATTAGAAGTTTTTTCTAAAGCATGAAAAGAATTATTAAGCAGATTAATGAATACCTTTTCCAGCAAATTAAAGTCGGCTGTAATTTCAAGATCGTCAGGAGTTTGAATAAAGGTCATCTTAACTTTAGATGAATTAGGATTTTCTAAAAACAAGATTTTTAATTTGTTGAATAAATTACAGATCGGGAATTTTTCAAACTTAGGAAGAGGTAAAGCCGTGAGAGTTTTATATTGTTCAACAAAATTTATTAGTCCTTTTCCGGTATTCTCTATTGTATCAAGGTTATTTATTGTTTTCTCAAAGAAAGAATCTTTTGATTCATTTTTTTCAAAATATTTTTTAGTTGTATTGGCAAGTGATGCTATAGGACTAATAGAATTGGATATTTCATGGGTAAGCACTCGGATAAGCTTTTGCCAGGAGTCTAATTCTTTTTGTTCAAGTTCTGCTTTAATATTTTGAATGGATATTAGATTTATAGTTTCATTTTCTGATTTTATTATACTGAGTTTAAAGGATAAATATAAAACAGACTTATTTAAAATTATTTTAACAAGCTTTTGGTTATCAGGATATAAAGAATAAATACAATCATATACTTCCGGAAGTTTTGCTTTTAAATCTTCAAGATTTTTTAATTGATTTATCCGCAGTAATTCCTTTGTGGCATTATTCAGAATGTCAATTTCTCCTTTGCCATTAAATGAAATTAATCCTATACCAACATGTTCTACCAGATTATTTAAAAATAGATTTTGTTTAGCATTTTCACTTCGCATAGAACTTATTGAGTCATTAATTTCATCCAAAGAATTATTTAGCGAGTCAAGTATTTTGTTGTTATGCTTATAGGTATATACCAAATTAGGCTCTTCGTATCGAATAGTTTTAAAAAAGTGTGCTAATAATTTATTTGTCTTATTTAAGTAATTTGCGAGCAAGTGCACCTGAAAAATTATTAATATACCAATACCGACCAAACTAAAATAATATTCTTTGTTTAAATGTGGTATAACTGCAATAAAAGCAAATGAGCTAATTGTTATGAGAATAATTCTGATAAGTATTACCGAAAAAAGATTTTTGCTATACATTGGTTTTATTTAAAGGTTATGTTTCTTGATTTTATTATATAAAGTTTGCCTTGCCAGGTTTAGTTCTTTAGCAGTTTTGTAGATATTACCTTTGTTTCTTTCAAGCGCACGAATAATTCCTTGTTTTTCTATTTCATCAAAAGTCATAGGTTTATCTTCATTTGATTTCTGAATACCATATTTTGGTAAATATAAATCCTCAGGTTTTAAAATGCTCGAATTGGACATAATTACAGCCTTTTCTATGGTGTGTTGCAACTCTCTTACATTACCAGGCCAATAGTAATCCTTTAAAACCTTAAAAGTATCTTTTTTAAACTTTAGTGATTCTTTTGCATATTTGGATTTAAACCTGGAAAGAAACAAATCTGCCAATTCAAGAATATCATCACCACGATCTCTTAGTGGAGGAATTGTAATTTCAATTGTATTTATTCGGAAATATAAATCTTCTCTGAAAAGCCTTTCCGTAATCATTTCCTTTAAATTTTTATTCGTTGCACAAATTAATCTTGTGTCAAATTTTTTAGGAGTATTTGCACCTACCTGGGTGAATGAACGGTTTTGTAAAGCAGTAAGCAATTTGGCCTGCATTGACAATGAGAGATTTCCAATTTCGTCAAGAAATAAGGTTCCATTAGTAGCAATTTCAAATCGGCCCTTACGCGTTTCTTTAGCATCAGTAAAAGCACCCTTCACGT
The DNA here is from genome assembly GCA_028282585.1 of Bacteroidales bacterium. Taxonomy (GTDB): domain Bacteria; phylum Bacteroidota; class Bacteroidia; order Bacteroidales; family UBA12077; genus UBA12077. The sequence continues at coordinate 3,386 of JANQHR010000115.1, read as the reverse complement.
AACCAAACATTTCACTTTCGAATAAAGATTCACTTAAAGATCCCATATCTACACTAATCAGAATTTCCTGATTTCTTTTTGATTGTCTGTGTATTTCGCGTGCAACCAATTCTTTTCCGGTACCATTTTCTCCTAGTAAAAGAACATTAGCCTCGGTTTGCGCTACTTTTTTAATAGTATCGTGCACTTCTTTCATGGCTGGTGACGATCCGATGATATGGATATAATTTTTATCAATCCTTTCTTCGAGAGATTTTTTCTTATCTTTTAATGATTCAACCTCAAGTTTTGATTGTCTTAAGTTGTATGCTGAGTTTAAAGTAGCTAATAATTTGTCGTTATCCCAGGGTTTAACAATAAAGTCAACAGCACCCTCTTTTATAGCTTTAATGGCTACGTTAATATCTCCATAAGCAGTTATTGGAATGATAATAGCGCTAGGATCGATTTTTAGAATTTCTTTCATCCAGTAAATCCCTTCATTACCGGAATGAATACCAGCTGAAAAGTTCATATCCAGTAAGATAACGTCGTATTCGTTTATACCAACCAAACTATGAATCAGGTTAGGATTACTGGCTGTATCAACTTTATCAAACTCGAGTTCCAGCAATCGGTAAAGAGCGGTTAAAACATTTTTATTATCGTCAACAATTAAAAGCTTTCCTTTTTTTACTGACATAATTGTTACTAAATTTTATTCAATTGACTATTTTTCTTTTTGATTTATAAATTTATGTATTTTATTATTTATTGACTAAATTTTAGACAGTTAATGTCTAAAATTTAGACTAAGGATGTGTTGATTTGACCTAAAAATATATGTAATTGCCTTATAGGCAAGAATATAGTTGTAATGGCATATTTGTTGGCTTAAATAAATCTAGGTTTAAAATATTATGATGCGAAATATTATAAAAATAGCCTTCAGAAGCATAATCAGGTATAAGCTTCATTCAATTATCAACATTGGAGGGCTGGCAATAGGAATATCCGTATTTACACTTATAATGATTTATATAGCAAGTGATTTAAATTATGATAAATACCATGAAAACTATGATAAAATTTACCAGCTAAGTGTCTTTGGTGAACTGGAGGTAACCGCCCATCGGGGATATGTAATGAAGCAAAAATTCCCTGAAATTGATTATATGGTTCGTATTGATAAATTCTATGGAGGAGGACAAAATGCTTACTTAAAACATTCAAACTCCGAAGGACTTATCCAGTTTAAAGATATCATATACGCTGATCCTGATTTTTTCAATATGTTTACTGTTAAATCCATTGTCGGGGACTTATCAGAAGCTATAGAAGCTCCATATTCTCTTGTTTTGACAGAGTCAACGGCTATTAAACTTTTTGGTAATACCGATGTGCTTAACAAAACCATTGAGTTTATTAGCGGGGAAGGTAAGGTAAAAGATAATTTTACGATTACCGCGGTAATTGAAGATGCTCCCAATAACTCATCAATTAAATATCCAGCCATTGCATCATTTAGTACCCTTAATGATATACAAACTGCGGGAATAGAAGTTGATCAGGATCACTATAATTGGGGTTATCAAACATTCTTTACTTTTCAGGAGAATGTACATTTAGAAGATTTTGTAAAAAAGGCTCATGCTGATTATTTTAAATTTGCTTGTGAAAAATACAATGTTGATCCAAAAAGTGAAGACGCAAATGAAATTACTTTGAAGTTAATTCCGTTAAAAGAAATTCAATTTTACAATAATAATAAACTTCAGTTTCTCTACCTTATAGTTTTAATAGGACTTTTCATTATTATAATTGCTATAATCAATTTTGTTAATCTCTCTTTAGCAAAATCATCTTTACGAAGTAAAGAAATAGGATTAAGAAAAGTAGCAGGTTCTTCAAGAAGAAATTTAATCCGACAGTTTATTGGTGAAGCAATAGTAATAACTTTAATATCTGTAACTATCTCGATTATTATAACTGAGATAATAAAACCAATATTCAATAGAATGGTTGGAAAAGAATTATCTATTGGTTATATCGAGAAACCACAGATTTTACTGATCTTTTTGGTTGGAGCAATTATAATAGGAATCCTCGCAGGATTTTATCCTGCCATAATATTATCAAAGTACAATCCCGTAAAAACTCTTAAAAACGAGCTAACAACAGGTAAAAAGGGAAATACTTTCAAACAAATATTGACAGTAGTTCAAATGACCATATCTCTTATTTTATTGATTGGTGTACTTCTTATTTCGAAACAAATAAACTATATGAAAACAAAAGATATAGGTTTCGATAATACCAATATAATTTATTTCCGGTCAAATAATGAAAGCATAAATAATAAATACGATCTATTTAAGGAAAAAATCCTTCAAAATCCGGAAATTCAAAATGTATCACGTACGGGTAGCGAATTTGGTGAAGCTTTTCATATAAGTGATCACGAAATAATTAATGGAGTTAGAGTGAATTACCAGGCCATTGTTGCTGATCCGGATTTTGTTAAGACTATGGGACTTGAAATTATAAAAGGAAGAAATTATGAATGGAACAAAGCAAGCGATATTGGAGCAATGATAGTAAATGAAACAACAGTAAAAGAATTTGGAATTGATAATATTATTGGTTACCCAATGTCATTACTTGGAGAAAAACAGCATATAATTGGTGTTTACAAAGATATTCACAACAAATCATTTCACGAAAAAATAACACCAAGTGTAATTGTAAACTATCCGGTTATGCTGCACAGGGTTGTTATTAAACTAAACGAAATTAATAAGAAAAAAGCAATTGATCACATTGAAAAAGTATGGAATGAAATGGTGCCGGATGTACCATTTCAATATCATTTTCTAGAAGATAAATATGATGAATTATATAAAACAGAGGAAAAGTTTGGGTTAGTAATTAAATTTTCAGCACTGTTTTCGATAATTATAGCTTGTTTAGGTTTGTTTGGAATGATTTCATTTACAAGTGAACGGCGTAAAAAGGAAATTGGAATTCGAAAAACAAATGGTGCATCAGTGCTGGATATTTTAGTACTTCTTAACAAAGGAATTTTGAAATGGATTGGAATTGCATCATTAATAGCCTGTCCGATTGCTTATTTTGCTGCAAAAAAATGGCTGCAAAACTTTGCTTATCAAACTCCAGTAGATTTAAGTGTATTTATAATTGCGTTTATAATAATATTAATAGTTGCCTTGTTAACAGTTAGCGTCGTTGTGGTTCGTGCCGCAAAAACAAACCCGGTAGAATGTCTGCGGTACGAATAGAAGATGATCAATTAAAAGAGGCTGTCCAAAAAGGCAGTCTCTTTTTTATGCCGCTTTTTTATTTTTGGTTTCAAATAAGTTTTGGTTATTGTCTTTTTGATAAAAAAA
>JANQHR010000110.1 GCA_028282585.1 Bacteroidales bacterium | reverse complement strand
TTTTTTTATCAAAAAGACAATAACCAAAACTTATTTGAAACCAAATATAAAAAAGCGGCATAAAAAAGAGACTGCCTTTTTGGACAGCCTCTTTTATTTTGCTAAATTAGTTCATAATTGCTAATTAAAGATATATCTTAAACCAATTTGCAATTGCCATTTAGAGTTGATCGAAACATCATCAGTATAAGAGTCAGTTAAATTCGTATCAAATCTGAAATCATGCGCCCCTGTAACAGCATCTACACTGTTTACAGTTATTGGCGTAAAAGTTGTGGCAAATTGTCTAACTCCCCAATCGGAATTAATTAAGTTTCCTGCATTTAATAAGTCAAAGGTTAACTGGAACTTATTAACCTTGCCCATTAGCTCAAAATTGAAATCTTGCGCCAGGCGAATATCCAGTTGAGTAAACCAAGGTAGCATAGCGCCATTACGTTCAGCATATTTACCTCTTCTTTCACTTAAATAATCATCTTGCTCAATAAATGCGTTAAGAGCAGTCCACTGTTCAGCTGCAGTTACGGTATTACCACCAGCATCAACATAATCTACCAAAGTTATATCCGATGAATTTTCAGGAACATAGAGTAAGTCATTATTTGAAATCGCATCCTGGTTCAAATCACCCGAATAAACATATGAGTATCTGTTACCTTTACCAGCTTCAAAGAATAAGGCTAATGATGTAGCAAATTTACCATATTCAATTCTATATAATGCAGAGGCAATAATTCTGTGTTGCAAACCATAACGGGACCATGATAATTGAGGATCGTTTGGATTTCCAACTACAGGGTTCCTCTGGAAGGCATCAGCAGCAATTTCTGCAGGAATAGAAGTGTAATCCTTTGACTCCATGTAGGTATAAGCTGCATCTAAGATTAAACCAAAATCGAATTTCTTTCCTAATTTTGGAGTTAAACTGAACTGATAACCCTCATCCGTATTATCTAGTACAATTGTACCAGCATCAAGGAAACCAATTGCATCCGCATCCGCAGAATATATATTTTGTTCATTAAAACCTGCAAAAATCGCTCTGTTATCTCCTGTTCCGGTTAATTGACCAGAAGGAGGAGCCATGTTATAATTTCTGTGTACGATTGCATTAAGATCTTTTCCAAAAATACCTTCTAATGAAGCATTCCAACCTTCCCCAAATACAACATCAACTGCTAAATTAGTTTTCCATACTTGTGGCCATCTAAAATCATCCGAAGTTGCATTTACCTGGAAAAAGTATCCGGGATACATACCTGAATTTGAAGATTGATTACCTAGCCATACAAATGGTATTCTACCGCTGAAAATACCTGTTCCACCTCGTACTTGTATAGTATTATCGTTTTTAACATCATAATTAAACCCTAAACGAGGTGACCATAATATTTTGCTATCCGGCCATTCACCAGGATCTACGTCTATTTGATCACCGTTCTCATCTACCCAGCCATCGAAATTCCTAACTTCTTCAACTGCTGCTCTGTTCTTATCAGTTACAATATCATTAAAATACATAGGTACATCTATGCGCAAACCACCGGTAATATTTAATTTATCATTAACTCTAAATTCATCTTGTACATAAACTGCCAATTGAGCCACATCAACGTATGACCATAAATAATCAGTTTGTTGTGCATTAACTACATCTTGATTTAGATCACCAGTATTAAGGCCTGTATTGTCTACAAAGTAAACAAAATTGTTATTTAAGAAATCGTTAACAGAGAACGCAGTTGCCCATGGGTAATAAAATAAATTAAATGAGTTTTCGAATTTAAATAATTCATAGTTAAAACCTGCTGTAATAGTATGTTTATCCATATAATAAGTAAAGTTATTTCTTATTTGGAAAACATCCTGGTTTAGTCTATTATGAGTGGAGAACATTTCAGATCCAAATGTAATGGCAACATTTCCATTTGCGTCTTGTATATCAACTACAGGAAATGGTTCAGAAAATGGGTCTCTTTTATCTCTGAAGGCAGTATAACCTACCAATAAGTTATTAGACATTCTATCTGAGAAAATAGAATTGAATTCTGCTACTACCGAGTGGATTTGGTTAAATATTCGGTATGAAGAATTCTCAAATGGTAATCTGAAACTTGTGGGCCCTCTGCCACCAACAGCTTCTGGGTGAGGAAGGATGTCTTTATAAGCATCCAGCATGTTGTAACGTACTGTTAATGAGTGATTTTTTGCTACGTTCCAATCTAATTTAACCAATAGCTTGTCATTATAAGTTTCATGGTTGTAACCTTGGTAATCTCCCGGGTCATAGTTCCAGTAATTTCTTAAATGGGCTTGAACTGCTTGTATGTCTGATTCTAATACACTTGTAACATTTGATTGTCCAGTATTCGTTCCGTCATCAGCAATAAAACCGTGAGCTAATTGGTCTCTTCTTTCAGCCTCTGCATTGATAAAGAAGAATAACTTATCTTTAATAATCGGACCACCAATACTTACACCAAATTGCTTTGCAGAGAAATCAAAATTTTCAGATGTTACATCACCAACTTTATCACCGATCATGCTTTCATTACGGAAGAAATAATAACCTGTTCCTGAAATTTCGTTAGTACCTGATTTTGTAACTGCGTTAACTCCTGCACCGGTAAAGCCTCCTTCACGAACATCAAAAGGCGCAAGAGAAACCTGAATCTGATCAATCGCATCCAAGGATACCGGTTGAGCATCAGCTTGTCCACCGGGAGTTGCATAATCTAAACCAAATGAATTATTGAAAATTGATCCGTCTAACGAGAAGTTATTGTATAGATTGTTACGCCCTCCAAAACTATTTCCATCCGATTCGGGAGTTAATCTGGTAAAATCTTGCTGGCTTCTTGCGATCGAAGGTAGTTTTTCTATCTTCTCCCTGTCTACATTGGTTTGTGAACCAGTTTTGTTGGGATTTATAAAATCGTCTCGTTCATATGAAAGAACTACTTCTTCCAGTGTTATAGCTGATTCAACTAACTCGAGATCAACTTCTGCTGTTTTATTCAGTTCAAGATAAATATTTTCTTGTGTACTCTCCTGATATCCGACAAAACTAGCAACTACTTTGTATGGTCCTCCAATTTTCATATTTCTGATATTGAAACGACCATCTTTCATTGTTATGGTTCCATACTGAGTTCCGGTTGGTACATGAATTGCAACAATATTTGCAATATCAATCGGTTCTCCTTTGTCATTAACAACTTTACCCGTCATGGATGAAGTTGTAACCCCTTGAGAAAATACATTTGTATAGCTAAATATAGCAAATACTAATGTAAGAATCATGGATAATTTTTTCATAAGCTAAGTATTATTTTTTTAGGTTTGATTTTAATAAATAAAGTAAAATCTTTTATGTCTAACTTATAAGTTTTTAAAATTATTCTTATGAACATTTTTTTAACTTTTTTTAACGTTAATTTAAAATAGGATTAATAAATGTTAGACTGTCAGTTAATTAGATTTTTTTAGAAAAATGATAGTCCGTTTTAGAACAAGAATTTCAATGTTTTAAATTGGGTATTTCAACGAATCAAACTATTAAAACAAGATTATTAAAAAACACATGTAAAAATATAATTGCAAAATAATGTAATCAAATATTTATATTGTTTTTGCGAAAGGCTTGTAATTAGCTAGTTGTTAGTTTGCGGCGTATGTAATTTACCTTCTTCTTTTATTACGTTGATGATGTTTTTTAATTGTTCTGATTCCAAAAAGTTTTTGTATTAGATCATCTCTGTTCGATTTCTTTAATTCAGAGATAATTTCGTTTTTAAATTCTTTTTTATACCAGAAGAAAAATTTTTTTTGTGCTAACTTCTCGTTTTTTGTTCTGGCAACCGGAACTTTTTCCATAGTATAAGGGTTGATTCCTGAATAATACATAACAGTTGCAAGTGTCATAGGAGTGGGAGTAAAGTCTTGCACCTGTTCCAGTTTAAAATCCATTAGTTTGGTTTCAACGGCCAACTCGGCCATATTGATATTTTTACAACCTGGGTGACTTGATATAAAATAGGGAATCAATTGTTGGTTTAAATGGTGTTTTTTGTTAACTCGGTCAAAAAGACTTTTGAATTCCCGGAACATATTGAATTCCGGTTTTCGCATAATTTTAACCACACTACCGGATGTATGTTCTGGTGCTACCTTTAACCTTCCTGAAACATGATTTTTAATTAATTCATTGGCATAATCAAGGTAATCGGGGTCATTGAGATTGTTCATGAATAAATCATACCTGATTCCGCTGCCAACAAATGATTTTTTGATAGCATCCTTTTTATCAACTTTTTTGTATATTTCAGTTAAAGGTTTAGGATTCGTATTTAAATTTTTACACATTTTTGGATGTAAACAAGATGCCCTTTTGCATTTCTTACACTGTTCCAAATCGATTCCTTTTATTCGATACATATTAGCCGATGGGCCACCTAAATCTGAAATATAGCCCTTAAAGTCATGCATTCTGATAACTTGATCAACTTCGTCTAAAATAGATTTCTCGGACCTGCTACTTATAAATTTTCCTTGATGCGCGGAAATAGTGCAAAACGAACATGCACCAAAACATCCGCGGTGCAAAGTAACTGAGTGTCTTATCATTTCATATGCAGGAATAGGGGCTTTTTTAGCATATTTAGGATGAGGTAATCTTGTAAATGGCAAATTATAAATAGAATCAATTTCTTGTTCTGAAAGTGGCTCAAATGGAGGATTAATGATGATAGAATGCCGGCCCACTTTTTGAATTAATCTTTTTTTACTTTGATAACGGTTTGATTCTTCTTCTATAACTTTAAAGTTCTTAGCATACTTTACTTTGTCTTTTAAGCACTCATCGTGCGTATATAACTCAAAATTTTCCCAGTCATTTATATTTTGTAATTCCGGTTGATCTGATATAAAAGCAGTTTGAGGAATATTATTTATTTCGTAAAGTGGAATTCCTTTTTCTAGAAGCCTAACTATTTCGTTTAAAGCTTTTTCACCCATGCCATAAACCATTAAATCAGCTTTACTTTCTTCTAGGATTCCGGGCTTAAGTTTATCCGACCAGTAATCATAATGCGTTAGCCGGCGCAGCGATGCTTCTACGCCACCAATAATAACAGGAATTTCAGGGAATAGTTTTTTTAAGATATTGGAATATACTATGGTAGCATAATCAGGACGAAATCCGGCTTTACCACCCGGTGTGTAAGCGTCATTCGACCTTAACCGCTTATTGGCAGTATAATGATTTACCATGGAATCCATACATCCGGAAGTGACTGCAAAAAATAAACGAGGTGTTCCTAATTTCTTAAAATCTCGTAAATCATCTTGCCAGTTTGGCTGAGGTACAATAGCTACTTTTAAGCCTAGTGATTCCAGAGCCCTTCCTATAACTGCAGGACCAAATGAAGGGTGATCTACATAAGCATCTCCACTAAAAAGAATAACATCCAGGTCTTCCCAACCTCTTGATATAACTTCTTTCTTGGTTGTAGGTAACCAGTCGGTAATTTTATATGTATCAATAGTTCTCATTAAAACTTTACAAAGTTAGCTTAAATCAATGACACTATCTGAAAACGGGCAAATGAAGTGTAAAATTATAGCGGAATTGATTCCAAAAAAAACTTTTCAGGATTTTTAATATTTATTCAACAAGTAACTTGAGAATTATGTAATAAAGATTTAAAATTGACAATATTCGTAAGTAACTTATAAATAGAATAATGGCTTAATTCGGAATTAAAATTGAGCTGTCTCCATAACTTAAAAAGCGAAAATCTTTGTTTAATGCAAAATCATAAACCTTTTTCCAATCATTACCAATAAAAGCAGCAATAAGCAAAAGCAGTGTACTTTTTGGTTGATGAAAATTAGTTATGAGCGCATCGACTAACTTATATTTATATCCCGGAAAAATCATTATTTGGGTTGATGCATCAATTTCATCCATATCGTTTTTATGCATATAATTTAACAATGCCTTTAAAGCTTCCTGCCTGTTTAGGTCAGGTAATTCATAAGCTTCCCATTGTGTAATATGAGCATATAGAATTTTATTTTCAATAAGTTTTACTCCAATCCAGTATAGGCTTTCAATTGTCCTAACAGAAGTTGTTCCAACCGCGACTATTTTTTTAGACTTTAATAAATTTTCAATGGTACTTTTTTTAACAACAAAATGTTCTGTGTGCATTTCATGTGCATCAATAGTTTTTGAATTAACAGGTTTAAAGGTTCCCGCACCAACATGTAATGTAACTTCTTCAATATGTATATTCTTAGCTCTTAACTTATTAAAAACGCTATTAGTAAAATGTAAACCCGCTGTTGGAGCAGCTACGGATCCTTTGAGTTTAGAATAAACAGTTTGATACCTATCTTTATCAATACTTTCCGATTCACGGTTTAAATACGGAGGGATAGGAGTTGCTCCAATATTTTCAAGGATTTCACTAAAAGTAAATTTATTGTTATTCCAGGTAAATTCTATAATTTGTGCATTTCCGTCTTGAGCTCTTTTTGATGCATTTAGCTCAATTTTATCATTCCCGATTGTAATAAGCTTTTTTAAATTCTTGTCTTTCCACTTTTTTAAATTACCAATTATACATTTCCAGGTTATTCTTTCAGTTTGCTGAAAAGCTAAAACATAATCGGAAGGATCAATTGGTTCCAGGCAAAATATCTCTATTTTGGAACCAGTTTCCTTAAAGAACTTCAACCTTGCCTGTATTACCTTAGTATTATTAAATACAAAAGTTGAATTAGAATCTGCATACTTGTCTAAATTTGAGAAAAGATCTCTACTAATTTTTCCTTTGTTAAAAACTAAAAGTTGAGATGAATCTCTTTGATCTAAAGGATATTTGGCAATTCGATCTTCTGGCAAATCATAGATATAATCCTCAATTCTGATATTTTCCGGTTTTATGCTCATAGTTTAGCTTTTGAGTGTGCAAAAATAACTAATTTTGTTTGGATTTAATTCGAATACTTATAGTGAACAAAAGTTTAAAGAGACTAAAATACTTGTTCTTTATTATAAAAGAACTTTTTATATAAGCTACTTTAGGCGTTTTAAGTATTCACAAATTTTTAAAAAATGAATTTTAGAAAAGGTGATCAGGTAAAGTTTTTAAATGATGTTGGGCAAGGCGAAATTGTTCGATTTCAGGACAAGAATATTGCAATAGTTTTAAATGAAGATGGATTTGAAATTCCTGTTTTGATGAGTGAGCTTTTAAAAATAGAAGGAGATTATGTTTTTAATGATAAAACTGAAAGTGAGGAAACAAGAATTGACCCACCTGCGCAAATTATGAGTATGGGAGAAGATATTGAAGAGGATTTAGAGGAGGATGGTCTAAATACAGATGATAAAGCGAATATTTTATTTGCGTTAGTACCTGAAAATCAAAAGGATACGGTAAACTCTGATTTAAAGGCTTTTTTAATAAATGATAGCAATTTCAGAGTGCTTTATACTGTTTCGAAAACTGAAAATGAATTTCAGTCACTTTTTGCTTATGGCAATCTCGAGGATAATACTAAGGTTGAACTTGGTAAAATCAAGAGGAATGAATTAAATGATTTTGAGGAATTAAACTTTCAACTCATATTTTTTAGAAAAGGGAATTATTACCTGTTAAGTCCGATTAATAAAGCCTGGAATGTTAAACCAACCAGATTTTTTAAGCAAAATACCTTTGGTGGAAATGATTTCTTTCATGAGAATGCATTTATTTATGAGTTAACTGCTGCAGAAGGAATCAATCTGGCCGATCATATTTCGGATGAAGATATTGCTAAAGCTAAGAGAGAGAAAGAACGTAAAGAATCAAAAAAGCAATTTAAAAGAAGTAAAAGAGAAAAAGCTAACGAAATTGAAGAGATTGATCTGCATATTCAGGAGTTGGTGGATGATCATTCTAATCTTTCAAATTCGGAGATGCTTGATATTCAGATGAGTCGATTTACAACCTCATTAGATGGCGGAATTATTTCCGGAGCACAAAAAATGGTATTTATCCATGGTGTTGGAAATGGCAGGCTAAAACATGAAATCTTAAAAACTTTGGATAGAAAATATCCTAAAATTCGTTACCAGGATGCTTCTTTTAAAGAGTATGGGTACGGTGCAACAATGGTTATCCTGAAATAAATCAATGTTAAAAATTTGTTATTTCAAATTTAATTTTACCTTTGAAATTGTAATTTTGTTGCTATAGAATTACCGAACCAAAGATAAATGTACAGTTTCTAAATTTATGTTTCGCTTATTAACTATGTTGTTAACAGCTGCATAGTTAACGATTTTGGTTCATTTTTCATGCCTATAAAATTATATTAAGGAATACCGAACCAAAAAATAATGATAGATAAAGCTTTTTTAGTAAAATTTCTTAAATTCGGAATTGTTGGAGGATCTGGAGTTTTTATTGACTTTGGAGTTACTTGGTTGTTCAAAGATATTTTCAGAGTAAAAAAATATATAGCAAATAGCGTTGGTTTCATTACAGCAGCAAGTACAAACTATATTTTAAATCGAATTTGGACATTTTGTAGTAATAATCCCGATGTTTTCTCTGAGTATCTTTCATTTTTTATTATTTCTGTAATAGGGCTAGGATTAAATAACTTAGTTATCTTTATTTTAACTGATTTAAAGTACAAAGTGAATTTTTACATTGCTAAAATATTTGCAACTGCAGTAGTTTTTATATGGAATTTTCTTATGAACTACTTTATTACTTTCGCTTAAGGTTTTTGTTTTAACTGAAATACGTAGATATTCTTAACCGGGATTCCCTTTCTTTTTATTTCAAGAATCTCTTTTAACTCAGACTGAAAATCAGTATAAATTATGGCCGGATCTTTAAATTGTTGACTTGATGTCATATAAAATAGCGTATCATTGGAATCATAATTCCCTCGGTCCTGATTAATCCATGAGTATTTATGAATATCAGCCAGGCTTCCTACGCAAATAAGATCTATACTCAATGGATTAGCAACATAATAGTCTAAATGAGCTGCTGGAAACCATTTATTTGAAATTACCTTGATGTTTGGATAATCTGTTTCAGTGTAACCTTCGTTTTGCAAGAAATTTTCAAATTTGATTCTTGTTTGTTCCCAACCGTACATATCCATTGTAAAATCGTATTTTCCTAAACGGGTTGGATCATCTGATTTATCTCCCATTGGGATTAAACCAGTATTAATCTGAATAAAACCAAGATAAAGAATTATAAATACGAGCAAAGTACTACTTATCAAGCTTTTTCTAACTAATTTAGGTTTCTCCTTAAATTTCTCACCGAGCCAATGACTACATATAATTACAAATCCGATAAAAGAAGGGCCTGCCCAATGAGGAAGCGTTGTTCTTGTTAATGAGAATAAAGTAAAAACAATAATTAATGGGAAAGAAATCAGTAATAAGGATATATTTATATGGTTTTTCTTCTGTTCTTTAGATCTTAGAACCCAAATAATCGCTAATACATATAAAATAAAATTGATTGGATTATGGTAGAAAATCTGACCTAAATTAAATTGCATAAAAGATACCCATTTTATTTTGCTGAATAATGAAACACGCTCACCATGGTATGTGAAACTTATAAAGTCATTACTGTGATTCCAAAAATAAACCGGTAACATACAAAGCAAAGTCAAAATAATTGAAATATATAATGCAGGTCTTTTAAGCCAATTCCTGTTATAAATCAGGATATAAAGCCCAATACCAAACCATATAAATAAGGAATGATATTTACTTAAAAATGCGAATCCAATGATTAATCCGGAGAGTATTATTTTAAGGTCATCTTTTCTATCCGGGTTTTTCCTAAGAATAGAGGGGTAAAGAAAATATAATGAAAGTAAAATAAATAATAATTGAGGAGTATCGGGTAAAATCATCCATCCTCCAATTATATTAAAATAAATTGATGAAATGTATAACGTAATACCAATCCAGGCTTTAGTTTGATCAAAAAGCTTTTTTATTAAATAGAAAAGGATAATAATATTTACTGAAGAAAAGACTAAAGCACCTAAACGTATAAAAAACTCATTGTCCAGCCTCAAATTTAAAGTGAAAAACTGTATGGTATATCCGATAAAAGGAGGATGATCAAAATGGCTAATATCAGGATATAAGGCATAAGTCCAGTAATAAACTTCATCATTTCCTAATTCAAGAAAGAAAGCCGGAATTGCTTTTAAAATAAAATTAATGATTACAATTATGGCAAGTAGTTTGCCTTCTTTTATATTCGACAACATTTCTATTTAGATTGGTAATTGGTTTGGTTGTGAAAAATAGTAATAAAAAATCATTAATCAGTGAATAAAAAAAATAAAATACTTTATCTGACTGAATTTAGTGTTTAAAGAAGGTTATAAGAGTTTTGTAAAAAACATTAACTTTGCATTGCAGTAGGCTGTTCCATCGTGCCGACATTTATTGTCGGTAAGGAAAGTCCGGGCAATAAAGAGCACCAAACTCTCGAAAGGAGAGATATCCGCGAGGGTATAGTAACAGAGAAGAAAAAAACCGTCCCGACGCTTGCCGTCAGGATAAGGGTGAGAAGGTGAGGTAAGAGCTCACCAGTTTTAGTAGCGATACTAAATGCTGTCTGTCTTTTGGATTGCAAAACCACGTATACCAGCAATTAAGGGCTGCTCGTTCGATGTTGGGGGGTAGGTTGCTAAGATAAATGATGGAAATCCTCCCAGTATATATTGGGAGTTGAAACAGAACCCGGCTTATAAGCCTACTGTTTTTTTTCAGGAGATAAAATAAAACCTCGATGTTCTTCTTCGTTGACTTTTTTTAGGAATGCACATTTTAAGCAGTCAAATAATTTTTCCGTATAGGTCCCTGATGGTTCTCCTTCACAAAATGTACCTGATACTGCCCAACAAAACCTTCCACCATTTTTTCCATTATTTATACCGTTATAGTTGGTACTTATAGTTGCCGGACAGGTTTCATACTTTTTGGCATTTTTACCACCTGGTTCTCTTCCACATTTTCTATATTCCCAACAATTAAGTTTTGCCATAAAAAAACAGTTTTAATAATAATACTGTTTCCTTATAAGAATAGTTAAAAAAAATTGATTAACCGTGAAAATATTTTGATAAGAAATATTTAACTAATTTTATAACGTCTCCAAAATTTCCATTTGGTTAGTGAGGAATAAACTATTAACCTTTCGAAAATCCTGAATCTTAGCAGAAAATGGAATATTCTATAAAAACTTATTATTAGAAGAACTATTATAACCGAGTTAATAGAAAATTTGAAGACTTTAACCAGCCATTCAGGAAATACTTCATTTAAAAAGTTGTTTATTCCCAAGAATTTATAGAGCTTAACAATTACAAAAGAAGATATCAAATAATAAATACCGATGGTGTAACCATGAGAGGTTTCAATGGCTCTTTCAGGGCAAATATTCATACAACGCATACAACTTTCGCATTTGTAGGTCCAAAATGGTCTATTATCAATCGTTTTAATAGCCTTAATTGGGCAATTTTTTATACACAAATCACATTTGGCACAATTTCGCGATGCATAAAATGATTTTGCTAAAACAAAACGGCCTATCAAATAATATATAAATGCTATTGGTGTTATTGCCAAGTCTTGAATTAAATGTTTATAAGCTCTCAGGTCCTTCTTGCCACTAATTAACTTAAAGGCCATCTTTTCCGTTTCTTTTTTCCTTCGTTCAAAAATAGAATCTACAACATTTTTCTTAATTCCGGGGTGAAAAGATATCCAATTTGACGGTAAGTCAATCGGGTGCATTCCCACTATTTTATAACCTTTTAATTTTAAAATTAAAGCCGTAAAATATTGTGCCATTCCACTTAATCCGGGTAAAAACATTTTACCCATTTTCATTCCGGCTCGTGTATTTATAATAAAACATTTATTCCGTTTAGATTTTGGAAATTGCAATAAGAAATGAAACATGATTGGTGGAAAATTAAAACCATGTGTAGGACTGCAAAATCCAATCATTGCTTCTTCAGGTACCTTGATTTCTTTTCTGCTTCTTAATTTACTTATATCAATTAGTTCAGAACTTATGTTTTTACGTTGTGCTTCCTGATCAATCCATTTTCCCACATTTTTGGCATTACCAGTTCCGGAAAAATAGTAGATTACTACTTTTTTACAAATATTTTTCTCAATGGGTTTCATACCTCATAAAATTAAAAAAAACTATACACCGAAACATTTGTTAAACATATATTATTAAACATCAATAAAATATTAATTATTTGTTATTCTAGTAATTAAAAGTTTTCTTTGCACCATTATTAATTCAAAATAAATATTATGACAGTATCAAACGAAAAAGTAGTTACGTTGGTTTATCAATTAAGGGTTGATAATAATGAAGGGGATATAGTAGAAAGCGTAAAAGAAGAAAAACCATTCGTATTTCTATATGGAGCAGGTTTAATGCTTCCTAAATTTGAGGAAAACTTAAATGGTCTTAAAGCTGGAGATAAATTCGAATTTATATTAAATTGCGAAGATGCTTATGGAAAAGCAACTGAAGAAGCTGTAATGGATTTACCTAAGAACATGTTTGAGGTAGAAGGTAAAATTGAAGACGGTTTGTTGGCAGAAGGAAATGTAATTCCAATGCAAAATAATGAAGGACAAAAATTTAACGGAGTTGTTGTTGAAGTTAAAGATGATACTGTTACAATGGATTTTAACCATCCTTTAGCAGGTGATGATTTACATTTCTCTGGCGAAATTATGGAGGTTCGCGATGCAACAAAAGATGAAATTGATCACGGTCATGTACATTAAGATTTCTAATAAAATAATATCAAGGGTAAAGAGGTAAATTCTTTACCCTTTTTTGATACCTGCTTTTATGTTATTAATTTAATTCATAAATATTATTGCGATCGAAATTGAAAAATGAATTACTTATTATTACAAAATCCCGGACATAACAGGGTTTATTATAATCAGTCTGGTAAGTTAGCGTTAGCTGAATTAAAACTAGCCGCTAATAAGCTATCTTTACCTACTAAAGAAATAAAAGAGATTTATATAGAAGGGGTAAGATATTTATTAATTG
>JANQHR010000100.1 GCA_028282585.1 Bacteroidales bacterium | reverse complement strand
GCCGGAATGGCCGTTTCTACTTCCGCTACCGAAGGCGGAAATATTGATATTTCTTCGACGTAAACGTCGGGAGTTTTGTAAGTTGCCATAACACCTTCTCTTTATTTTTAGTTAAATGTATATGTAAATGTCAGAATAAATTTTATTGCCCTCTGGTTTGCCGTTTACCAAACTCCTAGATATATTTTTTACCGAAGGGTTTGGAAGATCATTTAATTCGTAACTGCTTCCGTTATTAATTTTTAATTGAAATCCACTCATTGTTTCTTCTAAAAGAGGAAGTTCTTCTTCAACTTCAATCGGGATTACATTTAATCCGTCCGGATTAGAACTTTGACTGTCAGGCTCGATCTCTAATTTGTCGTCCACAAAAGTGTAATTATTGCCAGAAAAATGTTCTTCAACTACTGATTTGGGTACACATAATTTTAAGTGGTCTTTGGTAGTTTCTTTTCTGTATTTGGCTATAACATAATACCGCCAGAATGTCATCTTTTTGGCGATATTAATCGTGTATGAGATCTCAGAGAGGTCTTCTCTAACTATATCAATTATTCCAAAAGGTTTTATCCTGAATAATTCATCACTAGTGTAAAATTTTAGATCGCTTGTTCCGTCTGCAAATAATTCATAAAAGCCAGGTCTATGTTTATGAAGCTCCACAAAATAGTTAGCTTCTCCGTTGTTAACTTTTGCATCTTCCGATAGAATTGATTCATCAAAGCAGTTTTTGATTTCAATTGTTGCGCTTAAATTCTGTGATTGGAAACTATGAACAAAATTTTGGCGCTTCAATGAAATATTATCATCTTCACCAACATCGTCTGATTCAGTTAATTTAGTTTTATAGTTGCCGTCGGAATCAACATTTGAAAAATTGTAAACAGTATTCTTTGCAGAATTAATAGGTAACTTTGAAAGATTATTAAAATACGGATTACTACTTTCAATAATAAATGAGAATATTTGCTTATCGCTAAACGACTTTACTGCGTTACCATCCGCATCCGATAAATATAAAACTGAAAACCCTTTACTATTCTTTCTGAAAAGCATTCCAAGGTTTTTCATAAGTTGTTGACAATTTTCTGTTGGTGTGTAAACTAAATCATCCGCGTATCCAGACGAATAATATTCGTGAATAAACTTTACATCAAATATTTTCTTAAACACATTTGTCATCTTAAATTAGATTATCCTCCAAATCAATACCTTCAATTACCGGGAATTCATCAGTAGCTAAGTCTTCTTTTATTGTAATCATTCTTACTTTGTATAAAACGGAAGGAATATATTTTGTACCGATAGAGCCCCAGATATGGTTCTGCTGTTCAAAATTTAAAGAGTATAATTCAACAATTAATTTTTTTATTAACGGATCTAAGGTTGGAGAATTATCCTTTGTAAATACGTTTCTGCCTTGAAAAAATCTAATTACGCCAGAGAGATAAGCTAGACCAGACTTGTAATCATTGAAATTTGCGCTTATCATAATGTAGAGATTCAATTTTATTTCAGGATTTACATGTGAGGAACTTCCGTTTGTAACTTTAGTAGCTATTTGTGATTTAATTATTCTTTCTTCTTCAATATTTACTAATGTTAGTCCTAATGAATTAGTAGGAATAGCTATGCCCCCGTTGTCTTTTGAAATATTTGTTAAAACAACTTTATCAGCCTGGGATGTTCCAAGTAGGAAAAGGCTACCAAGGTATGCATTTATATTTTTTAATAGAAGGTTTAAGGCCTTGTCAATCATTGACCTTCCTTTCAATAAATATTAATATTAAAATTTTTAGAAACTATCGAAAATAATGAAGCTTAGAGGAACGAATATTTAATTGAAACTAATTAATTATTTCAGATATGTCAAGTTATTTAAATTAAATTTTGATTTTCATAAATTCATTGATTGAATTAATTAAATAAAAACCAATACTTAGCATCTAATTTAGTATATTATCTTAATTCCAGATTACTATATAATTGTAAAATAATTTTTGAGCAATGAATTCATTATATTAAATGTATGAATTCAATAAAAATTACAATTCTTTTAATTTTGCTTTGTAATACCACTTTCACTCAAAATCTAAAGTTAGAATTTGGTGATTTTTCAGAAGCTACCTCACTTTCGATCAATAATCTTGGTAATATTTTTGTTTGCGATTCGGATAGAAACGAGATAACCAAATTTGATTCTCTTGGTAAAAAAATAATTTCAGTTGGTGGATACGGATGGGAAGACTCTGCTTTTGATTATCCATCAGATGTATTTGCTTCTTCATTAAATATTTATATAACTGATAAAAATAATAATCGTGTTCAAATCTTTGATAAGGATCTCAACTATCTTTCATCTGTAAATTCTGACGAAAATAACAATCCCGATTATGCTTTTAGTTATCCTGCTGCGACTATCGTTTCTTCAATCGGTGATTTTTTTATTCTTGATTCTGATAACGCACGAATATTAAAATATGATTTGAAAGGTAATTTTGTTTTGGAAATTGGAGGCAATGATGCAGGCGAATATTCTCTTTCTGATCCAACTTCATTTGCCATATCAAAATACTTAAAACTGTATGTTCTTGATGAAGATAAAATTATTGTATTTGATCAGTTTGGTAATTTTCTTTCTGACATAGATTTTGGTTTATCGCTAAAGAAAGTTAGAGTAATTGAGAATCAACTATTATTAATAAGTGATTTTGGAATTTCCGGTTATAAGCTTAATTCCTCATACAAAAAGCTTTTTAAGATATCCAATGAAGACTTTCAAATTGAATATGAAATAGTTGATATATCTTTTATGAATAATAAACTTTACGTACTCTCTCCAAATCAAATAAGTGTTTATGATTTTAGCCTTCCGTAAATCATATTTAAAAATATTTCTATTACTATTATTTGTTTTTTGGTCTATTGGAATATTCTATAACACTTTTATTTATTTGTTCCCCAACTTGATTTTCTTTCATCCATTTATAAATAAGTGCTATTCACTTGTTTGCCATCAGCATAATGAAAAATTAATTAATATTTTTGGGCTGCCATTGCTTGTTTGCGCAAGATGTTCAGGTATTTACTTTGGATTGTTAATTTCTGCTGTGGTAAATGTATTTATTAGAAATAAAGTATTAATCACAAATAAAATACTTTTACTTTTTTCTTTACCATTAATAATTGATGTTATTAGAAATTATTTAAAGATTTATGATTATTCAATAATTGTAGCTTTTATTTCCGGACTATTTTTTGGTGCGGTTTTATTTTTTTATTTTTACAACATCATTTTAGAATTCTTACAAAAATATCTTACGGAAAAATAATTGAAAAAGTACTTACCCTCTTTTGTGTGCGGATTCGGTGCAGGAGTTTTACAAGTTGTTCCGGTTGCTAAAACTTTTACTTGCTGTTTAATCGTTCCGGCTGCTGCCTTTTTAGCAATCTATTTAGAAAAGAAAGCAAGTAATGATGAAGCTGTTATTGATCTTAAAAAAGGAGCAATAATTGGTTTAATAACGGGACTGTTTGCAGCTGTATTCGGAAGTTTCTTTGACTTGTTTATAACTTTTATTACAAAAAATAATGATATGGTTTCGGCATTTACTGATTTTCAAAATATGATTTTAAATTTTCCGTTGGATGAAAATCTGAAAACTGAAATATTGGATTTAATGGCAAATGTTGTTGATGAAATAAAAACAACCGGATTTTCTGCATTGTATGCTTTTTCAGTAATTATTAATAACATAGTTATTAATCCAATTTTCGGAATAGTCGGTGGACTAATCGGCGTAAAAGTACTTGAATCAAAGAATTCTAATTTGAGAATGTGATAAATGATTAATGCCGTTATCTTTTTTCTTCACATTATTTTTGCTTTGATCATTTTCACAAAGAAATGGCAAGATGAAAGCTTAGGTTCAGCCTTCCAAAACTTACTTTTAATTGTTGTTTTGTTCTCCGTAGGATGGCCAATCTCAACGATGCTTGTAAAAATATTTGTTGAACCTGAAGGTTTTGGATTATACTTTGACAGAGATGCAATTGTATTGAGCCTATTGACATTTGGCGAATATTTCTTTTACAGAGGATACTACAGAAAAGAATTTACTACTGAAGTCGATAAGGGAAAATAATTACTGCGGTTTGTTCAATCTGCTTTTGAATTGAAGGCAAAGGTTCAAA
>JANQHR010000098.1 GCA_028282585.1 Bacteroidales bacterium | reverse complement strand
AAGATACAAATAATTACTTGATATTCAAAATGTTATTTACTAAAGAATGTGCCTAAATAAATGCGAGAAATGTCTTGATGGGTTTGGTTTCTTCCTTTTGACTCTGTCAGAAGTTACACTTTCTGACAGGTCAGATGAAATTGCCTCCGTTTGAAACCTGACGGAGTCGTTAGACCCGTCAGTGTTTATCTTTTTATAATATCCAATTTCTTTCTCTTTTTTTATCTTAACCAAAAAATGAAAGTGATTTGGCATTAAGCAATATGCAAAGGTATCACCAACTGGAAGAATATACTTTTCATACAAATGTAAAAAGTGCTCAAAGTTTGAATTTTCTTCGAATAAACTGCATGAATTAACACCTCGATTGTAAATATGATAATACTTGTCGAACTCCAGATTTTGCATTATATTTTTGCTTCTTTTATTAAAATTAGTTATTTATATTTAATTTGCAAATGTTCAACCTGTCAGATTGAGTAAGGACACCTTTTACTCATCTTTATTTTCAACCAGTAAATACAAATCTTTATCTTTTAAATACAAATATCCTTGTTCATAACAAAATTGATATATATCTCCTTTTTTCGTGGTATAAATATGCGTGTGGTAGGTAAAATTAAAACCATTGGTAAGTAAAGTATCTTTATTGACCATGGTTTTACCCGATTGTCTGTTAAGCCCCTGAAGAATTCGCCTGTTTTTTCTTAAGATGTTATTGATATTACGAACTGTGTTGCTGGCATCACTATTTAAACGATTATTATAGGTATTACGACATTGATCCGAACAAAACTTCTTATCGGTTCTTCCAATAATTTCATCACCGCATTCAGGACATTCTTTTAAAGAATTTTCTCTCATAATCATTTTAATTTTAAATGTTGTAGATCAAATTTAAAGTAATTTGTAACCAATTACAAACGACAACAAACGAATATTAACCGACTATACTTAATTAATTACCGATTAAGCTTATAATGTTACTCTTACTTTGTATCAACAAAATTTTATTAATCATTAAAACTAAAAAACAATGGAAAAAACAATTAACAAAGTAGAAATTCAAGGATTCTTAGGACAAGATGCAGAAGTAAAAACATTTGAAAGCGGGCGCACATTGGTTAATATTCGTTTAGCTACGAATGAAAGTTATAAAAACAAAGATGGTGAATGGGTTAATAATTCAACATGGCACAATGTTGCGTATTGGAAAAACAAAAAAGATGAAAACCTCGATTTTTTAAAGAAAGGAGAACTTGTTTTAGTTTCTGGTAGATTGAATAACAGAAAATATACCGATAAAAATGGAGAAGATCGCTATATAACGGAGGTGGTTGCATTTAAAGTTGAACCTGCGAAAGTTGAGGCGTAAATTTTAATTATTATTGAAAAGGGGTTGAGCGAATCAATCCCTTTTTTTATTTTTATTGAATGGTTACAGAAATACAAGCTAAATCTTTATTGAGAAAACATAAGATGGTAGACTCTTGGTTCGTAGCCCGTTATGGTATGAATCTTTATCGGGGCTGTTTACATAATTGCGCTTATTGTGATGGAAGAGCAGAAGGATATTATGTTGAAGGAGAATTTGGAAAAGATATTGAAGTTAAAATAAATGCTCCTGAATTATTAAAAAAAGAGCTTGACCCAACCAGGAAAAGAAATCCTATGAAAAAAGGTTTTATTATGATCGGAGGAGGTGTTGGTGATAGCTATAATGCACTAGATAAAAAGTATGAACTTTCAAGGAATGTATTGAAAGTAGTTTATCAATACGATTTTCCTGTACATGTATTAACTAAATCTACCCTGGTAAAAAGGGATGTTGATATTTTGAAGGAAATAAACAAAAAATCGAGGGCATTTGTAAGTTTTAGTTTTTCCGGAGTTGATGACAAAGCTTGTAAGATTATGGAACCTGGCGTTCCTTCGGCAACTGAGAGGCTTGAAACCATCTCTTTTTTCAAGAAAGAAGGTTTTTCGGTTGGAACTTTTTTAATGCCTGTGATACCATTTATTACTGATTTACCTGATCAATTGGAAAACTCAATTCGAAGATTTAAAGAAGCTGGTGTAGATTTTATCATTTTTGGAAGAATGACTTTAAAAGAAGGACGCCAACAAGATCATTTTTATAATGTACTTAAAGAACATTATCCAAATCTATTACATGAATATAACATGATTTATAAAGGCAATAAATGGGGAGGAGCATCTTATGAATATTATAACTCTGTAAATTCACTTTTTTTAGATTTGGCAAAAAAATACGAGATTCCAATTAGAATTCCGGCCAGGTTATATAATCAATTCATTGACCAGAATGATCTGGTTGCAGTAATTCTTGGTCAGTTGGATTATATCCTCAAACAAAAAGGCCAAAAATCACCTTATGGTTATGGAGCTTATTCTATTTCGCAGTTAAAAGAACCAATTGCGGAATACAGGAATAAACTGAAAACTTTGAAAGGTGTTGGACCAGTGACGGAAAAGATTATTTTGGAAATATTGGAAACCGGAAGTTCAAAGTATTACGAAAAATTAATTACATAAGAATTTCGCGTTTTAATTCCTTTGTAATATTTGGTAGCGATCCCGAGAGCTCGTCAAGTAATTCATTAATTTTAATGGATTTATATTTATGTTTAATGAGTGATTGCCCGGATTTTATAATTATCTCCTTTAGTTTCTTTTCCGATATGGCACCCTCTATATAGCTAGCCACAGTGCCGTACCAATATATAATGGGTAAGTATTTTGCTTTACCAATAAATAGTTTTTCCTTATTTACCAAATTATAACGTTTAACAATCGACAGTAATTTTGAATACTTTTCTGCTTTAAAAAGAGCTCGTATATATTCACTAAAAAATAAATGCCATCGGTGTTTTAAGATTTCTTTTTTATAACCATCAAGGAAAGTTTCAGCATAACTTACTGCTTTGTCAATCATATTATTTGCTAACAATGTTCTTATATAAAATGCAACAAAGCCAATTTTATAGTAATAACTATTTGTTTTTTTTAATTCAGGAATGGATTCGGTCATTAAATTGTATGCTTCCCTATTCTTTTCTCGCTGCAGAAGTACACCAATTAAATTTAGTAAGTAAAATAGATAATCGCTGTTATGCTGCCGGATAGATAAGAAACCATATTTTTCAGCTTCATCAAGTTCACGAAGTTTTAAATGCATCATTGCGCGGTTGCCATAATAGTTAGCAAGAATACGTTTTGAATAGAAAACATCCGACTTAAACATTTTATCCAGGGTTTCATAAATGGATCTTAGTTTCTCAAATTCGCGATAGTTGTAATACAAAAATGTTAATCGCACAATGGCTCTATACCTGGTATATCCATCCAAATTTTTGTTTAAGAAAGTTTCTTTTAAAAATTTTTCCCAATGTTTTGATTCGGTTTTATTTTCAGTTGTTGAATGTTGCTTTATGATATCTATTGTAGCGTTATTTAATTTTTTATTTACTTCTAATGTTAACTGATACTTTTCTCTATAATTTTCAAGATATTCAGATATGGGAATATAATATTGGTTTCGTACGCGAATTAAGAGATAGTCACGATAATGTTGTAATAATTCATAGAAACGGATAAAATAATAATGAGTGTGTTTTGTCGTATTTGTTTTTTCTAATAAATCTTTTTCTTCATCTGGTATTATAGCATCTGTCATAACTTGTTTTTCAATACTTATTAGCCACTCA
This sequence comes from Bacteroidales bacterium, assembly GCA_028282585.1. Classification (GTDB taxonomy): domain Bacteria; phylum Bacteroidota; class Bacteroidia; order Bacteroidales; family UBA12077; genus UBA12077. Next base: position 28,162 of record JANQHR010000098.1, on the reverse strand, counting down.
TAATAATAGTCAACATCAATATCATTAAGCTTGTTGTCTATCCAATTTTTAAGATATGAATATTTTCGTTTATCTAAGCTTCCGTCGTATGGTAAGGTATTTAAAGGGTTTTTGCAATTGTAGTTGATTAGATTTAATATTTTAAGATTTTCATTCGTTGCAAATTGCTGAATAGAAAGAAGATAATCAAGCTCATGCGGATATAATGAGTTTGCAAAATCGGTAAATTTTGTAAGCTTTTGTTTCATCAAATACTAAGCTTTTGATTAAGGAAAAGTACTGAAATTTTAATAAAGAATAAAAAAGAAAGAGGTAATAAATTTTTATTACCTCTTTTGTTTTCTTGTTCTATTAATTATTTAAGAAAGTTTGAAACTTCAGTATTAAAAATTTCAGGTTTTTCGAACATCATAAAATGACCACATTTTGGAACCATAACCAATTGACTATTCTTAATCTCATTTGCTCCTGCTCTTGCAATAGGTTCTGTTTTACCGGGATTTAAATAACGGTTAGGAATTAAGTTATCATTTTCTCCAAAAAAGATTAGTGTTGGTTGTTTTATGTGTTTTAATTTATCAAAAACAGGTTCATCAACCATTCCAGCCACAGACTGGCTTACTGTATAGCAATAATTTTCGAAGTCGTCTGCAGTTCTCATGGCAATGCGATCTTCTATCATAAACATGGCATCCTTTGGCATATTATAAAAATTAGAAGCTAAATTCGTTTCAATGGCTTCAACAGAGGTTAATCGAACCAAATTAGGAGTCATAACATCCTTAAACCAAAGGCGTTGTCCGGGATGGAATAATTCAAAACCAGCCGGATCTACAAGTATTAATTTTTCAACTTTATCTGGAAAATGCAAAGCAGTTACAATTGAAATTTGACCACCCATTGAATGTCCGGCTAAAGTTACTTTGCTTAATTCCAATTTATCTATGAATTCAGCAACCGTTTTGGCATAAAAACTCATTAAACCGCTATGAGGATTTTTAGATGATTTACCATAGCCAGGAAGATCAATAGCAATGCATCTGTAATTTTTACTCAATTCATCAATATTCTTTTTCCATGCCGGGATATAACTTCCTAAACCGTGAATGAAAATAATTGTTTCAGATCCGTTACCTTCATCAACATATGCAAGTTTTATATCATTTGATAGCTCCGCATATTTCACTTCATAGCCATAGTTGAGTTCACTCATTGATTTTATGTTTGGAACATTTTTATAAGGAGAACAACCAATGATTAACGTTGAAAATACGACTAATATAATTGTGTAGTTTTTCATCTTTTTCATCTTGTAAAATTTAAAACATTAACCATTTATATACTAAAAATACAGTCCATGGATCGGTTGGTCTTTCAGTATTATAGATTCCATTGATATCTGTTCCATGACTTGCGTCATTACTATCATAGAAATCACCTAACCACATATAAGCACCATGTAGTTCAAGACTCATAAATGGCCCAAATGAGTATTTTAAAGCTGCATTTAACTCTGTTCCCATATATTTATCCGCATCTTGGGGTTTAACAGCGCTATATGCCATTGCCGCACCTAATTTAGCATTTAACTTATGAGGGATTACATCTCTGTGGAAATTAGCAGTACCTGCAGTTAATCCATAACCCATATTCGATATGTCTGCAACAACCGGGGTAAATCTATTTACAACATTAGCATGCGGAAAAAGTAAATAAGCTCCACTACTTATAAATACAGAAGCAGGCATTCCCCAAGTGTTTCCGGTAATAACTCCGGAGTATTTATCATTATCCAGCCCATCGCCATCACCAGTAGTATAGATAAGATCAACTGAAAAATAATCATTTAAGGTTTGTCCATATCGATAAGCACCTCTCAAGTTGGCAGCCATACCTCCGATGTCAGCAACTTTATTCCAACTTCCGTTTTCCTTAGTTTCTACTGTACCGAGATTATAATTTAAAAATCCGGTAAACAGCAATCTATCTAACCAAAAATCCGGGTTTCTGCTGAAAAAAGTTCCAATCCACGCTACATCAGCATGATATTCATTGGTAGGTAAACCAAAATTAAACCCGCCAGTATAATTAACCAGGGTACTATTTAAACCTTGACCAAACACCGAAACTCCTCCCTGACCTTTTCCTCTGTCCATTAAATAGTACATGGAACCACCAAGATTCCACATGGTAGAAAGTTTCTTTCTATAAACAAGTTCCATTAAGGTAACATCATCCTGATCTTCCGCATTGTTTTCGTAAAGTTTATAAAACCCGGCTTTTGTTTTAGAATAATCTCTATCCCAACGAACACTTACCCCAACAGCATCTGTTCCCCAATAAGCTAAGCGATAACCAGTAGTTGTCATTTTTTCAAAAAACGTTCTATAAGGGTTAAAAGGAGTATCATATAGTCTCTGTAAACCAAGGTTTATATACCAATTTTTCCAGGGAATTAATTCTAACTCTATATTTTGGGTTTGTATATTAACCTGGTCTGCCGAAATAGCCGATCCTTTGTTTCCACTTAAACCATATGCCTGATCTCCCCAGGTCCAGTCAATTTCGAATGATGCTCTCAGAATAGCTCTTCCGTTAAATAATTTGGGTTGATAGATAAAAAATGGTAAGATTCTTTGTTCGATATAATAAGCAGTCACTGTATCAGAGGTTGTTGATGAGTTTTGACCAAATAATCTTCCAACCAATTGACCATTAAATAAGCTGCTCTCAGGATAAAAATTGGAACTAACTCCTTGCGTTATAAAAAAAGCAAGAAACTGAAATTCTTTATTTGCTTTTGCCGTATAAGGAATATCGTGTTCGAAATAGTTTATGCTTGAACTTTCCTGGTGATTTTTAACTTCAGTTTCGTCCTGAGCAAATGAATGGCTCAAAGGAATTATGACTGCTACTAAAGTTAGTAGTATGTACTTTTTCATGCGTAGTATTAAGTTAAAAATGAATTATGTTTTTAAAAGTAAAGCCGAATTTAGTTGATATAATTCGACTTTACAAAGTGCTATGCACTGCAAAAAGGCTTTTTTATTCTGTAATTCGTATGAATTTTTGTAGATTCCAGTTAACTCCATCTATAACCAATGTTCCTCCATTAGAGCTTCCAAATCCACCTTCAGGAGTAGGAGGTATATTTTGAGTTCCCGAAGTTTGAACAACCTCATACCATAAAACTTCCGGAGAAGTTTTAATCTCATAAATTCCTACGGAGGTAGCCGCAAATGGTAATTCTTGAGTTAAGTCTATAGTCCATATTTCATCAACAGTTGATTTTTCAATTACAAATGTACCTGTATAAATTACATCAGGAGTTGAACTTGTATTCCCGATATTGAATTGTTCTACTAAATATTTATAGTCATCATAAAATGCTGCATAAATTGAATCAACACTGAAATAAGCAACTAACAATGTAGCAACATTATCACCAACTGAATACCACTCGCCGATAATACCAAGGTCCTGCGTTAAACTTTCTGAAGTTAATATTTCAGTCGCTTCCATAGGTTTTCCATCTGCATCATAAATGCTTGTTGCGCTAGCTGGTTCAACAGTTACAATTTCGTCTCCTTCTGTAATTGAAGTAATGGTTAATGCTATTGTCATAGTAGCTGAGCCTGCTGTATGTGTTACATCAAATGTAAAGTCAACCCCGGTAATGGTTACTTTAATATCACCACTTTCAATATTTCCTGTGCCATCTGTGTTAGCATAAACAGGTTCACTAAATGTAACAGTTACGGTTTTATTATCATCAGAAACTTCAATGCTTTCGAAAATAGGACTTTTATTTTCTGTTTCATCACTACAAGAGGTAAAACCAATTATTCCAAGAAGAACAATTGCGATCCATAATAAACTTTTATTTTTCATAGCTTTTTAGAATTTTATTATTTGTTTAAAGTTATTTATAATGATAATCTATTTAATTGTTGTTTTACTTTAATTTAAGGTTGACTAATTTGTTATATTGTATTATAAATTATGTAAAAAACACATTATCAAAAATATATGTATTGTAATTATGTTTGCGACTTATCATTGTTTTATCCCCATTTAATTACATTTGCGCCCCAGGCATAACCAATTCCTGCAGCAATCATTGAAATTACCGTTCCTTCTTTTACCAAACCTTTTGATAATGCTAAATGAATAGATAATATCTGATCAATCTGTCCAATATGACCATAATTTTCTAGATATATACTTTGCTCTTTAGTTAAACCAAGTTCTTCGAGCATGAACTCATTCATGGAACGTTTAAAATGTAAAACAGCTAAATAACTTAATTCTTTTTTTGATATTCCGGATTTTTCAAAAGCCTTGTCAATACAATAAAACCAGTTTTTTAGAGAAACTTCATTTAGCCTGTCTTTCATGTGTTTTTCATCAAATACCCGTAAAGATTTATACGCTATATCGGCATTTTCCTTTGTAATCGGTTTTTCTGTTCCGCCAAACTCAACGCCGGCATCACGTGCAAGTGTTCCGTCAGTCATAATGTGACTACCTAATAAAAGATTCTTTCCATAATTCTTTTTTAGAATTAAAGCTCCCGCACCACAGGAAAGGTTAAACATAAACGAAACAGAGTTATCTGTAAAATCAATAAAGTCTCCATTTCTATAGCCTCCAACAATCATTACTGTATTGATCTCGGGATCTGAAATCATCATATCTTTGGCTATTTTCATGGTTGCAACAGTGGTCCCGCAACGCTGCTGAATATCGATAGCCCATGCATTAATTGCACCAATTTTTTCCTGAATATATATACCTGAAGTTGTTAGCGGATATTCTTTCCATTCTTCACCAATGCATAAAATTAAATCGATTTCTTTAGGATCAATACCGGTATTTTTCAATACATCAAGACCAGCTTTAACACCCATTTCTTGTGTTCCATCATTTTTTCCCGGAATGGGTTTTTCAACAATTCCCAGTTTTTCAATCACAGCTTTTTCTACCCAAACACCATGTGTAGCTTCAGAAATATTTTTGGCTGTCATTCTGCCTTCGGGAATATAAATTCCGGTTCCAACAATACCTACATTTATATCAGTCATGATTAGAAATTTTAATAAACAAAAAGGTTACTTCCTACGGCTAATCCTGCACCGGAAGCAACGAATACTATTTTATCACCACGCTTTATTTTCTTTTCTTTAACTGCATGATGAAAGGCCATTGGAACACATCCTGATCCGGTGTAGCCATATCGATCCATAACAAAACTGGTTTTTTCCAGCGCTTGATCTATAGTAGCCATCACTTTTTTAATGACAGATCGATTAATTTGAGTAAAAATAAAATGGTCGATTTCCTCAATACCTGTATTAGATTTATCCAGTAATTTTTTGATTACCATTGGCCATAAACGAACATTGCGATCGCTTGGTAAAGGTTGGATGTTTAGTAATCCGTGTTTTTCTTCTTTTAGAACTTTTTCTGTAACCGGATTTCTGGTTCCGCCAGCATATACGCCTACGTAATCCCATTGCGTTCCATCGGTTAGAAGCTGGCCATTAATGTATTTGGATGGATCACCTTCTTTTCTTTCCAATACAAATGCGCCGGCACCATCGGCAAAAATAGAATATCCGAAAGCATCTCCTTTGCGAACATATGCAGGCATATTGTACACTCCAATTACAACTGCATATTTTATACTTGGATCTGTGGCCATTGTACGAACAATATTATCCAGGGCAATGGTGAAACTGGCACATGATGCGCTAACGTCAAAGCTTGATGCCCAGTTTTCCTTTTTCTGAATTCTACCTTGAACTATAAGGGCTGTTGCCGGAGAGATAAATTCCGGTGTATCGGTGGCAACTGCAAATAAATTAACATCATCGGGTGTGATATTTGCATCTTGAATCGCATTTAAAGCTGCTTTGGTTGCAAAATCGGCTGTAGTTTCGTCAATTTTCCGCAAGTGAGCAATATGACGTTGCGTTATTCCTAAGCCAAACTCCGTTTTTTCAGCATCGAAATCAATTTTAGCTAAACTTTTAAGTTCTTCATTATTTATGGGTTTTCCCGGAGCATAAACTCCTGTTCCGATTATTTTTGTTGGTAACATATTTTATTTCAGATTTCAGGTTTCAGGTTTCAGGTTTCAAGCATTGAATATTTTATATTTACTAATTGATCATTTTTTTGATTATAAATATCCCATGGCCTGAGCCTTTTGTTTTAATTCTTCTCTAAAATCAGGATGTGCAATTTTTATTAATGCTTCGGTTCTTTCTTTTATAGTTAATCCGGTTAAACGTGCAATTCCATGCTCGGTAACAATATAATCCGTATTACTTCTGTGCAAGGTTACTGCAGTACCTTCGGGTAAGGTAGGAACAATGGTCGTAACTTCCCCATTTTTTGCAGTGGAACGGCAGGCGATGATCGACTTTCCTTTTCCATCAAATCCTTCTATGGCTCCAACAGCCGTATCGGTTTGACCTCCAGTTCCTGAATATTGATTTATACCAATGGATTCACTTGCTACCTGACCTGTAAAATCAACCATAATGCAAGTGTTAATTGATACCATTTGGGAATTTTTACGGACTTCGCAAGGGTCATTTACATATTTACCGCGCAAAAATTCCACAGCTGGATTATTATCTAACCATTTATATAGTTTCTCTGATCCCATGGCGAATGTGCACACAAACTTATCTTTGTAATAGGCTTTTTTTGTATTATTAATTACACCCATTTCGTATAGTTCCATCATGGAATCAACCAACATTTCGGTATGGACTCCTAAATCTTTCTTATTTCTCAAAGAAAGAGCGGCTGCATTAGGAATGTCCCCAATCCCTAATTGTATGGTTGAACCATCTTCAACAAGTTTAGCTATGTTATTTCCGATTTGCATAGCCACTTCATCCGGATTTGGTGAAGGCAGAGTAGGAGGAACCTGGGAGTTTTCAACAAAAAAGTCTACATCACTTACATGTAAATGAGTATCTCCAAATGTGCGTGGTAATTGATCATTTACTTCTAAAACGACAAAATCCGCAGCTTCAATAATTTCTTTTTCGTAGGTTATACCTAATGATAAAGAAACAAAACCTTTATCATCCGGTGGTGTGCAGGTTCCAAAAAATAGATGAGGTTTTCTGACTTTTAAACGATCTGTTGCAGCTCTATGTAACATGTTTGGCACAAATGTAACGGTTCCTGCTCCATTTTTTATGGCCTCTCTTGATCCGGGAGCATGAAACCAGCTACATAACTCGAAATGCCCTTTCATTTCGGGCTTCATGTAAAAGTCGTAAGGTTTTAGTGTTAACACAGAAAAAACCTTGACATTATGAACCTGATCTTTTACCAAGTGAAATTTAGACATACAACCTTGCGGTTCAGAAGCGCACTGAGCAACAATTACGTCTGTATCACTTTTCATAAGCTTTACAGCTTCTTCAATGCTTGTGAGCTTACTTGTATATATTTCTTTAAAATTATCCATTATGATTTATTTTTTGCTTTGTCATTTGGTGAGCTATAATTCCTACAATAGTCGATATTAGAATTGCAGATGTTGATGCAATCGCTGGGTTACGAACCGGGCCTTCCAAATATTTTGTGAAAAGCCCAAAATCAGCTTCGAAATTATTTACTAAATAAGGGAATCCATAATAAACAGTAAAATGCACTACAAATGCAGTGATTGAAGCAATAACCGGAGCTTTTAAATTGACATTCTTTATAAATATTCCGAAAACAATGGGGATAAATGCAACCGAGAAATAAGCATATACTCCATTTTGTGCTAATATGGCGACACTTAATTTTGGATTTAATAGCTGATCTACCGAAACTAAAAATGAAATAATGGCTAAAAAGACAATTGCCATTTTATTAATAAGAATGAACGATTTTTCTTGTTTAATACGATTGCCTAAAAGTGGTTTAATAATATCGGAGGTAATCGTAGTAGATAAAGATTGAATTAATCCTTCCAGGGTTGAAAGTCCTGCACTTATTAAACCTAAAATAACAACTAAACCAATAATTACAGATAATATTCCATTTGAAAATATTTTAACAACATAAGCAGGTATAATTCCATCCGTTTTTAATACTTCACCATTTGCTGTTAAATCAGGGAATGCTATTCGTGCATATAATCCTACAAATACAACCGAAAAGAATAAAATTTCAGCAATAACGGCAGTAACCAGAAATTTATTAACATCTTTTTCTTCTTTTAGGAATAAGGATTTTGTTATGATATGTGGTTGGCAGACAACAGCCGCACCAACTACAAGTTGAGCAAAAATGATCTCAAAAAAGTCTCGGAATAAAACACTTTCCGGATTGGTTGATTTTGTTAAAACCGGATTAATTTCAGCTAATTTCTGAAAAAAGCCGTCCATTCCATCTTTAAAATACTCGTAACCTGAAAATAATAGGATGAAAGCAACAACTAACATTACGAAGGCCTGAATGGTATTTGTATACACTAATGAATTTGCACCACCAAACATCATGTATCCAAATACAAAAATGATGATTATAGCTAATATCCAAATTTCATTTGCGTTTAATGATTTGGATAGAACTTTCGTTAGGGCAACCAGTATCAATACAATAAATGTGATCAATAAAAACGATAAAAAGCCCATGAAAAGAGCATAATATTTACTTTCATACCGTTTCCCAATCCATTGTGCTAATGTAACTGCTTTTAAAGATTGACCGTGTTTGCGGAAGCTTTTTGTTAAAACGATTAAAGAAATAATTGTGGCTAAAGGGAAAAATAGCCCAAAGGATAAAACTCCGCTAAATCCATAAACGGAAATGAGTCCTGGATTTACTACAAAAGTAGCAGCACTGGTCATGGAAACGGCCAAGGATAAACCTACAAATGCAGGAGAGAAATTAAAGTTCCCAACAGCATAATCGTTTAAGCTTTTTGTTTTTAGTGCTCCACGAACAACAAAATAAATAATCAATATGGAATAAAATAAAATGAGAATTGATGTTCCAATAATTTGCTGCGAAGTTGCCATAATAATATTGTTAAATAAGTATAAAAAGATAAATAAAAAAACAGGAATCTCAATAATGATGATCCCCGTTTCTTTCATTTACTAAATTGTCATTCCACCATCAACGCTTAATACTGAGCCATTAATATATGCTGCTTCATCGCTCGCTAAGAATAAGTAAGCCGATGCAATTTCTTCAGGATTACCCAAACGCTGCAAAGGAACTTTAGATTCCATAGCTTTTAAAACATCTTGGGGCATTTGCCTTACCATTTCTGTTAAAATAAAGCCGGGAGCAACTGCATTAACAGTAATGTTTTTTCTTCCTAGTTCTTTTGCTAAAGTTTTGGTCATTCCAATTAATCCGGCTTTTGTCGCAACATAATTAGTTTGCCCAAAATTTCCATATAAAGCAACAACGGATGAAGTATTAATAATTCTGCCATACTTTCTTTCAACCATGTGCTGACTTACATTTTTGGTGCAGTTAAAAACTCCTGTTAAGTTTACATCAATAACCTGTTGCCATTGTTCATTGGTCATTTTCTTTAATGTAGAATCTCTTGTGATACCTGCATTGTTAACCAAAATATCAATTTGTCCATATGCATCTATTGCATCGTTTGTAGCTTTTTCTACGTCTGAGAAAATGGCAGTATTTACTTTAAAAAATTCGGCTTTCCCTCCCTTATCTTTAATTTCCTTTGCAGTAGTTTCACCTTTTTCTTCGTTCATATCCCATATGATTACGACTGCACCTTCGTCAGCAAATTTAATAGCTCCGGCTTTTCCAATACCGTCTGCTCCACCAGTTATAATAGCAATTTTATTTTCTAATCTTTTCATGATTAATTTTTTATATTTTATGTTAGTATTTTTCAACGATCATTGATGTTCCTTGTCCACCCCCAATACAAAGGGTTGCCAAACCTTTCTTTGCATTGGTTCTACTCATTTCATATAATAAAGTAGTTAATATTCGTGCTCCGGATGCTCCAATTGGATGCCCTAAAGCAATAGCTCCACCATTAACATTTACCTTTTCGGGATCTAAATTTAAATCACGGGCAACCGCAATAGATTGAGCAGCAAAGGCTTCGTTAGCTTCAATTAAATCGATATCTTCGATTTCTAATCTAGCTTTTAACAAAGCTGCTTTAGTTGCTGGAACAGGGCCATAACCCATAATTTTAGGATCAAGTGCCGCCTTAGCATAAGAAACAATTTTAGCTATTGGTTTTAATCCTAGTTCATCAGCTTTATCTTTTGACATAACAATTAGCATTGCTGCTCCATCATTAATACCTGAAGCATTGCCTGCTGTAACAGTTCCATCCTTTTTAAAGGCCGGACGAAGCCTGGCTAGTTTTTCAATGTTTAATCCCATTTTTGGGAATTCATCGTTATCAAAAATAATTGGACTTCCTTTACGTTGAGGTATTTCTATAGGAACAATTTCATCTTTAAATCTTCCTTCCTTAATGGCTTTCTCTGTTTTTAACTGACTATTTAGTGCGAATTCATCTTGCTTTTCACGACTAATTTCCCATTGTTCTGCTATATTCTCTGCTGTTATACCCATATGATAATTATTGAAAGCATCGGTTAATCCATCCAGGATCATACTATCAACAATTTCATGGTGCCCCATTTTATATCCAAAGCGAGCTTTCTTTAGTAGATACGGAGCATTTGACATGCTTTCTGTTCCTCCTGCCAAAACAATATCAGCATCGCCTAACATAATAAATTGTGCAGCCATACTTACTGCTCTTAGTCCCGATCCACAAAGTTTATTGATTGTCATTGCCGGGCTGGTCTCCGGAATTCCGGAATTAATTGAAATTTGGCGAGCTATATTTTGTCCTTCTCCAGCAGAAAGAATATTACCTACAATTGTTTCATCAATATCGGAAGGATTAATACCAGCTCTTTTTATGGCTTCTTTTGCTGCAAAAACTCCAAGATCAACAGCGGAAAAATTAGCAAGACTTCCTCCAAAGTTTCCGATGGCAGTGCGTGCAGCAGATATAATTACAACTTCTTTCATTTTTTAGGATTTTGATTTTTGTTTCAATTCAAAAGAACGTATAAGATTGTCGAATCTTTAACTTGTTTTTTAAAAAGAAGATATAGACTTAAATTGAATTTTGTGCTGTTATGAATTTTATGAATCAGAAAATCAGTTAAATAGGTAAAGTTAGCTTGCTATGGACAAGTTGCTTTTTTAACAGAAAAATAAAATGAAAATGGTAAAGAAAATGACTTCAGAAAATGAATAATATAAATTAGACCGAAAAAGCAGCTCAAAATCAAATAATTATTCTACCTTTGCGCCCTTATAATAATTAAATAGTGTTTAGGGTTTCTACCTGGCTTTCGGCAAGCTTATTAGGGATCTGAAAGCACGGGAGGAAAATAAATGGCAAAATTTACCGATTTAGGTATCCAGGAAGATATCCTAAAGGGAATTAACGAATTGGGTTTTGAAGAAGCAATGCCCGTTCAAAAAGAAGTAATTCCGGTTTTACTAGAAACAGACCGCGATATTGTTGCGTTAGCTCAGACAGGAACGGGAAAAACAGCAGCGTTTGGCTTACCAATTGCACAGCAAGTTAAAGTAAAAGAAAAATACCCACAAGCTTTGATTCTTTCCCCAACCAGGGAGTTGTGCGTTCAAATTGCAAAGGATTTGATGGCTTATTCCAAGTATATTAAGGGATTAAAAGTATTACCGGTTTATGGTGGTGCAAACATTGATGCTCAAATTCGAGGATTAAGAATGGGAGTACATGTAATTGTAGCAACACCTGGTAGAATGCTAGACCTGATTAAAAGAAAAAAAGCGGATATTACCAACGTACAAACAGTTGTTCTTGATGAGGCAGATGAAATGCTAAATATGGGTTTTCGTGACGATTTGAATGATATATTGGAATCTGTTCCTGATGAGAGGAGAACCTTGCTTTTTTCGGCTACCATGCCAAAAGAGGTTGCTGCAATCGCAAAAAATTACATGATGAATCCAGAGGAGATTACGGTAGGCAAGAAAAATGCCGGAGCGGAAAGCGTAAAACATCTTTACTATCTGGTTCATGCTCGTGATCGTTATCTGGCATTGAAAAGAATTGCGGATATGAACCCGGATATTTATGCTATTATATTCTGTCGTACGCGTATGGAAACAAAAGAAGTCGCTGAATGGCTTATTAAAGACGGCTATAATGCGGACGCACTTCATGGTGATTTATCTCAAGCACAACGAGACCATGTAATGAGTCGATTCAGACTAAAAAACTTACAAATGCTTGTTGCTACCGATGTTGCAGCTCGGGGATTAGATGTGAATGACCTTTCACATGTAATTAATTATAATTTGCCAGACGATATTGAAGCTTATACACATAGAAGTGGTCGTACCGGAAGGGCTGGTAAAACTGGAGTATCGATTGCAATTATACATTTACGCGAGAAATATAGAATTAAAGAAATTGAGAAAAAAATCAATAAAAATTTCGAAAAAGCCAATATTCCAACTGGAAAAGCGGTTTGTAAAAAACAACTATTCCATTTAATTGATAAAATGGAAAAAGTAGATATTGATCATGATCAAATTGATGGATTCCTACCTGAGATTTACAAAAAGCTGGATTGGTTGGATAAGGAAGATTTAATCAAGAGATTTGTTTCATTGGAATTTAATAGATTTTTGGATTACTATAAAAATGCTCCTGATCTAAATATTCCGGATGAAAAAGATTATAGACAGAAAGAAAAAGACAAGGGTAAACGTAGATTGAGTAATAAGGATTTCAAACGATTATTTATTAACGTTGGTAAAAATCAAGGATTAAATGCTCAACGTTTGATGGGATTAATTAATGAATCAACCCGGGAAAGAAATATTGTTATAGGTAAAATTGATATCATGAAATCATTTTCATTCTTTGAAATTGATAAACAATTTACAGATAAAGTGTTGGATGGATTAAACTCATCGGTTTTTGAGGGTTTAAAGGTTAATTCTGAAATAGCAAAAGAAAGACCGAAGGGTGGAGATTCTGAACGTGCGAGTAAACGAGGTGAAAGGAATAGATCCGAGGGGAGCAGACCAAAAGATAAAGACCGCTCCAGGAGAAAATCAGGAACTAAATCTGAGTCTGGAAAACGTTCAAGAAAAAGAAAATAAAAAATTATTGTAAAAAATACTAACTTTTTTTGGGTTAGTGTTTTTTTTGTTGTAGTTTTACAGACCGAACGTTCGGTTTAATACTCTTATTAATCATAAAATAGCAATAGGGTGTTAGATACAAACTAGGCAAAACCAAACGTTCGGTATATAAATGGTCGTGTGGACGCAGTAAGAAGTTCTAAACTTTACTTCATTTCTATTTTTGGTTCGGTAATTTTTTATAGTACAGTTTTATTCGCTCTTAAAATGCGTCCTTCTCGACCAATTTATATTAAAAATAGACCTCAATATGAAAGTTATTGACGTTATAATAAGAAGAATAATTTCAGATTTAGATACTGAATTAATAGATTTAAAGCCTTCTACGAATTTAAGAGAAGAGCTTAAACTGACTAACGAAGATTTAGATTTGATAAGATTTCGAATACAACTTATTTTTGATATCAAAATCTCGGAAGACTCATTTGTAACTATTTCTACTTATGAGGAATTATGTGAGTTTGTTCTGTCTGTGTTTAACGAACATGAAGAGTTAAAAAGAATTGACTCAAGATCTTAACGATTTCCTTCTATTATAATAACTATTTCCCCTTTAATTGTTGAAGTTTTAAAATAGTCAATAAGTTCCTTAAGTGTACCTCTTTTGTTTTCTTCATGAATTTTGGTTAATTCCCTTGATACACTGGCTCTTCGTTCTTCTCCAAATACTTCGGCAAACTGATTAAGCGTTTTTAGTAACCTGTAAGGAGATTCATAAAATACCATAGTCTTTTGTTCTTTGGCTAATTCACCAAGCCGCTTTTGTCTTCCTTTTTTCTGTGGTAAGAATCCTTCAAACGAAAACCTGTCATTCGGTAAACCGGAATTAACAAGCGCAGGTATAAATGCAGTCGCTCCTGGTAAACATTCAATCTCTATATTATTTTCAATGCAAGCACGCGCAATTAAAAAACCAGGATCAGAGATTCCAGGTGTTCCCGCATCAGAGACTAAAGCCATTATTTCTCCGTTCTTAATTCTTTCAACTAATGATGGTAACGCTTTATGTTCGTTAAATTTGTGATGAGCCAGAATTGGCTTTTCAATTTCAAGGTGTTTCAGAAGTATTCCGGTTTTTCTTGTATCTTCGGCAAGAATGATATTAACTTCCTTTAAAATACGTATGGCCCTTAAGGTAATATCTTCTAGATTACCAATTGGAGTAGGAACTAGATAAAGTTTACTCATAATAGTTTTATTTGGCCGCAAATTTTCTTCGCACTAATTCTTTTAAACGTTCGTAATTTTCATTTTCGGGTTCCCAATCAAAATTATCATCTAAGAATTTTACTGCATTGTCATATGTATCAAAGTTATTTAAAACTTGTACTGTTTCATGATAATGCTCTTTATTATTACCAAATAATTCACGGATAAAAATAAATTTATCATTTAAACCGATTGCAGAGTTTATATCATTTATTGGTTTAGATTGCATCTTGCTTGAAACATCTTTTTTAATATTTTTCTTCGAAATATTATCATGTACAAATTTTTTGGATTGAAATTTATCAGCAACAATTTCAGGAGATCCATTAGGTTTTGGTTCAATAGGCTCTTCAACTTTTTCTTCATCAGAACCAGTTTCAATTACAAACTCAGGTTCATGAATGGATTCTTTTTCTTCCGTTTTTTCTTCTTCCACACCTGCAGACCGGGCAGTTTTTTCTATTTTTACTTCAACCTTTTTTGGTTCTTCGCGAACTTCAGTTTCAATTTCCGTTTTCTCTTTTTTAACAGGTAATGATATTTCTTCTATCTGATTATTAGTAATATGAACTCTTCCGGAATCAAGTTTTAATAATAACTCGTAAAGATTTCTTACTTTTGAAAGTGCAAGATCAATATCAAGAGGATGGATGTTTTCAGAATTCTCAAATTTATTTGTAATAGAATATATATTTTGAATATCTGAGTTTAACCTTTTTATTAGTTCTTTTTTATTCATGGTATGAATGATATTTATTTTGCAAAAATAACGATAATAGTTTACAATTTGTTATAAGATGTTTTTCGAAGGTACAAATAAAAAAACCAAGAATAGAGGATGGATCGAGGTTATATGTGGATCAATGTTTTCAGGAAAGACTGAAGAGTTGATAAGAAGATTAAAACGGGCAGAATATGCTAAATTGAAAGTTGAGATTTTTAAACCTTTGGTTGATACAAGATATTCAGAAGAAGAGGTTGTATCTCATGATGAAAATACGATACGTTCAACTCCTGTTGAGTCTTCCGGAAATATTTTATTATTAGCCGGCAATGTTGATGTTATTGGAATAGATGAGGCTCAATTTTTTGATAATAATTTAGTTGAAGTGTGCAACAAACTAGCAAACAGCGGAATTCGCGTTATTGTGGCTGGTCTGGATATGGATTATTTAGGTAAACCTTTTGGCCCAATACCCGCATTAATGGCAGAAGCTGAGTATGTAACAAAAGTACATGCTATTTGTATGCAGTGTGGAAATTTGGCTCAATATTCTCATAGAATTACTGAAAGTGATAAACTGGTACTTTTAGGTGAAACAAGTGAATACGAACCTTTATGCCGCGTATGTTACAATAAAGCAATGAATAAAGATAATTCATGATTTATACTACATCACAAATATCAGATATTATACAAGCACAATATGTTGGTAAGCACGATTGTGAAATAAATAATTTGCTAATTGATAGCAGGAATATCATTTCATCACCAAATACGCTTTTTTTCGCTATTAAAGGAAATCGTCATGATGGACATGAGTTCATCGATGAGCTTTATAACAGAGGAATCCAAAATTTTGTAGTTGAATTCTTACCAAAAAATCATTTTAGTTTTCCTAAAGCAAACTTCTTAATTGTAAAAAATACATTAAGGGCCCTCCAGAAACTAGCTGCTTTTCACAGAAAAGAGTTTAGATATCCTGTCATTGGAATCACAGGGAGTAATGGAAAAACAATTGTAAAAGAATGGATTTATTATATACTGCAGGGAAAGAAGCAGATTATCAGAAATCCAAAAAGTTATAATTCGCAAGTTGGAGTTCCACTGTCTGTTTGGTTAATGGATGGTATTTATGATTTGGCTGTTTTTGAGGCTGGAATTTCATTGCCAGGTGAAATGGAAAAGCTGGAAAAGATTATCCAGCCAAATATAGGATTAATAACAAATATAGGAGAACCACACCAGGAAAACTTTAAAGATTATAAAGAAAAAGCAACTGAGAAATTAAAGTTGTTTTTCAATAGTGATATTTTGGTATACTCGAAAGATCAAGATTTAATAGATAAACTTGTTCGAAAAGATGAAATTCTTTCCAAAAAGAAACATTTTACGTGGTCCGAAAATGAGGTAGCCGATTTAGTTGTAAAAACAAATCAAAAAGGCAATACTACAGAGATCAAATTTCAGTTAAAACAATACAACGATACTCTAACAATTCCATTTACGGATAAGGCTTCCGTTGAGGATGCCGTTCACGTTTTATCATTATTATGCGCATTAGAGGTTAATCCGATTGAATTTAAAAGTAGATTCGAAAATTTGCCACCTGTGGCTATGCGTATGGAATTGAAAAAAGGAACCAATAATTGTTCAATTATAAACGATAGTTATAATTCAGATTTAAAATCATTGGAGATTGCTTTAAACTACCTTAGCCAACAAAATCAGCATAGGAAAAAAACGTTAATTTTATCCGATATACTTCAAAGTGGAAAAAACGACAAAGAACTATACATAGAAGTAGCTTCATTATTGGAAAAATTCAAAGTTGATAGATTAATTGGAATTGGTAAATCGATTGTTGCACAAAAGAATCAATTTAAACTAAACCAAACTTTTTATAATACAACAGACGATTTTTTAAGCGAATTTAGTAAGGAAAATTTTCAAGAAGAGGCAATCCTATTAAAAGGATCAAGGAGTTTTCAATTTGAAAGAATCTCTTCAGCATTAGAAGAAAAGACGCACAGAACAGTATTAGAAATTAATTTAAATTCTCTGGTTCATAACTTAAATTATTTCAGATCAAAGTTAAAACCTGAAACTAAAATAATGGTTATGGTTAAGGCTTTATCTTATGGAAGTGGAACATTTGAAATTGCGAATATACTGCAATATCAGCGTGTAGATTATCTGGGTGTTGCTTTTGCCGATGAAGGAGTTGCATTACGCGAAGCAGGAATAAAAACTCCAATTATAGTTATGAATCCTGAACAAAATAGTTTTGGATTAATGTTGAAGTATCAGCTTGAACCTGAGATTTATAACTTTAGAATTTTAGAGCAGTTTATAAACGAACTTGAAAAAGTTAACTTAAAGGCTTATTCTGTACACTTGAAGTTAGATACGGGTATGAATCGTTTAGGATTTTTAAAAAGCGAGATTTTACGTTTAATACAGGTTTTAAAAGAAACAAAAACTGTAAAGGTAGCAACAATCTTTTCACATTTGGCAGGAAGCGATGACCCTATTCACGATAATTATACTAAAAGGCAAATTTCATTATTCGATGAATTAAGTACAGAGATTACTAATAAATTCAATTACCCGATAACTCGACATATTTCAAATTCTGCCGGCATAGAACGTTTTTCGGAAGCTCAATTCGAAATGGTCCGTTTAGGAATAGGATTGTATGGCATATCAGCAACAAATCAGGAACAGCTTTCGGTGGTAAGTACATTAAAAAGTACCGTTATTCAGGTTAAGCAAGTTACTAAAGACGATACAATTGGCTATAATAGAAAAGGAAAAGCACATAGTGATATGACGATCGCAATTATTCCTGTCGGATATGCTGATGGTTTAGATCGTAAATTAGGTAATGGAAAAGGGAAGCTATATATTAACGGCTTTCCGGTACCGATTGTAGGTAATATATGTATGGATATGTGTATGGTTGATATAACGGGTTGCAATATTCACGAGGGAGATGAAGTAATTGTTTTTGGTAAAGAACAATCTGTAACTGATTTGGCTAATATCCTGGAAACAATTCCATATGAGATATTCACAAGTGTTTCATCGCGAGTAAAACGGGTTTATTTTCAGGAATAAGTCTAACTGATGCTCAGTACTTGTACAGTGCTAATTATCAGCTAAGTTTTCAATACTATTTATTCTTTTTATCCAAAGTCAAGAGTCATATTGTTCCTATTGCGGATATACAGGCCTGGTGCTTAATGCCTAACCACTTTCATTTTTTAATAGCTACAAACGAAAAAAGTTGCGAACCTATTAATGAAAGACATAGGCCAAATGTTCAATTACTTTCAAAAAATATAGGAACTATTCTGAGTGCTTATACAAAAGGCCTAAATAAAGAGATAGGAAGAAGAGGCTATTTATTTTCTCATAATACAAAAGCAAAGTGTTTAAGTGGAGTCAATGATCCAAGGTATACGATAACTTGTTTTTTCTACATTCATCAAAATCCATTAAACGCAAGATTATGTAATGATCTAGTTAATTGGGAATTTAGCTCGCATCTTGATTTTGCCAATTTAAGAAATGGCACAATTGTAAATAAGAAGTTGGCATATGAGTTGATAAATTTTGACAAGGACAATTTTGAAGCCCAGTGTTTGTATAGCTTGAATGAAAAGTGTCTGGATAGCATTTGGTAGAATCTATGCTCAGTCAGCACCTTTAAGGTGCTAAGCATAGATCAGAAGTAATAATTTTTCCACATTTTTTAATTTATAATTGATTCAAAAGGTTAGCATGTTGAAAACTCTCAAAGTTCTTATTTTATAGGGTTCTTAGCCCATTTACGTTGCCGCCTGAGATAAAGATTTATATTTGGAATACCCCACGAATAAAGGATTTTAAGGGGTCAAGGCTTTGATTCAACATAAAATTTGTTTTAATTTGCCGCTTTAGGAGAATGTTAAATTCTTACGAAAGTATATGGATTACAAATACTTAAAAATATTTTCTCTTATATCACTTACATTTATTTTCATTGTGGTAACTGTAAGTATCCGACTTGATTTGTTTGGTGCAGCTATTAGTAAGAAAGAAATAGTTTCAAAATCAACAAAGAAAGAAATTGAGCAAATATTTTATCAGGATAAAGCAGAGGATATAGATTCAATTCTTCAGGCTAAGTCAAAGAATCACTACTTTAACGGGAATGTTCTTGTGGCTTATAAAGGCTATTGTATTTATAATGAGTCTTTCGGATATTCGGACATGCTTAGAAGGAAGAAACTTGAAAATGATGACATCTTTCAGTTAGCCTCGGTTAGTAAGCAATTTACAGCGATGGCGGTAATGATTCTTAAGGAGCGAAATCTGTTAAATTATGAAGATTCTGTAATAAAATATATTCCTGAATTTCCTTATCCAGGGATAACGGTTAGGATGCTATTAAACCATACATCAGGATTACCAAATTATTACTGGTTGGTAGAAAATCATTGGCATGGTAATGGAGCCCCTAATAATGAGGAAATCCTGAAAATGATGGCAGAACATAAATTGAATCTGTACTTTACGCCAGGTAGGAGATGGGATTATTCAAATACAGGATATATTGTCTTAGCGTCAATTGTTGAAAGAATTTCTCAACAATCTTTTGCCGAATTTATGAAAGAAAATATATTTGATCCATTGGAAATGAATAATTCTTTTGTTTACAGTAGTGCAGAAAATAACGAGAAGAAAGAAAGGTTAATTGGATATTATTATAGAGGACGGCGGTATAGAATGATCCCTGAGACTGTTAATGATGGTGCGGTGGGTGATAAAGGGATTTATTCAACAACCGAAGATCTATTTAAATGGGATCAAGCTTTATACAATAGTAATTTGGTATCGGAAGAAACTATGAATGAGTCTATCTCCACTTTTAAATTACGCAATAGATATGAAATTCCTTATGGCTTTGGATTTAGAATTCGCAAAAGAAATAATAAGAAGGTAGCTTATCATCATGGAAAATGGAATGGATTTAGAACTAGTTTGTTTAGATACGTTGAAGATACAAACACGGTAATTGTTCTAAATCATACTTCATCATCGCTTAATTATTCCATTATCAGGGAAATTCAACAAGTACTGGATGACTCAACAAAAATTGATCTAACACAGTTAGTTGTAACATCAATTTTAGATGAAGGTATAGAAAATACGGTAGATTTTTACTTTGAAAAATCTCAGGGTAAAAATGTTAAACTGGACACGTTGAAAATTAAGGAAGCTAGCAGAATTCTTTATGACACCAATAATCCTAAAACTGCGGAAAATTTACTACTATTCAAAGAGATGTATGTAAAAGGTGAATTGGATACCAATTTTATGACGGACAAAAACTTCCTGGAATCTCTTTCGTTTAAATAATTTTAACTATAACTATGGATTTATCCTAATTCACTTATTCTTTCCAATCCTTTAAAATCTAAAATCTTGATTTTTCTACCGTCCAAAGCTATAATTTTTTCACTGGCAAAAGTTGAAAGGGTTCTAATTGCATTGGATGTAGTCATATTCGAAAGGTTGGCTATATCTTCTCGTGAAAGATAAACTTTTATAGTTGCATTATCATCTTCCACTCCATAAGTATCTTTTAAGAATAATAAAGATTCTGCTAAACGTCCACGAATATGTTTTTGCGTAAGGGTAACTGTTCTATTATTTGAAAAACCAAGTTCCGAAGCCAAAGAGCGAATTATACTAAAAGCAAGTTCGTAATTAGTTTTTAAGATTTTAAATAATGTATCTTTTTCAATTGTACAAATAACACTATCTTCAATAGCCTCTGCTGATGCAAGATAGTTTTGTTCTGCAAAAAGTGCGCGGTAACCTATGAATCCAACTGGTTTTGCCATTCGAACGATCTGTTCTCTTCCTCCAACACCTTCTTTAAATATTTTTACTTTTCCTTTGGAAAGACAAATTAATCCGCTTGGTTTATCTCCTTCTTTATAAATAATATCGTTTTTCTTGTAATACGTACATGTGCTGTTTTTCTTTAGAAGTTCTTTTTCTTCTTCATTAAGAACACTAAAAACAGACATTTGGTTATCGATTATATTATGGCACTCAATGTTCATTGATGTATTTTTTATAAAAATATGTTAAAAAACATACAAATGTATAATTTTCAGCTAAAACTATAAAATATTTTCCTGAAAATTGGTATTTAGTTGTAATATATGACTGAATATAGAAAGGAAGGATTAAACAGATTCTTCTTTTTCTTTTAATTATATTTTGCAACTAAAGGCATTCTACGTCCTGCACCGAAAGCTTTTGATGAAATCCTTAAAATAGGAGGAGCCTGATACCGCTTGTATTCATTTGTATCAACTAATTTTATGATTCTTTCAACCAAAGTTTTATCCCAACCTCCTTCTGTTATCTCCTCCAATGGTTTTTGAAGCTCAATGTATTCAAAAAGAATTTTATCCAATACATCATAATCAGGTAATGAATCAGAGTCCTTCTGATCGGGCTTAAGTTCTGCAGAAGGTGGCTTTACGATAGTATTTTCAGGAATTACCTCTGAATCTTTGTTAATGTACCGAGCAAGTTTATAAACATCGGCTTTATAAATATCTCCCAAAACCGATAAACCTCCATTCATATCACCATACAAGGTACCATAACCAACAGCAGCTTCACTTTTATTAGAAGTATTTAATAGAATATGACCGAATTTATTGGATAACGCCATTAAGATCGTACCTCTTGCGCGAGCTTGAATATTCTCTTCGGTAATATCTTCGGTTAAACCTTTAAATACGGATTTTAAAGACTTATTAAAACTATCTACCACTTCCTGGATGTTCACCAAATCATACTTAACTCCAAGGTTCTTTGCTAAAGATTCAGCATCCGTAATAGAATGATCAGATGAATATTTTGAGGGAAGTAAAAGCACTCTGAGATTCTCTGCACCTAATGCTCTTACAGCTATAACTAAAGAAACAGCCGAATCAATACCACCGGATAACCCTAATGTTGCAGACGAAAAATTCATCTTTTTAAAATAATCTCTGATTCCTAAAACAAGAGCATCATGTATTTTGGCTATAACATCAGGGTCTTCATCAATGTTTTTTTTGAGCGAACACTTATTGATCTCATTCAGATCATATACTTTATAATCTTCCTCAAAAAGTTTCATTTCATCAGCAATTGTACCATCAGGATTCACCACTAATGAGCCTCCGTCGAAAATTAATTCAGTTTGCGCACCAACCTGGTTTATATTAAACAGCGGAAGTTTATATTTTTTTGCATTGCGGATAAATATATTTTTACGCCCCCATATTTTTGTATATGAAAATGGAGAAGCTGCAATATTTATAATTAAATCAGGTTTATGTTCAGCCAATTTTTCCATCGGTGTTATATTATAAAGCTGATTTTTAGCAAAAGTGTTTTCAACAGGTTGAAAATCCCATAGATCTTCGCAGATGGTTATAGCAATCTTTTTTTCTTTGTACTCAATAACATTGAATTTATCATTTGGCTCAAAATATCTGTATTCATCAAATATATCATAGGTAGGAAGTAGAGTTTTATTTTGAATATATTGTACTTTATTTTCCGCAATAAATATTGCAGAATTGTAAAGCTTTTTCCCCTTTTTATGATAATTTATTGTTGGAGAGCCTACTATTACCGCAATCTCATTACAATACGGAGTAATTTTCTCAATTGCAATTTCACAATGTTCAATAAATGTTTTTTTTTCTAACAAATCCTGTGGGGGATAACCGCATACTGATAATTCCGAAAATATAAGCAGATCAACTTCATCCTTCTTGGCGATCTCAATCTGATTAATAATTTTTAATGTATTTTTCTCGAAATTACCTATATGATAATTGAGTTGAGCCAGAGCAATTTTCATATAGTTTAATATTTAAGAAACAATTTTAAAATAGTACACCTAATCTTATAGCAACATTACTTAACGTTACTTTACTGTCATTACCGTCAGTAATGTCAACAAATCCGTTCGTGTAAGTTAAACCAACAACAATGGCAGCATTTCCTCCAATCGAGTATTCTGCACCTGCACCTATATAATATCCCAGGTTAAATAAATTAACTTCATCACTAATATTTTCATTTTCTAATTCATCTCCGTCAACTTCTGCAGTTGCCTTGATATTGATACCACTGTTTAGTCCAAGATGCGTAAAAAATGTCCAATAACCAATTTCGTTCGTTTTTAATTTTAATCCTAGCGGAACATTAATATATTGCAGTTTGTAAGTAATAACGCTTCCCGGATCAATAGTTTCTTCACCACTTCCGGTTTTTAATATTTTCCCATCTTCAAATTTTAAATTCCCTCCGGTATTATCAATGGAAATACCTGTCATAATTGCGTAATTATCTGCAAAAAAGTTATCGACATTTAAACCAATGTTTACTCCCATTTTAGTTCCATCATTTTCAATAGCATTATAATCAGATTTCATCCACGAAAATTTCGGATCAACAAATACGGTAAATCTTAAATTAGTTTGCTGCGCAAATACTTGAATACTTGAAATGAGTAATATTGTAATAAATAAATACTTTTTCATACTTTTAGGCTTTATTTTTAGTTAATACAAAAATATATAAAAATCACAGGATAGAAAGTGATTTTAAGGATTGAAAACAAAAATCAGACCTTTTTAATATAGTAATAAAGATTAATTAAAATTATTGTATAATGATCAAAAAAGGAATTGCTTTTCTAATTGTTTTGTTATCAGTTTTTACTGCTTGCAAACGAAATAATCAATTAGACATTGATATATCAAAAATTAACCTGGATATAAATATTAAAAGACTGGATAATGATATTTTTGAAATTGATCCGGGGAATGTAGCAGATGAATTACCAGACGTTATTAATAGTTATGGTGATTTTTTTGAATTATATAGCTACAGAATAATACGATTGGGAAATCCATATCAGGAAGAGTATGCTGATGAGTTAACCGGTTTTATCACTGATTATACCATGAATAAGGTTCATGAAAAGGTTATGAATACTTTTCCCGATCTTAAAGATATAGAATCAAACATCGAAGAGGCATTTAAAAGATATAGATATCATTTTCCGGAAAGAATTATTCCGTCAGTTTATACCTACATTGGAGGTTTTAATCAATCTATAGTGGTTTCGGATAGTATTTTAGGAATAGGTACGGATAAATATTTAGGCAGAGATTGTGAGTTTTATGATCGATTAGGTATAGCAAATTATCTTCAAAACAATATGAATCCAGAGAATATTCCAGTTGATGCATTAAAATCGTGGGGGCTAACTGAATTTGTTTATAAAGATTCCGTTGATAACCTCATAAACAATATGGTTTATCATGGAAAAATTCAATATTTTCTTGACGCTATGTTCCCTAATACGCCCGATTCATTAAAAATTGGTTTTACCGGTAATCAAATAAAATGGTGCATTGGAAATGAAAGACAAATGTGGAATTATTTAATAGAAAATAAGCTACTTTTTAGTACCGACTACATGACAATTAATCAACACATAAATCCTGCTCCTTTTACGGTTGGATATCCGAGTAATTCGCCGGGAAGAGCATCAGTTTGGTTGGGTTGGCAAATTGTTAAAACTTACATGAAAAAAAATCCTGAACTATCTTTAAAAGAACTTATGTTAGATAATGATTATCAAAAGATTCTTTCAGAGTCGAGATATGAACCGTAAATTTTTCAGATTATTTATTAATCTCAAGATCAGATTATTGAGATTTTAAGTTTTGATTAAGTTTAATGGACTAATAGCTAGTTAACAGTTATTCTGAACTAAAGACTTGTAACCTTTAGGCTACGAAAGCGTCATATTTGAAACTTAAATAAATGAAAGTATTTTTTACCTGTTTATCCATTTTTATTTTTTCAATATCTGTAGCTCAAAAAAAGGATACTCCAAATATTAATGATGCTCTTGAAGTATTCGATTTTATTCAAGAACAGATAATTGAAAATAATGACACTATTACGTACTTTTTAAAAAGCTACAAAGAAAAACCAACGAATTTAGTAGTTTTCATACAGGGTACTGACCCAAATCCCATTTTTTCCTATTCTATTAATAAAAATGAGATTACATATTACCGTTGGTTTGGTGATGATCATAAAAACCTAGATTCTAAATACACCTATGCCATTATTCCTAAACCAGGAATGGAAGGGTTATATAAGGATGGAGAAATTAAAGTTCCAAAAAGTTACTATAAAAATAACTATCTGGACTATAGAATGAAACAAATAGATTTGTCTATCAATCATATTATAGAAAATCACTTGAATAAAACCGAAAAAATCATTGTTTATGGGCATTCAGAAGGTGCCGTTATTGGAGCTGCTTTAGCAGCAAAAAATAAAAAAATAACACATTTGGGATTTTGGTCTGGTAATGTATTGAATAATTTTTATGAGTTTTCTCTCTTTAATAGGATCAAAGCTTTAGAAGGAAAGATTTCGGACAAAGAAGCTCATCAAAATATAGTAGGTATTTTAGAATGGTATAAAGAAATTCTTAAGAATCCAAATTCAACTGAAATTGACCATTTTGGATTCACAAATAAACGTTGGACCAATTATGAAAAAGCTCCCATTGATTATTTAACACAAATTGATATACCAATATATGCACTTTTTGCAACAGAAGATGAAAGTACACCAATTGAAACCGCTTATTTATTGCCAATAAAATTTATTGAAAAAAGAAAGGAGAATTTAACTTTTGAGGTTTGTATTGGATGCAACCATTCTTACCATGAAGAAACTAAAGATGGGCAAATAACTCATTGGAATAGGGAATTTTTAAAGTTCATTGAATGGACAAAAGAAACAAGATACCAAACTGTCAACAATGACTGAATGTAATTGTTTGTTTTGCCTACTCTGAGAATTTCATTGAAATTTTCGGAATAGGCATATACTTTTAGATAAAATTAAGTGCTAACCCATGTAGCTTCTTATAACGGGTCTTTTCTTTGTAATAAAGTTGAACAAAACTTTTTGTTAAGCGTTCCACTATAAAAAATTAACAAATCAAGGGATTTATTTATCCAGATTTTTTAATTTTATCAGAATCAACCTTACAATAATTAATCAAAAAAATATCAATCACTATGAAATCTGACATTGAAATTGCTCAAAGTGCTAACATTAAACCTATTGTTAATATTGCTAAACAATTAAACATTTCTGAAGATGACCTTGAATTATATGGAAAATATAAAGCAAAATTACCTCTCAAACTTATTGATGAAGAAAAAATTAAAAAAGCTAAACTTATTTTAGTTACTGCAATTACACCAACACCTGCTGGTGAAGGAAAAACGACCACTTCAATTGGGCTAACTCAAGCATTAAATAAAATTGGTAAAAAAACTACTGTTGTATTAAGAGAACCTTCATTAGGTCCGGTTTTCGGTATTAAAGGGGGAGCTGCAGGAGGTGGAATGTCGCAAGTAATTCCAATGGAAGATATTAACCTTCATTTTACCGGGGATCTTGCTGCCGTAGAAAAAGCACATAATTTATTGTCTGCACTTATTGATAATAATATTCAGCTTAAAGAAGGAAATCTGGGAATTGATCCTCGTACAGTAGAATGGAAAAGAGTAATGGATATGAATGAGCGCTCATTACGTGATATAGTTATTGGATTAGGAGGTCCAAAACAAGGAGTTCCAAGAGAGACAGGATTTAATATTACAGCCGCTTCAGAGGTTATGGCAACCTTGTGTGTTGCTAAGGATTTAAAAGATCTTAAAGAAAGATTGGGAAATATATTTATAGGATACACTTACGAAGGAAAGGCAATTTTTGCCAGAGATTTAAAGGCAGAAGGAGCAATGGCAGTTCTCTTAAAAGATGCAATAAAGCCAAACCTTGTTCAAACGCTTGAAGGAAATCCAGCGATTATTCATGGTGGGCCTTTTGCTAATATTGCACAGGGAACAAACACCATAATTGCAACAAAAATAGGATTGTCAATGAGCGATTATGTTGTAACTGAAGCTGGTTTTGCAAGTGATTTAGGAGCTGAAAAATTCTTCAATATTAAATCTCAATATGGAAATTTAAAACCAAATGCGGTTGTTATAGTTGCAACAATAAGAGCGTTAAAATATCATGGCGGCTCTAAATTAGCCGTTTTACAAGATGAAGACCTGGATGCTCTCGAAAAAGGTTTTGAAAATCTTGATAAGCATATTGAAAACATGATGTTTTATGGCTTTAAACCTGTTGTAGCTATTAATAAATTTTCGTCGGATACTGATGCTGAAATTGAACTGTTAAAAAAACATTGTGAGAAACATGGAATTACGGTAGCGCTAAATGATGGATGGGCTAAAGGCGGCGATGGAGCCGTTAAGCTGGCGGAAGAAGTAGTTAATGCAGTTACTGAATGCGAAACTTGTTTTACTCCTTTATATGATTTAGAATGGAGTTTCGAGGAAAAAATAGATGCAATTACGCAAAAAATGTATGGAGCTAAAAATGTCGAGTATACAGTTCAAGCAAAAAATAAGCTCAAGAAAATCACGGAGCTGGGATTTGGTAATTTAGCTGTATGCATTGCTAAAACTCAAAAATCTTTATCAGATGATGCTCATAAAAAGGGAAGGCCAAAAGATTTTACTGTAAAAATCAGAGATGTTGAGCTTTCTTCGGGAGCTGGATTTATAGTACCAATTGCTGGTACTATTATGCGGATGCCTGGTTTACCCGGTAAGCCTTCTGCTGAAAAGATAGATATTGATGAAAATGGAAACATAACTGGTTTGTTCTAAATTAGATAATTAGCTTTTATTATGTAGAGGGTGTCTAAAAAGATTGATTTTCGCCACAAAGACACAAAAACACAAAATCTCACAAAATTATAATATATTGATTAATAGACTTTTGTGTATTTTC
>JANQHR010000001.1 GCA_028282585.1 Bacteroidales bacterium | reverse complement strand
CTGGAGTTAAACAAGTAATTTATTTAAGTGGTATAGTAAATAGCGAATCTTTATCAGAACATCTTTCATCAAGACAAAACGTTGAAAACATTTTAAAATCTTCGGAAATTCCAGTTACCACACTTAGAGCAGGAATAATAATTGGATCAGGTAGTGCATCGTTTGAAATAATTCGTGATTTAGTTGAAAAATTACCAATAATGATTACTCCAAAATGGTTAAAAACAAAATCACAACCAATTGCAGTCAAAAATGTTATTCAATTTTTAACAGGTGTAATAAATAGAATATCAACATTTAATAAATCTTATGATATTGGGGGACCGGAAGTGCTTACTTACAAAAACATGCTATTAAAGTTTGCAGAAGTAAGAGGCTTAAAAAGATTGGTAATTACTTTGCCTGTTATGACTCCTAGGTTATCCTCATATTGGTTATATTTTGTAACAGCTACATCATACAAGTTAGCCGTCAATTTAGTAAATAGTATGAAGGTTGAAGTTATTGCAAATAAAAATGATTTAGCAAGTGAATTGGGAATAAAGCTTATTGACTTCAAGTCTGCTGTTAAAGATTCTTTTTCGACAATAGAGCAAAATATGGTGGTTTCCAGTTGGAAGGATGCATTAATTACGAGTGATAATCCTAATATTTTAGATTATATTCAGGTTCCAAGTTTTGGATGTTTTATAGATGAGCGAAAAGCGATAGTTACCGGTAGGAGTGAAAAGGTTATAGATAAGATCTGGAAAATTGGAGGAAATAATGGATGGTATTTTGCTAATTATTTGTGGCAAATTAGGGGTTTAATTGATAAAGCTTTTGGTGGGGTTGGTTTAAGAAGAGGACGTACAAATCAAAAAAACATTTATACCGGGGATGCGCTTGATTTTTGGAGAGTACTTATGGCCGATAAAAAAAATAGAAGGTTACTTTTATTTGCTGAAATGAAATTGCCAGGAGAAGCGTGGTTGGAATTTAGTATAAATCATATTGAAGATGATGAAATCTTTATTCAAAAAGCAACTTTTAGACCAAGAGGATTAACAGGCAGACTTTACTGGTATCTGTTATGGCCCTTTCATTTTTTGATATTTAATGGAATGCTAAAGAAAATAGTTCGAATGAATAAGAATACGATTTATTAAAATTTCTCTTTTTTAACGATTTTGTTTATAAGTAGTAGGAATTTTTGCTCATTAACCATTTCGGCTTTGTATAACCTAAAGTTTTATATTTATACGTTCAATATTAGCATATAGCCCACCGTTAATTATACAATATGCTATTTTTATATGTTCTAGTTGTAAGCTGGACTTGAACTTCTAGTTTTTTAAATCAACTTTTTCAAAAAGTATATTTCTTGAATCTCCTACACTTAGTGTAAAAGCTGAAATCTGATTTCCTTCTTCCCATTTTGGTGATAAGGTTATATATTTATCAACCATAAGAAGGTCTTTGTTAATAAATCGAAGTTGTTCTAATTTATTGTTGCCTCTTTTACAGAATAATTTATCTTCCTTGATAAAAATTTGATACCAAAAATTTAATTCAGAACTAAAATATTCACCAGCCAATGCCTTCATAATATCTTTTGGGATTTCAGATTGAATTTTATTCTTTGCATTATCAGGAAGTCTTTTTTTCTTTGAAGAAACCTTTGGCGCTAACTTATCTTTTAGAACAATTTGAGCAATTTGATTTGTTAAGATAGGAGGTTTTAAGTTAGGACTATTGGCCAGAATAATGATGCTTGTTTTTGCTTCGGGGTATTGAGCCATACTCGATTTAAATCCGGCATACCAGCCTGCGTGATTTATTTTTTTCAGACCTCTGTAATCACGAATGAACAATCCACCAGCATACGGAATTGCAGATCCATCATTTAACTTGCCCGGTGTAATCATTTTTTCATGCCAATCTATACCACCAACTTTATGAGAATAAAAGTTTGCATCCCAAAGTTTTAAATCATCAAGTGTTGTAAAAATGCCACCATCACCTACAATATCATTATTGCTCATGGAAATTTCATATGCATCTTTCCCGTAACTATATCCGTAAGCTCTGTTTTTTACAATCATTTTATGGTTATCATGAAAGTGGGTGTTTTTCATCTTCAATGGGGTAAACAGGTTTGTTTGGGCATATTCGTTTAATGTAGTTCCTGTTACGGATTCTACAATTTTTGACAACAAAAAATACCCGGTATTGCTATAACTGAATTGTGTTCCCGGTTTAAAGTCAAGTTCTTTTTGACGTATCGTTAGTTGATAAAGGTCGTTGGGTGTATATTGATAATCATCTTCTAAACCACAAAGATACATTAAACCTGTGTAATCTCTTAACCCACTTGTGTGATGAATAAGGTGTTTGACTTTAATAGTATCGCCATAAAAAGGGAAGCTATCTAAGTACTTTCTAATGTCATCATTCAAGCTGATTTTACCCTGTTCCACTAATAGAAATATGTTGGCAGCAGTAAATTGCTTTGAAGTAGAGGCAATTCTGAATACAGAAGACGTTGTGAGCGGGATATCAAAGTCTAAATTTGCTAATCCATAAGCTTTTTTATGAATAAACTCACCATCTTTAATCACTCCAACCACACATCCTGGTGAGCCCTCTTTTATTTGATGTTGGAGAAGAGAATCTATTTCGGGAATAACAATTTCATTTTCCTGAGAATAAATATTTGCACCAAATAAAGCGAAAAAGAATACTACAGTTATAAATAATTTCATAATTTCTTTTAATTGTGAATAATAAAAGATATATGTAATTTTGAAATTGACTGTATTAATAAATCTTATTTAAAACCTTCCCCCAAGAATTTCTTTTTCCGATCTTAAACTTAAATTCCTTACCCTCTTTTAAAATTATATTTAATCCATTAGGAAATATTTTCATTGTATTGAAATATAAAATTTCTTGAATCTGTTCCGGTAAGATTTCCAAATTATATTCTGAGTTTTGATCTTCTTTTGTTTTAAAGTAAACGCGTTGATTGGTTAAAATTAACTTTCCATCAATACTCTTGTCTTCAGCAAAGTAATTTGAATCACCTGCTTTTAAAACTAATTCATTTGCTTTTAAATCAACTACCATGACTTTTGAATATTAAAGATTAGCAATCTGTATCTTTATTAACATATTTTGTGCCAACATATCTATATTTTTGATTCTTAGTATGTTTTTTTATTTTACTCACACGGTACTTTTAAATCTTTTGTTCGAATATGTAACACAACGTGTACGATTTTAAACATTATTTAATACAATATAAAGACGATTAAGTTTTAGAAATGATGCAAAAATGCCTGATAAAAAATCAGGCATTTAGTTTGCTTAAATAGTTAATAATTTTATTTCAAACATCATCGGAATTAAATTTAAATCCAAGTCTTTTTCCTGTTTTCATCCTATGATATTCTACTTTTTCATTTAATTGAGCGACCGAAGCAATTTTAATATTGTCATAGGGAGGAACTAATAGGTCAAAATCAATTGCATACAAAATTATTCTAAGTATAATATCTTTTAAATAGTCTTTGTTTATTTTCTTTGATCCGAAATTATTATATTGATATTCTTCTTGCCTTTTACCTTCAACAAAAAAATGTTTGTCCAAATTAATAAATAATCTGGAAACTAAGTATCCCAAGTCATCTAACCTGTTATATTTAAAAGAGTCAGAAAGGAAGTTATAAACATTAATAATTCCGCAATAACTATACAAAGCATTTTCTTTTACATAATTCAGTTTCCAAACATTGTGCGACTTGTCGAATTCAAATATGTTTGAGTGCATGCTGAATATTAATAAATCTCCGGCTACTTTTAATTCTGCTTCGAACTGACTTCTTTCTTTATAGCCAAAGCTAACTCGAGGATCTTTTACCTGTAACTCGGAATTATATTCTTCGGTTATTTCCTGTAAAATTACTTTTAATAAATTAAAAGTTTCTAAAGTTTGATCGTAAACCTTTTGTTTTACAAGCGACTTCATTTCAAGAGCAGATAATATCTTCTCCTTTTTATCATGTTCTGTCATATCTATTTTTATTTTAATAGGCTTTTGCAAATAATACTCTCTTTCTAGATGCTTTTCCAGAATAAATACACTTACCATTTTCTTCATCGGAGTTAAATGGAATAACTCTTATTGTAGCTTTGGTTTCATTTTTTATTCTTTGTTCGGTTTCTGGTGTACCATCCCAATGGGCTAAAACAAATCCTCCTTTAGTTTCAATAATACTCTTGAATTCTTCATATGTATCTGCCTTTTGAGTATTTTCGTCTCTAAATTTTAATGCCTTTTGATAAATGTTATTCTGAATATTATTTAGTAATTCTTCTATGTAATTTTCAATGCCATCTTGAGATTTAATCTCTTTTTCCAACGTATCCCTGCGAGCAATTTCTAAAGTATTATTTTCAAGGTCGCGAGGTCCCATCGCAATTCTTACAGGAACTCCTTTTAGTTCATACTCTGCAAACTTCCAACCAGGTTTATGAGTATCTCTGTTATCATATTTTACCGAAATACCTTTAGCTTCCAAATTGGCTTTGATCTGATTAGCTTTTTTATTTATCATGTCAAGTTGATCTTGTCCTTTATAAATTGGGACAATAACAACCTGTATTGGAGCTAATTTAGGAGGCAGAACTAATCCATTATCATCGGAGTGAGCCATAATTAATGCACCCATCAATCGGGTGGAAACTCCCCATGATGTTGCCCATACATAATCGAGTTTTCCATTTTTATCTGCAAACTTTACATCAAATGCTTTGGCAAAGTTCTGACCAAGAAAATGTGAAGTTCCGGCCTGTAATGCTTTACCATCCTGCATTAAGGCTTCAATAGCAAAAGTGTCAAGCGCGCCGGCAAAGCGTTCATTTTCAGACTTGTAGCCTTTTATCACGGGTACCCCGATCCAATTTTCGGCAAAATCTGCATAAACATTTATCATTTGCTCTGTTTCCGCTATTGCTTCTTCTTTTGTAGCATGTGCCGTATGTCCTTCTTGCCATAGAAACTCAGCCGTTCTTAGAAATAAACGTGTTCTCATTTCCCAACGAACAACATTTGCCCATTGATTGACTAAAATAGGTAAATCTCTATAAGATTGAATCCAGTTTTTGTATGTATTCCAGATAATCGTTTCTGATGTTGGACGTACAATAAGTTCTTCTTCAAGCTTTGCGGCAGGATCAACAATTATTTTATTGGTCTTTTCATCATTTTTTAGCCTGTAATGAGTAACAACTGCACATTCTTTTGCAAAACCATCAACATGACTTGCTTCTTTCGAAAAGAATGATTTTGGAATAAACAATGGAAAATAAGCATTAGAATGCCCCGTATCTTTAAACATTTTATCTAAAGCAGCTTGCATTTTTTCCCAAATTGAATAACCATAAGGTTTTATTACCATTGAGCCCCGTACAGCAGAGTTTTCAGCTAAATCTGCTTTTACAACTAATTCATTATACCATTGTGAGTAATTTTCTTGTCTTTTTGTAAGTTTTTCCGCCATGTATGGTATGATTTTTGTATTGTTTTCAGTGATTTTTATGATATTTTAGAGTTGCAAAAATAAGTAATAAATTAATAAAATATAACAAAACAGGAGGTTCATTATGAAAACTAAATTTTTTTTAATCATTTTCTTATCTGTACTATTGGCCTCATGTTCATCATTACAAAGCACTGTGAGTGACGATTTATATTATTCACCAACAGACGAACAATTAGCCAGTAATGATGTTTATGAAAATCCTTCTTACGATAAGAACGAAGCAACCATATTTTCTAAAAAATATGATAAACAAATCTCTGATATTTTACAAGATACAAGTAAAAATGATATCGATACTACTCTTTATGAATACGAAAGCGCATACGATAGATTAATTGTTGATAGCTATTCTGAAGCTTGGGATAGAAGAATGGATGCTATGCGTAGTCCTTATTATGGGATGAATAATTCCTTTATTACTTTCTCTGATGATTATTGGTATGCATCTATGTTTTTTAATGATCCATACTATAATGTTGTTATAATGGGAGACCATATCTGGGTTGAACCTTATTGGATGTCTACCTGGAGACCATACCATAGCTGGTATTCATATGGTTATGGCTACTATGGTTATGGCTATCCATTTTATCGTTTTGGATATTACAGTAGTTGGTATCATAGGCCTTATCATTTTGGGTATTATAATAACTGGTATTACAGACCTTATTATTATCATTCACACCCATATTATCATAATGGTCATGTAGTTAGTTCTTCTTTTCATTCGTACAGACAAAGAAGTATTGCAGGTATTGCAGGTACTAGATCTGTAGGCAGAACTTCACGAGAATTACCTGAAACATATATGGGAAGAAATATTAGATCTTCTAGTACAGTAAAATCTGGAATTGATAGGCAATCATCAAGATCGGTTAGATCAGGTGAAGTTAGTACGGTAAGAACAAGAGCTAATCAGTCTGGAGAAACAATTCGAGTTCGTGAGTCAGGTTCAAGTAGATCTGGGTCTGCAGTTAGTAGTAGTTCACAAAGAAGTACATCAGGAACAAGAAATTATACAAGACCAAAACAAACATCGCGATCTACCTATAGTACTCCTTCGCGATCTACAACACGATATAACAGACCTGAAAGTTCTAATGTAAGATCAGGGCAATCATCTTCGGGAGTTTCAAGATCAACTTATTCTCCAAACAGATCAGGTTCTTCAAGTAGATCTCGCAGTACTTATACACCTTCGAGGTCCACAAGATCTTCGGGAAGTTCAGTAAGTAGATCGGGTTCTTCAAGGTCGTCAGGAAGTTCGGTTAGAAGTTCGTCAGGTTCTTCAAGGTCATCAGGAAGTTCAGTTAGAAGTTCTGGTTCATCTGGAAGAAGTTCAGGTTCTTCAAGTAGAAGTTCGGGAAGTTCGAATAGCAGTCGCGGTAGAAGATAAATTTTAAAAATTACAAAAATGAAAAAAATATTTTTAGTTATTATTATACTTTTTATTTCAATAAATATAGGTTATACACAATCAGTTTATGTTGAAAATGCATTAAATTTCTCTAAAAACGAATATGGAGGGACTGCCCGGTTTATAGGAATGGGAGGGGCATTTGGTGCAATTGGAGGTGATTTTTCTTCCATTGCGATTAATCCGGCAGGTTTAGGTATCTATAGAAGCTCTGAATTCGTATTTTCTCCTGGTATGAGTTTTAATACGAATGATGCCCAATATATTGGTAATTCGGTTAATGAAAGTAATTATGCACTAAATTTAAATAATTTAGGTTTTGTTGCATCCTATAATTTGGAAGACTCTGATACTAGATGGGTATACTTTAACTTTGGGGTTGGTTTTAATCGCACAGTAGATTTAAATAATAATCTTCGCTTTGAAGGAGTTAATAATAATTCACTTATGGAGGTGTTTGTGAATCAAGCAAACGTGGATGGTTACAACCCCAATGATCAAACTATTGATCCGCTTTTTTTAAATGGACCATATGAATATCTGCTTTTTAGCTCGGGTGTTATCGATACAAGCGGAACGGTTTATTTTAGCGATATTACCGACCAAGTAATAAATGATCCGGATAATTTCGAAATATTTCAAAGAAAGGCTATTGAAACTGAGGGGTCTATAAGTGAATTTAATTTCTCTTTTAGCGGAAATTATGCACATAGATTATATTTAGGTGCGAGCGTTGGTATATATAGACTTAGATATGAGCAGTTCGCTTCACATTATGAATTTGAAACAACAAACGTTCCAATCGTATTTACAGATGGTTTTGATTTTAGAGAATACTCCAAAACGGAAGGAACTGGATTTAATTTTAAAATTGGTGCAATTTATAAAGCCTTTGATTTCCTGAGATTTGGAGTGTCATTACACACGCCGACTTTTTATAGTTTAACCCAAGAGTTTAATAACAGCGCTATAGGGTATTATGATACGGCAAATGATTTTCAACCAGCAACATCTCCGGTGCAGACATATGAATATGAATTAACTACACCTTGGAGATATATTGGAAGTGTCGGATTTCAAGTTGGTAAATTTGCCCTAATTAATGTCGATTATGAATATGCCGATTATTCTGCTATGAAGCTTGATGATGAATTTAATAGCCAGGAAGTTACAGTAGATAATGATGATATAAATTCAATTTATGATAAAACACATAATTTAAGAGCAGGTGCAGAATTAAGATATGGGCCTTTATATTTTAGAGGTGGGGGAAGATATTCTACAAGCCCTTATAAGAACAATGATAATTATGATGAATTTACAATTGCAGGAGGTCTTGGTTACAGAACAGATAAATTCTTTATGGACTTAGCATTTTCTCAGTCTCAGTACAGTTACAGTATGCAAGCATACGAGTATGAATTTAATGACGCAATTGCAAACATCGATAATAAAGTAAATAATTATGTTTTAACATTTGGATTTAAGTTTTAAAACAAGCGGAAAGGTTTGATATTATAATTAAGGCTGATTGGGAACTATCTGATCAGCTTTTTTTAATTCGGTTATAGATAAAATTGTATATTTATGTTTTAATATTTAATGATAAAATTCTTTGAGTATTAGTCGTTAAATATTTATTTTCGTAACCTATAATTACAAATGGATAATATTCATGTCATTTGAAAAAGAAAAACTGGTAATATGAGCACTAAAGATTTACAAAACTCTGATTCTGTTCAAGATGGAAATCAAAATGAGAAGCCAGAATTGAATGAAAATAAAGCTGAATTAGATTCAGAAAAAAAAGAGTCTAAAAGTGAAGTTGATGAATCTGATCGAAATGAAAAACAAACTGAGGTTGAACAAACGATGAATGAGAAGGAAGAGGAAAATGTAAATGAACTTAACCAAGGCGGAGACTCAATTGTTGAAAATGATGAAGAAAAGGTAAAGGACTCGGAAGAAGTAAAGATACAAGAACAAATCGTTGAGGTTGATTATACAAAGCTTAGTCGTGAAGATTTGGTTAAAGAATTACGAGAGATTATTGATAAAAATTTAATTAATGATATAAGAAAAGAAGTAGAAGCAATCAAGGCCAGTTTTTATAAGCAACAAAAGGCTTTAAACGAACAAAAAAGAAAGGATTTCTTAGCTCAGGGTGGAGTTATTGAAGATTTTGCTCCAGCGGAAGATCCTGTTGAAGAGGATTTAAAAGATTTATTTAAAAGATACAGAAGATTAAAAGCTGAATATAACCGGGATCAAGAAAAGGTTAAAGAAGTTAATCTTACAAAGAAATATGAGATCATTGAAGAATTAAAGGAATTAATTAATAAAGATGAATCTATTGGTGATACTTTTAAAGAATTTAGAGAGCTACAGCAAAAATGGAAAGAAATTGGTCAGGTTCCTCAACAAAAATTAAAGGATCTCTGGAATACATACCACCATCATGTTGAGAAGTTTTACGATTTTATTAATATTAATAAAGAACTCAGAGATTTAGATCTTAAGAAAAATTTTGAGATAAAAACAGAACTGTGCGAGAAAGCTGAAAAACTAATCGAGGAAAAATCAGTTGTTGTTGCATTTAAAACACTTCAAAAATTCCATAATCAATGGCGCGAAATTGGTCCCGTTCCAAATGATAAGAAAGATGAATTATGGGAGAGGTTTAAAGAAGCTACGCGAGTAATAAACAAAAAACATCAAGATTATTTCAAAAATTTAAAAGAAGAACAAAAAAGTAACCTGGAAAGAAAAGGGAAATTATGTGAACAAGCTGAAGAAATTGCAAATAAAACTTTGGAATCTCACAAAGAGTGGACTGATCAGACGGATGCAATAATTGAATTACAAAAAGTGTGGAGAACTATCGGCTTTGCTCCTAAAAAGGATAACAATAAAATATATGCTCGTTTCAGAGATGCTTGTGACAAGTTCTTCGGTAAAAAGAGAGAGTTTTATGCTCAAAATAAAGAGTTACAAGATCAGAATTTATCAAAGAAAATTGAACTGTGCGAAAAAGCAGAAGCAATTAAAGATAGTACTGATTGGAAAAAAACCACTAAAGATCTTATAAGTCTTCAAAAAGAGTGGAAGGAAATTGGACCAGTTTCAAGAAAACAATCCGATAAGGTTTGGAAACGTTTTAGGGCTGCCTGTGATCATTTCTTTAACAAAAAGGCGGATTATTATCAAAATATTGAGCAAGAGTTTGAAATCAATCTGAAAAAGAAACAAGAAATTATAGACAAGGTTAAGAATTACGAGTTTACAAGCAATGTAAGTGAGAATTATGAAGCGCTTAAAAAGTTCCAAGAGGAATTCTCAGAAATTGGTTTTGTACCTTATAAGATGAAAGACAAAATTCAGAATGAGTTTAGAGAAGAACTAAATAAACAGTTTGATAAGTTGAAAGTTGATGATAAGGAAAAGAATTTAATGAAATTTCAAAATAGACTTGAGAATCTTCAGCATAAGCCTAAATCATCCAATAAAATTAAACATGAAAGAGATAAATTCTTTAATAAAATAAAGAAACTCGAAAGCAATATAACACTTTGGGAAAATAATATTGGATTTTTCTCTGCAGATTCACCTGAAGCTAAGGAAATGTTGAAAGATTACCAAGGTAAAATTGAAAGTGCACGTAGAGAAATACAATTGCTTGAAGAAAAAATAAGAATGATAGATCGCGCAGATTCAGAATAATCTATATTTAACAATCGATAAAATTTTATAAAATTGTCAGCAACGAAATACATATTTGTCACGGGTGGAGTTACTTCTTCCTTAGGAAAAGGAATTATATCTGCCTCATTAGCTAAACTTTTACAGGCACGTGGATATTCGGTAACTATTCAAAAGTTAGATCCATATATTAATGTAGATCCCGGTACATTAAATCCATATGAACATGGAGAGTGTTACGTAACCGAAGATGGAGCAGAAACAGACCTGGATTTAGGCCATTATGAAAGATTTATAAACCTGCACACAACACAGGCTAATAATGTTACAACTGGTAGAATTTACCAAACTGTTATAAACAAAGAGCGTAGAGGAGATTATTTGGGAAAAACGGTTCAAGTAATTCCTCATATCACAGATGAAATAAAGAGAAATATTAAACTTTTGGGAAAAAAGTTTAATTATGATGTTGTAATTACTGAGATTGGAGGAACTGTCGGTGATATTGAGTCTTTACCTTATATTGAAGCTGTTCGTCAGTTAAAATGGGAGTTAGGTTCTCAAAATAGCTTATTTGTTCATTTAACTTTAGTTCCTTATTTATCTGCTTCTGGCGAATTAAAAACAAAACCGACACAACATTCCGTTAAAATGATGTTGGAAAACGGTATACAACCAGATGTTTTGGTATTAAGAACAGAACATCCACTAAATATGGATATTAGAAAGAAGGTTGCTCTGTTTTGTAATGTAAACATAGAGTCTGTAGTTCAATCTATTGACGTTTCAACCATATACGAAGTTCCTTTATTAATGAAGGAAGAAAAGTTGGATGTAACGGTTCTTAAGAAACTTGGATTAGCGGAAAATGAAGAACCAAAGCTTGAACTTTGGAAGCAGTTTATCAATAAACTAAAAAATCCTAAGAAAGAGATTACAGTAGGATTAATTGGTAAGTACGTTGAATTGCCGGATTCGTATAAATCTATCATGGAATCTATGGTTCATGCTGGTTCTGTAAACCAGTGCAAGGTAAACATCAGATGTATACATTCCGAAAAAATTGATAAGAGCAATGTAGCTGAACAATTAAAAGGTGTTCAGGGAATTATCGTTGCTCCGGGTTTTGGGCAAAGAGGAATTGAAGGAAAGATTACTGCAGTTAACTATGTTCGTAATAATAATATCCCATTTTTAGGTATTTGTCTGGGCATGCAATGCGCAGTTATTGAATTTGCAAGAAATGTATTAGGATTAAACGATGCTGATTCTACCGAGATGAGCAGAACAACGACTAACCCAGTGATAGATATAATGGAAGAGCAAAAAGGGGTTACTGAAAAAGGTGGAACTATGAGATTAGGTGCTTACCCATGCGATATTACAAAAGATACTAAAGTATTCGATATTTATAAGCAGGAACATATTCAAGAAAGACACCGCCATCGCTATGAGTTTAATAATGATTATTATGATAAATTCAAAAAGGCAGGAATGTTACCTGTGGGGCTTAATCCTGATACAGGTTTAGTGGAAATAGTTGAAATACCCGAACACAGATGGTTTATAGGAGTTCAATTTCATCCTGAGTATAAAAGTACTGTGGTTAATCCACATCCGCTTTTTGTAGATTTTGTAAAGGAAATTTGTAAGGAATAATAACAAAATTATACTAATATTGCAGGCAAGTATTACTTGCCTTATTTTATTTAATAAAGATAATAAAGAAAACTTAAAATGGATAGGAATTCAATTATAGGTATTGTTATAATAGCCGGATTATTAGTGCTTTGGACGCAAATAAACAAACCTTCAAAAGAAGAGATTGAAGCAGCAAAACACAAGAGAGACTCGCTTGAGTTAGTACGTCAGCAGGAGGTTATCCAGCAAAAACAAATAGAACCAAATATTACCAGTAATATTCAGAATGAATCAAATGTTCAGCAGGATTCAATTGATCTGGGTTTATACCAAAGTCAATATGGAAGTTTTGCAGAAGCTGCTTATGGTACTCAAGAGTTTATTACAATAGAAAATGAGCATCTTCGTGTGAAAATAAGTAATAAAGGAGGTAGGATCTATTCGGTGGAATTAAAGGAATATAAAACATATGCTCAGAAACCGCTTTTATTATTTGATGGAGATTCAACCGTATTCGGTTTGCAATTCAATACGATTGATCTGCGGGGAATTGAAACTAATAACTTATTTTTTGTGCCCAGCGAAGTTACAGATAACTCTGTTAAAATGAGGCTTTACGGTGGCGAAAATAAATACCTGGAATATGTTTACACTTTAAATCCTGATGATTTCATGGTTGATTTTGACATGAATTTTGTTGGATTTAATCAAATACTTGCAAATAACACGAATGTTCTGGATTTAAAATGGTCTATGTATGTACCTCAGTTAGAAAAAGGTGCAAAGAACGAAAATATGTACACAACCATTGGGTATAAGTATTATCAAGACGAGGTAAATACACTAAAATCAAGAGGTAAGGATGATAACAGTGAAGAATTGAATACAAAATTAAAATGGGTTTCTTTTCAACATCAGTTCTTTTCTTCTGTTTTAGTTGCAGATAATTATTTAGCAAATGGAATTATTGAATATGTTACTTTTGAAGAAGATGCTAAATATTTAAAATATTTTGAATCAACTATTGGAATTCCATTTGAATTTTCTTCACAATCATCGGTACCGTTGTCATTTTATTTTGGCCCAAATCATTTTAATACATTAAAGAAATATGATTTAGGATTTGAAAAGATTATACCGTTAGGAAGATCAATTATTAGTTGGATTAATAGATTTGTGATTATACCGGTTTTTAACTTTTTAGATAATTATATTGCAAATTATGGTCTTATCATATTAATATTGACCATACTAATTAAGCTCGTTTTATTTCCTTTAACATACAGATCATATTTATCTACAGCAAAAATGCGTGTCCTTAAACCGGA
The DNA here is from genome assembly GCA_028282585.1 of Bacteroidales bacterium. Classification (GTDB taxonomy): domain Bacteria; phylum Bacteroidota; class Bacteroidia; order Bacteroidales; family UBA12077; genus UBA12077. The sequence continues at coordinate 16,218 of JANQHR010000001.1, read as the reverse complement.
AATAGATGAGATTAATAAGAAGTTTCCCAAGAAAGAAGATGCGATGAAAAAGCAACAGGCAACCATGGCAATGTATAAAAAGGTTGGTGTTAATCCGATGGGAGGATGTATTCCAATGGCAATACAGTTTCCAATATTAATTGCAATGTTCCGTTTCTTCCCGGCATCTTTTGAGTTAAGACAAAAAGCATTTTTATGGGCCGATGACCTATCTTCTTATGATTCCATCATTGACTTACCATTTACTGTACCATTTGGATTTGGAGATCATATTAGTTTATTTACAGTTTTAATGGCAGTAGCATTAGTTTTCTCATCTAGATTGAACACCGGACAAATGAATGATGCAAATCAACAAATGCCTGGAATGAAGTTTATGATGACTTATATGATGCCGGTTATGTTATTATTTATCTTTAACAACTATTCGTCAGGATTGAGCTATTATTATTTCTTGTCGAATGTAATTACATTAGGTCAAACCTTATTTATCAGAAGATTTGTTGATGAAGAAGCTCTTCTAAAGAAATTACATGAAAACAAAAAGAAACCTGTTAAAAAATCGAAATGGCAACAGCGTTTAGAAGATGCGGCAAAACAAAGAGGATATAAACCACCTAAGAAAAAATAATTCGTAAAAAGGTTGATCTATCAGATCAACTTTTTTTCTTAAGAAAATGAATAAAGAAACTTTAATAGGAACAATAGCAATTGGGATCTCTGCAATTATGTGGGGATTTGATGGAGTAGTTTTAACTCCACGTTTGTATAATTTAGAAGTAGGGTTTGTAGTTTTTATGCTGCACTTAATTCCATTTTTGTTGATGAATGTCTTCATGTTTAGACAATACAAGTTAATAAATCAGTTTAATTCAAAAGATTTATTAATTTTTTTAGGTATAGCGTTAACAGGTGGAGCTTTGGGAACTTTATCGATTGTAAAGGCTTTATTTTTAGTTAATTTTCAGCAATTGAGTGTTGTAGTTTTGTTGCAAAAGCTGCAACCCATTTTTGCTATTTTATTAGCAGCAATATTATTAAAAGAAAAACTTACCAAAAGGTTTTTATTTTGGGGATTTTTGGCAATAATTGCCGGTTATGTATTAACTTTTGAGTTTAACTGGCCTGCTATTTCAACAGATAAAAATACTATTTTGGCTGCAATGTATGCTTTAATAGCAGCATTATGTTTTGGAAGTTCTACTGTTTTTAGTAAAATAGGTTTAAAGAAATACAACTTTAAAACAATGACATTTTTTCGTTATGGTTTTACGGTGTTCTTAATGCTTTTATATGTTTTAGTAACTAAAGAAATTCATCAATTTTCACAAGCTAATCATAGTAATTGGATATTTTTTATCATTATCGGCTTAACAACCGGAAGTGGTGCTATTTTTTTGTACTATTACGGATTGCGTAGGGTTAATGCAATTATATCTGTAATTGTTGAACTTATATTCCCAATGTCTGCTATAATTTTTGATTATATTTTTAATAACTCTCAATTGTCTGTAATTCAGTGGCTAAGTGCTGCAATTATGGTATTGTCAATTATCAAAATTAATTATAAAGGAAAACTAGGCCAGTTGATTTTAAGGAAAAATAAGTCTTAATTAAATATCAGATTTAAAGAAAGGTTGGACTTAAATAACCAACCTTTTTTACATGAATCAATACAGATATATAAAATTAATATTTAACTTTAGACATTGTCCTTAAACCAAGATAGTTATAGATGAACTTTTTTAGAAACAAAATATTGCTTTCTGTTTTATTTGTTGTTTTAGTGGTTATTGTTCCAAGTTTTATTTTCTCGATTTACCAATATAGCACAATAACTGATGAAGAAATGGTAATTGATGAGGTATATAATAATCAACTGGAATCAATTTTATTCTCGATTAATCAATATTCGGTTGATGTAACAGATGCATGGGTAAAGAGGATTGATGAAATCTATTCATCTGATGCACAAGTTAATTTAAATAGTTTGGATAATTTCTTAAATCGAAATGATGTATTAAGACAGCTGAATATTTTAAATTACGATAATCCGGAAATTCCAGGAATAGAAATTTCAAAACGGAATGATAAAGAAGTAATAAATCTGGCTATTATAGAATATTTAGAAGGTAACCAAAATGAAATATCAGATTTATTTGATTATTTAGGAAATAATTACCAAAAAGTATTGGGAGAACAATTTTTAGTAGCACCAGAATTAACCTTTTTAGTTTTTGTGTTAATGAAAGACAACAAACAAAATGTAGGTATACTTACAATAAATACTAAGCAATTTGTGTCGGAAATCTTATCTCCTAAAATTCAGCAAATTGGAGAAGAAAGAATGAATATTTTGGTTTTTGAAAACAATAAATCCGAAATAGTATATTCAAATAGTACTTCCATAAATGATGTGGAAAGTGTTCAAAAATCAAAGGAATTATGGCTTATCCCTGGTTACAGTGTAGGAATTCACTTAACAGGTAAAACCTTGAATGATTTGGTCAAAAAGAGGGTAAGAACCGTAATATTCTTGGTTATATTATTTAATTTATTAATCATTTTCGGAACCTGGTTTTTATATTATAATGTGAAAAAAGAAATGGAGCTAGCAAAAATAAAGAGCGAGTTTGTTTCAAATGTATCTCACGAATTAAGGACACCTTTAGCAATGATTTCGATGTATTCGGAAACTTTAATGATGGATAGGGTAAAAGATGATAAAAAAAAGAAAGAATACTATGAGGTTATTCAATTAGAAACAAATAGGTTAAACGGAATAGTAAGTAATATTCTAAATTTTTCCAGGATTGAAAATAATAAACGGTCTTATTCATTTATTGCTTGTTTATTAAATGAAGTGGTTAATGAAGTAATACATGTATATAAACACGAGCTGCAGAGCAAAGGTTTTACATATGATTTAATTCTTTCGGATGATCTCTCTAAAATTATTATAGATAAAGATGCTGTAAAGGATGCAGTTATTAATTTGATATCTAATTCAGTAAAGTATAGTGAAGAGAATAAACATATAAGCATATTAACAAATACTGAGGGAAAATATCAATTTATTGAAATTAGGGATAATGGTATAGGAATTAATGAAAAAGAACAAAAGCATATTTTCGAAAAATTTTATAGAGTTCGTGAAGCGGATCTGGCTTATAAAGCGCAAGGTTCAGGTCTGGGTTTAAGTATTGTTAAACATATTATGGATGCTCATAAAGGTAGGATAACTGTTAACAGTAAACCCAATATAGGAAGTAGCTTTAAATTATTATTTCCGTTACAAACATAATATTTAAGAAATGGCTAAAATACTGATTGTTGAAGATGAACCGCATATGTTATCAGGATTAAAGGATAATCTTGAGTTTGAAGGGTATAATGTTGATACGGCCAGCGATGGAAGTTTAGGTTTAAACAAAATACTTCATACAGGTTTCGATTTAATCATATTAGACGTAATGTTGCCAAATATTTCAGGCTTTGATATTTGTAAAAAAGCAAGAAAGGAAGGGATAGAAACTCCTATTATTTTCTTAACAGCAAAATCAGAAGAAATAGATAAGGTTATTGGCTTAGAAACGGGTGGTGATGACTATATAACAAAACCTTTTAGTTTAAGAGAACTATTAGCAAGAGTAAAAGCAGTTTTAAGGAGAGCTCAACATACTGATGCCATTGCCGAGGAATCAAAAGAGATTCAAATCGGAAATCTGACGGTAAACTTTGATACATACAATGCTTTTTTAAATAAAAAGCCAATAAAGCTATCGATAAAAGAATTTGAAATTTTACATTGTTTGTGGAGAAGGAAAAATGGTACTGTAACACGAAATATATTACTTGATGAAGTTTGGGGATTCGATTACCAGCCCACTCCGAGAACAATAGATAACTTTATTCTTAAATTAAGACAGAAGGTTGAAGATGATCCGAATAGGCCAAATTATATTCTAACTATGCATGGAATAGGTTATAAGCTTGTTATTAGTTAAACCGATGACATTTTTGTGACATTAAATGACGAACTTTGACATTATTGTGACGAGTTAGTGTTAAGAGGGTTGTAGTTTAGCATTGTAAATAAATATGTTAAACTAAACTTTAAAAGTCATGAAAACAATGAGAATTTTAACATTAACCGTATTAGTTCTTTTAACGGTTTCAACGGTAGGGCAATCAAAAGATAATAAAATTGCCAGGAAAAAAGCAATATCTCAGCTGAACATTGATATTAAAGAATTGTTTGCTGAAATGCCGTTTGAGGAAATTATGAATGATACTAAAAAAAGTGAATTATCCGTGTGTTTTTCTGTAAACAATGATGGAACGGTTCATTTTTATCATGTCCTTGGGAAAAATTCAGAGTTAGTTGAATACTCCAAAGAATTATTGGCAAATAGTGGTTTATACTTAGAGAAGTATCTGTTTAATGAGGACATTTATTGGATTAAAATTAAATTTAAGTATGTTTATTAACTTACATCACATGAAATTCTCTTTAGTTAAAATGCTTGTGATATTTCTTGCTTTGCTAATCTTTGCAAACGAATTAGTTGCTCAGGAATTAGAGCGCTTTAGAGGTTTGCAAGGATATTGGCAATTCTCCGTTGGAGATAATGAAGAATGGTTAGAGGTGGATTTTAATGATAATGATTGGGACAGGTTGTATGTTCCCGGGTTATGGGAATCACAAGGGTATGAAGAATATAATGGCTTTGCCTGGTACAGAAAGACTTTTAAGTTGTCAAGCTTTGATTTAGAAAAACCAATTTACCTTGTCCTTGGAAAAATTGATGATGTAGACGAAGTGTTTGTAAATGGAGAAAAGATAGGGCAGTCAGGAAGCTTTTTCCCAACATTCTTAACTGCGTATAATACAGAACGAATATATAGTGTTCCACATAGTTTATTAAAAAGAGATAACAATAACGTAATTGCTGTTCGAGTTTATGATTCCCATTTAAATGGCGGAATTCTTGCAGGAGATGTGGGATTATATTATGATATTACAAACGATTTACTCGAGATTAATTTGGAAGGGAAATGGAGTTTCGCATTAAGCCAACCCTCAAATAACATAAATCCTAAACTATCGGAGCTTGAATGGACAAAAATTAATGTTCCAGCTAAGTGGGAAGATGAAGGTTTTGAAGAATATGACGGTTATGCTGTATATATGAAAACTTTTGTTATCCCCGAAAAATTAGCAGAAGATAATTTAGTATTGTTATTAGGTAGAATAGATGATTACGACTATGTTTATTTTAATGGTAGACTTATAGGAACTGTATTTGATTTAAAGAAAAGAGGTGCGTATTCCTCTAAAGGTGATGAATATCAGGCCTTACGCGGATATGAGATTCCGAAAAAATATATTATGAAAAATGAAAAAAATACTGTAATTGTTAAGGTTTATGACTATTATAAAGATGGCGGTATTTACGAAGGGCCGGTTGGTATTACAACTGAAGAAAAATTTAAATATTTTGAAAGAAAATATTACCGTAATATTACCATCTGGAACTTATTAAATAATTAATGTTGAGAAAGAAATTATATATCATAATAGGTTTGTGTTTTGTTTTCTTGGAATCTTTCAATCAGGAATTATCCACAATTGCTGATTTAGAAGGAAGATGGAAATTTTCTATTGGTGATGATCAGGAATGGGCAAGTAACAATTTTAATGATGAAAATTGGAATGAATTAAAGGTGCCCGGCTCATGGGAATCACAAGGTTATCATGGTTATGATGGAATTGCGTGGTATCGCAAAAAGATCAATATACCAGCAGAGTTCAATAATCAAAATTTATATCTTGAGCTAGGGTACGTTGATGATGTTGATGATGTTTATGTAAATGGAAATAAAATCGGATCAACGGGGTCTTTTCCTCCGAATTATAAAACTGCATACAACGCAAAAAGATTATATCTTATTCCTAAAAGTTTAATAAAATATGATTCAGAGAACCTAATTGCCGTAAGGGTATTCGATGAGAAATTAGAAGGTGGGATTATTAGAGGTAATATTAGGTTATTAAAAGAAAAATACCCAATGCAACTTGATATTGATTTACAAGGTTTATGGAAATTCAAAACTGGTGATAATCTCCGATGGAGCAATTTAAACAATTATTCAGATTGGGATGAAATTATTGTACCGGGTACATGGGAAAATCAAGGATACCGAAATTATGATGGGTTTGCATGGTATGTAATTCAAATAGAACCTAATATTGAATTAATTTCGAATAAATTGGTTTTAGTACTTGGAAAAATTGATGATATTGATCAGTTATATATTAACGGTCAACTGGTAGCTGCAACAGGAAGATTTGAAAAAGGTTTTAATGACATCATCATATCGTCAGAGTATAACCAATTTAGAGGTTATTATTTACCGGATAATATTCTTAAACCAAATACCTTAAATACAATCGCTGTTAGAGTATATGATGGCAGATTTCATGGCGGAATTTATAAAGGGCCTGTTGGAATTATAACCCAAGAAAAATACATTCAGTATTGGCGTGATAAAAAGGAATCTCGATAAGGTATTAGAAACCTTTAAATTCTTTTTTAAAAAACAGCTTAAAATCCTTCTTAAAATATCAAAGAAAATACAGTTGAATTATTTGGATTAGATTTAACAACTATATCGCCACTATGCAATCTCATTATTTGCTTTGATAGACTTAGACCAATCCCAGTTCCGGTTTCTTTTGTTGTAAAGAAGGGGATAAATATTTTATCAATTAATGATTCATCAATACCTTTACCATTATCTATAACCTGGATTATATTCTGATTTTTGGAATTTTTAGAGAAGTTCAGTCCTATCCGTGCTTTTTGACTTCCTTTTAAAGCAAAAACAGCATTTTTGATTAGATTTATCATTACTTGCTTTAACAAATCATAATCTGCATTAACAGAGGTGTTTTGACTAATTTCCATAACTTGAAAGTCAATATCTTTTTCTAACAGTTCTTGTTTAAATAGAGTGCCAATGTCATCAAATAAATATGAGATTTTGAATTCTGTAAATGTAGGTTTGGGAAGTAATGTTAAGTTTCTGTATTGTTCAACAAAATGAAGTAAAGAATTACTAGTTGATTCAATTGTTTTTATACTTGTTTGAGTTTTTTTAATGTTCTTCTCTGTATGAGAGTCTTTTTCAATTTCATTTATATAACCTAAAACAGCTTTTGTTAATGAAGTAATTGGACTAATGGAATTCATTATTTCGTGTGTTAACACACGAATCAATTTTTGCCATGACTCCATTTCTTTATTTTCTAATTCATTTCTAATATCGTTAAAAGAAATTAAATTTATGATCCTATTATCAATACCAAATATAGATTTAGTAAAAGATAATACTTTAGATTCAATAATGTCGGGATGTTCCTTTGATGGAAAATTAACTCTTAATGTTTGATTTTTGGTTGGTTCAAGTTCTTTTAATAATGTTGGTAAAGCTGAATGGGCTTTATTAAGTTCTGATATATAGGTTGTTTTCTTGATATTTAAAAGCACTTCTGCATAAGTGTTGAATGAATCAATTTTACCATCGTTTAAATAAGTAATGATTCCAACTTTAGCATTTTCAAAAACACCTTCAAGTAACGTTTTTTGTTTTACAATCTCAAGATTTTTTTCTTGAATTGTGTTACTGATTTTTTGGAGAAACTCGTTGTAATTTGAGATTAGAATTTGTTTGTTTTGTGATTCGAAAAGTAATGACGAATCATTGTTGGAAATTGCTTCAAAAAAAAGTTTTATATCAGAGCTTAATCTAATAAAGAATCGAATAAATAATATTATCTGTATTGTAAGTAAAACTGACAAATTAACTACTACAAAAACATATTCGTTTTTTACTATTCTATATGCAAATGCAATCAAAAAGCAATTTATAATTACGAGCAATATTCTTACAAGAATATTTAATAGTATATTTTTATTATTCATATAAGGTTTTATAAATCATATTTCTGCATTTTGTTATATAATGTCTGACGTGCAATGCCAAGTTCTTTAGCCGTTTCCTTTATATTTCCATTGTTATTTCCTAATGCTCTTAATATTGCATCTTTTTCAACTTCATCAAGCTTTTTAGGATAATCTTTATTGAATCTACTAATTATAGGACTATCCAATAAAAAATCCGATGAGCGGAGAATATTACTTTCACTTAAAATTACCGCTTTTTCTATGGTATGTTTTAATTCCCGGATATTACCAGGCCAATAATACCGCATAAGTTGCTCATTAGCATCATTACTGACTTTAAGATTCACTTTATCATATTTCTTTTTATAAAACGTTAAAAAATGATCTGTGAGTAAAGGAATATCTTCTTTTCTTTCTCTTAATGGTGGGATATCAATCTGAATAGTATTGATTCTGTATAAAAGATCTTCTCTGAATAAATTTTCAATAAGCAGTTGTTTTAGATCTTTATTAGTTGCACAAATTAGTCTAAAATCAACCGGATATGATTGGTTAGATCCGACGGGATTCACTCTTTTTTGTTGCAGAATGGTTAGAAGTTTAGCTTGATTGGAGTAGGAAAGGTTTGAAATTTCATCTAAAAATAAAGTACCATTTTCTGCTACTTTTATTTTACCTGTTCGATCTTCTTTAGCATCAGTAAAAGCCCCTTTTTTATAACCAAATAGTTCACTTTCAAATAATGTATCAGGTAAGGTTCCAACATCTATATTTACAAGTGAATGAGTACTTCGTTTGGATTGCTTGTGAATTTCTCTTGCGACTAGTTCTTTACCTGTACCATTTTCACCAAATATTAAAATATTTGCATCGGTTTTGGCAACTTTGGAAATTAAATTTTGTATCTGCTTAAAACCTTGTGATTCTCCAATTAAAGGATCAATGCTTTTATTGATTATCTCATTCAAATGATCTTGTTTGTTTTCAAGAGATTTTATTTTTTCATTAGAGTATTTGAGTTTTAAAACATTATTAATTGTTATAATCAATTTATCATTATCCCATGGTTTAAGAATAAAATCGGATGCACCTTGCTTCATGGCTTCTACAGCCAGATTAACATCTCCATAAGCTGTTATGAGTATAACCATTATTGAATTATCAATCTCTTTTATTTTGTTTAACCAGAATATACCTTCATTACCAGTATTTAATCCTGCAACAAAATTCATGTCTAATAATACAATGTCTATTTTATTATTCGATAATATTTCCGGAATTAAGTTTGGATTAGAACTTGTGATTATATTAGAAAACTCATCGCTTAAAATTTGATTAAGTGCATTGAGAATGTTTTTATTGTCATCTACAATTAAAATCCTGGCGTTTTGCATAAAAAACTTTATTAAATTCGTTTGAGCAATTTATAAAAAAATGAATGTAAGTCCAAAAAATGGACACAACGAGTCCTAAAATTAGACACAAATCCTATTGTGAGTAGTAAGTATATTGTGTAACCAATTAAATAAGAGATTTTTGATGATTATGGTATGGTATTAGGCTATATAAATTCAAATTTTAAATTTAATAGCTATGTTTAAAAATTATATCAAAACAGCATTTCGAAATATTGTAAGAAATAAATTCATTTCTTTTATAAATATTGGGGGCTTAGGTTTTGGAATAGCCATATTTCTAATTATTATTTTCTATGTTTTACATGAGTTAAACCACGATAAGTTTAATCAAAATTATGAAAACATTTATCGTTTAGATTTAGTTACCGAAAATCAGTTAGCTCTTTCACCAGGTATGGTAGGTGAATTATTAACGAATGAATTTCCTGAAATAAAAAACTTTAACAGAATGGATTCATATCGTGATTACGTGGTTAAATATGAAGATAATATCCAAGAAGTGAAAAATTTGCTTTTGGCAGATTCATCTTTTTTTGATATGTTTTCTTATGAATTGGTTAAAGGAACTAAACAAGATTTACTTAATCGACCTTATACAATTGTTCTTAACGAAACAACTGCTTCTAAAATATTCGGCGATGAAGATCCGGTAAGTAAGCAGATACTATTTAACAACAAATATAATTTTGAAGTAACTGGAGTAATAAAAGATATGCCAGATAATTCTCATATTCAAGCTAATGCAATAATATCCATAGAAAATCTTAAAAAATTTCGAAATGATGAAGAATTATTTAATCATTTTGGAATGTGGAACTACTATACCTATTTTTTAGTTAATGAAGGAACTAATAAAGAAATATTAGAAGAAAAAATTACTAATCATTTAAGAGCATATTTTTCAAAATTCACGAATGAGATAAGTGAAGTCAACTTTAAGTTAGTATCATTGAAAGATATTTATTTTACAAATTCCAGAGCATACGAATTTGAAAGTGGAAATAAAGCTCAATTGAAAATATTCATAGTTGTTGGGATCATCATTTTATTAATTGCAATAATTAATTATATAAACTTAACCGTAGCACAATTATATAACAGATCCAAAGAATTAGGCGTTAGGAAGGTTATAGGTGCTAAAAACAAAATCGTATTCTTCCAACTAATTATTGAATCAATTGTCTTTTCTGTAATTGCTATTAACCTGTCCTTAGTATTTATTGAGATTCTGAAACCAATTTTTAATGATTATTTAAATATTCAAATAAAGATTGGATACTTTGAGAACCCGGCACTAATCTTTTACTTCCTAATGGGTGGGGTCTTAATTGGGATTTTATCCGGTGTTTTTCCAGCATTGCATGTATCCGGGATTAATTCTGTTAAAGCCATGAATAAAGAAGTGACCCATGGGAAAACCGGAATTTTAATTCGGAAAACACTTATTGTAGTTCAATATATCATTGCTAGTTCACTTGTGATAGCAACATTTATTGTTTTAATTCAAATGAGATATATTCAGAAAAAAGATCTGGGATTTGATAAAGAACAACTTATTTATTTAAAAATGAATTCAGATATTCGAAAAAAGCAAGATGCTTTTAAGGATGAATTATTAAAAAGAACAGATATTAAGAATGTCTCATACTCATATGCTTCTTACCGTTTGCAATCAGAGCATTGGTCAAGGAATGATGGAGAAAAAAGTTACGCGTGCCATATTGAATTTGGCGATAAAGATTATTTGGAAACTTTAGGTATTGAACTAATTGAAGGAAGAAATTTTACTGGAAATGTAAAAACTGATAAAGATAAATTTCTTCTTAATGAAACTGCTGCGCGAGAAATATTTAATGGAAATGCGGTTGGAGAAAAAATATTCGATGGTGAAGTTATAGGTGTTGTTAAAGATTACTCTTTTGAAACTTTACATAAAAATATAGAACCTTTAGCAATACTATTGGAAGCAGAGTATGCAAGTATGATTAATATAAGAATTGACAGCGATAATTGGACTAAAGTTATAAACGAAATAAATGGGATATGGGAAGATTTTTCACCTAATTTCCCATTCGAACTTAACTTTGTCGATAAGTATTTACAGTCAAAATATAAAAAGGAGATAGAATTTAGCAGGCTTTTTATTCTTTTTTCGATCATATCAATATTAATTGCATGTTTGGGTATTATTGGATTAATTTCCTTTACAATTCAACGAAAATCAAAAGAAATAGGTATTCGTAAAGTAAATGGAGCAAATGCATTTAGAATAGTGTTAATGCTTTCGAATGAATTAAACAAATTAGTTATATGGTCGAATATTATTGCAATTCCAATTACCTGGTATTTAATGAGTAAATGGTTGCAAGGTTTTGCCTTTCGTACAGAATTACCTTACTGGGCATTTATTGCATCTTTCTTGATTGTATTAACGATTACATTTATTGCAATTTCGTATCAATCATATAGAGCTTCTAAATTAAATCCTGTTGATGCACTTCGTTATGAATAACCTGAGAAGTTTTTATTTAAACAAATAATTTGCTATAGTTTCCGTTGGCTTTAGCCGACGGAAACATTTTTTCTAAATTTTGGGCTTTAGTTCATTATTTGTAAATTAGATAAAAACAAATAAAATGTCGTATACAAAAATCTGGATTCATTGCGTTTGGACAACTAAGTACAGAAAGCCTTTACTCAAAAAAGAAGTTAGAGATAAAATTTTAGCCCATATTTTAGAAAATGCAAAATCAAAAGGTATTTATATCGATTGTATTGGAGGCTTTGAAGATCATTTACATTGTTTAATATGCTTAAAAAGGGAACAAAATATAGCAGATGTGATGCAAAAGATAAAAGGAGAATCCTCATATTGGATAAATAAGAATAGATTAACTTCTTTAAAGTTCAGTTGGCAGGATGATTATTTTGCTGTTTCTATTGGAGAGTCACAACTTAGTAATTTAAGGAAATATATTAAAAACCAAGAGGAGCATCATCGAAAAAAGACTCTTTCTGAAGAGTATAATCAGTTTATTGATAAGTATAAATTTGAAAAAGTAAAAATGGGCTAAAGCCCGAGATTGTGTTTGCTTATTATTATCCGCCAGCTAAAGCTGACGGTAAGCTGAAAAATAAAAAAAGATTGCTATAAGGCAATCTTTAATTTTTGAGCGGGAGACGGAACTCGAATCCGCGACCCTTAGCTTGGAAGGCTAATGCTCTACCAACTGAGCTACTCCCGCAAAGGAGTGGGGAGAGCAGGATTCGAACCTACGAAGGCGTGCGCCAGCAGATTTACAGTCTGCCCCAGTTGGCCACTTTGGTATCTCCCCAACAATTTTTTCAATAAAATGAGCCGATGGGCGGATTCGAACCGTCGACCTGCTGATTACAAATCAGCTGCTCTGACCAACTGAGCTACATCGGCAATATTATTAAGAACGCATAATTAATTTTAGCGATTGCAAAAGTATCAAAAATACTGAAACTACAAACTTTTATTTCGATTATTTTAACAAAAAATTATCACTCCAATTACAATGCAGTGTAATGCTTTTGATTATGAGAACCTTAAAATAACTAAGAATTTTCTTCCTCTAATCGTTCCATTTCTAGTTGTAAATGCGCCATTTTTATTGCAGTAACAGCGGCTTCATCTCCTTTATTTCCATGTTTACCTCCGGCACGATCCTTAGCTTGTTGTAAATTATCGGTAGTTAAAACGCCAAAAATAAACGGTATGTTATAATCCATATTTAATTCGGTTATACCATGAGTTACGCTTTGACAAACAAAATCAAAATGACGTGTTTCTCCTTGAATAACACATCCCAGGCAAATAACGGCATCTAAATCCGCATATTCCGCCATAAATTGAGATCCTAAAGTAAGCTCAACGGTTCCAGGCACAAACTTTGTTAAAATATTTTCTTCTTTTGCTCCATGTTTGATTAAAGTATTATATGCTCCTTGAAGTAAAGCATCGGTAACTTCCCTGTTCCAAACAGCCACTACAATTCCAAACTTCATTTCACTTGCTGAGGGTACAGAATTAATATCATAATCTGATAGATTTTTTAGACTTGTTGCCATAATATTTGATGTTTAAATTTTTTCAAAGTTAGTTTTTACGAATAAAAAAATCCTGATTTCTCAGGATTTAATAATATAATAATATTGGTATTTCCTTATTGTATTAAAACTTCTATTTGCGCAATGTATTTATCAATTTGACGACCTTCCGTTGTATTAGGAAAATCTTTTTTAATTCTCTTATAAGCATCTAATGCTTTATCATAACTGCCGTTTTGTTTATGCACAAATGCAACTTTCATTAAGTAAATTGGAGTGGTGAACTCGTTTACCGATGAATTAACAGCTTTATTATAAAAAGTTAAAGCATCGCTTGTTTGTTCTAATTCCATATAGGCATCACCAATAGCACCATACGCAATTGGGGCTATCATTTCATCATCCGATTCGAACTTCTTTAAATATTCAATTGCACTTTCAAATTCACCCAAATGCAAATAACTAATTCCTGTATAATATTGAGCTAAATTTGCTGATTTCGTAATTCCATATTCTTCAATGATGTCAAGAAAACCAAGATAGTTACCATCTCCGTCTAAAGCCAATTGAAATGAATCACGTTCAAAATATTGTTCTGCCATCCACATTTGTGATTTTGCTTCATTTTCTTTTGGAGTCATTACAAACCTCTTGTATCCTAAATATCCACCAACAATAACTATAATAGCAGCAATAATAATCGTTAAACTTTTCTGATTTTCTTCAATGTAATGTTCTGTTCTACTCAAAGCATTTTCTACCGACTCAAACTGATCTGGATGTGTTTCTTTCTTTTTGCTTGTCATCTTTATAATTTAATTAAAATATTATGCTTAAATCATTTGAAACGCAAATGTAATTCTTTTGCGTAATTTTTAAAATATTTTGTTTATAAAAATTGATATTTAAATATTGCCTGTGCTTTTTATTTACTAGAATATTAAGAATCTTTGTATAATATTTTTCGGAAAATGTATCTACAAGAACTTTCATTAATAAATTTTAAAAATTATAGTCAATCCGAACTTGAATTTTCACCAAAGATAAATTGTTTTATTGGTCGGAATGGAGTTGGGAAAACCAATTTATTGGATGCAATTTATTACCTGTCAATGTGTAAAAGTTATCTTAATCCTATTGATAGTCAGAATATTAAATATGATGAGGATTTTTTTGTATTGCAGGGAGATTATTTACTAAAAGATACGCATGAGAGCATTTATTGTGGATTAAAAAAGAGTAAAAAAAAGCAGTTTAAAAGAAATAAAAAAGAGTACCAGAAACTTTCGGATCATATCGGATTACTTCCGGTTGTAATGATTTCTCCATTGGATAATAGCTTAATCCTTGATGGAAGTGATGAAAGAAGGAAGTTTATGGATAGTGTCATTTCTCAATATGATAAAGTATATCTTGATAACTTAATTCGTTATAACAGAGCTTTGGTACAAAGAAATAAATTATTAAAAGATTTTTATCAAAGTAGAACATTTGATGAGGATACAATAGAAATTTGGACTGATCAATTGGTTGCATTAGGAGAAAAGCTTTATGGGGTAAGGGTAAAATTTGTTGAGGAATTAATACCGATATTTCAGGAATATTATACACGAATCTCAGGAGATAAAGAAAAAGTAAAACTTGTTTATGATTCTCAACTGCATGAAAGTGAATTTAAAGATCTACTAAATAACTCTATTGAGAAGGACCGGATTGTGCAACATACTACAGTTGGTATACATAAAGATGATTTGATTTTAACTTTAGAAGGCCATCCAATGAAAAAAGCAGGTTCACAAGGACAACAAAAAACCTACTTAGTTTCTTTGAAGCTTGCTCAGTTCGATTTTATTAAAGAAATAAGCGGCTTTAAACCAATTCTTTTATTAGATGATATTTTCGATAAATTTGATAAAAACCGAGTTCGCCAAATTATTGAATTAGTTGCTGAAAATCATTTTGGACAAATATTTATAACCGATACAAGCGAGGACAGATTAGAAGTAATCCTGGAAGAAATTAATATTCCTCATCACAGATTTCTTATTGATTCTGCTAATAATTTGCAAGTTAAAAAGGTTGAATAGTAATGAGAAAGAAAAATACTCAAAAAATAGATGATGTAGTTAAAGAATATCTTAAAGCCTTAAAAATTGATGATAAGCTTAAAGAGGTTAAATTAATTAGATCATGGGATGATGTTGTTGGAAAAACCATTGCCAGATCAACTAACGACATATATATCAAGGATAGGAAATTATACGTAAAACTTAATTCTTCTGTTATCCGTAACGAGCTCTTTATGTTACGCGATGGTCTGAAAAAAGCCCTGAATGACAAAGCTGGTGAAGTACTTATTGATGAAATTATTTTAAAATAATTTAGTTTTAATTAAGATTCTTAACTCTAATATCAATCATTTTAATATGCTCCTCTTCCGAGATATTCGGATCTTTTAAGTCTTGGTAGATTTGGCAAGGCAGGTCTTTACAGTTACCACAATTTTTACGGGCAATTTCAGAAGTAAGTAAACTATAAAAATTAAGAAGCTGTAGATTAAGTTTTACAGCTACTTTTTTTATAGTTTTTTGTTGACTTTTAATTTATGGATATATTTTCCTGATTTTTAGAGATACCTATCCCAATGTTAAAAATGTTTATAGTTTGATACATAATTATTTAAGCTGCTTGCTCTAATTTTTCCAGAGCCATTCTTCGCCCAATTTCAAGAGCATTAGCTGTATGGATGCCAAAGA
>JANQHR010000172.1 GCA_028282585.1 Bacteroidales bacterium | reverse complement strand
AAAAATTATAAAACAAAAAATAACAGCAAGTTTAAACTTGCTGTTATTTAAATATTTTTTATCCTTGTAAAAACTGTATCGTTTTTTTAGGACTAGTCAGTTTTAAAACTACTTTATGATTTCAATCCAATTATGCGGATCCGGCTCATCGCCATATTGGATGGCAACCAGTTTGTTGTAAATTTGAGTTGATATTGGACCCGCATTACCATCTTTACAGAAGGTATATCTTTTATCTTCGTCAATATCGTAAATTTCACCGATAGGTGAAATTATTGCAGCTGTTCCACATGCTCCTATTTCTTCAAAAGATTCTAATTCATCAACAGCAACAGGTCTTCTTTCAACCTTTAATCCCATATTTTCAGCAATTTGCATAATACTCATGTTGGTTATTGAAGGTAATATGGATGTTGATTTTGGCGTAATGTATGTATTATCTTTTATTCCAAAAAAATTAGCAGCACCAATTTCATCAATATATTTCTTATGAACAGAATCAAGATACATAGGCGAACCGTATCCAGCATCATGTGCTTTAATTACTCCTCTTAAACTGGAAGCATAATTACCGCCAACTTTTATATCTCCTGTACCCAGTGGAGCTGCACGGTCCGAATCTTTTACGATTGCTATTTTTACCGGGGTAAATCCTTCTTTGAAATAAGGTCCAACTGGCGAAACAAATACCATGAATAAGTATTCCTTTGCAGGTTTTACACCAATCTCAGCTCCTGAACCAATTAATAAAGGACGTAAATATAATGCGGCACCTGTTCCGTAAGGTGGCACAAAACGTTCATTCATTAAAACAGCTTTGGTTATTGCTTCCTTAAAAATTTCTTTTGTTATAGGTTGCATTAAAATACCATGAGCAGATCTTTCCATTCGTTTAAAATTTTCTTCCCAACGGAATAAACGAATTTTTCCATCTTTCCCCCGATATGCTTTCATTCCTTCGAAAGCTTGTTGACCATAATGTAACGCTGTAGCAGAAATATGTAAATTTAAATATTCAGATGAAGAAATTTCCAACTCTCCCCACTTTCCATCTCTATAATAACATCTGACATTATAATCGGTTTTTAGGTAACCAAAAGGCAATTCGCCCCAGTTTAAATTTGTCATAATATTGTGTTTTGGTTTTCATTTTTGTTGTTCAAAGATACCAAAATTGAAAATTCATATCTTAAAAAAAAGCCTATTACACAACATGAAAAATTTCAAGAACTGCTTCAATATTAGTTAAGAATCAAATCTTTTGCACCTTTCTGCTTAAGCTTTTTAATTGATCTTAATTTGCTTTTAGAAGATTTCCCAACTATAGCATCTGAAATTAAATACATATCATACCCTAAAGCTAATCCGGATTCAACTGAAGTTTTAATACACCCACTAGCTTCGCGTCCTACAATAACAATTTGTTTTACATTTTTTCTTTCAAGGTAATCAATAAGTTCTTTCGAACTAAAAATATCTCCTCCATGATCAACAAAAACATTTTGATTAATTACATCGAGCCTATCATCCAAATCTTTAATTTTTTCTTCAACAAAAATCTTTTTTAATGTAAGATTTAAAATCTTTTGTGTTGCCTTGGAGTAAACCACATTATCAGGATTCGTACTCTTAATTAGTTTATTTATTTTTTCTAGTTCATCTTGTGTTGCATCTTTAGATAATTCCCCTTTATAATAATTATTCTGCATGTGGGTAATTATTAAAATTTTATCATCTAATGAATCTCCTGATTGTGCATTCGTGTAGAATGATGACGCTAAAATCATTGCAAATGCAATCAAAATAAGATAATTTGTCTTCATAATTTGGTTCCATTTAAGTTAATACTACCGAAATTATGAATTCATAAAGTATTGAGCTAATCTTTTAATTTGTTTTAAATTTTGTTAACGTATTTAAACAATTCAGATATTTAGAAAATTATAATCTCGTGTAGAGATCTTATTTTACCTGAAAGCTCTTTGCCATCTCTTTTAATAATATAAGATTCATTTCCAATAAACCTTAGTACTCTCTTTCCTCCTAACCTATGATTTTCTGATTCTACTTCATGATTTAGTTCATTCAATTCAATATTTATATTAATTTGCGCTAAATAACTATTATGTTGCAATAGTATTTTAACCGGAATTACTATATCCGATCCATCAAGTTTTGCAGTTTCTAAAACTTTAGCCTTAAGGGTATTATCGTATGATGATCCTTGCATCTTAAGTATTACATTTTCCTTATTGGCAACTATTAATTTACTTGACATAAACTTATCATCTTCAGAAACTAAAGTGTAAAAAATGGATGTATCTTTATCAAATATTTTTCCCCAACATAATTGATTCACATTATTTTCAGGTAAAGAATTACTCCAAAAATGATCAAAATAACCGATTCCTTTAATACTATATTTCTTGCCATCTCTGCTAATGAATCCTTTTACCAAAGCTTTTGGTATTGGAATATTCCAACTAAAGTATTTCGTACCCGGAATATTTTGATTTATTCTTCCATCTCTTCTATTATTGAATCCTGAAATTTCAGGATAAAACTTTACATCTATTATCGTACAATTTATTTCGGTATGAATCTCGATATGATCTCCAAGATCAAGAAACCAGTTATTTCCCAGTTTATGATTAAGTTTCTCGTTACTAAATTCAACTTCATGACCTGTAAAAGAATCTGAAATAACCCTTATTTTACCATTTTCGATATGTTCTACTTGCACCCCATAGGTTGTGGGTAAATCATATGTTTCGTTAATTCTAACAGAAATCCTGATTTGATCACCATTATCCAAAATACTTTCAAAGTACCAACATTCATAATCCTCTTGCGGGTTCAGAATTGGAAGCTTAATTTTTAATGCGCTATTTCTTGGGTTATATTTTGGTGTATTTTTCATAACTTTTGCTTGGATTTTGCTACCTATCAAGCCAATTTTTAAATTCTGAAGCTTTTAAACGACTAATGGTAACGGGTTCATTAAAAGGATCGGCTAAACGAACAATCAATTTTCCTCCGAAATAAGATTCGAATTTTTTAATAGAATCAATATTTATAATCTGACTCCGGTTTGCCCTAAAGAACATATCCGGGTCTAGTTCCTCTTCCAGTTTTTCCATGGTAAAATCAACAATATGTTCTTTTTTATCGTACATTACCGCAAATGTTATCCTATTTACAGTATAGAAATACGCAATGTCTTTAGTTTCTATCTTAAAAAAGGATGTAGAGCCGGAAATTAGAAATCTTTTCCGGTAAGTTTTTTCTCCTTTTTTTATTGCTTTTAAAATAGCATCATAGCTTTTTCGATTATTATCTTCTGAAGAGTTATTAAATAATCTTTCAAATTTAGTTATGGATAGTTCTAATTTTTCCTCTTTTATCGGTTTTAAAAGATAATCTATACTATTAACTTTAAATGCCTGGATTGCATATTCATCATAAGCTGTTGTAAAAATTATCATACTTTCAATTTTCACACTGTCAAATATCGAAAAGCAGATTCCATCCGTAAGTTGAATATCCATAAAAATTAAATCAGGATGGTCGTTATTACTAAACCATTTAATAGATTGCTTTACACTTTCTAAACTTGCAAGAATCTCCCAATCCGGACGCAACGATTTAATCATCCCGGCCAACATCCTGCTATTATGCAACTCATCTTCAATTATTACCACTTTCATAATGCTTGATTTAATATTTACAACAATGGAACTTTTACAACAAAATTATTTTCATCATTTTCAACTAATACTTTCTTATTATCTAATAGTTCATATCTTTTCAATAAATTAATTAAACCTGTTTTTGTGGAATACGATGATTCCTTTGGATTAACTTTATTCTTGATGATTACATAATTATTTTCAGTTACTATTTCAATCAATAAGGGATCTTCTTTGCTAACAACATTATGTTTAATTGCATTCTCCACCAGTAATTGTAATGTTAATGGAGCAATATCCTTTTCTGTATATTCCTTATCTATCATATACTGAACATCCAATCCATCACCAAGTCTTTCTTTATGAAGAGAGACATATTTATCGATAAATTGTAACTCATCTTTTAAAGTAACAAGCATAGAATCTTTGCTTTTAAGTACATAACGATATACATCAGTAAAGTTCTGAGTAAAACTTATTGCTGTATCCTTATCAAACATTATTAATGATTTTAATGCACTTAAATTATTAAACAAGAAATGAGGATTGATTTGGTCCTGTAACATAGTGTAATCCATTTTTAATTTTTCCTGTTTCAACTCATCCATTCTTTTCTGCGCATAAACCCATTTATCCATAAAACGAAGTAACACTAATCCTGTGGAAATTGTATTTACAAAAACCAATCCCATTGCAACAGCTGGAGTAAAAGATTCACGTGCCACGTGCCTGTATTCAGGAGTAAGAAGTTGAACCAACGTAAAAACAGCAACAATTAATAAAATACCAACTATAGTTTGTATTATTAACCTTAATCTTATTTTTTCCGGTATCGGGAAAAACCTTTCAAGAATGTAATCAATAATTATATTTGATTCCGCCAAAAGATTAAATGTAAAGATAATTATAATATAGTCTTTGATTCTAGGCTTGTCATGTATCATCTCGGTCATTGGTTCCATTAAAAAAACCAAGAACTGCATTGCCAAAATTCCAATAATACTAACTACGGCAAAACGAAAAATAACTGAATAAGGGCTATATCTTGGTATTTTTGCAATAAACTGATTCCCTAAAACTTTATGTTTTTTTAAATCTACCTTCATAAATGTATCTTTATCTTGTACCAAGTTATAAAATTAAATTCTTAATCCATGGATTTTAAGCTTCCGGTAACTTTTTGCCAACTTGTCTGAAGAACTTCAAACTGGGCTAAAGCTTCAATCAATTGTGAGTTTGCAGCCTGCCACTCCGCTTGTGCATTTAATAAATCAGTTGTCGTATTTAGCCCAACCTCGAAGCTTGCTTGAGTTTCTTCTAAACTTTTTTCTGATTCCCTAATATTTTTTTTCGCTAATTGAATAGACTCATAAGCTTCTTCAATTTGTATCTTCACCTGTTGTACCTCCAGACTTATCAATTCATTTGTGTTATCCAAATCCGTTTGGACCTGCATAATTTTCAATTTAGCGGCATCCTGCTTATGTTTTCCTTCACCCCAATGAAATAAAGGAATGGTAATTTGACCTGCAATTGATGGCGAAAATGTTGGATCTTCAACTAAATCACTTACGTAATAAGAAGTATAACCTGCGCTAACTCCAACCTGAGGCAAAAAATCAGCTAGTGTAATTTTCCTATCCAATTTTGTAATCTCTAATTGCTTTTCTAAAATTGCCAGTTCATCACGATTTGATAATGCCATATCAACACCATTGGTCATATCCATTAACTGCATATCATAACTTAATGAATCAGCTATCTGAATATCTGTATTTAAATCCTGACCCAAAAGCTGATTTAAGAACATTCTAGATATACGAAGTGCATTTTTCGCTTTCATAAGATTTAACTCAGCCTCGTTTTTTTGGACTGTTACCTTTAATTTTTCGCTTGCCGGCATTAAACCAAGATTATACATTTCTGTCATTTGATCTTCAAGTTCAATAAGCATTTCTATATACTTTTCAGCTAGTTTAACACTTGCAGATATAGATGCCATGTTCCAATATATTCTATCCGTTTGTTCAATAATTTCAGAGTATTTCAGATCATAATTGTGTTTATATATTTCTACTCCGGCATCAGCTTGCTTATTTGCATATCTGATTTTTCCACCTGTATATACCGGTTGTGCTAAAGTAACTGATCCATATAATATAGAAAGATTGTCAATCTCCATGTTTAAACCAGGATTCCAAACATCACTAATTCCGGAATAATCGCCGTTTAAAGCAGCCTCTTCGCTTGTTGCGGTAGGTAAAAATCCACCTGGAACAGAAAAATCATTAACATCTGGCAGAAACATTCCGTTTGCACTGGCGCTTAAACTTGGCAAATATGCAGTACGTGCGATTTTTTGATTCACAACAGCTTCTTGTTTTTGATATTCAGCCCTTTTAAGCTCTTTATTATATTCAACAGCCTGTTTCCTGCAATCCTCCAATGTCATAACCTGTTGTGCCGAAAGTTGAATGCTAAAAACGAATATATAAATGATTGTAAGTAATTTCTTCATGATTCTATACTTTAAGTTCAGACCGGAAAAACCAGCCTGAACAATTATCTTTCCCTTATTTTCTTTTTAATTCTTTAGTTTTTAAAATCGGAGATATATCAACTTTGATAATAGTTGCATACAATACCGGCACAACTAATAATGTTATAATTGTTCCGAATAACAATCCAAATATGATTGTAATTGCCATCGATTGAAACATTACATCAAAAAGTAATGGAACCATACCTAAAATTGTTGTTGCTGATGCCATTACAACAGGTTTTAATCTTGATATAGCAGCCATTGTAATTGACTTGAGTTGTGTTTTCCCCAGTTTCAAATTAATATTAATCTCATCAAGTAAAACTATTGAGTTTTTAATCATCATGCCGATTAAACCGAGTGCTCCAATAATTCCTATGAAGTTTAAAGTAGCACCAGTTGAGACAAAACCTACCACAATACCGATAAATGCGAAAGGGAAAATCATGAAAATTACCAATGATTGTTTTAAATTATTAAATAATGCGATAACAATAACCAGCATTAATCCCAACGCCAATGGTAAAAATTTAAATAAGTTAGCTTGAGATTCAGCGCTTGATTCTCGACTACCTTTCCATTCCATAGTATAACCATCCGGTAATTCAATTTCATTAATTACGGGCCTAAGTTTTTCCTCTACTTCCATTGTTAAATAACCTTGGATTGGCTCACACTGCGCTTTTATAGCTCTTTGCCCATTATACCGATAAATTTCGCTGTTTTCCCATTCCAATTCAACATCTTCAATTACTTGCCCAAGTGGTACGCTCGCTTGGCTATATGCACCCCATACCGGAATACTGGTTAATTTTTCTACATTATTACCCAATGGTTCATCTAATCTTAATTTAATTGGTAAAGTAGAATTGCCTTCCATCATTACACCAACGGTTAAGCCTTCCGTACCAATGGCTAATGCATTAGCCACATCGCTTCTGGAAATTCCGACTCTTCGCGCCTGTTCAACAGAATATTCAGGATTTAGAACTTTGACCTGGTTTTTCCAATTATCGGTTACTGAAGTTGCTGTTGGTTCATTGTACATAATCGTTTTTGCCTGATCTGCTAATTTTCTGAGTACGGCAGGATCCGGGCCCATGAACTGTATTTCAATTTCATAATCGGTAAATATCGGGCCATAAATTCTTTTTCGTGCTTCTGCCTGAGGATAGTTTTCTTCAATATATCTGAGGATTTTCTCACCAGCTACAATAGTTGTTTCGTAATCTTTAGTATCTACGATAAGTTCACCATATGAATTATCCGATGTTGCCATTGGACGAATTAAAGTATAACGCGCAGGAGTTCTGCCTGCAGCAGCGGCAACCTGATCAACTTCATCCCAATTTAGTATCTCTTTGCTAATATCAGTAATATCCTTTTCAACAGCACTTAAGTCAGACCCTTTTGGTAGTTTGTACTCAATTATAAACTGATTATAATCGAGTAATGGCATAAATTCGAATTTTACAAACTTGAAGCTGTAAAGAGAAATAACCAGAATAATTATACTTACAATTGAAAAAACGAACTTATGCGATAATGAATAATGTATCAGGTTTTTAAATTTTCGGTAAAATTTATTATTAAAAGGATCTTTCTTTTCTGCTTTTGTTCCATTTGCTTCTTTTCTATAAAATCTGGAAGCCATAAACGGAGTTTGAACCATTGCAAAAATCCAACTTAAGAATAATGATATTGCTAATACGGTAAATAATGAGCTCATGTATTCACCAGATGCATCGGGCGACATATATAAAGGAAAGAAAGCAAGAATTGCGATTATGGTGGCACCTAGTAAAGGCACCGCTGTTTTCTTTGCAGACGCCGTAAAGGCTTTTTTTCGGTCTACTCCTCTTTTAAGGTCTATTAAAATACCATCGGCAACTACAATGGAGTTATCAACCAACATCCCCATGGCAACAATAATAGCAGACAAAGATACTCTTTGCAGATCAAGACCAATGACCAACATTACAATGAAAGTTCCCAAAATAGTAAAGACCAATCCACTGGCAATTAAAAAGCCTGATCTTACACCCATTGCAATTAGCAGGATCACTATAACAATAAC
Organism: Bacteroidales bacterium; assembly: GCA_028282585.1. Taxonomy (GTDB): domain Bacteria; phylum Bacteroidota; class Bacteroidia; order Bacteroidales; family UBA12077; genus UBA12077. Next base: position 58,484 of record JANQHR010000172.1, on the reverse strand, counting down.
AACTGATTGGATAAGGTTTGAGATAAAACCATTAATTGATTTTTGAACTCTTTCAGGTTGTGAATATACATTGTGCATTTCAATACCTACAGGTACTTTAGTATCAAGCTCTTTAACTTTCTCATCAATTAATCCTCCAACCCTTATAACATTCACTCCACTTTCTGTTGACATTGCCATGCTAATCGCTCTTTCACCATTAAAAGTTAAAGCTTCCCTTTTTGGCTCATAGAATGAACGATTAACTTCAGCAATATCCCCTAACCTGAAACTTCCTCCGCCAGGTACCTGAACTAAAACATCTTTAATTTCTTCAATAGTAGAAAACTTATTTCCTACGCTTAACCTTATTCTTTCCGAACCAGAGGTAATACTTCCCGGGTCAACAACACTTCCCTGATCATTCATTGCCTGAACAATCATCATAGGATTTATACTTAAGCTTGCTAATTTTTCAGATGAAAATTCAATATCAACTGCTTCGGTTTGTATACCAAACAATTCAATTCTCTTAATTCCTTCAACTTCCAGAAACTCTCTTCTTAACAAATCAACATAATCATAGAACTCATCATAATCATAACCTTCGCCTGTAACCGCAACAAAAATTCCATAAACATCGCCAAAATCATCGTTTACTATTGGACCATTAACTCCTTGCGGTAAACTTAACTTTGCTGCTGCTACTTTTCTCCTTAAATGATCCCATAACTGAGGCATTTCAGATGTTGTAACACTTGTTTCAATATTTACCGTAATCTCCGAATATCCTGGTAAAGAACGTGAAGTAATATTATCAATATTTTCAAGCTTTTGAACGGCTTTTTCTAACACCTCTGTTACCTCCAGCTCAACTTCGTGTGCATTAGCACCAGGATACAATGTAACAATTACCGCAGACTTGATCGGAATTTCTGCATCTTCCAGTTTCCCAATATTAAAATAAGCAAATATTCCTCCAATTAATACACCTACAAGTAAAGTGTTCAATAATGCTTTTTGATTCAACAATCTTCCCAACATTATAATAAACCTCCTATATTTGTTGATGATGCATGACTGATTGGTTTAACTTTTTGGCCATCAATTAATGAGTGAACTCCCGCTGTAACAACAAAATCACCTTTTTGTAAACCTTTAATTACTTTTAAGCGACCTTCAGGTTTTATACTGGCAATGGTAACTTTTCTCTTCTGAATTTGCTGTTTACCGGAATTATAAACCCAAACATATGTTGCATTATCTTTCATAAATACAGCATTTGAAGATATTTTTATTACATCAGTTTCATCATCAGAAGTTACTTTTACTTCGGCTGTCATCCCCGGATAAATGTTATAATTATCTTTGTTTTCCAAAACAAACCTTACTTCGTAAAGTCCATCGCTCCCGGTTTTTTCGTTTACACTTTTTAATTTAACAGGAATATCATAAACATTTGCATTCTTTACTGACAAGTAACTTTTTTGATGTTGTTTGATATCTAAAACTTGCGTTTCAGGAACATGAATGATAATCTCCAGTTGAGACATATCAATTATAGAAACAATTGGCTGGCCTGGTCCAACTGTATTAAAATTCTCAACCATTTTTTCGTGAATATATCCTGAAATAGGTGCCTTTAATTCAGTGTCGTTTAACTGATTCAGTGCATTTTTATATCCGGCCTTAGCCATTTTATAACCTGATTCAACTTTTTCATAAGTATTAGCAGGTATTTTTTCTTTTTCAAAGAGTTCTTTATATCTTTCATATTCACCCTTTAATTGTTCAAATTGAGCTTCGGCGTTATCCAATTGAACCTTGTAATCACGTTTATCGATTTGGGCAATAATTTCACCTGCATTTACATAGTCACCTGCGTTTACATTTGTTTTAACCAATGGTCCACCTACCCGGAACGACAACATAGTCAAACTCTTTTCTTTAACTTTGCCATTAAATGTTAAATAATCGGCGTTTTGATAATTAGATACTTGCTCCACTTTAACAAGTTTTGCAACTTCAACCTGATCAGTAATTACATCTTTACAACCAAATGCAAAAACCAAACTGAACATAACTATACTGTACAAAATTCTATTCTTTTTCATTTGATAAGATTTTAAATTGTTTTGAAACAAATGTATTAAGCTCGAAGTGCTTATTTTTAAATATGTTCGTGAAGTGATATAATATGTGCATGAAATGAAAATGTTTTTTCCTAAACAAAAAAGCCTCCCGGTATGGAAGGCTTCACTAAAAACTCACTACTATGATAAAAACTATATTCGTTCCCTGCTAACTTTATATATGGATTATTCTTTGTCAAATATAAAGAGTAATAGTTTCTTCTTTTACTAAAATAACCTAAACTGAAAAAAACGGTTCGTGAAATGCGTTTTTTAGCACATGAAAAAAACCGCTCTTGCCAGAGCGGTTTTCAATCTATATATCAAAGAATTATTAATTCTCAATTCCTAAACTCTTTAGAAGAGCTTCTGTTTTTGGTTCACGACCACGGAATCCAACGTACATTTCCATTGCATCTTTAATACCATTCATTGCAAGAACATTATCTCTAAATGCTTTTGCAGTAGCCTGATCGAAAATATCAGTTTCTTTGAAAGCTTCAAATGCATCATTATCAAGTACACTTGCCCATGTATAAGAATAGTAGCCAGCATCATATCCACCCATAATATGGCGGAAATAAGTTGAACGATATCTTGAATAAATTTCAGGAATTAATCCTATTTCAGCCATATATTCTTTTTCAAAATCCATTACTTCCAAATTAGGATCAACTTCCGTCTTCATATGGAATTTCATATCCAATAGCGAAGCAGCTAAAACTTCAGTTAAAGCAAAACCCTGGTTAAAGTTTGCACTCGCCTCTAATTTTTTAATTAACTCATCAGGAATTACTTCACCAGTTTCGTAATGCATAGCATACATTTTAAGAACTTCAGGTTCGAATGCCCAATGCTCCATAATTTGTGATGGTAACTCAACAAAATCCCATGCTATGTATCCGTTAGGATAAGATGATTCGGCAAACATTCCATCTAAAGCATGTCCAAACTCGTGGAACATGGTACTAACTTCATCAGCACTTAATAGAGCAGGAGTATCGCCAGTCGGACGAGTAAAATTACATACATTAGTTACTAAAGGAGTAATTTCTTTACCATCTTTAATGTAACGATCCCTGAATCCACTGCACCATGCGCCACCTCTTTTACTGGCTCTTGGATGCATATCCATAAAAAATACCGCTAAATGAGATCCGTCAGCTTCTTTTACCTCATAAACTGTAGTTTCCGGATGTGGAACCGGAATTCCTTCTAATTGAGTAAATGTAATTCCAAATAATTTTTCCGCAACATCAAAAATACCCTGACGTACATTTTCTAACTCAAAATAAGGACGGACTTCGCTTTCATCTAAATCATATTTTTCTTTACGAAGTTTTTCAGTGTAATAAAACCAGTCGTGAGGTTCTAACTTGAAATTACCACCTTCTTTATCAATCATAGCTTGTAAAGCAGCTCTTTCTTCTTTAACCTTCGGAAGAATTCCATCCCATAATTGATTTAACAAGTTAAATACTCTTTCAGGATTTTGGGCCATTCTGTTTTCAGTTCTCAATGAGGCATGATTTTCATATCCTAAAAGTTGAGATCTCTGAACTCTTAAGTTGATAATTTTTTTCAAGATCTCTTTGTTATCATACTCATCATTATTATTTCCCTGATTTATATATGCATCATAGATTTCTTTTCTTAATTCTCTGTTATCTGCATACTGTATGAAAGGAATCATACTTGGTTTATTGATGGTAAATACCCAGCCTTCAATACTATCCTTTTTAGCAGCTTCTTTTGCAGCCTGAATTGAAGTTTCCGGTAATCCGGCAAGGTCGGCTTCGTCGGTAACAACCAATTTAAATTTATTAACCTCACCAAGAACATTTTGGCTAAACTTCAAAGTTAAACTTGATAGTTCCTGGTTAATTTTCTTAAGTTCTTCTTTTTTATCTTCTGGTAATGCAGCACCGCTGCGGATAAAACTTTTGTAATCGTTTTCTAATAAAAATAACTGCTCTTCTGTTAATTCATACTGATCTCTGTTTTCGTAAACAACTTTTACTTTTTCAAAGTATCTGGGATCAAGTCTGATTTCGTCGCTATGAGCTGATAATTTAGGTAGAAGTTCCTGAGCCAGCGCCTGGATTTCATCAGTGATATTAACAGAGTTAAATGTCCAGAATACAGTACTTACATTACCTAATAACTTACCTGAATAGTAAGATGCTTCGATGGTGTTTTCGTAAGTTGGTTCTTCAGGATTTGATAAAATCGCTTCCATTTCAGCTTTATGCTGTTTCATAGCTTCTTCAAAAGCAGGAGCAAAATGCTCAATTTCTACTTCTTCGAACGGAGGAACTTTAAATGGAGTATCCCATTCTGCCAATAATGGATTGGTTTCTTTTACTTCCATATTACATGATACTGCTATCATAGCAAAAGCAATAAGAATTAATAATAGTTTTTTCATTTTATAAATATTTAAGGTTACTAACTTTTAAAGGCATAAAGTTAACAATTTGATGCTTTTACACGAATAAAGTTTAAAAAAAAGAATATAAAAAAAGCCCTGTTGCTTTGTACAGGGCTTTACTTCATTAATGAGCATTAAATATCTTTAGTCTAAGCTAATTTCACATTTACTGCATTCAAACCTTTTTTACCTTCTTGTAATTCGAAAGTAACTTCGTCGTTTTCATTAATTTCGTCGATTAGACCAGAAACATGAACAAAATATTCTTTTTCTGATTCGATGTCTTTAATAAATCCGTAACCTTTAGATTCATTAAAAAATTTTACTTTTCCTTTATTCATAATTTGGTATTAAAATAATTTAATGCGAAGATACGCATATAATTTACACTTAAACAAAAAAATGTTAATAATTATGTTAATTATAAAAAAAACAATGCAAATAAGGAATTGTTCATGTTTGATTTTATTTATAATTTCATATAAATAATTAATGACATTATTTGTCCTTTTATACTTCTTATCTGGGAAGTTATCAGTATAAAATGTTCTGATAAAACAAATTAGCGGCAAGTATGACACGGTCTTAAATTAATATTATTATGAGCAAAACCGACAAAAACTGCTTTAACTGTGATAATGAAGGGTGCGATTTTTTTGGTTATATAATTTGTGAAAAATGTAGATTGTTTAACGAAAGTACGATCAAGAGTTATATAGAACAAGACCCTATTGGCTTCCCAAAAGAAATAATAAAATAGATTAGAATTATTAGATAAGGATTATATCAAAAAGAAAATCAAACTATTGCATATTAAAAGTATTATTAATTAACTACATTTTTTATGACTGAAAAACAAGACATCTGTTGTCCAAAATTTGAAGTAAATAAATGGGATAACAAAACATTTGATTGGAATGAAAAGCCTTTTATCAAAGCATCTGTTCCTACATTTTTTCATATTCCGCTTCCATCAATGATTGGAAAAAGAATGAATATACTATGTAATTTAGCGGAAAAAGCTGAGGCTAATATTCCTGATATATCAGATGCTCTCGTGATGTTTCATGACCCTTCAGTATTTAAATCAGAAATATTTTATTCTGTAACTAAACCTATTGAAGGAGCAGAAAACACGACACTGACAGGTACCTTTGAGGCTGGAGTATTTGATGGTCCGTACAATTCCGTTCCCAAACACATCAAGGCAATGGATAAAAAACTAAAAGAACAGGGTAAAAAAGTAAAGGATTATTACATCCATTATGCTTATTGTCCAAAATGTGCTAAGAAATTTGGGAATAATTATATGATTCTTTTTGCCAAGACTGTATAATTTTGACCAAAAATATGAATACCAGCCGCTAACACGCATAGGCCTATACTTTTCTCATAGCAGCTTATAAAACATTGGGAGAGGGTAAAGCGGGATGATATGAAGGAAAATAAAACTTGACAAATTAGGAAATAAAACAAGATATGGTGAAAATAGAAAAAATTACCAATAACAAGAAGCAATACCTTGATTTATTGCTATTAGCAGACGAACAAGAGGATATGATTGACAGATATTTGGAAAGTGGCGATATGTTTGCGCTATACGATGATGATTTGAAGACTGTTTGTGTTGTTGTAGCAATAGACAAAGAAACCTGCGAATTGAAAAATATAGCAACATATAAAAAATACCAAGGTAAAGGATATGCTAAAGCTCTAATAAATTTTGTTTCAGATTATTACAAAAACAACTATAAAACAATGCTTGTCGGAACAGGTGAAACTCCGACAATATTGTCATTTTATGAAAGTTGCGGATTTAAAAAATCTCATTTTATAAAGAATTTTTTTACCGATAATTATGACCACCCAATGTTTGAAGACGGAATACAACTTATTGATATGGTTTATCTGAAGAAAAAATTGTAAATGCCTGCTTCTAACAATTATTGCTATGTAAAGGCATAGGCATTGCCTATTAGTAGATAAATCTTTAAGTAGTTTAAATTTAGTAAGTTTCTTTCAGTTTTAATTATTTTGAGCAACTTTTTCAAAATATAAATTTTGAACGCGACCACTTGAAGAGCGCATTCCAGTAATTTCATTTTTTGAATTGCGTTCAAATTTGACAATACCAAAGAACCATTTATTAGTTTTAAAGATATCTTTTTTTAACGGATCTAATGAAATGACACTTTTTCTGCTATGCTTTAGTACAAGTTTTCCATTTTCTATAACAATGTCATATGAAGTACTTAGCTCATCACTCCGGAAAGTACCGGTAAACTCTTCCAGATCATCTTCCAAATAATTAGCAGGATTGTAATATTCATATAAGATGGGATCGCCATCGTCTATCGTTACAATCATTAACTTGGTTGAATCTGTTGCTTTAAATTTTACTATTAAATTGACATCAACATTTAACATTTGATAAGAATAATCACCTATTGGCGTAAGGATACTTTCATTTCCTTTACCTCTCGAATACATTAAGGTGTCTTTCTTGATATAAATTTTCCTCGAATACATACTTTCCTCATTCCAGTAGCTCCCAATAAAATCCTTAGCCTCTGGAGGTTTTACATGTTTAAATTCAGCTACTGAATTTCTGTCTGTTGCATCATCAGACTCAAAATGTTCTTTTAAGAATAAATCAGTTACTTTCATAGCCAATCTTCCGGAATTTGTATGTGCATAATTACTAAATAGTACAATAGAATAATCTTGATCGGGAAAACGCCCTAGATATGTTCGATAACCAGCATCAGCTCCCCCATGACTAATTCTATTCAAACCTTTATATTTACCAACAAATTGTCCATAAGCTCCACCGAAAGTCTTTCCATTATTTAATATGGCTAAAGTGTTCATTTGATTAATAATATCAACATTTCCTATTATTGGATTTGAAAAATTCATAATCCATAGGCTTATATCTTCAATTGTGGTAAATAGACTTGTTGGTCCTACAGTTGCGTAACTTAGTACTCTTTTTTTGTAACCCGTACTATCTTTATAATATGAATAAGCTCTGTTCTTAACGATTTTTTCATGATCATCATAAAAAAAAGTGCTATTCATTTTTAAAGGTTTAAATATATTATCCTCAGTAAATGAAGTAAATGATTGTCCAGAAATCCTTTCTACTACTTCTGCTAATAGAGTAAAGCCCGTATTACTATAGTAATATTTCTCTCCAGGTTCAAAATTTAATTCTTTTTGATTAAGAATCAATTTAAACACTTGCTCCGTTGTAATTACATCATCCATTCTCCAACCAGCCATTGTTAATAAATTCCATTGATCTCTTAAACCACTTGTATGAGTCGCTAAATGTTTTAGGGTGATTACTTTCCCAAAATTCGGTAATTCAGGTATATATTTTCTTATATCATCATCAAGCGTCAACTTCCCTTGATTTTCTAGCAGTAAAATTGAAAAAACTGTGAATTGCTTTGACACTGAGGCTATATGAAATATCGTATTAGTAGTAACCGGAATATCATACTCAAGGTTCGCACTACCATATCCTTTTTTAAAGGCGATTTTATCATTTTTTACAACGGCAATAGCAATTCCCGGTTTATTAATATCATCATATTCACTAAAAATACTATCAATTTGCTGCTCTAACTCGTTATCGCTTAAGTAATCACTTTGAGCCTGCATAACGATTGCATTCATTAGAATTAGTGCTATTGCTGATATTCTAATATAATTCTTCCAATTTTTCATAAGCAAAATTTAAATATTTAACAGAGGTATCTATATTCAACGAACAAGTATAAAAAGTTATACAAAAAATTCTAAAATCAATATTCGGCAATTTACAATTATATTGCCAATATAGAAATGATTATTTATAGTAAACACCTTCTATTTTATTTGCCTTTTATAGATATTTATTATAATACTTTATCTTTGTATTACTAACCTGAAATGTAAGTACCTTAAGTGCATAAATCGTAACAACAGATGCAAACAGGTAATTTTAAAGTCTGACATTTATTTACTAATTTTATATTTCAGTGTCGGGCGGCGCTAAAACATGGCGAATTCCTCTGACTTAATACTTGCAGTCCATTATACATGATGTTTGATTTTAACTATGAAAAAACCAGTTTTAACTACTTTGACATTAACTTTGATTAATTTATTCTTTTTCTCAATTCCGGCTTATTATTTTGTTAAAGCATCAACAAGAGAAAGTATTGAAACAGCAATTAATTTTGTTAGTGACAAGACAAATCATACAGTTGAAGTATTTAATCAATGCAATAAGTCAATAGATATTCTTGACTTGGGATATTATCAAAGCGAAATGTATTTTATTAAAGGTTTTAAAAAACTTGACACTCTAAAAACTGTTATTAATCGTGGTCAGTTTGGTTTTATAATGGATAAAGTAAATGTTGTTCTTGAAGAAAAATTAGGCTGGATCGGACATGAAATTATTGAAAATGAAAATTCGAAGTATTTGTTTTGCTATTCTTCCGACCCTGAAAATGAAATAGAAGTTATATCAATAGTAAATCTTGAATCATTTACTTTCAAGACTGATAGATATTTAAAGCTTTTATTTATAATGAGTGTAATTTCATTGATAATTGTGTTTTCGGTCAATCTTCATTTTCTCAAACGTTTGAGAAAAAAATAAACTAAAAACAATTTATAACATATTGACTTATAAAGTATGCAGGTATTTATAATGGTTTGACAACCTGCCTTGCTAGCCAGTTGGGTTTTTATTACATTTGTTCCACTGCCTGCATGCCAACAGACAGGTCAACGAACGACCCTGTCTTGCCCGATAACTGTTGGGACTTGAACATCAGGTTAAGCGTTACGTACCATTTAAAAGACTACCTTGAACTATCAGGAAAAACATACCAAAGGATTTATTTCCAATTTCATAAAAAGTTTTTGGGAGTTTGAGAACACCAAAAAGAAATGCACTTATGAAATTCTTCCGGATGGATTTTTCGATCTGATTTTTGAATTCCGAAACGGGCTGATTTCGGGAATATCATTAACGGGAGTCTGGACAAAACAAATCAAAATATCAATTCCCCAAAACACCAAAATGATTGGAGTACGTTTTAAGCTAATCGCATCTGAATATATATTTAAACAGTCCATCAAAGAGTTAAAAAACACCAGAACAGAACTTCCGTTAACATTCTTGGGTGCTGAAAATCTTCCTTTCCAAAACTTTGAAAAATTTACATCTTCTCTATCCCGGAAAATAATGTACAGTTTAAAAAACCTAAAAAGTATTGACAACCGAAAATTTGAACTTTTCAAAATCATTTATGAACAAAAGGGCGAGATAACTGTCAAGGAACTTTCCGAAAGGACTTTTTGGAGCAGTAGGCAACTCAACAGATATTTTAACAACAATTTTGGATTTTCTCTCAAAAAATTTTGCAACATCCTGAAATGTAATTCTTCTTTCCCTCAAATAGCAAACGGACAATTGTTTCCCGAAAAGGATTATTACGACCAGGCTCATTTCATTAAAAGCATAAAGCAGTACACAGGTACTACACCAAAAGAATTATACCGTAACAAAAACGACCGATTTTTACAATTATCAACACTTCGTAAAGTCTAATTTTGTGTTTATTAATTTAAAATTTGAACACAATGAAAGCAAACAAACTGACACCAAATTTGGAGGTAAAGAATATTCGGGAAACCGTAGAATTTTATCAATCCGTTTTAGGTTTTTCACTTGCAATGGCAGTTCCTGAAACCCAAGACGAAATTGAACAGACCTTGACAGACGGAAAAGAATATGTATACGCTCTGGTAAGCAAAGGTAAAGTGGAAATGATGTTTCAACGAACCGACAGTTTCAAACAAGACATAAGTCTTGCAAAAGGTTTCTCAATAGGCGCAAGCGTTTCGTTCTATATGGAAATTGATGAAATAGCTGATTTTTATGAGCAAATCAAGAGTAAAAACATGAAACCGACCGAACTAAAAACGGCTTGGTATGGTATGCGGGAATTTTACATCACTGACAACAACGGTTATATTTTGGGATTTGCAGAAAAAGAAGACTGATTATGAACATTGAAACCTATCGTAATTATTGTCTGTCATTAAAGGGAGCAGAGGAAAAAATGCCGTTCGATAAGACAACCCTAGTGTTTTCAGTTAAAGGTAAAATGTTTTCTTCAACCCTTATCGAAACATTTGAATTGATAAACGTAAAATGCAACCCCAAAGAGGCCATTACGCTTCGAGAAAAGCACCGGGAAGTTATTGCAGGTTATTATATGAACAAAAAGTATTGGAATAGCATTTTGACAAACGGAAAAATCACGGATGCACAAATCAAAAAGTGGATTAAAAACTCTTATGATTTGGTAGTTTCAGGGCTTCCAAAGAAAGTACGGGAAGATTTACGGAACGAATAAAAGCGGCACGATGCAAGCATTATGGGTGATCCGGGAGAATAAAGGTAAATTTAATCTTTGTACAAACGTATTTTCTGAGATTGGTTCATCGTTTTGACAGAAACAAATTTGTTTTCCCACCTGTTGAATAGGATGAAAGCAGTATATCCTATTCTAAAACCCATTTGCTTTGTATTGATTTTAAAAAGGAAAATGGGGGTGTCCAAAAAGTCTTAGTGTTCTTTGTGCCTGCTTTGTGAAACTTTGTGGTATAATTATAAAAGGCTGTTAAACAGAGAATCACAAAGAAGACACAAAGTTACTCAAAGTAAAAAGTACGAACAAAATTTAACTATTGTATTTTTTGGACACCCCCATCTCTTTTAAACATTTTACTACATCATGTTTTTAAACCATTCCGTAGCTTTATTAACTGCTAAATTAACTTCGTAATCCTGGTCATAGAAATTAAACTGTTGCATTGGAGAATCAAGTTCGGTTTCTAACCATTCAAGCTTTTTATTTTCTGTTGCAATTTTCTCAAAAAAGTTTTTGGTATATTGTGGTAACACACAACCATCTGAATGAATCATTAACGTTGCAGCTCTTAGGTTTGTTGCGTATGGCATAGGGTTAAGTGTTAACCAATCTTCCCAGCTCATAACTGCAAATTTATCGTTACTCCATTCTTGAATAGCTCCTCGTTCAGGATTTAAATAATAATCGTATGGTCCATACATTGCGGCGTTGGTGTTTGTAGTTGAAATAGTTTCAATATATTCAACAACTCCATTTTTGGCAAAGTTTTTCTTTGCATTACGAGCTGCATCAATTTTTTCATTTACACCTTCTTCTCCCCCATAAAATAATTTTACTGCTTCGGAATCTTGAAGCCAAGAAGCCGCTGTAACAACCGCCTTGATTCTTGAATCATTTGTTGCTGCCATAAGCGTATACATTGCCCCGGCGCAGACTGCAAATGTCCCTATTTTTTCATTATCTACTTCCGGTAAAGCTTGTAAGTAGGTAACCGCATTTTTGATATCTTGTACTTTCATTGTTGGATTTTCCCAAAAACGAGGTTCCCCTTCACTTTCACCATAATTTCTGAAATCAAATGCTAAAGTTATGAACCCTTCCTTTGCTAATTTTTCAGCATATAACCCTGCCATTTGTTCTTTTACAGTTGTCCAGCTTCCTACAACAATAATCGTTGGATACGAATTTCCTTTTGAATAATTTTCAGGATAATATAAGTTTCCAACCAAATTTAGTCCTTCACTTTTGAAATTAACCTTTTCCATTTCTTTACCTTTTTGTTTTAATACTTCTGGTTTTACTTTTTGCGCAAATACTGTTACTCCCAACATCATCGCACTTATTAATAATATTACTATTTTTTTCATCTGCTTAAAATTTTTAATTTCATATCTATTTTATTTTATCAATTAATCCAAATCCTCTTGCAGCAACAATAGGATTAAAAATTTCAACGTACTCTGTAATCTTACCTTCTTCATTAAACTTGAAAATAGCGTAGTAATCATTTTCGTACCATCCGGCATTGTTTTTAAGTTCTATTTTTCCTTTAAACTTAATGTATACCTTACTTACATCTTCCATAGCATAAATTTCATCAATAGGAAATTCCATTCTCTCAAAATTTGGAAATACGGGTTCCCAATAGGTTCTAATTTCACTGTGACCTTTCGCACCATCTGGAAATAACCCTGAAGCATAAGGATTAATATGTTCTCCATTTTTTGCAAACAAATCCAATACCGCTCCAACATTTTTATTTTCTAAAGCTTTTAAAAATGCTATTGAATTAGCTTTATTTCTATGTGCTATTTCTTTCTTCATTTTAATTTCTTCTTTTAATTTTTCTAATTCTTTTCTATTCTCTAATTGGCAAGATGATAACCCTATCAGAAGTGTCAACGCATATACAATTGTTTTCATAATCCTATTTTTTTAGTTTGTTAATAGCTTTTTGCGGTAAATCAGTATTTCCATCCTGGTATTTGAAATTGAATTTCATTTTTACAATCCTCCATCTACCTTTTATTTTCTCTAATTCTAAGTTGTAGGAACCAACAACGGTCCATACATTTCCTTTATCATCTGGTAAATAGTGCGTTGCTGTTCCATAGAAAAACACAACTGCTTGGTTTTCATTTACATTTGTTAAAAAGTTCCCAAGCTGATGATGAGTATGTGTAAATCCGGGTAAAATACCTTTCCAGTTATCGGTTATTTGTTCAGGTGTAAGTTTTACTGCCGGATTTCCATTCATACTTGAGTAATCAAGCTCAACGATTTCCGCAAATATATTTTCTACTTTGCTCCAGTTTTTATTGTCAGTAGCAACAAAAAGTTCAGATACTGTTTCATTTACTTTAGTTTTTTCCATATCATGCGCATTTACTGAAAATGAAAGCATACTTAGTAATAAAATTGTTATCGATTTCATATCATCATTCATTTTGATTATGAAACAAATATCGGTACAGTAAACCAGAATAGATTTATGAAAACAAAGCAATAAGTATAAATTTCAAAGCTTATTGGTTTTTTCTGTAAGTTAGTGGAGTATGCCCAGTGTTTTTCTTAAAAAACGAACTAAAGTTATTAGGAGATTCAAAATGTAAATTATAGGCAATTTCTTTTACACTTAAATCAGTTTGTACGAGCTCGGCTTTTGCCAATTTTAAAATATGATTATGGATATGCTTAAGAGCTGTTTTACCTGTTATGCTTTTTACAACTGCATTTAAGTGGTTTGGATGAATGCTTAAAACCCGGGCATAATAAGATGGAGAATGTGGATTAGCAAAAGTTTCCAAAATTACATCCGGATAAAAACTTGTTTTTATTAGCTTTTGAAAACGTGATAATAACTTTAAATCAGCTTTTCTAATTTGGTCAACAGCCTGTCTTGAATCAACCTGTTTAGAGAATAATCTTTTTACCTGATTTAGTAATAATAAAATGTACAACTGTATAAAATTAAATTTATCGTCATGATCACTTAAATATTCATTTTTTATGAGGGCAAAAATATTTAGTATTCCGGGTAAATCATTTTTACTAATTTCAAAAGGAATAGACTCATCAATTTTAAGGAATGGATAGTCATCAAGCAGCCTATCAAAAAGATGAGAGGATGCTAAAAAATCTTGCGAGATCATTATATAATACCCTGACCAGTCGGGAACAATATCCCATGAAAGTATCTGAAATGGAGAATTAAAAAAGATTGTAACACCATCAGGAAAATCAGTGTAGTGTCCGCTTATTGCTTTTCCACCTCCATCTTTTTTTATTGCGATTGAATAAAATTCATGCCTGAAAGGTGGCATTTTTTCAGTAACCTGCCCCATATTTTCTTCAAAACTTCTAATATCAAAGTTAGAGTGCTTAGGTGGTGAAATACCAATTGCTTTACAATACTCTGATATGGTCTTAAAGTGTTGCAAATCTTTTGCTTTTTAACAAAATTACTTAATGTTTCTTTTATACGCTAACTTAATACAAACACATTGTCAAACCCAAAAGTTTAAAAAAAGTTTGTAATCCTTTCTTTATCTATAGCTGCCAAAAGCTATCCGGACCAGTTGCCCTTTCAAAACATTTTTTTATAAGTGAGGTGAGTAAATTTATACTAGAATTTTATAAATATTTTACTAACTACATTGACAAGAATGATTTAGGCGCACAACTTGTAATAACGGAGTTTTATTCACTTTTTTACTCCTTTAGTTTGTAAAATTGCCAGCATGATTAACTGGCTGCATTGAATTCATACCTGGAAATCATTATACCGTTAAATCATTAGATTATTTTAAAGCAGCTTTAAATCAATGCCTTTTGTTCGACCAAAAATTATTGAACATAATCTAGTGAGGACTGTTTTACTCTAAAAACTGAAAAAGATTAAACAAACTAAGAATCCAAACCTATGAAGTCTAGAACTTTATCGTTAATTGCAGGTATTAGTTACCTTATAATTTTTTTTGCTGCAATATTTGCTAATTTTTTTGTACTTGAATCTATTTTCAATAATCCGCTAGAAACCATCCAACAAAACCATATGCTTGTGCGGTTTGGAATATTGGCATTTATAATAACTGTTGTATTTGATATAGTTGTTGCATGGGCTCTTTATGAATTATATAAAAGTCACATTTTATCCAATTTAAGTACCTACTTTAGATTAATGCATGCTGCCATAATGGGAGTTGCTATATTTGCTCTTCCTTTAGCTTTGGTATCAACAACAAATGAAGAAATCTTAAGGCAAGCGAATATTTTCAATATCATTTGGCTTATTGGACTATTCTTTTTTGGGATTCATCTTATTCTTTTAGGCAAAATAATTGTTAAACCAAAACTGATTGGTTTTTTTCTCATTATCGCTGGCATTATGTACATGATAGATACTACTGCTCATTTCGTGCTACCTAATTATGAAACCTACAGCTCTATATTTTTAGTACTTGTTGCCATTCCTAGTATTATTGGGGAAATGTCATTTTCGATTTGGCTTCTGATTAAAGGAGGTAAAGAGTAATGAAGTTTATATTAAAACTGTTAAAAGATGAATCCAAAAATTGATCAATATTTAAGCAAAGGTTGTATGCGTTGTCCATTAGGAGGAACTTCAAACTGTAAAGTACATAATTGGACCGAAGAATTAAAAAAACTAAGATCAATTGTTCTTGAATGTGGGTTAACAGAAGAATTGAAGTGGGGTGTACCATGCTACACATTTCAAAATAAAAACATTTTAATCGTAAGTGCATTTAAAGATTTTTGCGCAATAAGTTTTTTTAAAGGTTCCTTACTAAGCGACACAAATAATATACTAACTAAACCTGGCGATAATTCTCAGGCTGCTCGCTATGCTAAATTCACTAACCTTCAGGAAATTGTTAAAATGGAAGCTGTTTTGAAAAGGTATGTTTTTGAAGCCATTGAGTTAGAAAAAGCCGGATTAAAAGTAGACTTTAAAAAGAGTCCTGAACCTATTCCCGATGAATTACAAAAAAAATTAAATGAAGATATACTTTTCAAAACAGCATTTGAGGAATTAACACCTGGGCGAAAGCGGGGTTATATTATTTATTTTTCTCAACCTAAACAATCTAAAACCCGAATAACAAGGATTGAAAAATGTATACCGAAGATTCTTAATGGTGAGGGTTTGAATGATAAATATAAAGTTATGAAAAAATAAATGTTGCTATGCGTATTAAATTATGAACCAGATGAATTTAAAAACTTAAATTATACTTCTTAAATATTATGAAAACAATCTCCTGGAAAATACATCTAAATTCTGATCCAGCTCATGTTTTTCGTTTACTCACTAGGCCTGAAGGAATAGTTAAGTTCTGGAGTGAATCAGCAATACAAGATAACAATATAATTCATTTTGCATTTCCTAATGGAGAAACTTATGATGGCGAGATAATAAAGATCGTTCCTTATAATGAGTTCCACCTGAAGTATTTTAACAGTTTAGTTAAATTATACTTGGTAGCATCAGATCAAGGTGGAACAGACCTAACTTTAATTAATGAAAATGTACCTGAAAAAGACTATACCGAAGTAAATGCGGGATGGGTTTCGGTATTGATGAACCTTAAGGCTGTTGCAGACTTTCAAATTGATTTAAGAAATCACAATCCTCAAAGAACTTGGGATCAAGGATATGCTGATAATTAAACACTCAACACAGGTATTATTTAACGAAAATAATTTCCCCAAAAACACAACTATATTTTCTAAAATTCTATGCTTATAAGTTTGCCAACCTATACCTATAAGTTTCTTAACAGTTGACTATCTCTTGCTAACTCTATACGTTTTCAATTAAGACAAAGAGTTCAAAAATCTTGTAATTACTCAATTATTGTAATTTATGTAGTTTTTAACTTTATGGAAGGTATAACCTTAGGAATTTGTATCCTTTCAGGTATAATTCTTTCATCAAGGATATTTTTTATATATTCTCTAAACTTAGCCTTATAATATTCAACTTTTAACTCTAACATAATTTGCTTGACAGGCTGGATACTTTTTGTTAGATAAGCTTTGGATCCAGCAAAAGCAAATCCGTTCTCCATATCACCGTTTGCAGCATTATAAAGAGCTTGCGCAATACAATAAGGTACATTCTTAGAATCGCATGATTTTAAGCATTTCCAAAAGCATTTAAATGGTTCCGTTTTGCCAGAACTTATTTTGTCAACAAAACCGTTGCTGATCGCTCTTCCCGGAAGCCCAACCGGGCTTTTTATAATGGTAATATCATCCTTTTTACAATTTATATAAGTTTCTTTAAACTTATCGGAAGCATCGCACTCATTTGTTGGAACAAACCTGGTTCCCATTTTAACGCCCTTAGCGCCTTTTTGCATTATCTCGTATATATCTTTGCCAGAATAAATTCCGCCTCCGGCTATTACCGGTATTTCCTTATCGAATTCATTCTCGAAATAATTTATTTCCTTAACTGTTTCTTTAACCAAGTCAACTAAAGGAACCACCTCCCCTTCCAAATCTTCTTTTTTAAATCCAAGGTGTCCACCAGCCATCGGACCTTCTACAACAACAGCATCCGGAACATAATTAAAGTTTTTTGCCCAATAGGAAAAAACCACTTTTGCAGCTTTTGCTGATGATACTTTAGCAATAAATTTTGTATGTATATTTTCTATTCCCTTTTCAAAAACATATGGTGGTAATTTTAAAGGCAAGCCTGCTCCTAAAATAATTACATCAATTTTTTCTTCAAGAGCTACCGTAAATAAATCTTCGTAATCTGTAACTGCAACCATTAAATTAACACCTATAGCCCCACTGGTTAATTTTCTGGCTTTTCTTATCTCACTTCGCAAAGCCCTTTTATTTGCTTCTCTGTAATTTCTCATATAATCCGGCTCAGTCATTCCAATTGCCACTGCTGAAATAATCCCAATTCCTCCTGCATTTGCAACAGCTGAAGCAAGTCCTGATAATGATATTGCCACACCCATACCTCCTTGTATAATTGGCAAATTAACTTTTAAGTTTCCTATTTGTAACGGATTCATATTTTATCTTTTTATAAAACATTACAAATCTAGGCGGAATAAAAGCTTCTAAAAAAGAATAGGTATTAGAGAAAATAAACTAGTTACGAAAAACACTTTTTAGGGGTAAAAAATACTTCTACAGGGGCGAATTTTTAAAAATATGAAGTGAATTTAGATTAATTCTTTAAGTTTATATGCGAAGTTCTTCGAAACAGGAATGGAAAAATTTAAATTTTCAAAAGATAAATTATAGCCTCGAATACTACCTTCAATTTTATCAATAAAATTAATGTTTACCATATAAGATCGATGGCACTTAAAGATAAATTTATGTTCTTTCAGTAGCTCTTCAGCCTTTCGTAAACTGGTTCTTATCATTTGATTTTTAATGTCTTTACCCTCTCTCCAAAACACCTCTATATAGTTGTTTGCGGCTCGAATTAGTATTATTAAACTTACCTTTATCGAAAGGTTATCTTTTGCGTAATCAGAAACAAAATGAACCAGCTTCTCTTCAATTGATTTATTATCTTTCAGTTTTTTATTTATTCCTTCGGTAAATTTTAAATTAGCTCTAAGCATTCTATTCCGATTTACTACTATAAGACCAGTAATAGGAATAATAGCTATTACAATTAAACCCAAAATTACTTTGAAATCCACGTGGAAAATTCCTAATAACTCGTAATAAAGATAATATCCAACAGAAATTGTGGTTAATATCCATAAATTCCAGAAAATTTCCTTCTTAATGTTCCATATTGTTTTTATGAAAATATTTGGGAACAAGCTTGGGAGAATTAATAAATTTAAACTTAAGGAAAGAAAAGTAATTGCAGCTAATCCAATTACAACATAAAACTTCTCCTTTCTTTCCATTAAGCTAACGTCGAGAGGTTGAAACAAATATAAAAAAGCCAAAACTCCTATACTAATAAAAAAAATTAGTTTGCTATTATATTTTAAATCATCATTAAAAGGATATGGTTTATTTAGAAACTTGAACATATTATCATTTTTAATGGGGCTAAATTAAACTATTTTAACTTGGAAACGAAAGAAGTCAGGAAATGGTATTATAAAAATAATCCCAAAGTGGATCTTTTGGCGTATTAGCTATAATTTGAACTTGTTCTTTTTTAACCGGATGAATAAATGAAACCTTTCTTGCATGCAAACTTATTCCTCCATCAGGGTTTGAACGTGAGAAACCATATTTTAAGTCACCTTTTATCGGACAACCAATTTTAGACAACTGGCAGCGTATCTGGTGGTGCCTGCCTGTTTGTAAATCAACTTCCAGTAAATAATAATTATCAGAGGAAGCAATTAATTTATAGGTTAAGCTCGCCTTTTTGGAGTTTTTAACTTCTTTATCGTAAGCAAAAGATTTATTTTTTTGTTGGTTACGAATAATATAATGGGTTAAAGTATCCGATTCCTTCTTTGGTTTCTCTTTTACAATTGCCCAATAAGTTTTTTCTATTTCCTTTTCAAGAAACATTTTATTTAGTCGCGTAAGTGCTTTGCTTGTTCTGGCAAATAATAGAGTACCACTTACAGGCCTGTCTAATCTGTGAGTAACACCCAAAAAAACCGCTCCAGGTTTGTTATATTTTTTCTGGATATAAGCTTTTACTTTCTCCGACAAAGGTTCATCACCTGTTTTATCGCCTTGTACAATATCAGAAACTTGCTTATTTACAGCAATGATGTGGTTATCTTCGTAGAGAATTTCCATTTAATCAGCTTTTTGCCTTTATGCTATTTGATACTAATTTATTTTTAATGGAAGGTATTTTTGTCTTTTATATTTTCCTTGATTCTTTTATCTTTTACCTTCATTAATATTGTTCCTTCTCATTCGGGAAGTCCAAAGTCTTTACATCATTTATGTAAGTTTTAACCGAGCCTTTAATTTCTTCAAATAAGTTATGATATCTACGTAAGAAACGTGGAGAAAACTCTTGTGTTATTCCTAACATGTCATGCAATACCAGAACCTGACCATCAACTCCATTACCTGCTCCGATTCCGATAATTGGAATAGTCAGCTTTTTTGCTACTTTTTCAGCAAGCTTTGCCGGAATTTTCTCGAGCACAATTCCAAAACAACCTGCCTCCTGTAATTTATGGGCATCCTCAACTAACTTGTTGGCCTCCTCCTCTTCTCGGGCACGCACAACATAAGTACCAAATTTATGTATTGATTGTGGAGTAAGTCCTAAATGCCCCATAACCGGAATCCCTGCCGATAAAATTCGTTCAACCGATTCCAAAATTTCCTGTCCTCCCTCAATTTTTACAGCATGGCCGCCTGTTTCTTTCATCATTCTAATTGCACTGGTTAAAGCCTCCTTCGAATTTCCCTGGTACGAACCAAATGGCAAATCAACTACAACAAGTGCCCTTGATACAGCACGCACAACCGATTTCGCATGATAAATCATTTCTTCCATAGTAATAGGAAGAGTAGTTTCGTTACCAGCCATTACGTTTGATGCTGAATCTCCTACCAGAATCACATCAACTTCTGCCTTATCAAGGATTCTTGCCATGGAATAATCATATGCAGTAAGCATAGCAATTTTTTCATTTCTAAGTTTCATCTCATGCAAAACATGAGTAGTAACGCGCTTTATTTTTTGATGAACCGACATGACTTTATGAATTAATTCAGAGGACAAAGCTACAAATAATACCAATTAATTGTTCAATATTTTATTAGAAACGCATTTTATATTAGATCAACAATATGACAATATGTCTTTTTGTCACATTAAATGACACCTGTTTCTTTATATTTTTCTAATCGGTGCCAGATTTTCATTTATTTCAGGTAAATTACTATTGGCATAATGATTGATTAATTGAATCCGAAATTATTTCTTGAAATCAATAATATAATAACATAAAATAAATAACAAGATGAGTAAAATAATTGGTATAGACTTAGGAACAACAAATTCATGTGTTTCAGTAATGGAGGGAAATGAGCCTGTTGTTATTCCTAATAGTGAAGGAAAAAGAACTACTCCTTCGATTGTAGCTTTTATCGAAAATGGAGAACGTAAAGTTGGTGACCCTGCAAAACGCCAGGCTATTACAAATTCAACTAAAACCATTTCTTCTATTAAAAGATTTATGGGAGAAACATACGATAAAGTTCAAAAAGAAATTAACCGGGTATCATATAAAGTTATTAAGGGTGACAATAACACTCCCAGGGTACAAATTGATGACAGGCAATATTCACCACAGGAAATTTCGGCAATAGTTCTTCAAAAAATGAAGAAAACCGCCGAAGATTACCTTGGACAAGAAGTTAATGACGCTGTTATTACTGTACCTGCATATTTTAGCGATTCTCAACGTCAGGCAACAAAAGAAGCCGGTGAAATTGCAGGTCTAACTGTAAAACGTATTATTAATGAGCCTACTGCTGCATCTTTAGCTTATGGTTTAGATAAAAAAGATAGAGAAATTACAGTTGCTGTCTTCGACCTGGGTGGCGGTACTTTCGATATTTCAGTTCTTGAATTAGGTGATGGAGTATTTGAAGTAAAATCAACAAATGGTAATACTCACCTGGGTGGTGATGATTTTGATGAAGTTATCATTGATTGGTTAGCAGAAGAGTTTAAAAATGACGAGGGAATTGATCTAAGAAAAGACCCTATGGCACTTCAAAGATTGAAAGAAGCTGCTGAGAAGGCAAAAATTGAACTATCTAGCTCAACTAATACAGAGATCAATCTACCTTACATCATGCCTGTTGATGGTGTTCCAAAACACTTGGTTAAAAGTTTATCAAGAGCTAAATTCGAACAGTTAGCTGATAAATTAATCCAGGCTACTTTAGAACCTTGCAAAAAAGCATTAAACGATGCTAGCATGAAACCATCTGACATTGATGAAGTTATTCTTGTTGGTGGTTCTACCCGTATTCCTGCTATCCAGGAAGTAGTTGAAAAATTCTTTGGTAAAAAACCTTCAAAAGGTGTAAATCCGGATGAGGTTGTAGCTGTTGGTGCAGCTATCCAAGGTGGTGTTTTAACCGGTGATGTAAAAGATGTTCTTTTATTAGATGTTACTCCACTTTCTCTAGGTATTGAAACAATGGGCGGTGTATTCACTAAATTAATTGAAGCGAATACTACTATACCAACTAAAAAGTCGGAAACTTTTACAACTGCAGCTGATAATCAACCTTCTGTTGAGATTCACGTATTGCAAGGTGAAAGACCTATGGCAAAAGATAATAAAACCATTGGTCGTTTCCACTTAGATGGAATTCCACCTGCACCTCGAGGAGTACCTCAAGTTGAAGTAGCTTTTGATATTGATGCAAACGGAATTATTAATGTTACTGCAAAAGATAAAGCAACAAATAAAGAACAAAGTATTCGTATTGAATCTTCATCAGGTTTAACAGACGATGAAATTAAAAGAATGCGCGATGAAGCAAAAGCAAACGAAGAAGCAGATAAACAAGTTCGTGAAAAAGTTGATAAGTTAAATGCTGCCGATAGTTTAATATTTTCTACGGAAAAGCAGCTTAAAGAATTTGGAGATAAATTATCTGCAGATAAAAAAGCAAACATTGAAAAAGCATTAGCTGACTTAAAAGAAGTACATAAAGCTGAAAATCTTGAAGAGATTGATGCTAAAACTGAAGCTTTAAATAATGCCTGGAAAGAAGCATCTGAAGAAATGTATAAAGCTTCACAAGAAGCCGGAGCTCAAGCTGATCCTCAGGCTGATCCAAATGCAGGAGCACAAGATCAGGGCGCGAAAAATGATGGGGAAGTTACAGATGTAGATTTCGAAGAAGTAAAATAATAATATTACAGCATAACTATAAAATAAAAGCTCTCGTTTTGAGAGCTTTTTTTATGCATTTTTATAAACAAAAAAACTAAAATATTCTTTTACTTTTGTAAAAAACTTAATAACATGAAAGCACATATTTTCACTATTACTTTAATTTTTGTAAGCATTACACTATCGGGTATTGCCCAGGATCAACAAAAAAATCAAACCGATCAAAATGGTTTAAAGCAAGGTTACTGGGAAAAATTTTATCCAAATGGAAAAATGCAATATAAAGGTAACTTCAAAGATAATAAACCCATAGGTGAGTTTATAAGGTTTAATAAGGATGGTGCGTTAGTTGCTATAATGAACCATGCTGAAAATTCAAATAAAGTATATACTAAATTTTATTATCCTGATAAAGTTTTGCAAGCAGAAGGTTATTTCGTAAGCAGAAAAAAAGATAGTATCTGGATTTATTATACTGAAAAAGGTGATAAAATTAATACAGTAGCTTATACAAATGATATAAAGAATGGTACTGAAAAGAAATTCTACAAAAATGGTGCTGTTTCAGAAAAATCAGAATGGAAGAACGGAATTCAAGATGGTTTAACCAAGAGGTATTATCAAGATGGAAAAGTGCTGATGAGAATCATGTACAAAAACAATAAACTTGATGGTGAATATAATATTTACGGTACGGAAGAAAATATTTTAATTCAAGGTCAATATGTGAATAATAAGCGTGAAGGTAAATGGATTTATTATAAAGAAAACGGACACGTGAGGGATGAACTGAACTACATTAATGGGATAGCTGAAAACCAGGAAGAACTGGAGAGATTAGAAGATGAACAAATAAAGATGTTAGAAAATCAAAAAGGGAAAATTTTAGATCCGTCAGAATCAATGTATAATGGAATTCCTCCTGGTAATTAAAAATAACCAATCTTATACGGTTTCATTTTCAAATATTTGCAACCTTTTAGCAAATTATTTGTAAACCTATTTATGAAAAAGACTTTTATATTCTATATTTTATTTTCTACATTAACTTCATTTTCACAAGTTGCTGAAAACAGTTATCGATTATTTCTAACAGATAAAAACAATAATACTTACATATTAAATATTCCCGAAGATTTTCTTTCGCAAAAAGCATTAGATCGAAGAGCAAAATATAATATTGAAATTAATTTAAGAGATCTGCCAATCTCACAGAATTATTTAGACAGTCTCAATTCCCTCGGCCTTCGTGTTCTTAATAAATCTAAATGGTTAAATTCCGTTGTTGTTTATTCTACCGACCATGAACTAATAGACACTATAACTCAGTTAGGATTCATAAAATCCAAAGAAAAGGTAAATAATAACTTAACACCTTCAGCTAAAAGAATGATATTTGCAAAGAGTCATCTTACTGAAGTATTAGAACAAGGTGATCATTTAGATTATGGATATGGAACAACCCAAATAAGCATGATTAATGGTCATGCTTTACATATAAATGGTTATAAAGGTCAGGGTATAACTATTGGAGTTATTGATGCAGGATTTTATAATGTGGACAT
The DNA here is from genome assembly GCA_028282585.1 of Bacteroidales bacterium. Lineage (GTDB taxonomy): Bacteria > Bacteroidota > Bacteroidia > Bacteroidales > UBA12077 > UBA12077. The sequence goes on along the minus strand of JANQHR010000172.1, from coordinate 34,067 downwards.
TTTACCTGCATTTGATAGCTTAAGATCTAACAACCAAATACTAGGAACAAGAGATTTTGTTGAAGGAGATCAACAAGTATATGATGCTTCCGAACATGGTATGAAAGTGTTATCAACCATGGGAGCTAATATTCCTGGTCAGTTAATTGGAACTGCACCTAAAGCAAGCTATTGGTTGTTAAGAAGTGAAAATGTTTCTACCGAATTTTCCATTGAAGAAGATAATTGGGTTGCAGCAGCAGAATTTGCCGACAGTGTTGGTTGCGATATCATTACATCATCATTAGGCTATTCAGAGTTTGATGATGCATCTCAAAACTATTCTTATGCAGATATGGACGGAAATACTACATTTATTACAAGAGCTGCTGACATTGCTGCATCAAAGGGAATATTGGTATTAAGCAGTGCTGGAAATTTAGCAGATGACCCTTGGACATATATTTCTGCGCCAGCCGATGGAGATAGCGTACTTACAGTTGGTGCAGTGGACGCTTTTGCTGATTATGCATATTTTAGTGGACTTGGACCAACGTACGATGGTAGAATAAAACCAAATATTGCAGCTATGGGTTATCAAACTTCCGTTCAAGGAAGTAACGGAGCAATAACTGTTGCTAATGGAACTTCATTTTCAACTCCAATAATTGCCGGAATGGCTGCTTGTTTATGGCAATACTATCCAGATTTAAATAATATGAAAATTTTAAAGAAGATAGAAGAAAGTGGTCATCAGTATTCTAATCCAGATAATAAACTTGGATATGGTATTCCGGATTTTGGGAAAGCTGCCGAATTAACAAAAACTACAATAAGCAAATTTATAGAGCAGGCTATCATTAAAATTTATCCTAATCCTTTTGCAGAATATATTCAGATTGAAATAACTCAGAAATTAGCTCAAGATATTTCTGTTGAATTATTTAACATAACCGGTAGTAAAATTTCTGAATATGAATATTCTAAGGTTAAATCTAAAGTAATTTACATTAGCAATTTAAGTAATCTTTCCCCCGGAATTTATTTACTTAAAATTACAATTGGCAATCAAGTTATACAAAAGAGAGTTTCCAAAATTTAATGAGTATGGATAAACAATTCACCCTACTCGAATTAAATAAAGCTATACAGGAACAAATTTATTCAGGTTTTCCTAATAATATATGGATTATTGGTGAGATAAGCGAATTAAAGGTTAACAGAAATGGACATTGTTATTTAGAGTTAATCGAAAAAGACGCTATAACCGACAACATAATTGCTAAAACCAGAGCAACAATATGGGCATTTACCTACCGAATGTTAAGACCTTACTTCGAAAGTGTAACCGGACACGAATTAATTCCTGGAATTAAACTTTTAGTTAAAGCAAAAGTAGAATTTCACGAACTTTACGGGCTAAGCTTAAATATCTCCGATATTGATCCAAATTATACTCTTGGAGACCTTGCCCAGAAAAAGGCTGAAATAATAAAGCGTCTTGAAGAAGATGGAGTGATAAATTTAAATAAAGAGTTAAATTTCCCCTTAGTTCCACAAAGAATTGCTATTATTTCATCAGAAAATGCTGCTGGATATCAAGATTTCATAAATCAGCTCGAAAATAATAGTTATAACTATAAATTCTATACAAAATTATTTTCTTCCTTAATGCAGGGAACCCATACAGAAGAAACAATTATTAATTCATTAGAAAAAATTTTTGAACATGAAGAATTGTTTGATGTAGTAGTTATAATAAGAGGTGGTGGATCACAAGCTGATTTAAGTTATTTTAATAGTTACTTGCTTGCTGCTAATATAGCACAATTCCCTTTGCCAGTTTTAACCGGAATTGGTCATGACAAAGATGAATCAATTGCTGATCTTGTCGCTTATAAAAAACTTAAAACGCCTACTGCTGTTGCTGAATATATAATTGAAAGAGCTAACAATTTTGAAAAAAACCTTGTCAATTTAAGAAATCAACTTATTGAGTTTGTCCAGGATAAGACACAAAATTTAAAAACAAAGCTTGCCAGTTTATCAAACATTATAATTCCTTCTGTAAAAAATAATGTTGATAATCAGAATCATAAGTTAAAATTAATAAACGAAAAACTTAGAAATAATATCAATATTTATTTAAAAGATCAAAATAACTTTTTCAATATTTCTGGTAAAAAAATAAGGCAACAATCAAATTATTTAATATTAAGAAATATTGAAAGAGTAAAGTCTTATAAAAAAGAGTTAAAGCGTAGCAGTTTGTTTAAATTAAGAAATGAAGCCTTATTATTAAAGAATAGTATTAAACGTATGGATTTATTAGATCCTAAAAATATTTTAAAAAGAGGATACTCTATTACTTACCACAATGATAAGATAATAAAAAATGTGGATGAATTAAATCTGGAGGACGAGATTACTACTAAACTTTTTAGAGGAAGAATTCGCAGTAAGGTAGGTGAAAAGCTTAAAAATCAAACTAAATAGAGCCATAGGTAATGTAAACCAGTTTTTAATATTGACAATATTTTCATAACTTGATCGCCAAATAAATATTCTAAACCACATGCTAAAAAAAGGAATCTATGCCCTAACGGTATTAATTTTAACGTCGTTCATAATTTATGCACAGAGTGAACGACAAACTTTAGATAGCCTATTTATAGAATTGGATAAAACTAATGAGAAAGGTAAAATTGAAATTTTAAATAGCATTTCTCAGAATTATTGGAGCATTTCATTAGACAGTAGCTTATATTATGCAAATGAAGCTCTGAATTTAGCCCACATTGTTCGTGATAAAAAAGGAATATCAGATGCATATAACCGAATTGGAAATGTTTATTCTTTTAAGGGAGAAAGTAATCTAGCTTTAGAATTTTATAATAAATGTTTAAACTTAAGACTCGAAATTGAAGATTCTCAAGGTATAACGAATATATACCATAACATTGCCTTTGAATATGTTAATAGAAATGATTATTTAGAAGCAATTAATCATTTTCAGAACGCTCTTGACGAAAGTGCAAATAGAAAAGATAATGAAGATATTATCACCTACTACACGATTATTGCTGACATGTACTCAGAAAAGAGTAAATATAGAGAAGGATTAGAATATTTTCTTAAAGCCGAAAATTTAGCAAGTGAGTTAAATTATGAAGAAGATCTAGCCGATATATATAATGGGATGGGAAATATTTATATCGAGATTTCAAGCTACGATGAAGCCTTAAAATACTTTTTAAATGCCTTAGAATTATATAAAAAAACTGAAAACAAAAGGGGTTTAGCATCATCGTTTAATTTGCTTGGAATTTTATTCCAGTCGATAAAAGAACACGATAAAGCACTAGAATATTACCAAAAAACAATTGAAATATTTATTGAATTAGGCGACCAATCCGGACAAGCCATGGCCTATAATAACTTAGGTACAATTTATGACGAAAAAGGTGATAAGCAAAAAGCTTTAGAGTACTATAATAAATCGTTACAGATTGATCAAGAGATTAATAACACTGAAGGAATAGCAACATGTTTAAATAACATCGGACTTATATATTTGGATTCCGGTGATTATGATAAAGCTTATGCGAATTTAAAAGAATCTGCCAATTTATCAAGAGAACGTAATGATATCTACAGTCTATCAAATACACATAATAATCTCGCAAAGTTATACCTAAAACAAAAACAATATATACAGGCGCAAAATAACCTTAATACAGCGATAGAATTAGCAAAACAAATCAATGTAAAAGAATGGCTTCTGGAATCCTACGATCTTTATCATCAGTTGTATTCAGAACTTAGTAATTATAAAAAGGCACTAGAATATTATAAATTATATTCTGAAATAAATAATAGTATTTACACTACTGAAAGTTCTGACAGAATTACCGAAATGAAAATTAAATATGAAACCGAAAATCTTGAAACTGAAAATGAGCTGTTAAAAAAAGATAATCAAATACAATTATTAGAATTAAACCGTCAAAAAAATCTAAAAAACTATTGGATAGCTTTTTCCTTATTAATACTAGCCTTAGCAGTTTTAAGTTTCAGTCAGTTTAGACTTAAGAAAAAGACGAATAGATTACTAAGATCTAAGAATCAACAATTAAAAGATACAAATAAGAAATTAACTATATCTCAATATAATTTAAAAGAGCTTAACGCAACTAAGGACAAGTTTTTTTCTATTATAGCACATGATTTGAAGAATCCATTTCAATCGCTATTAGGTTTCTCCGAAACAATATACAATGATCGAGATGAATTAAGCGAAGAGCAAATAAACGAATACACAAAATTGATGTATGAATCATCGCAGAATTTATTTAACCTTTTAGGAAATCTTCTTCAGTGGTCCAAATCACAACTGGGAAGTGTTAATCTTATACCTATCAAATTAAATTTATCAGATTCCGTTGATGATGTTCTATCACTTTTTGACACATCTGCAGAAAAGAAAAACATCCAAATTGAAAATCACGTAGATAATAAAATTTTTATCATTGCTGATAAACATGTAATATCAACCGTGTTGAGAAATTTGATTAGTAACGCTATAAAGTTTACAAACAAAGGCGGAAATATTTTAATTTCATCCTATGATGAAAACAATAAGATAAAAATTTCCGTACAAGACAATGGAAAAGGAATAAGTCAAGAAAATATTGTAAAACTATTTAAAATTGACCAAACTTATTCTACAAGAGGTACTGAAAATGAATCTGGTACCGGATTAGGACTTATTTTATGCAAAGAACTTATTACACAAAGCGGAGGAGATATAACTGTGGATAGTACCCTTGGAAAAGGTAGTAAATTTGAGTTTACAATGGATAAGTTAATAGAAGTATAAAATCAGTATATTAAGACTAAAAAATCAAGATTAGTTGTTAACGGAAAATTTTGTGCATGAGATTTGATTATATTTTAGTTTTATGTTTGTTAATAGTTTTGGGCGAAAGCAAAAATTGTTTTTCAAATAGTAGGTCAAGAATTGATAGCCTTGAAACACAATTAAAGAAATCAACCAATGAGGAATCTGTTTCTATTCTGGGCGAACTTACCTATGTATATTTTACTATCGATTTGAGAAAGAGTTTAAATTTTGCGGGCAAATCGCTTGAAATTTCTGAAAAACTCAATAATGCCGAATTAATAGCGAAATCGAATATTTATATAGCCGATGTATATTTTGAAATGAGTAGATTTCGGCCTGCCATTGAATTTTATGAAAAAGCCCTCGATTATTTTTATGAACAACGGGAAACTGACACTAAAATTTATATATATAATAAATTGGGGCATACAGAAAGGATGCTCGGAAATTATAATAATGCTCTTTTTTATTATCAAAAACCACTAAATTTATATTTAGCTGAAAATAACCTTAAAATCTCTGAGGCTTATAATAATATTGGGATTATTTATAAATTTCAGGGTCAATATAATCATGCTGCAAATTTTCATCAAAAAGCATTAAATGCTGCCAATACTTCTTTAGATCAAAATGAAATTGCAAATACTTTAAAGAGTTTTGGGAGTTTGTATTGGTATAAAAGTAAATATGATAGTTCTCTGTATTATTATGAAAAAGCTCTCGATATGTATCGAGAATTAACCGACACGATAGGTGAAGCTAATATACTTTCCAATATTGGAATAATCTATAAAGACATTGGTGAATTTAAAAAGGCCCTGGACTACAACATAAAGGCACTTGAGCTTAGAACTGAAAATGGAAGCCGGAAAGAAATTTCAAATTCATATAATGTTATTGGAAGTATTTATCTGGCTAATAAAGATTTGGAAAATGCATTAGAGTTTTATTTCACATCTCTTAAAATAAGAGAAGCAATCAATGATGTTTTAGGCGCCGCTCAAACTCAAAAAAATATTGCCTTGGTTTATAAACAGCTTGAAAAACATGAAGAAGCATTAGATTATCTAAGCATGTCTCTTAATAATTATTCAAAGATTGGAAATAAATCTCTTATTGCTAGCACTATAAACCAATTGGGCAGTTTATACAAAAAATTGAACAGGTACGACCTTGCTTTAGAAAACTATCTAAAGGCCCTAAAATTGCAGCAAGAATTAAATAATCAGGATAAAATTGCGTCTATACTAAATAATATTGGAATTATTTATGATAATATTAATAACTATTCCAAAGCATTGGAATCTTATTCTAAAGCACTGGAAATAAAAAGAAAAATTGGAAATAATAAAGAAATTGCTTACTCATTGCATATTATTGGAAATACTTATCTCAAGTTAAAAAACTTTTCAAAAGCTCTTGAATATTATAATGAATCTTTATCATTAAGGTTAGAAGTTGGTGATAAAGTAAGCACTGCAAATTCATATAAAAGTATTGGAAATACTTACCTTGAACTTGGAGATTATCTTAAAGCATATAATAATCTTAACGAAGCATTTAAATTAAGAGATGAAATTGGAGATATAAAAGGAGTTAGCGAAGTACTTAAAGATCTGGGAAATTATTATTTAAAACAAAATAACTTAAACTCCGCGTTAGATTATTTTACAAGAACGGTAGGTATTTGTCAAAAAACTAATGATCAATATTTAATGGCTCTTTGTTTAAGAAAAATTGGAGTAATTCAAATTGAGAAAGGATTCATTGATGATGGAGTTCAGAATATTGAACAATCATTAAAAATAGGACAAAATATTGATAATTTAGAACTTATAAAATTGGCTTATCTAGAGCTTTTCAATTACTACAATTCAATTGGAAACAAAGATAAAGCATTAGATAGCTATATAAATTATACTGTTATTAAAGATACGCTAAATGCTAAAATGAATTCGCAGAAATTGGTTGAGATCCAAATGAATTTTGAATTAGAAAAAAGTTATAGTGAAATTGATCGAATTGAGAATGAGGTAAACCAGCTTACTGCGGAAAGTAAAATTCGTGAACTGGAATTAAAGAAACAAAAAAATGTAAGAAACCTTTTGATTATAATATTTCTTATTACCCTAACCTCCAGCTCTTTAATATTTGTTCAATTTTTATCAAAAAGAAAAACAAATATTCTTTTACAAGAAAAAATTGCTGAAGCTGATCATTCAAATAGATTACTTAAAGAGTCGAAAGACAATCTTAAAGTACTAAATGCCACTAAAGATAAATTCTTTTCAATTATTGCACATGATTTAAGAAACCCTTTTAATGCATTACATGGCTTAACACATCATTTAATCAGTAATTACGAAGAATTCGACTCGGCAGAAATTAAGCAATCAATTGAAATTATTTATAAATCTGCGGATGATTTATTAGAATTACTTGAGAATTTATTACACTGGTCAAGATCTCAACGAGGTAAGATGGAATTCAGACCTCAGGAAATAAATCTTTCTGATTTAATTAATAAAACATTCAACCTTTTGAGCATGAATGCTAAAAAGAAGAGTATAAATCTTGTGAATGAAATTCGCTCTGATACAAGAATTGTTGCTGATTATGATATGTTAACCACAATAATGAGAAATCTGATCTCAAATGCAATAAAATTCTCATATAGTGATAGTTTTATTCGAATTAGCTCGGAGACTTTTAAAGAACATATTGAAATCTCCGTTATGGATAACGGAGTAGGTATCAGCGAGGAAAACATAAATAAACTTTTTAAGGTTGATATGCATCATTCTACTGAAGGAACATCCAAAGAACAAGGAAGTGGTCTTGGTCTGATTCTTTGCCAGGAGTTTGTTGAAAAACACAATGGTAAAATATGGGCTGAAAGTGAACCAAAAAAAGGAAGTACTTTTAAATTTACAATCTCAAAAAATATTTTAATTTAAAAATGGCAAAAAAGGAAATTAAGTATAGCGAAGCAATCAATGAGATAGAAGAAATATTATATCAGATAGAAAATGAAGAACTCGATATTGATGTTTTATCTGAAAAAGTAAAACGAGTTTCTTCGCTTATTAAAATATGTAAAAAGAAGCTTCACCAAACTGAAACTGAGGTTCAAAAAATACTTAACGAAATAGATACTGAATAAAAAAGAGCCACTCAGGAACGAGCGGCCCTTTTAACCTAAACCATCTTACATTAAGGAACTATGCATCGATTCGAAATTCCAGTGAAGATTGCGAAACTTCGGCATCGATGAACTCTTCGAAAAGATCATGAACATACGAAATATCAAGTGCATAACCATTACTCATGGTTGCAGTTTTATATATTTCATTTGATATATACTTTATTTGATTCTGATTTGCAATTAATACTTGAATTGGATCAATTTCTTCCACATTAAATTTACCTTGTGACTTTTTAAGAATCGTCAAATTATTATTAATAATTTGCTTCATTCGCTTATGCGATTGTGTTATTGTAGCAAGTTTATGACCAATAATTCCAATTACCTCTCCTGTTTTTGCATAAATAAGCGGACTACCAGAATTTCCTTGCTTAAAACTTGAATCAACCTGAAGATATTTTAAATTCTTATCAATAAATGAAGAAGAAACAATACCCGTCTTAATAGCCAAATTTTCCTTGTCAAGTTGATACCCTAGTACAGCTATATTCTCACCAATTTCTATATTTTGATTTTTACTTAATTTAAGCGATGGAATATCTTTAAATTCTTTAAAATCAATATTTATAGCAGCAAACGGTGTCTTTTCATTATCAATACCTTTAATAATTCTGCGCTTCAATTCGTCCATAGATATTTCTATACTAATATTCTCGGTATATCCATCAGACTTAACAAAAGAAATCTTTACTCTTTCAGCTTTGAAGATTTTAAATAAATAATCATCGGTAATCAGAAAATTTCCATTTGCTTTAAATCCGGTCATAGAGAGCAGTTTGATTCCCGCTGAACTATAAAAACTAAGTTGGCAAACTGAGGTAAAGCAATTTTTCCAAATGGTTTTGTACATGATTAGTAAGTTTTGTTGTTGTTAATATGACTAGTTTGGTTGTGTAATTGAAAACTTTCTTTTTCGTATAACTTCAACATCATCTGATCTGCAATAACCCATTCCTCGGTAACAATTTGCATCGATTTAGTAATTTTCATAGGATTAACTGACAAATCATCTTCATCTATTATAATTTCTAATCTATATTCTGAATTATTGTTTGTTGACCAATAGTGAACTATGCCATTAGGTGTAGAATATATCTTTTCATATATTACCAATGTGATAGGTTCTAAACTACTTCTTATATTTAAACTTAAATCAACAGTATTCATTTTTATCAATTAAATTGAATCTTATAACAATATTAATCGGCTATTGTTAAAAATAAATGTTAATAAAGGATATAATGAAAATGATTGTTACAATCGAAAATAGTAATAAAACACCGAAATCAAGGCTTTGAACTGATACCAACTTATCTTTAATTGTATAAAATATTTTTTTCATAAATACGCTTATTAATCACAATGCTAAAATATATCTATTCTTGCTTTATAATATAATGACTTTTTTAACGTATGGATTTAATAAATTATCGTAGCTTTATTTGAAATTAACGCAAATATGAATCTTTAAAGTAGAAAAAACAGGATGTTCATATTCGAACACAAGGTGTTTCATAATCGTTCACCTTTATAAATTTTACCGTTATTCAAACTAAATATAAAAGCCTGATATTATATACCTTAAAACATATGGCACAATATATGAAAACACAAAACGAATTTATGTTGAATATTAACAAAGTTGATAAAATGAAATTTTTTAGATTACTGGTACTAACAACTCTTACATTAACCTTTGCAATGTCATCTTTTGCCCAAGAACCTTGGACACTTGAAGATTGTATTAATCATGCTATTGAAAATAATATAACCGTTAAAAGACAGGAATTATCTGCAGAATCTGCGGAACGAAGATATTTTCAATCTAAAATGGAATTACTTCCTACATTGAATTCATCAGGACAGCACTACTACAATTCCGGTAAAACATTAAACCAGGAAACATATACTTATGTTGAAGATGCATTTCAAGGTGGAAGCCTTAATCTTACATCTGAAGTAACGCTATTTAATGGATTGCAAAACTATAATACAATTAAGAGGAATAAGTTCGATTTACAATCGCAACTTGAAGATGTTGAAAAGGTCAAAAATGACATTACACTAAATGTCGCAACCGCCTATTTACAAATTTTATTAAATAAAGAACTTAGGGACAATGCAAAAGAACAATTGGAGGTAACACTTGAACAAATAGAGAAAACTAAAAAGCTTGTTGAGATTGGAAATTCGGCAAAAGGAGATTTACTTCAAATTGAATCTCAGGCTGCATCGGAAAAAGCATTACTAACAAGTGCAGAAAATAATTTAAAAATTGCTTATTTGGACCTTGCTCAATTACTTAATATAGAAAAAGTTGAAGGTTTTAATATTCTTATCCCCGAAATACCTGATATAACTCTTGCCGATGATATTTCAACTGCATTAGACGTATACAATGAAGCTTTGGGGTTTCTTCCTGAAATTAAAAGTGCTGAATATAATGTTAAAAGCAGCGAAAAAGGTTTATTAATTGCAAAAGGAGCAATTAGTCCTTCTATTGCATTAGGATATCAATATAGTTCAAGATATAATGAACTTTCAAACAGGGCTGTTGGGTTGGAAAGTACGCTTTCAACTGAACCTTCGGGAGTTACAGAAAGTGGTGAAAATATTTATAACTACAATTTTTTTAATATTTACTCTGATTCTTATCCTTACATGGATCAGATCAATGATAATGCTAGTCATTACGTGTATGTCGGAGTTCGAATTCCTATATTTAATAATTGGCAAACAGGAAATGCAATAAGCCAGTCAAAAATTAATGTATTAGATTCAAAATTGAATTTGGATTTACAAAAGCAGAATTTATATAAAAATATTCAACAAGCAAGAACGCAAGCTATTGCAGCTTTAGATAATTATAAGGCTAATCTGGAAGCAGTTGAATCTATGGAAGAAGCATTTAGATATACCGAACAAAAATATCAGGTAGGATTGGTTGATATATTAGAATATAAAACAGCAAAAAATAATTTAAATAGGACTAAATCAGATTTATCTCAAGCTAAATATGAATATATATTTAGAACTAAAATATTAGATTTTTATAAAGGAGAGCAAATTATACTATAAGCAAAATCATTTTTCATGGTAAATATTTTAGAGGTTATTAAAGTATTCATTGATTTATTATAGTTTAGGATTAATAGTTGGTTTTTATTTGCTTTACCTTTAGGTCCGGGTTAACCCGGACTTTTTATTTACAAAAAAGGGACTTAAAAAGTCCCTTATCTAACCGCAATTATCTTATTAGATTACTTTCTCAAGACATTTAAAAGTTTCTTTTTGTTTTGGATATAATATTTCTCCTGTCAGATCATAACCTTTACTCTTATATAAATTAATTACATGTTCGCTTGAGCTCGCCACATCTATTCTAATTGACTTATAACCATTTTCTTTTGCAAACTCTTCGGCGAATTCAATTAACATTCTACCAATCCCTTTTTTTTGCCATGAAGGAAATACTGCAATTCGATGAATCATAATAAATTTATCTGTCGTATTCTTCCATTCTACATTATCAAATACAGACTCTTGCTGTTCATCAAAAGATATTGTTCCAATGCATACTCCCTTAGTTTTTATTATATATAACGTTTCATTTTCTACCTCTTTAAGCAATCTAAAATAATCAGGATACGATTGATTCCACTGATAAACACTATTTTTATTGAAATCTTCGATACAATGCTGTAATAGATACATTACTTCTAAAACATTGCCAACATTTGCTTTTTCTACTTGCATGCTAAAAAGGGAATATTAAATCTAGTTAATAACAAATGTAATCAATTATTTAAATCTTACCTTCAAAATTAAATATAAAACTCCTTCAATTTTAATAAAAAAAACAGTTTAATTAAAATTTAACATAGATTATATCGTTTATTTTATGTTAATTAGCACTTTAAAACACACTTTTATATAATGCCAAAACACTTATTTTATCTAATCTTTAGCGTACTAGTTACATTTATAATATCCTGCGAAAAAGAAGAATTTAACACTTCTATTGATGCTAATTTAGTTTTCTCACGTGATACGGTATTATTTGACACAGTTTTTACAACAATTGGGTCATCCACTCAACGATTTACTGTTAAAAACCCTTACAATAAAAATCTTAAAATTTCATCAATTTTTCTTGCAGGGAGTAAAGATTCTCCTTACCGATTAAACATTGATGGTTTTTCCGGAACCAGATTAAATGATATAGATTTACGAAAAAAGGACAGCTTGTACATTTTCGTTGAAGTCACCATAGATCCATTAAACAAAGACCTTCCGATGGTTGTAAAAGATTCGATTGTATTTCAACTTAATAATAAACAGCAGGACATAAAACTAATATCATATGGGCAAGACGTAAATTTAATAAATGGAGAAATAGTAGAAACGGAAACATGGAATAGTTCAAGACCCTACCTCATTTACAACTCTATGTTGGTTGATTCGTTACATACTCTTACAATTGAAGCTGGAACTAAACTTTACTTTCACAATGGATCAAGACTTTATGTTGCCGGAACAATTATAGCTAATGGAACTTTTGAATCTCCTATAACTTTTCAAGGAGATAGATTAGAGAATGATTATGAAAACATTCCCGGACAATGGGATGGAATATGGTTAATGGCCGGTAGTAAGGATAATATATTTGATTTTACTGAGATTAAAAATGCAATTATTGGTATACAGGTTGATACATTAGCTAATACTTCCAAACCTACGCTATTACTATCAAATAGTAAGATTGAAAATATGACTTCAGCAGGAATTTATGCTCAGGGAACAACTATTGAAGCATATAACAACTTAATTGCAAATTGCGGGCAGTATGCAGTTGCATTAACTATTGGAGGATCATATGAGTTTTATCACTGTACCATAGGGAATTACTGGAGTTATTCAACCAGAACAACTCCTTCGCTTTTACTAACCAATTATTATATTGACATAAATGGAGATACTCAAATTAGAGATATTAACAAGGCCATATTTGGAAATTGTATTGTTTATGGAAATAAGGAATCAGAGGTATATATAGACAGACATGAAAATGGAACATTAGATTTTAAATTTGATCATACTTTAATTAAAGTAAATGAAGAATTTTCAACATCTAATCCTTTAAATTTTGTAAACATAATCTCTCATGAGAGTCCTAATTTTATTGACCCCTTCAATAATAATTTTGAATTAGATACTCTTTCAATTGCAAAAGATAAAGGCAAAATTGAATATGGTATCCAGTTCCCTTTTGATTTAAATTTGCAGAACAGAACTTTAGACGGTGCTCCGGATTTAGGCGCATTTGAACGAATTGAAAACAAGTAGATTTATGAAAAGACTATTACTCTTTTTGGTAATTAGCCTAACCTCAAATCCTATTTTCTCACAATCAAATGATAATTACAAGGTGCTTTTTTATAATGTAGAGAATCTATTTGATTTTTATAATGACACCCTTAAAAATGATGAAGAATTCTTACCTGAAGGTGACCGTTTTTGGAATAAAAGCAAGTACTATAATAAATTAAATAAAACTTACAAAGTTATCATGGCAGTTGGCGAATGGAATCCACCAGTAATTATTGGCCTATGCGAAATTGAAAATAGAAAAGTTTTACAAGATTTAGTTAATAATACTCCATTGGTTAAATTCGAATATCAAATTATACACCAAGATTCGCCAGACAAAAGAGGAATTGATGTAGGCTTACTTTACAGAAAAGAATTTTTCAAACCTTCAAATTCAGAATTCATTCCAATAAACTTTCCTAATGACTCTGAACGTAAAACACGTGATATTTTATATGTAAAAGGAATTGCCAATAAAATTGATACGTTACACATATTTGTAAATCACTGGCCATCGCGTTCGGGAGGTCAACTTGAATCTGAAGGAAGTCGCATATTTGTTGCTTCTGTTCTAAGATCTAAAGTAGATTCCATATTTAAATCAAATCAGGCATCAAATATTATTATTACGGGCGATTTTAATGATTTTCCAGATAACAAAAGCATGAAAAAAATATTAAATGCATCCCTGGAAAATGACAACATCATAGAAAATCAATTATATAATTTATCGGCACAATTATCCAAAACTAAAAATATTGGAACATACAAGTACCAAGGTGAATGGGGTGTTTTGGATCAGTTTATTGTTTCAGGAAACCTTCTAAAACGTGAAAATAAAATCCAGACCTCTGTAAATGATACTTATATTTTTAATGCCGATTTTTTACTCGAACCTGATGAAGGGCATTTTGGCTATAAACCTTTTCGAACATTCATTGGATATAGATATAACGGAGGATTTAGCGATCATTTGCCAACTTACTTAATTCTTAATTTTAATGAATAGAACTACAATTAAGTATCATAGTATAAGGTAAATAATTTCAAATCAAAGATCTCTATTCAAATTAGAATTCGCAATTTCACAATTTCCTTGGGCTTAATCCCATCTCTTCTCCTTTCTTGATCATAAATTCATAAGCTTCCTGGTAATTGTTTCTGATTTCTCCTTCCAGGATGGCTTCTTTAATAGCATTCTTTATGTCTCCAACAGTTTTACATGGATCCAAACCAAACGTTTTTATTATTAACTCTCCGGATATTGGAGGCTGGAAATTTCTTAAAGCATCTTTTTCTTCTATTTCAACAAGTTTTTCACGAACAATTCTAAAATTATTCAGATGTTTTTGTATCGTATATTCGTTTTTAGAAGTAATATCTGCTTCGCAAAGAATCATTAAATCGTCAATATCATCTCCTGCATCAAATAATAACCTGCGAACAGCCGAATCTGTCACAATATCTTGAGATAAAACTATTGGACGTAAATGCAACTGAACTAGCTTCTGTACATATTTCATTTTTTCATTTAAAGGAAGCTTTAACCTTTTGAAGATTGAAGGAATCATTTTACTTCCAAGAAATTCATGTCCATGAAATGTCCATCCTGTATCCTTAATATATTTTTTTGTTTTTGGCTTTGCGATATCATGTAACAATGCAGCCCATATCAACCATAGATCATCTGATTTTTTTCGAACATTATCAACCACTTCTACAGTATGGTAAAAATTATCTTTATGCATTTTACCATCTTTTGCTTCCACTCCTTTTAAGTTCTGCAACTCAGGAAAAAACTCTTTTAACAAACCTGTATTTTCTAAAGCTTTTATCCCAACTGAAGGTTTTGTAGACAAGAGAATTTTATTGAACTCATCAACAATTCGTTCTTTAGAGAGAATTTTAGTTCGATTCTTACTCTCAGAAATAGATTGATACGTTTTATCTTCAATTTTAAAGTTTAGTTGCGATGAAAACCTTATAGCACGGAACATCCTTAATGGATCATCTGAAAAAGTTTGGTCTGGCTCAAGTGGAGTTCTAATAATCTTATCTTTTAAATCATTTTCTCCATTAAATGGATCTAGTAATGCTCCAAAATCTTTTTTATTTAATGAAAATGCCAGAGCATTTATCGTAAAATCTCTCCTTTTCTGATCATCTTCCAAAGTACCGTCCTCTACGATTGGTTTTCTGGAATCCTCTCTATATGATTCTTTCCTTGCTCCAACAAACTCAATTTCATAATCTCCATACCGAATCATTGCTGTTCCAAAATTTCTGAATACACTTACCTTTACATTAGAACCTAGCTTTCGTGCTACTTTTTCAGCAATTTCAATTCCGCTCCCAACTGCAACAATATCAATGTCTTTTGATGGGCGATTTAATAAAACATCACGCACAAACCCTCCAATCACATAAACAGGTGTATTTTCCGATTCGCCTACCTGCGATATAATATCAAAAACTCTATCATTAAGACACTTCTTCATATATAGATATGACAATTTATTGAAATTCATGACAAAATTACAATTATTTGATTTTAATCTGAACTAATAAGAGCTTTTTAGTGTTTGGAATATTGTTTGATAATATATAAATAAATTCATATATTGATATTTTGGAAAGTTAATTATAAATAATCACAAATAAACAAAAATAAAATGCTAGAACATTTAACAAAAGAGACATTCAAGGAAAAGGTTTTTAACTGGGAGGAGAATAAAGACTGGAAATTCGAAGGGGACAAACCTTGTTTAATAGATTTTTACGCTGATTGGTGTGGACCATGTAAAACAGTGGCCCCAATTTTAGAAGAATTATCAAAAGAATACGAGGGTAAAGTTGATATATACAAAGTTGATACCGAAGACCAACAAGAATTAGCTGGAATGTTTGGAATCAGAAGTATACCGTCACTTTTATTTGTTCCTATGGATGGGCAACCACAAATGGCTCAAGGTGCTTTACCAAAAGATTCATTCCAAAAAGCAATTAAAGACGTGTTAAAAGTAGACTTGGAAAACTAATTTTAAATCTCAAGATGATTAAAAGTCGGATTAACTCCGGCTTTTTTTGTTTTAAAATATTTTTATCATACATTTGTCCCGTCAATGGGGTGCCGAATATACAGGCTGAGATCATACCCTTCGAACCTGGTCCGGGTAATGCCGGGTAGGGATAAAGAGTAAATCAAGAATTTCCCATTGTTTTTCATTAAAGTTGATAGTTAAGTTTGCTTTATACAAGTAAACTGAAATCATTATTTAATAAAAACAATGATTTTATGAGGCCTCAAAGTTAGTTTGTATTCACAAAATTAGCTGTCAACTATCCAAAATGTTAAACAATAAATTATTAAAAATGAAACGGATAGGAGTATTATTTTTTTTGAGTGTATTAACACATTTTTTATTTGCACAAGAAAACATTACAGGAACTGTAAAAAACGAAAGTGGAGAACCATTAATAGGTGCTAACATAATAATCAAAGAAACATTTAATGGCACTGCAACCAATGTAAACGGAGAGTTTAGTTTCTCTAGGATCAAAGCTAGTGATTATACTTTTCAAGTATCTTTTTTAGGTTATAATACCATAGAAAAACAGGTTAAAAAAGAAGATCTTCAGAACATTGAGTTTATTCTGAAGTTATCAAATATTCTATCAGAAGAAGTTATTGTAACTGCTACTCGAGCCGGAGATAAAGCGCCGATGGCGGTTACGAATCTGGATAAAGAAATTATAGAAAAAAACAAAACAAGCGGCGATGTTCCATTTTTACTAAGTACTGTTCCATCACTAGTTGAAACTTCTGAGTCAGGAATTGGAATCGGTTACACCGGAATGCGAATTCGTGGGATTGATCCAACCAGAATAAATGTTACTATTAATGGTATTCCATATAACGATGCTGAATCGCAAGGAGTATTCTGGGTAAATTTACCCGACATTGCTTCATCAGTTCAGGATATTCAGATTCAGCGAGGAGTTGGAACATCAACAAATGGTGCTGGAGCTTTTGGAGCTACAATAAATCTTAGAACCAAAAGTATAATTAAAGATGCTTATGCTGAAATAAATAGTAGCTTTGGATCTTTCAATACGTTCAAAAATAACTTTCTAATTGGGTCTGGTTTAATAAACGATCATTTTAGTTTCGATGCAAGGTTATCGAAAGTGCAAACAGATGGATTTATTGATTATTCTTCATCGGATCATGAATCATTTTTTGTGTCAGGAACTTACTATACCAATAAAACCTTAATTAAAGCAAACATCTTTAGAGGTAAAGAAAGAACGGGAATAAGTTGGTGGGGAGTACCGGATTATATCTTAGATGAAGATAGAACATATAATCCTGCAGGAGAATATACTGATTTAGATGGTAATACTCAATACTACGAGGATCAAACAGATAACTACACTCAAACACATTATCAACTATTACTTTCAAATGAGTTAAATAAAAATTTAAATTTAAATTTTGCTTTGCATTATACAAGGGGTAAAGGTTATTACGAACAATATAAAGAAAGTGATGCATTTGCTAATTATGGTCTACCGAATATTAAACTAGGAGACAGTATAATGTTCATTGGTACTCGCAGATTGGTTTTCCCGGATAGTACAATCACGAACTCGGACATAATTAGAAGAAAGTGGTTGGATAATCATTTTTATGGGTTTACTTATTCATTAAACTATAATAAGTATAAAGTTGATTTAACATTAGGTGGTGCCTGGAATAAATACGATGGTGATCATTATGGTACTGTTCTTTGGTCTGAATTTGGCAATAATTTCGTAAAAGATTACGAATGGTACAACAACAATGGGACCAAAACAGATTTTAACGTTTTTAGCAAAATAACTTATACCCTATTTTCAAAGCTACACTTATATGGTGACATACAGTATAGAAATGTAACCTATGAAATAACTGGTCTGGATGACGATTTTAAAGATTTAGCTAATTCTGAAGATTATAATTTTATTAATCCGAAATTTGGTTTGTTCTACGATATCAATGAACAATTGAGTAGTTATTTCTCTTTTGCTGTAGCTAATAGAGAACCTACACGAAGTGATTTAAAAAATGCAATCGGAGATGAAACTGCCATGCCCAAACACGAAACGCTTTATAATTACGAATTAGGAGGACATTTTAGAGCAAGTAATTATTTATTATCGCTTAATTTCTACTACATGGATTATAAAGACCAGTTGGTTAATACTGGACAGTTAAGTAATGTTGGTTATGCTATTCAAACAAATGTAGATGAGAGCTACAGAGCAGGTGTCGAAATCATAAGTAGGTTTAAATTAAACAAATTCTTTGATTGGCAACTTAATTTAACATTTAGTAGAAATAAAATTAAAAACTTTATTGAATATTCAAATTATTCGAATGAATTTTGGAATTCTCTTGGGAACCTTCCAAGAGAATTAGGAACCACAAATATTTCATATTCTCCAGAGTTTGTTGGATCAAATATTTTTACTTTTAAGCCAATTAAACAAATTGAACTTAGTTTAATAAGCAAATACGTCGGAGAACAATACTTTGATAATACATCAGACGAAAACAGAAAACTGGATGCCTATTTTATCAATAATCTTAAATTATTTTACACACCAAAAGTTAAATTTGCTAAGAATCTAGCGTTCTTTATTCGCGTAAACAATTTATTAGATGTTGAATATGAAAGCAATGCTTATGGAGGTAATTGGTATGAAGGTGTGCGAAACCCTGATAACTATTTAACTGAAGGGCAAGAACGTAGTTGGGCTTATTATTATCCGCAAGCGGGAATTAATTTTTTAGGCGGTATAACTTTAAAGTTTTAGGAAAGAAAAATGCAGGAAAATTTCTTGCATTTTTTATCTTCTGAAATTCAGTACGCATAAATGTTCCGGGAAATTACATAATATTTTTTTTGGAAAAACCAACTTTTTACGAAACTTTTTTTTGTCTAAATCGTTATAATTTATAGAAAACAAATTATGCTTAATTTACTAAGCACCTGCAAGTAAAGTTTGTGTAAAACAGTTTTTTCATTTAAATTTTAGGTTTAATTTTTAGGGTATTAAGAAAGTCAGAAACAGCAGTTTTCTGGCTTTTTTAATTTACACCATTCTCTTCTAGTTCATATTTTAACTATTTTTGTGAAAAAGCTAAAACATGCGCATTTATTTTTTTTTGATCATTCCAATCTTGCTTCTTCTTTTTTCATGCAATGAAAATAAAGTTCAAACCAATAAAACTGTTTTTCGTTATAATGAATCTAAAGGTATTGCAACACTGGATCCTGCATTTGCCAAAAGTCAGGTTTTAATATGGCCAGCAAATCAGTTGTATAATGGACTTGTACAAATGGATAACTTCCTAAACGTTAAACCATGTATTGCTAAAAGTTGGAAAATATTAGATTTTGGGAAAAAATATGAGTTTACTCTACGAAATGATGTTTATTTTCATGATCATCAAATTTTTCTTAATGGAAAAGGGCGAAAAGTAACTGCATTCGATTTCGAATACAGTTTAAATCGCATCATTGATTCTAGAACTGCATCGCCAGGTGCATGGATCTTTAATAATGTTAAAGAAAATGGCATTAAGGCATTAAATGATAGTACTCTAGAAATTAAGCTTAAAAATCCTTTCCCAGCCTTTTTGGGTTTATTGAGCATGCAATATTGCTCGGTTATTCCACAAGAAATAGTCGAATATTATGGTAGTGACTTTAGGAATAACCCGGTTGGAACTGGCCCATTTCAGTTTAAAATGTGGAAGGAAGGTGAAAAACTAGTTTTGGTAAAAAACCTCAATTATTTCGAACAAGATAGTTTAGGAAATCCTCTTCCCTACCTAGACGCAATTTCAATTACTTTTATTAATGATAAGCAATCAGAATTTCTTGAATTTCTTAAAGGTAACCTTGACTTTATTTCTGGCCTCAATCCTGCGAATAAGGATGAATTATTAACCAAAAATGGTTATTTGAATCCTAAGTATAAAAATCAATTTAAAATGATTAATCAGCCTTATTTGAACACAGAATACCTGGGGTTTTTATTAGACACATCAAAAATTAAAAATGAATTATCTCCAGTTTTAAATAAGAAAATAAGACAAGCAATCAACTACGGATTCGACCGTGTTAAAATGATGAAATATCTCCGAAATAGCATTGGAGAACCAGCCTTACAGGGATTCATTCCCAAAGGATTACCGGGATTCATCGATGAGTTTCAGGGGT
This sequence comes from Bacteroidales bacterium, assembly GCA_028282585.1. Classification (GTDB taxonomy): domain Bacteria; phylum Bacteroidota; class Bacteroidia; order Bacteroidales; family UBA12077; genus UBA12077. The sequence continues at coordinate 13,339 of JANQHR010000172.1, read as the reverse complement.
TTGAATATAATCCTCATAAAACAAGAGATTTGTTAACCGAAGCCGGCTATCCAAATGGTGAAGGTTTGGTACCGATTACTTTAACTACAACCGCCGATTATCTCGATTTATGTGAATATATTCAGCAACAACTTTCACAATTTGGAATTGAAATTAACATTAATGTAAATACCGGCGCCACTTTTAGAGATATGGTGGCTAATTCTAAGCTTGAATTTTTCAGAGGTTCATGGATTGCAGATTATCCTGACTCTGAAAATTACCTGGCTCTTTTTTACAGTAAAAATCATAGCCCTGGAGGGCCGAATTATACACAATACTTTAATACAAATTACGACAAATTATATGAACAAGCCATGCTGGAAAGAAATGATAGTTTAAGAATTTTGTTATATAATAAAATGAATGAGATTATTATAAATGATGCTGTTATTGTTCCTTTATATTATGATGAAGTAGTTCGTTTTGTAAAAAATAATATTTCAGGGTTTGAAGGCAATCCAATGAATTTACTTAACTTAAAATACGTTAAAAAAGAAAATAAATAATGATATTAATTGCTGATAGTGGATCAACAAATACTGATTGGATTATAATTGATAATAATCACATTAAATCTTCATTTACTACGGTTGGATTTAACCCATACTTTACAACAAGTAATAAAATACATAATGATCTTAAAAGTCAGTTACCAAAAACTCTTGATACTAAAATAATAAAACACATATTTTTCTATGGCTCCGGCTGTTCTACGCCTGAAATGAAAAATTTAATTTTCAATGGATTACAACCACTTTTTAACCAGACTATAATTGAAGTTAATCATGATTTATTAGGTGCTGCAAGAGCGTTATTTAAAAACAATCCCGGCATTGCGTTAATTCTTGGAACAGGTGCAAATACCTGTTTATATGATGGCAAAAATATAACTAAAAACATTCCATCCTTGGGATACATTTTAGGCGACGAAGGTGGTGGTGATTATCTGGGAAAACTTTTTGTAACAGAATTGCTTTATGGAAACATTCCGGAAAAAATTTCTAATGTATTTTTGGCAAAGTATCAACTGACTAAGAGTCAAATCATGCAAAAAATCTACAAGGAAGAAAATCCTAATAAGTTTTTGGCATCGATTTGCGAATTTATAAATGCAAACATAACTGAAGAACATTTAATAGCTTTGGTTTATAGATCTTTTACGGATTTGTTTGAAAAACATATTATAAAGTATAAGAATTTTACTAACTATAAAATCAGAGCTATCGGTTCCATTGCTTATTATTTCAAAGATTTTCTTAATGAAGTTGCTATAAGATATAATACCAATATAGATTTAATAGTTAAAAACCCAATTCAAGAACTTGCTAATTACCACCTTGATTAAAGATAAGGTTTATTGCATTTTATTTTAATTGTTTTGATATCATTTATTAATCAAGTATCTTTAAATTAGCAATTATATTAATAACAATAAAGATTTGATGAAAACCTGCATTATTATCGATGATGAAAAAAATGCTCGTGAGGCTCTCGCGAAAATAATTGAGCGATATTTTAATAATAAGATTAAAATACAGCAATTAGCTGATTCAGTAAAAGAAGGAGTGTTTGCAATCAATAAACACAGACCGGATATTGTATTTCTTGATATTGAAATGCCAGAAGAAAACGGTTTCAAACTATTCGATTATTTTGATATTTATGATTTTGAGGTAATATTTACAACGGCTTACAAACAATACGCAATTGATGCAATTAAATTTGCTGCGCTTGACTATCTGTTAAAACCTATAAATTATATCGATTTAAGAGATGTTTTAACACGATTGGAGAAAAAACAAAGTAAGTCTTCAAATACCGATCAAATAGAAGCTTTCTTAAGTAATTTAAATAATGATTCAGGCAACTTTACTAAAATAGCTTTACCTACACTTGATGGATTTCAATTGGAAAAGGTTAACAATATTGTATACTGTCAGGCTGAAGAAACTTATTGTAAGATATTTACAAACAGAAATGAAGCCATTTTAGTTGCAAGAACTTTAAAAAATATTGAAGAATTGCTTCCTGAAGAACTATTTTTCAGAATTCATAAATCCTATTTGGTTAATATGAATTATATAAAATCGTATAGTAAAACGGATGGATATAAAATCATTCTTGAAAATGGCACTGAATTGGATGTAGCAACGCGAAGAAACGAAGAGTTCCTTAAGGCTCTTACAAAACGTTAATTCGATCGGAAGAATGAAAAAATTTTTTTTTATAATAATTTTTACCTTACTATGGACCCAAATATCTTTTAGCCAAAAGTTTTATACTCGAAATTATACTATAAATGACGGACTACCCAGTAATACTATACGCGATATTTTTAAAGATAGCAGAGGTTTTATTTGGTTGGGGACAGATGCAGGATTATCACAATTTGATGGGAAAAGTTTTCAAACCTATACTACAGAAAACGGGCTAGCAGGAGATAAGATTTGGAGTATTACCGAAACAGAAGAAGGCCACATTTGGATAGGTTGTCATGATGGAGGTATTTCTAAATTAATTGGAAACGAAATTATTTCATTCGATAAAAAATCCGGATTAGTTTCAAACTATGTTAGAAAGATTCATTTTTCTAAAAATTATAATATTCTTCTAGTTGGAACCGAAGACGGGTTAACGGTATTACAAAACGACCGTTTCATATCTTTTCATCAAAAGCATAACAATGTTTCAGGTCGATTACAAATTACACAATTTATCGAAGAAGATGATTTTATTTATGTTTTTACAAATGGGAATGGATTATATAAATATATTCCTCAAGCGGAAAGTTTAATACGTATTCCTTCTGATCATCAATTAAATAAACCTCAAGTAAACTCAGCTTTTATATCTGAAAAAGGTGATACTATAATTAATTACAGACGAAAAAGCTTATTAGTTTTATCAAACGGTATCAAAAATAACATCGATTTTGTTGGTCAGGTAACTGATTATGCTGAGGATTCAAAAGGAAACATATGGATATCTTCATGGGATAATAACTACAGGAATGCGGGCGGAATATTTAGATTTGATAAAACCGAAATAACCAGGTTTGGAAACTTTTTAAATATAAATGCTAAAGATGTTTGGTCTCTACAATTTGACTCTAAAGAAAATTTATTATGGATAGGTACAAAAGATAATGGTCTTTATTTATATCCTTTAATCAATTTTTATTACTATAAAGCTTGTAATTTCGAATTAGATGAATTAAACATTACTGATATTAAGACAGATAGTTTAGGTAACCTTTGGTTAGCAACTCAAAACAATATTATTAAGAATGCGGATAAACACAATCATAAAATATTTCCGTTTGAGTTATTTGAACGTAAATATAAAAGTTATGCTAACGCAAAATTTAAAGAAAAATACGCATATTTAATTGATAAGGAAGGCTCTTTTCAAAAGTATCAAGATCTTATTTTAAGTAATAGGTATCAGTATCCGAATCCTTATAAAAAGTTAAATGGAAATGTACTTCCTCCTAAAAGCCTTTATAAACCTCTTAAATATGACATCTTAATAAATAAGCAACTTAAAAGATTCAATAGCCTATCAATTGATCGAAATGGAAATATATGGATAGGTAGTAATGTTGGAGCATTTAAAATAACCAAAGAAAATGAAGATATAAGTTACTTTGATTTGGAAGGTAATCAGTTTAGTGATTTTTTTATTGATTCAAGAAATACTATGTATGGCATTAGCTGGGCCGATTTGTTTATTTATCCAAATATTGATAAAAACTTTTCATACAAACTATACAATTACTACGAAAATAAAAGTCCGATTAATATTTCTAAAATAATTGAACAAGAAGATCTTATTTGGTTCTCAAGTACAGATCATGGTTTGTTCGTGTACAATGGAGAAGAATTTTATTCAACGTATAATCAAACCAACTTTGAAACTACGTCTTTTAATGATATTTGTAACGACAATAATGGAAATATAATTGCAGGAGGAAATAATGGTAAAATATATATTATTCGATTTATTAAAAATGAAATTAAAACTATACAAGAAATTGGAAAGTCGAATGGTTTAAGAGGAACCAGTATAAGATATTTGTGCTGTACTAAAGATAACTTTTTAATAGCAGGAACTAATGCCGGATTAAATATAATTGATCTTAATAAATTATATGAAACCGGACATGTAAAAGTAAACTGCATTTATGATTCAAAAGGATTTACCGATTATTCCGGTAAATCATGTGTAGTTCAAAACAATGAAAAATTCTGGGTTGGTTCAAATAATAATTTAATCCAAATTGATTTAAAATCACTAGAAAAAATAAATTTTAAATCTTTAAATCTTTATCTTAAATCACTATTAATAAATGAAAATAACTATAGCTTAAGTAATAATGAAGATATCGACCCCTGGACTAATATCCCTAAAAATGCTATTAAGTTACCTTATCATAAAAATTCTTTAACTTTTAATTACGATGCAATTACCTTTCTTGATCCTGAGAATATAAGTTTCAGCTATAAACTAGAGGGTTATCATAATAATTGGATAGTAAATACGAAAGACCGTAAAGCTATTTTCCAGAATCTAAAACCTGGAAAATACAGGTTAAGAATAAAGGTAGATACAGAAAAGTCAGATTTATCTGAACAAGAACTATCCATAAATTTTATGATCGCAAAACCATTTTGGACTACCTGGTGGTTCATTGGAATTACATTAATTTTGCTTGTATTAATAATCTGGCTATTAATTATTTTCAGAACGAAATCAATTAAGAAAAAGGAAAGAATAAGAAGAGAAATTACAGAGCGTATCGGTGAATTTGAAATGAAAGCGCTAAGAGCCCAAATGAATCCTCATTTTATTTTTAATGCAATTAATTCAATTCAAAATTTTATGCTGGATAATGATGTAGATTCAGCACTATATTATCTTTCTGATTTTGCTAAATTAATTAGGCTAACACTTGATAATGTGTCAAAAAAAAGAATTACTCTTGAAGAAGAATTGAATTATATCAAATACTATATTAATCTCGAACAAATGCGTTTCGATAAAGAATTTGAAATTGAAATCATTAGACCGCATGATTGGGAAAGTGGGAAAATATTAATTCCCTCAATGATTTTACAACCATTTATTGAAAATTGTATAAAGCACGCATTTGTATTTAAGAAAGGAAAAGCTAAAATCAAACTTGAATTTCAGATTACAGAAAATAATATATTAAAATGTATAGTTGAAGATAATGGTATTGGAAGAAAAAAGTCAAGAGAATTAAATAAAAACAGGAAAAATCACACTTCTAAAGGAACGTTCATAACATTTGAACGACTAGCACTACTAAATCAAACACAATCGCGTAAAGGGTATGGAGTAGAAATTATTGACCTTTACGATGAATTTAATCTGGCTTGTGGGACCAGGGTTGAGGTTTATTTGCCTATCCAGTTTGAAGTTAAAGATTGAATAGATCAGATAATCTTATAAAAAGACTCAACCCATTCAATCTTTTCAAACCCTATATTATTTATTTTTAAAAAGATACGTTACAAAATCTTTTCCTTCCACCTTGGTATATTTAAATGATGTTTCACCATCAAATGCAACATTGTTCAACTTTACCGGATCATAAAATTTGGCGTATTTAAAGTCAGCAAAATCATCAAAAATTACATTTTCGAAACTTACACCATCAGGAAACTCTGTATATTTAAAAATAGCATCAGACTTATATTTAGATCCTGAAAAGTCAACAAAATCATCAAAATCAGTATATTTAAAATTTCCTACCCCCAGGAATTCGCATTCTTTAAAATCAATTTTATCTTCAAATTCAGTATATTTAAAATTTGCCTCTCTACTAAACTTTGAATTACTAAAGCTAACGTACATTGGAAATTCTGCATATTTAAAGTTCGCATCTTCTTCAAATACCGAATTTGAAAAATCCAGTTCTGAATTAAATTCGGAATATTTAAACAAGGCATCTTCTTCAAATAAACTAGCGCTAAAATTAGCAGCTTTGTCAAATTCAGAATACTTTACTAAAAAATCATCTTTGAAAGTACAATTGGTAAATAACACATCATCGTGAAACATTACTATATGCAATTCATCTTTTTTGTCATCATTATAATATGCAATAAACTTCCCATTAAATATACAGTTAGTAAATTTAAGAGGAGCATTTACATGATATTTATATGTTACATTGTCGTTAAAAATAACATCAAAATCATTATCATTTTCCTCTTCTCTATCCTTTATTAATCTGAAATCAACATCACCATTAATGGTTACATTTTCATAATGTGCCTCTTCTCCTTTATTAAGTTTCTCAATAATTTCATTTGCATCAACAGAAACCTGCATAAATGCAAACAATGGAGAAAGTAATAACATAATTGTTAAAAGTAAGTTTTTCATTTTAGTTACATTTTAGATTAGATTTGATATAAAGACGATAATAAATAAAAATAGATGCAAGATCTTTAAAATTAATTCGATCTTTCCAATTTATTAATTTTTTCGATTAGTTTGCCCTGATCATGTTTCAGTTTTCTAATCGTTTCCAACATTTCCATTTGCACTGGATTTTGAGATGCAAGATTTCTCATTTCCTCGCTTCTTATACCTAATTTAGAATCCCAATATCCAAGAAGCAATGCAAAAAATATAAACAAAATTATTAGAACCGGAATAGCTATATAAACATTTGCTATTAAAAAAGCACCAATTTCCGTATTTTTAATTGCACCAAGAAATATGGTTACCATCATAAATAAGTTAATATATCCAATGTACATTTTAGATCTGTCAAGGTAAACTTTCCATCGAATTAAAGCCTTTTTATCTACTTTCATCATTTTTAATGTTTTATGTAAAATTAGATATAAAACGTTTTAAAATAAAAACGAGTATCCGTTTTTAATCAGATACCCATTTAATTTAAGTTCATTCTTAATGGCGATAATATATTTTACTAACGAGCTTCCAACCATCTTCAAATTTATATAACTGCAGGTAATCGGTAAACAGAAGCTCTTTATTTCTAACTAATTGGATTTTTGCCATTGCTGAATTGCCTGTTACATCAATCAATAAATAATTGCAAGTGATTTTTTTCTCATCGGTTACAGGTGAAGGATCTTTTGCTTTTCGTTCCTCAAAAGATTGTATCCAGCTATAAATAGGGTATTTGGTTAACTTATCTTCCCTAACTCCAAGTAAGTTAAAACCGGGGTGAAATCCATTTATAATGTCTTCAACATTACCTTTGTTTTGCAAACCATCCACATAAGCTGTTTGAATCACATTTTTAATGTCTTCCTTTTCCGCATCTTGTCCAAATGCAGTAGAAGCAGCAAATATTACAATTGCTAATACAGTAATTACTTTTTTCATAAATTAGTTTTTTAAATTAGTTAGTTTTTTTTCGATATAGAACTTGTATATATTTTGAAGATTCTGCCGGTGTAAAAATCTGAATTAACTCCCAACTTTTATCATATTCTGCAATAGATTTTCTTAACCTGCTAATTCTGGCTAATGACCTGCTTATATCATCAGAATCATCATTGAGCTCATCTTCTACGTCCCAAGGAAAAGATTCTACTCTAAAATCATAACTAATTTTTCGATCACCAACTTTCAAATGTAATTCGGCTACTTCGTTTTCGCCAAAACCGGGAATCGGTATGCATAGGTCTTTTAACATAATAATTGTCCTTTCGTTTTAGTTGTTATTATTCTATCACTTTGGCTTGTAGTGGGTTTTTAGGATTTACTGTAAATTAGTTTCAACTTATATGCCAATGGACACAAAGTTCTGTCTATGAGTGTTTTATATCATTTTGATGAGTGTTTAGCAAGTATAATTATGTGCGTCAACGGTCAAAACCTGTTCGATTTCGAACAAAAAAGAAGTTTATCAAAACTTCTTTCTTAATAAGAAAGAGCAGAAGTGACGTTAAATTGGGGATCTTATATACTCAAAAATCGGGAAAGTATAGGGGAAAATCACTTCTGCCTCCCTTAGAATTTTACATATCTATAGAACTTTTTTAATATTTTCCGTAACAATATGTCCATCAAATAACTGAACAATTCTATGAGCTTTTTCGGCATCAGATGGTGAGTGAGTAACCATTATAATTGTAGTACCATCATTATTTAATTGCGTTAACAAACTCATTACTTCCTCACCGTTAGCAGAATCTAAGTTACCCGTAGGCTCATCGGCAAGAATTAATTTTGGATTTGTCACCACAGCTCTTGAAATAGCAACCCTTTGTTGCTGTCCACCCGACAATTGTTGTGGAAAATGCTTTTTACGATGTGACATTTTCATTCTGTCAAGCACTTCTTCAACTTTCTTTTTTCTCTCAGATGAAGGCATATTTAAATACAATAACGGAAGTTCAACATTTTCATATACCGTTAGTTCATCAATTAAATTAAAACTTTGGAAAACAAATCCAATGTTCGCTTTTCTTAAGTTAGTTCTTTGTCTTTCCGAATATTTAGATACTTCCTGATCAACAAAATGAAGTTCTCCGGAAGTTGGATTATCTAATAATCCCAGAATGTTTAGCAATGTAGATTTACCACAACCAGATGGTCCCATAATTGCTACAAATTCTCCTTTTTCAATATTCAAGTTTACTTTATTCAGAGCAGTTGTTTCAACTTCATCTGTTCTGAAAACCTTTACTAATTCATTAGTTTTAATCATAACTGTAAGATTTAAATTACTAATATATTATCTAATTATTTTAAAATTAATTGGTCTACTTCGTTAAAATTATCATAGCTAGAAACAATTACCTGTTCGCCTGGTTCTAATCCTTCAAGTACCTCATAAAATCTTGGATTCTGTCGCCCAATGGAAATACTTCTTTTAACAGCTATATTATTACTTTCATCAACAACATAGACCCACTGTCCACCAGTACTTTGATAAAACCCTCCTCTTGGGATCAAAATTGCTTGTTTAGATTCACCTAATTCTAACTTTAATCTGAATGTCTGACCTATTCTAATTTGACTTGGTTTCTCTGATGTAAATACCATATCAACAGCAAAACGTCCATTAGTTACTTCAGGATAAACCTTATCAATTACAAGTGTATAACTTGACCCTGCAAAATCAAAGCTACCCGGCAATCCTTTTCGAACTCTTGCTATATAATGTTCATCAATTTCTACTCTTAATTTGTAGTCATCCAAGATATTGACAGTACCTATTCTATTTCCATATGTAATTACTTCGCCTACCTCCGGATTTAAGTTAGCCAATTCACCATCGACCGGCGCTTTTACTCTAAGATTTTCCAGCCTTCCCTGAATTACCGTCAAGTTTTCTTGCATATTTTTAATTTGATTATCCATGGCCGCCAATTGAACATTTCTATAAATCGAATCATTCTTAAGCGCTTCTTTTAATAATGCATATTGTTGTTTAGTAGCATTATATTGCTCATATGATTGATCAAACTCTTCTTTAGAAATGTGTTGGTCTTTTAACATCTGCTTGTTATAATCATACTGTCTTTCTTGCTGCTTTAGCAGGCGTTCCGTTTCAATTAGTGTTTGTTTCCTGTTAATTGTATTTAATTCGAGATTTATTTTAGTATTCTCAAATTCATTAATAGATCTTGAGACGGCCGCTTCGTTATTTGAAATCTCTAGAATTAAGTTAACATTACTTAAGCGGAGGATTACCTCTCCCTTTCTTACCATATTTCCTTCATCAATCAGAATTTCCTCAACACGACCACCTTCAATTGCATCAAGATAAATTGTTTTTATTGGCTCAACTGTCCCTATTTGAGCAATATAATCTTTAAATTCATCTTCAATAATTGACTCGATTGTAATTTTTTCTCTTTCAACATTTAATTTTGAACTTTTATCACCGAAAAAAATATTGTAAGCTATGAGAAGAATAAAAACGCCTCCTATTGTTAGCCAGATCGTTTTTTTATTAAGCCATTTATGCTTTTTTTCTATTACTCTATCCATTATTTAAAATTTAGTAAGATTTATTTAGATTCCTCCCTTTACAAACATTTACTATGCCAAAAGCCATATAACACTGAATGGTTGACATTTATATTAAAAAGCCAAATTCATATATATCGTAAACTGTTCGATTACGAAACATGTAGAGTACGATTTCGTACATCAACTTCCAAAAATTATGTTGTATATTTACATTTAATTAATCATAGAATTTATTAGTAGAATATTATGAGCGAAAAAATTGGAAGAATCCTAGCTATAGACGATAATGAAGATATTTTATTTGCATTAAAGCTACTTCTTAAAAACCATGTTGAACTTATTCAAACCGAAACAAATCCCGAAAGAATACCAGAACATCTAAATAATGAAAGTTTTGATGTTATATTATTAGATATGAACTTCACGAAGGATGCAATAAGTGGACAAGAAGGTTTTGATTGGTTGGCAAAAATTGTGGAGATTGATCCTGATGCGGTTGTAGTTTTTATTACAGCATATGGTGATGCAGAAAAGGCTGTTAAAGCAATTAAACTGGGTGCTACCGACTTTGTTCTTAAACCGTGGCAAAATGAAAAGTTATTGGCAACAATATCTTCTGCAATAAAACTTCGAAGATCTAAAAGCGAAGCAACCAATTTAAGAAAAAAACAAAAGGAAATAAGTGCTATTCAGGATCAACCATTTCATGAGTTTATTGGTAATTCTCCCGAGATGCAACAAGTTTTTGCAACAATTCAAAAAGTAGCTAAAACGGACGCAAATGTATTGATTTTAGGAGAGAATGGCACTGGCAAAGAGCTAGTTGCCAGAGCATTACACAGAAACTCATTAAAGAAAGATGAAATTTTTATAAGTGTTGACTTAGGAGCAATTGCAGAAACTTTATTTGAAAGTGAACTTTTTGGCCATATGAAGGGTTCTTTTACTGATGCGAAAAAGGATAAACCTGGTAGATTTGAGATTGCATCGGGTGGAACATTATTTTTGGATGAAATAGGTAATTTATCTCTACCAATGCAAGCTAAGTTGCTAACAGTACTTGAAAGAAGGGAAATAACCCGAGTTGGTGCAAACAAGCCTAATCCAATTGATGTTCGTTTGATCTGTGCAACAAATAATAATATTCACGAAATGGTTCAAGATGAATCTTTTAGACAAGATCTGCTTTATAGAATCAATACGGTTGAGATTCATTTACCACCGCTTAGAGAGCGTATTAGTGATATTCCTTTACTGGCTGAACATTTTCTTGGTGTATATGCTAAAAAGTATCGTAAAAATATTAAAGGGATCAGCGCAGATGCAATGAAAAAATTAAATCAATATCAATGGCCTGGAAATGTACGGGAGTTACAACATGCTCTCGAAAGAGCTGTTATAATGAGTGATTCTGATTCATTGCAAGACACTGATTTTCTACTTTCTGCAAGAAGTGAAAAGGTTGCCGAGATTGAATTGAACACATATAATCTGGAGGAAGTTGAAAAAAATATTATTGTTAAAGTATTAAAACAAAATCAGGGAAATGTAACTCAAGCAGCTACAATTCTTGGTTTAACAAGAACTTCGCTGTATCGAAGAATGGAAAAATATGGTCTTTAGAAATTTCAGATTAGTTGCTATTTTTAGAATATTGTTGTTAACGGCAACAATATTTCTTTTTTTCTATACTCTTACGCTAGAGTATTTTATTACGCCATTTTTAATAGGGCTAATCATTATATTCCAAATTTATTTAATTTTTAAATACCTGGATAAAACAAATCGCGATTTGGCCAGTTTTCTGGAATCAATTCGATTTTCAGAATTTACTCGATCATTTAAAATTGAAGGTATGGGCTCTTCCTTTGATGAATTAAATCAAGCGTTTAACGATGTTATTCAGGACTTTCAAAAAGTAAGATCGGAAAAGGAAGAACAGCATCAATACTTTCAAAACCTAGTGCGGAATATTGATGTAAGCATAATTACGTATCAACGTAACGGAAAAGTTGATATGGTAAACAATGCTTTTAAAAAGCTTTTTCAAATAAACTCAGTCAAAAATATCCATGATTTAGAAGTTATTAGCTCCGATTTGGTTAATACGCTAATAAACTTTGAACCTGGAAAAAGTAGCTTGGTTAAAATACAAGAGGAAGATGACATTTTACAGCTTGCAATCTCAGGCTCAGAATTTAAAATTAATGATAAAAGTATCATTCTTGTAACTATAAAAAATATTCAGAGTGTTTTAGAAGATCAAGAAACAGAAAGTTGGCAAAAATTAATCCGAGTTCTTACACACGAGATTATGAACTCTATAACCCCTATTTCGTCAATTACGTCAACATTAGATTTGATGTTCAAAGAGGCAAAAAGGAATGAATCTCCTCCTGACCAGGAGTCAATTAATGAAGCACATAATGCAATTAAAACAATTAATAAACGAAGTAACGGATTATTACACTTTGTAAATACGTATAGAAATCTTACTAAGATTCCAAATCCTAATTTCAAGATTGCAAAAGTTAAAGATATTTTGGATGACATTAAGATGCTTGTTCAAGAAGAGGTTAAAGCCAATAACATAGATTATATTTTAACTGTAGATCCTGAATCGATAGAAATTCATGCAGACACGAAACTCATTGAACAGGTTCTGATAAACCTAATTAAAAATGCTATACATGCTCTTGAAGGTAAAGAAATGCCAATGATTCATGTAAAGGCCTACTATAATAAACGTGGTAGAGTTACTATTCAGGTGATTGATAATGGACAGGGCATTTTAAAGGAAGTTCTTGATAAGATTTTTATTCCATTTTTCACTACCAAACCAAAAGGTTCCGGAATTGGACTAAGTCTTTCAAAACAAATCATGAGACTTCATGGCGGATCAATTACTGCTGTATCCGAAATCGAAAAAGGAACTACTTTTACTTTAACGTTTTAATCGTTCCACTAGTAACTTTTATTAACATTAATCCGGCTGCCCGGAAATAAATCTTGGAATAATAGGCACGTTAATTTCCACGAAAATACATTAGAGTTATTCAGGCAATTTCAGAAGTAAGTAAACTATAAAAATTGAGAAGCTGTAGATTAAGTTTTACAGCTACTTTTTTTATAGTTTTTTGTTGAATTTTAATTTATGGATATATTTTCCTGATTTTTAGAGATACCTATCCCAATATCAACGCAATTATAGTTTGATACATAATTATTTAAGCTGCTTGCTCTAATTTTTCCAGAGCCATTCTTCGCCCAATTTCAAGAGCATTAGCTGTATGGATGCCAAAGA
>JANQHR010000150.1 GCA_028282585.1 Bacteroidales bacterium | reverse complement strand
GGAACAGGAGATAGGGAGAGAGAGCGTTACGGGTTGCGAGGTTTGGAATTTATGTAACAGGTTCAGTAGTCAGAAGCTGGAAGCCAGATGCTGGAAGATAGGAGGGTGTGGGAGAGTGGGAGAGTGAGAGGATGAGAACCTGTAACACGAAACCCGAAACGGAAGGGAACCCATCCACTAACTTTTTTAATTGATCCAAAGAAAGGGCAGCAACGAGAGGGGTGAATGATACAAGTTTCTTTTTGTGCAGGGTAGCAAAGATTTACGCTTTATCCACCCCAATATTGAACTGATCCAAATTAAGCTCCGGAAAGATTTAGATTTTTGACAATCTTAGAGAGAAGGTCATTTCTACGTATGGGTTTTGCAACATAGTCATCACAACCTTCATTGATGGCTCTTTTCCGATCAGATTCAAGAGCAAAAGCTGTTTGGGCTATAATAGGAAGTTCAGGACGGCTTTTTTTGATTTTTCTTGTCGCTTCGTACCCATCCATTACCGGCATACGAATATCCATTAAAACGATATTTATTTCGGGATGCTCATTGCAGAGTTTTACAGCATGTAACCCATTATCTGCTCTAATAATACTTGCACTATGTTCAGCAAGAAGCTCGCGTAAAAACACATAATTATAATGCTCGTCCTCTGCAATCAGAACAGTTACCCCCTCAAGATCGACCGTATTGCCATTTGTATTTCCCAAAACCTAAAACGAATTGTTAAATAATGCTCCACAATATACTAATCTTGGCTCATTTATCAAGCAATAACTGATTTAAAGCTTAAAAAAATAATACTTCTGTACAAATTTTACTTAAATATCTGGTGCTGAAAACTCATAAAGCACACGAATTCAGTAGTGATAATAAGACTATAAAGATTTTCGTTTAACAAATTCAAATGGACTTTTGATTTGTTTAAAGTTTTTAGAAAGAATCATTTCAGCCGCAATTTTTCCAATCTGATCGTGGTTGGTTGATATGGTTGTAATACCATCACAAAGTAATTCTTTTACAGCAATATCATTATACGACACAATTCCAATATCCTTGCCTGGCTCCCACCCCTTTGCTTTCAGATACTTTAATAACTCATAAAGATGATTATCCGAAACAATGATATAAACATCTTCTTTTGAAATATTTTCCTCTGTTACCGAATTAACAATCTGAAAATCAAAATCATTTACCTGGCAAAAAACCTGAAATCCCCGCGCAATATGCGGTGAATAAAATTCATTCTTTGGAAAAACCAATTGTAGCCGCTTATATTTCTTCAAAAGGTCTACTGCCTCTGAAAGAGCCTGTTGGATATCTTTATCATATTCCTGATAAACAACCGGGTAATCTTTCAATTCAGAAATAAATCGATCAATAATAAGAACCTTTTCTTTGGAAATATTTTTAATAATGGAAGCAACATCAGCTTTCTCATCGCGAAAATGCGGTAAAATTACAAAGTAATCGTAGTCATTGATATTATTATCAATAATTTCCTTGAATTGCAGAATGTCGTAGTTATAAATAAATACATCTACACTTGCTTTTGTCCCAACAGCCTCAACAAATGAAGCGTATAAATTTCTTTTATAATTACTCAATTTATTGAAAATCAAGCATACCTTAATTTTTTTGCCAACATTGATATTTTTGACATAGTAGCCTTTTCCCCGAACCGATGACAAAATTCCCTTTTTACGAAGAAACACATAGGCCTTCTCAACCGTATCTCGTGATAACAGCAACTCTTCACTGGTTTCATTTATTGAAGGAATTCGTTGCCCCTGCTTAAATATTCCAGATTCAATATCTGAAATAATCATATCAACCACCTGTTTATATTTGGGAATTTCTGATTCCGCATCAATTCTGTAGTACTCCATATGCTGATTTTGCTCACGAAATTAACAAAAATACAGATATCATCGTAAATCTGTTCATGTGTGGTAAAAGCATCCAGGCTTTATAGGTATTATATGAAATTGTCAAAAGTTAAATGATAATATATGCTATTGAATGGAACAATTCGTTTTTTTGACTCTCCCTCCCTGCCTGACGGTAGGCAGGTTCTCCCTCTCTTCTCGAAGCTACCCTTTATACACATCTTTTATTTGGTAATAACAATCC
>JANQHR010000126.1 GCA_028282585.1 Bacteroidales bacterium | reverse complement strand
AAAGTATAAATCCAAAAGATTTTTATAAAAAAGTAGCTGTAAAACTTAATCTACAGCTTCTCAATTTTTATAGTTTACTTACTTCTGAAATTGCCTAATTATTACTCCTTATTTTTCCACTACCTGTAATATTTGCATCAATAACAGGTTTTCCTTTATAATAAATCTTACCACTACCAGTAATACTTGCATCCAATTCGTCAATAACATAAGTATGAATTGAACCTGAACCAGTAATACTTAAATTTGCCTCTCTAAATTTTAAATCAACAGATTCAAAATCACCCGACCCTGTAACAGTTGCATCTAATTCATCAACTTCAACATTCCCTTTTATTTTTACATCACCTGAACCTGTAACCATTGCGTCTACTTTCTTTGTAAATAAATCATCAATCATTACAGAACCACTTCCCGAAACAATAAATGATATCTTATCTGATTTAATTGGTGATTTTGATACGATATCTCCAGAACCGGATACAACTAATTTATCAATATCCTTTACAGTAACATAAACGTTAATTTCACCTAGCCCTTTGTAATTATACCATTTTTCAAACTTAATTTCCAAACTGGAACCTCTTATTTCTGTTTCTATTTTTGCCAATAAATCTTCGTCTGCTTCAATGATCACTTCGTTTTTAGATCCTTGAGTTAAAAATAAATCTGCAGGAATTGATAAACTAATTGCACTGAAATCTCCAACTTTCCTGTTTTCTTTTTTATCTTGACCAATACTTGCTCCTAATGTGCAATTTATTAATACGCCGAAAACGAATAATGCCGTGAATACAATAACTCTTGTTGATTTTGTTTTCATAATCTCAAATTTTAGTTTTGTTTTGATAAAAGACGCGTAAAAATTATATATGCTGCAATATTTTTAATATTTTTGAAACGTTGTGAACGTTTGAAATTTTACTTTACAATTTTACAAAACTTGCATGATTCAGTTTCCTAAATCATATACTCCTAGATGGATTGTATTTTTAATTGATCTATTTATATGTGCAATATCAATTTCATCCGCCTTTTTATTACGTTTTAATTTTAATGTTCCACCTGAATATTATAGTGGTTTAAGTTTCATAATACCATATGTTTTATTTATTAGGTCTGTCACTTTTCTTATTTTCAGAAGTTATGCCGGAATTATAAGATATTCAGGAGCTAAGGATACTGAGCGAATATTTATCGTTGCTATAACGGGGAGTGTTGTTTTTATTATTATTAATGCAATTAATTATTTTCTTGTAAACGAAACTTTCATTATTCCATTCTCTGTAGTTGTTATTGATTTTCTTTTAACCGTTTTTTTGATGGCTTCTTTCAGGTTAGCTATTAAAATAGTCTACCAGGAATTATATAATCCTAGTAAAGAAAAAACAGATGTAATTATTTATGGAGCAAGCCAATTTGGGGTAATAACTAAAAGAACATTAGATCGGGATGCTGAAAGTAAACATAAAGTGGTTGCATTTTTTGACTTTGAAAATTCCAACATTGGAAAAACTCTTGAGGGAGTTAACATTTTTCATCCGGATTATCTTGAAGAACTAGTTGAAAAAAACACAATAGATAAATTAATTATAGCAAAGGAGAAAATTGGCCCAACCGAAAAGCAAGATATCATAGAAAAATGTTTGCAATACAATATTCGGGTATTGTCTGTCCCCGATATTAATACTTGGATAAATGGCGAACTAAGCTTTAATCAGATCAAAGAAATTAATATCCAGGATTTATTGGAGAGGCCTCCTATAGTTTTAGACATCAATAAGATAAAGAAAAAAGTACTAAATAAAAATGTTCTTGTTACTGGTGCAGCAGGATCAATAGGTAGTGAAATTGTACGACAGTTAATAAATTTTAACCCTAATAAAATTATATTATTTGATCAAGCGGAATCTCCCCTTTATGATATGGAACTTGATCTTCAGGAAAAATTTAACTTTTATAATTTTGAAATCGTAATTGGAAATGTAGCCGACGAATATCGTATTCGTAAATTATTTGAGGTTTACAAACCATCTTATGTTTATCATGCAGCAGCGTATAAACATGTTCCCATGATGGAAAACAACCCAACTGAGGCACTAAGAACAAATATTATTGGGACCAAAATAATATCCGATATGTCCCACAAATTTAAGGTCGAGCAATTTGTAATGGTTTCAACGGATAAAGCCGTAAATCCTACTAATGTTATGGGAGCTTCAAAACGAATAGCAGAAGTATATGTTCAGGCTTTTAATCAAATTAGTGATACAAATTTTATTACAACACGTTTTGGTAATGTTCTGGGATCAAATGGATCAGTAATATTGCGTTTCAAAAAACAAATTGATAAGGGTGGACCGGTAACTGTAACCCATCCTGATGTTACACGCTATTTTATGACAATTCCGGAAGCTTGTCAATTAGTTTTGGAAGCAGGTGCAATAAGTAATGGTGGCGAAATATTTATATTTGATATGGGAGAATCCGTAAAAATTATTGATTTGGCCAAAAAGATGATTAAACTTTCGGGGTTAACAATTGGGAAAGATATTCAAATTAAATATACAGGACTTAGACCAGGGGAAAAATTATACGAAGAACTTTTAAATGATATGGAAAATACAATTCCAACACATCATTCAAAAATCATGATTGCAAAAGTTCGAAACTACGATTTCCATCAGGTTCAAGAAAAATTTACGGAGTTAATCAAACTTCAAAAAGATCATAACAATTTCGAAATTGTAAGAAAAATGAAAGAAATTGTTCCTGAATTCAAAAGTCAAAACTCAGCTTACGAGGAACTTGATATTGAACTACAAAATGCTAAAGAATAAAGATTTGAATTTCTTTCATAAGACACCTATCCAAATCCGATTTAACGATATTGACATAATGGCTCATGTGAATAATTCTGTTTATCAAAATTACTTTGATTTAGCCAGAACACAATATTTTGAAAAAGTATTTGAAGAACAAATAAATTGGAAAGTAAAAGCTTTAGTATTGGCTAAAATCACAATTGAATATTTTAATCCAATTTTTCTTGAAGAAAATATCATTGTGCAATCAAAAGTTTATAAATTGGGAAACAAAAGCCTTCAAATGAAACAAGAAATTGTTAACGAAGATACAAGTGAAATTAAAGCTATAAACGAAGCAGTATTAGTTTCTTTTGGAGCCAAGGAAGAAAAAGCAATTGAAATGCCAAAAGATTGGCGCAGCAAAATAATAAAATTTGAGAATGATATTGATTTCTAATTGATATCCATTAAACCTTCTGAAACAAACAG
Source organism: Bacteroidales bacterium (assembly GCA_028282585.1). Lineage (GTDB taxonomy): Bacteria > Bacteroidota > Bacteroidia > Bacteroidales > UBA12077 > UBA12077. The sequence goes on along the minus strand of JANQHR010000126.1, from coordinate 101,535 downwards.
TTTAATTATACTCATCTCATCATCAATTTCAAGTATTAATTCATCTTTTGCAGGTAAAAGTATTTCATTTTTATCTGTTTTTACACTTAACAGAGGGTTATCAGGAATATCAACAAATTCTGTTACTTCTCCAATCAATTCATTATCCTGATTGTAAACTTGGTACCCAATAACTTCAATAAATTCTTCAGATTCAATATTTAACTGATCAGCCCGTTTATGTGCAATATAAAACTCTGATCCTAAAAATTCGGTTGATTTAATTTCATCATCAAGTCCTTCGAGTTTTACTATTGCTGTATTTATTGATTTTATTCTAATCTCTTCAATAAAAAAAGGAACCAATTTATTATCTACATCGATAAAAATTGATTCCAATTTTTGAATTTCTTCAGGACAATCATCATTAAACTTTAGAACAATTTCACCTTTAATTCCCAAAGTTTTTAAAAGTGATCCTAATAAATAATGATCATCTTTTTTCATGCATGAAAATATCTTAAGCTTCTGTTGCTTACTCTTTATTTTCAGCTTCAGGAGCCTTTTCTTCTTCTTTAGCTTCGGCTACCGGATGGGCAGGTTCAGCTGATTTTTCAGCTTTTGGAGCTTCTTCAATCTGAGCTTCCTCTGTTTCAGTTTCTTCCGCGTTAGCTTTTGCTTCTTCTGCAGCAGCCTCAGCATTTTTCTTGGCTAATTCTTCAGCTCTTGCCTCTTTAACCTTAGTTTCGGCATCTAAACGCTTTTTAGCTTCAGCATCTTCACCTTTTTTGATAGTGTCAACTTTAGCTTGAATCTTAGCTTCTTTTTCGTTAAGCCAGCTTTGGAACTTTTCTTCAGCTTGCTCTTCTGTAAAAGCACCTTTTTTTACTCCATCAAGTAAGTGCTTTTTCATCATCACACCTTTGTATGACAAAATAGCTCTACAAGTATCTGTAGGTTGAGCGCCTTTTTGCAACCAATCTAATGCTTTATCAAAATCTAATTCAATAGTAGCAGGATTAGTAGTAGGATTGTATTTCCCAATACTTTCAATGAATCTACCATCTCGTGGCGCTCTGCTATCTGCGATAACAATGTGATAAAAAGGAGCTTTTTTTCTCCCTCTTCTTGTTAATCGAATTTTTACAGGCATACTCTTGTTTTTAATTAATAATTAAACCTACAATTCAAAATTGTGCGGCAAAGATACAATATTATTTAATTAATCCTACATATGCCCTTAAAAAAACAGAGCTATCTCAATTAATGGCGAAACCAAAGCTTCGCCAGGTTTGATAACTCCTATAGTCATATCAGGCTCATAGGAGATTTATCCCAACAATGAAAATAAAATATTTTCTTGGTCACCAATATTATTTTTTTGCTACATTTTCATTCGTTTGCACGAAGTGCAAAAATGCCTTTATACATTTTCGGTTTAATAAAACTTTTTAATGCTTTATTGGTTATAATATCAATTAGTTATTTCATATAAGCATTAAAAAAATGATTCAAGTTATTAACATCGCCTATTATCTAAATATGAAACCCTTCATTTAAAGTTAATTTTGTAGCTCTTCCTTGTGAAAAAAAGCTTTTGAATAATATCAGTTAAAAAAATTGGAAATCTTAACTTTGTTAAGTCATTTTCTACAAAAAAATATTTCATGTTTTTAATATTTGATACCGAAACTACGGGCCTTCCTAAAAAATGGAAAGCACCTTTAACAGATTTCAATAATTGGCCAAGAATAGTGCAATTGGCATGGCAATGTCATGACTTAGAAGGTAATTTTCTTTTTGCAAAAAATCATATTGTTAAACCCGAAGGTTTTAAAATTCCAGATGATGTAGTTGAAGTCCACGGTATCTCAACAGAAATTGCAAATGAAAAAGGAATACTCCTTAAAGAGGCTTTAATTGATTTTATAAATGATGTAGAGAAAGCAAAATTTATTATCGGGCATAACGTCGAATTTGACATTAATATTTTAGGTAGTGAACTTTTAAGGTGTGGAATGAAAGAAATAATGACACCTGCACCTCGGTTTTGTACTAAAATAGAAAGTACGGAATATTGCGCTATTCGTAATAAAAGTGGAGGTTTAAAATCACCAACACTTACAGAGCTACATTTAAAACTTTTTAATGAGCCTTTTCCCGAGGCACATAATGCTGCTGCAGATGTAGAAGCAACATCAAGATGCTTTCTTGAATTAATTAGAGTTGGTGGGGCTAGTATTGAAGCTCTTAGGATGACTCCACAAGAAATTGAAGCATTTAAAAACAACAATCCTTCTCCGATAAAACCAGCTGGTATTAAATATGAATCATTTAAAGTAAATGAATTTAGTGATATTTCAGTAGAAGAAGAGGAACAAAAGCTAAAAGAAGCATCAGTTGGAAAGGAGCTTACTCCATTTGTACACCTGCATGTCCATTCTCAATATTCTATACTTGACGGTGCCTCAACTACCTCACAAATAGCAAGCAAAGCTAAAAAAGACGGAATGCCAGCAGTAGCAATTACCGATCATGGAGGTATGTTTGGGGTAAAAGAATTTCATGTTGCATGTAAAAAAAATGGTATTAAACCCATAATCGGAGTTGAAGCTTATGTTGCACGCCGCGGATATTTACGTAAAGATGACAAACTAGATTCATCCGGATATCACCTCACTCTTTTAGCTAAAAATTATAAAGGATATCAGAACCTTCTAAAACTTACTTCTATTGCACATACTGAAGGTATGTACTATAAACCTAGAATTGACAAAGAACTGCTAGAAAAATACCATGAAGGAATAATTGTGGGTAGTGGATGCCTGGGTGGAGAAGTTGCGCAGCACATAATGGCTGGTAATTTTGATAAAGCTAAACAAACCATTTTATGGTTCAAATCCGTGTTTGCCGATGATTATTATCTTGAGATCATGCGTCATAAAAATGATGATCCACAACTTAAAATTGAAGTTTGGGAAAATCAAGTAAAAGTAAACAAGATAATACGTGAATTTGCTAAGGAACTTAACATAAAAATCATTGCTACAAATGACTCTCATTATATAAATCCGGAAGATGCCGAAGCACATGATGTTTTGGTCTGTTTAAGTACTGGTCGCGATTATGACGATCCTACCAGAATGCGTTATACTAAACAAGAATGGTTTAAAACAACCAAAGAGATGAATGAAGTATTTGCTGATGTTCCTGAGGCGCTTGCAAATACGGAAGAAATTGCCAATAAGGTTGAGGAGTTTGAGTTAGATTCTGAACCAATTATGCCTGATTTTCCGCTCCCTAAAGAATTTGAATCGGAAGCAGACTACCTTCGACATCTTACCATTGAAGGTGCTAAGAGAAAATATGGAGATCCTATTCCAGAAACCCATTTAGAAAGAATAAATTTTGAATTGGACACGATCATAAAAATGGGTTTCCCGGGATACTTTCTTATTACACAAGATTTTATCAATTGGGCAAAAGATAATGGTGTACTTGTAGGGCCAGGCCGGGGCTCGGCAGCAGGTGCAGTTGTAGCATATTGTACAGGAATTACAAATGTTGATCCAATAAAATACAACCTGCTTTTTGAAAGATTCTTAAATCCTGACCGTATCTCAATGCCTGATGTAGATATCGATTTTGATGATGATGGAAGACAGCTTGTATTAGATTATGTAACAAATAAGTATGGACATGATAAAGTTGCTCATATTTGTACCTTTGGAACGATGGCTACTAAAAGTTCAATCAAAGATGTAGCGCGTGTATTAAAATTAGATTTATCTGAATCTAACCGGTTGGCTAAACTTGTACCTGAAGCTCCAAAAATGAGTTTTGAAAAAGCTTATAAAGAAGAACCATTATTACTCGAAGAAAAAAAATCTTCAAATCCGCTTATTGTCCAAACTATTGAATTAGCAGAAAAACTGGAAGGTTCAGTCCGCCAAACCGGCGTGCATGCCTGTGGTATCCTTATCGGTAGAAATCCTCTGGATGAGCATCTTCCTGTAATGCCAACAAAAGGAGAAGATTTATTAACCACCCAATACGATGGACGTTTTGTTGAGGACATTGGTTTGTTAAAAATGGATTTCCTTGGCCTTAAAACACTATCGATAATTAAGGAGGTACTTGATAATATTAAGCTCTCAAAAGGAATTGATATTGATATAGACTCAATTGAGCTAACTGACGAAGAAACGTTTAAACTTTTTAGCCGTGGTGAAACAACTGCAATATTCCAATTCGAATCCCCGGGAATGAAAAAGCATCTTAGGTCGCTTCAACCTAATAGATTTGAAGATCTTGTTGCAATGAATGCTCTTTACCGCCCAGGCCCTATGGATTATATTCCATCTTTTATAGCTCGAAAACATGGCAAAGAAAAGATTTCCTATGACCATCCGATGATGGAATCATATTTAAAAGATACTTACGGTATAACTGTTTACCAGGAGCAAGTGATGCTTCAATCCAGAGCATTAGCTGGATTTACTCGTGGTGATTCTGACTCTCTACGAAAAGCAATGGGTAAGAAGAAAAAAGATATGATGGATAAACTTAAAGTAAAGTTTACCGAAGGGTGTTTAGCTAGCGAAGAGTTTGTCAAAGGATGTGAAAATAGTGATAAGACTCCTAAAAAATTAGTAGAAAAAATTTGGAACGATTGGGAAGCTTTTGCCAGTTACGCCTTTAACAAATCCCACTCCGTTTGTTATGCGTATATTGCGTATCAAACGGGATACCTTAAAGCACATTTCCCAGCTGAATTCATGGCAGGAGTATTAAGCCGTAATCTAAATGATATAACCAAGATTACAAACTTTATGGAAGACTGCCGTAACATGGGCATGGAAGTTTTAGGACCGGACGTAAATGAAAGTTATCGCAAGTTTACCGTAAATAAGGATGGTGCAATCCGTTTTGGAATGGCTGGGATTAAAGGCGTGGGAGAAGGAGCTGTGGAAGCAATCATTGAAGAACGAGAAAAAAATGGCCCGTTTAAAAGTATTTATGATTTTATAGAGCGAATTAGCTTGAACCAAGTTAATAAAAAGACTATTGAAGCTCTTGCCACTTCAGGAGCATTTGACAATTTAGACGATATAAAGCGTGGCCAGTATTTTGCAAAAGATAATTCGGAAAGCACATTCATTGAGAATTTAGTTAGGTATGGAAACAAATACCAGAACGATCAAAATAGTAACCAACAATCGTTGTTTGGAGAAACTGCAATGATTGAGATCACAAAGCCTATTGTTCCAACATCCAACGATTGGTTAAAACTTGAAAAACTAAAAAAGGAAAAAGAAGTCATCGGAATTTATCTTTCTGCTCACCCATTAGATGACTATAAATTTGAATTCGATAATTTCTGTAATGCTAAACTTAGTGAATTTACAGACCTGGATAGTTTAAGAAACCGAGATCTAACAATAGCAGGAATTGTTACAGATGTTAAACACTCTATGACAAAAACGGGTAAACCATTTGGATTCTTAACAATACAAGATTATACCGAATCGTATCGATTCGCGCTATTTGGTAAGGATTATGAAAACTTTAGAAAGTATTGTTACCTTGATTATCCACTCTTAATAAAAGGAAGAATACAGCCTCGACCGTATAATGATCAGGAACTGGAATTTAAAATAAAAAATATGATGATGCTTAGCCAGGTTCGTGAAGAAATGGTAAAAGGCATTACATTTACTCTACCATATGAAATTGTTAATGAAAAACTTATCAATGAGCTTAAAGAGTGCACATATGAAAAAGAAGGAAGTACTTTAATCAAAATAAAAGTAATAGATAGAGAAGCGAATGCTTCAGTTGACTTCATTTCCAGATCGAAAGGTATTTTAATTACTGATAAACTGGTTAATTATTTACAGCAAAATTCTGAGATTCAATATTCCGTTTATTAAACTTTTTATAATTAAATTTGTACCATATTTTATTTGAAATTAAATTTATTAAAAACATAAAATAACACAATTATGACAGTAGAAGTTAACGACTCAAATTTCGAAGAATTAGTTTTAAAATCTGACAAACCTGTAATTGTTGATTTTTGGGCAGAATGGTGTGGGCCTTGTAGAATGATCGGTCCTATTATTGAAGAATTATCAGAAGATTATAAAGATCAGGTTGTTTGTACAAAACTTGATGTAGATAGTAGTCCGGGCGTTGCGTCAAATTACGGTATCAGAAATATACCAACTATTTTATTTTTTAAAGATGGTGAAATTGTTGACAAACAAGTTGGTGCAGTTCCAAAAAGTAATTTGGAAGCTAAATTAAAACCGCTTTTATAGTCAGTCCTTTTAGTAAAAATAAATTCAAGGCATGGAAAATTACCCATGCCTTTTTTATTGGATTCACCTAATTTTAGTAACTTAAGCCAAAATCTGTATTTAATGTTATTTAATAATGGAAGAATACTCTAATTTAACCATCAAAGATTGGGCTATCGAGGATCGACCTCGTGAAAAACTCCTTAAAAAAGGTGTCCAGAGCTTAAGCGATGCTGAAATAATTGCATTATTAATAGGATCCGGAACTCGTAATGAATCAGCAGTTGAATTATCAAAAAAAGTTCTAAAATCAGCAAATAATAATCTAAATGAATTAGGAAAACTTCATATTCCCGAGCTAACTAAAATGAAAGGAATTGGTGAGGCAAAGGCTATTACTATTCTTGCAGCTCTTGAGCTTGGAAGAAGAAGAAAGATCTCTGACGTTTTAACCAAAAGAAAAATTACTCAAAGCAAGGATGTTTATGAACTATTTCAACCAGTAATTGGCGATTTACCTCATGAAGAATTTTGGATCTTACTATTAAATCGTTCAAACCGAATTATTGAAAAAATAAAAATAAGTCAAGGTGGAATTTCCGGAACGGTAATAGATGTAAAGATAATTTTAAAGCAGGCTGTTGAAAAATTAGCTTCTTCTGTAATTTTATGTCACAATCATCCGTCAGGAAACAAAAATCCTAGTAACTCTGATGATTCAATAACAAACAAATTAAAGCAAGGTGGCCAACTTTTAGATATACTAGTACTTGATCATATCATTATTGCAGATATTGAATATTTCAGTTATGCTGATGAGGGAAAATTATAAAATCAATTGTATGTTTTGAATATTAAGCATTTAAATAATAGTGATGTTAATTTTATCAGATGGGATAATTGCATAAACAATGCTGTTAATGGAAATGTATTTGCTTATTCCTGGTATTTAAATATTCTTTGTGAAAACTGGGAAGCTTTGGTTCTGGGAAATTATGAATATGTGATGCCGCTATTTCGCAAAACACGATTCAATAAAAATACTTACTATACATCAAAATTAGGAGTTCGTTTAGGAGTTTTCTCCAATAAGCTATTAACAGAAAAAATTGTTCAAAAATTCATTGATGCTATTCCAAAAAAGAATTCGGTTATAAATATCTCCCTGAACGTTTTTAATCAATTAGAATCAAAAAACATAAAAAGCAATTCAACTTATGCAATTGACTTGATAAAATCACATAAACGTATTGCAGAGAATTATACCAATCATTTTCAAAAGGATTTGGAAACCGCCAAAAGAAATAAAATTTCAATTGTAAAGGGTCTTTTACCAAACGAGTTAATAAATTTCTCGCAAAGAAAAGACGTTTTGTCGCAACCAAAACTAAAACCCTCAGAGATTCAGAAATTACGCATGATAATTGCTTATTGTATGAGATATAGTTTGGGAGACACTTATTGTGCTTATGGATCTCATAATAATTTGCAAGCAGCTGGTTTTTTTATAAAATCAAAAAGAAAGTTACACCTTCTTTTTGCTGCTAATAGTAAAAATGGAATCGCAAATAAAGCTTTTCATCTACTTATTGATAAATATATTGAGGTTCATTCTGAAAAAGATTTAACTTTGAGTATTGAGAATATTATATCGAATAATAACCAGGATTTTTTTTCCGGATTAGGTGCAAAAGAGTATAAATTTCAACAATATTATACTAATAATTTACCGTTATTATATCGATTCATTATTAAATAAATTAAAAAATGGTACATATTCTAGCTCAAAAGAACTCATTAATGAATCAATTTATCGCTGAATTACGTGATAATGAGATTCAAAAAGATAGTATGCGGTTTAGACGAAATATGGAAAGAATTGGAGAAATTATTGCATATGAAATAAGTAAAACTTTTGAATATAAATCAAGTGAAATTACTACACCACTTGGAATATCTAAAATGAACCTGCCCATTTCGAAGGTAGTAAATGCAACTATTTTAAGAGCAGGATTACCCTTTCATAATGGAATTCTAAATTATTTCGATAATTCCGAAAATGCTTTTATTTCTGCACACAGAAAATATCACAAAGACGGAACATTTACCATTCAGTTCGAACACCTTTCAAGCCCTGATATTGAGGGCAAGGTTTTAATATTGTCTGACCCCATGTTAGCGTCAGGCGCATCTATGGAGATATCATATAAAGCCATAATAGAAAGAGGAACTCCTAAACATACTCATATTGTAACTATTATTGCCAGCAACCAGGGAATTAATTACGTAAAAAAACATATTAATATGAAAAATGTTACCATTTGGGCTGGTGACGTAGATGATGAATTAACTTCAAAATCTTATATTGTTCCTGGATTGGGCGATGCTGGAGATTTAGCTTTCGGAAGTAAAATGTAAGGTTCTTATCAATTTTACATTTTAACTATATTTGTTAAAAACATAGTTAGTAAATAATTTAAAAGGTCATCATTTATGATAAACGAAACAATAGGGGCTATACTGCAAATCATTATTTTGACCTTAATCCCCTTTTTGGTTTACGTGATCAAAAAGAAATCTACAAAAGGTTTTTTGAGATATATAGGGCTGAAAAAATCTACAAGAAAAGCAAATTGTCTTGCTATTCTTGCTTGTCTATTATTTGCCATACCAATCCTGATTTTAACACTGATAAGTACAGATTTCAAAGAAATAATGTTTAACCCAACAAGCGTAACCGGAAAGTTCAGACAAATGGGTATTGGATTAAATTCGATATTTATTCTGATTATAGTTGCGGTATTCAAAACCTCTTTTGCAGAGGAAATATTGTTTAGAGGATTTATAGCAAAAAGACTCATCAGTATTATGGGGTATCAAAAAGGAAATATAATACAATCAATAATATTTGGAATTATTCATACTGCATTATTTGCAATGATAACCACCAATATTTTTTTCTTACTGGTTATTTTTACTGTTCCCTCGGTTGGAGCATATATTTCAACATATCTTAATGAAAAAGTTGGAAACGGAAGTATTATTCCAAGCTGGATTTCGCATGGGTTAGCAAATATACTTTCTTACAGCATTGTAGGTTTCTTAATTTAGTGGTCGTAAAAACTTTATATAGCCACGCGAAAACTATATAAAAATGATTGAACTAAGCTTCAAAAGAAATAAATTACAACTTCTGTACTTTAGAATTATCATTGCAATTTTCTAAAAGTACTGCCGATGTTTTCTTAAAAACAGGATGAACAAAACCAGGCTCTATTTCAGTTAAAGGTACTAAAGTAAATCTACGCAGATGTAATTTGGGGTGTGGAATAATTAAACCCGGTTCATTAACGATTTCATCATTATAAAAAAGAATATCAATATCCATTGTTCTGGATTCATATTGATTGGATTTTCTTTCTCTACCTAACCCATCCTCAATTTCAAAGCAAAATTTTAGTATCTTCTGTGGAGAAAGCTTTGTGCTAATTTTAACAACCTGATTCAGAAAACTTTGCTCAGCTTTAAATCCCCAGGGGGCAGTTTCATATATCGATGATTCATTTTTAATTTCTCCTATTTTCTTGCTTATTGCTCTTTTAGCTTGTTCAAGCAGTTTAAATCGATCACCTATATTTCCGCCAATTAATAAATATACTTCGTTAAACATTTAATAAAAAAAATTACATTATTATGTAACAAATTTAACCATCATTCTACTAATTTGTTGTAAGTATGATTTTAATAATATAAATTTATCCTTTATCAATAAAAATAATTTTAAACCCAATACATTATGAAGAGTTTTTTTAAGTATGTTTTAGCTACTATGCTTGGTTTAATCCTCGCAAGTATTTTAATGTTTTTTATAACAATTGGAGTAATTAGTGCTATGGTTGCTTCGCAAGATGAACCAGTAAAAATTAAAGAACATACCATTCTACACATGAAGTTAAACCAGGTAATTACCGACAGGAGTGATAAAAATCCATTCGGTGATTTTGATTTTCCATCTTTCCAACCTGTTACTAAAATAGGTTTAGATGATATTTTAAAGAATCTGAAAAAAGCAAAATCTGATCCGAATATTGATGGTATTTATCTTGATTTAACAGCAATACCTACAGGAATTGCTACCATTGAGGAAATTAGAAATGCTTTAATTGATTTTAAGGAATCGGGCAAATTCATTATAAGTTATAGCGATAATTATACACAACCATCATATTATTTGGCAACTGTTGCTGATAAAGTTTACATGAACCCTGAAGGATTATTAATGTTTGTAGGTTTACGTTCCGAAATTATGTTCTTTAAGGAAGCTATGGAAAAATTAGGAATTGAACCTCAGATTATACGACATGGAAAATTCAAAAGTGCTGTAGAGCCATTCATGTATACTAAAATGAGTGATGAAAATCGTGAGCAGATTATGACTTATATAGGTTCAATTTGGAATCACATATTAAAAGGAATATCAGATGAAAGAAATATAAGCATCAAAAAACTAAATGAATTAGCAGATGACCTCGCTTTAAAAAATGCAGAATTAGCAGTAGAAAATGGCTTAATTGATGAATTAAAATATAAAGATGAGATTATAGCTGAACTTGCTGAATTAACTGGTAAAGAAAATGAAAAAGATATTGAACATATCAAATTAGGCAAATATACCAAGGTGCCAGACAAAAAACGTAAAAAACTGGAAAAAGATAAAATTGCTGTTGTTTATGCAAGCGGATCTGTAATTATGGGTGAAGGTGAGGAAGGTACTATTGGTTCTGATCGTATCTCCAGAGCTATTCGAAAAGCCAGAAAAGATTCATCTGTTAAGGCAATTGTTTTCAGAGTAAATTCTGGTGGTGGAAGTGCTTTAGCATCGGAAGTAATTTGGCGTGAAGTAAAGCTTGCACAAGAAGTTAAACCAGTAATTGCTTCTTTAGGCGATGTTGCTGCGTCAGGAGGTTATTATATAGTTGCCCCAGCACAAAAAATCATAGCAAGCCCAAATACTATTACCGGTTCAATTGGAGTGTTTGGTCTTTTATTTAATGGTAAAGAACTTTTAAATGATAAATTAGGAGTTCATGTTGATGTCGTAAAAACCAATGACTTTGCAGATATAGGAACATTTAACAGAAGACTTACGGCGCAAGAAAGAGAAGTGATCCAATTTAGCATTGAAGAAATATACGAAACATTTATCACACATGTAGCAGAAGGTCGTGGAATGACCAAAGAAGAAGTTGATGAAATTGGACAAGGACGTGTATGGAGTGGTACTAATGCTTTAGAGATTGGATTAATTGATGGATTTGGGGGTTTGGAAGATGCTATCGCAATGGCTGCTGAAGCTGCAAATCTTGAAACTTACAGAACTGTCGGATATCCTAAACTAAAAGATCCATTCGAACAAATTATAGAAGAATTACAAGGTAATGTAAGAGTTTCAATTCTGAAAAATGAACTTGGAGAAGAATATAAATATTATCAAGCCTTACAAAATATTGTTAATCAAGACGGTATTCAGGCAAGAATTCCTTACAAAGTTGAAATTTATTAATTATTTAAAAAATAATTTTAGAAAGGCGTTCAACATGAGCGCCTTTCTTTTTTATAATAAACTGAAATACAAAATATTGTCAAAATAAATATATTATTTTTACTTTAGCTTGTAACCTTTTTCATTTTTCGAGATACCCAATACAGAATCAAAAAGTAAAAAAGCAATTTGTGGAACAGTTCAACGACGAACAATTAATGCAGAAAGTAAAAAATGGAGATTTAGATTCTCTAGCTCCATTGTTTGAAAAGTATCATGTAAGACTTTACAATTTCTTTCTGCGGTTAACTCAAAGTAAGGATATAAGTAAAGATTTAACACAAAATGTTTTTCGTAGAATTATATTGTATCGCGAGTCGTATGATAATAAATGGAACTTTAAATCATGGATGTATCAAATTGCACGTAACGTTCATTTAAAACATTATCAGAAGAATAAATTTTTAAAATCTGATTTTCATGAAACGGAAAAATTAGAAATAGACACGAAATCAGCTTTAGAAGAAATGGACATGGAATCTAAAAAAAGTACTTTGTACGAAGCACTAAATAAGTTAAGTCCGGAACAACGAGAGATAATTGAATTAAGTCGTTTCCAAGGACTGAAGTATCAGAAAATATCTGAAATAACCGGGAATTCGGTTACTGCTATAAAAGTAAAAGTACACCGGGCAATGCATAAGTTAAGAGAACTTTATTTTGAACTAGCATAAAACGGAAATTATGGAATGCAATAACATAAAAAACATACTAATTGATTTTATCGAAGGAAATATTTCTGAAGATATTAAAGTTCAAATTGAAGAACATTTGCTCACGTGTGAAAAGTGTAGAACAGAACACAAGCAAACACGTCAACTATTAGATGAAATGAGTATCCTTGTAGACGAAGCCCCTGCTCTTCAATTAAAGGAAGATTTTTATTCGATGCTTGAAGAAGAAAAAGAAAATATCCAACACAACTCAAATGATATTGTAATCCATTCCAAAAAAACAAATTGGGGCTTTTTAAAATATGCGGCTAGTGCAATTATTTTACTTGGATTTGGATTTTTATTAGGTAGAAATGTACAAATACAATCGAAACAAAATTCTGAAATTTCACAATTACGCGCCGAATTATATTCGATGCAACAATCTGCCTCTTTAGCTTCATTAAGTCAACCAACTGCAAGTCAGAGACTAAAGGCAGTTAATGCAATTGATGAGCAAATTAAATTAGATATGAAAACCATCGCTCTTTTGATCAATACATTCAAAAGTGATGATAATGTAAACGTCCGAATGGCGGCAGCAAATGCATTATCTAAATATTCGGAAAGTAAGGAAGTACGTAATGCTTTTCTCGAAGTTTTAGAAAAAGAAGAAGATGCAGCAATGCAAATTACTTTAATAAATCTCTTGACCCAAATTCAAGAAGAAAGAGCAAAAGAAACATTTGAGAATATAATTAATAATGACCAAACCATACCTGTTGTAAAAGAGCAGGCACAAGAGGGATTAAAAGTTTTTATATAAAAAATCGCGCGCAAACATATCTGTCAACAGACAGACGAATAAAAATGTCAGTTAATTTAAAATTTAAAAATCATGAAAACAATAAATTCAATTTTAATAACAGCATGTTTAATACTTGCAATAAGTACAAGCTATGCACAAGAATTTACATACGATGTTAAACAGGCAAACCAGATATTTGTAAAGAATTTCTCCGGAGGAATTAGCATCGAGGAAACTACAGGAACGCAATTAATAATCGAAACAAGAAAATTTGAAAAAAGACCAGAAAGAGCCGATGGCTTAAGGTCTTTATATGGTTCTGGAGCAGAAGATAATACCGGAGTTGGCCTTCAGGTTGAAATGAATGGAAGTGTAATTGAAGTTGTAGGTGCTAGTAAACAAGCAGAAGACGCCTATTATACTTTTAAAGTACCTAAAGGAATAAACTTTAAATTAGATTATAGAAGTCCGTTTGCAGGCGATGATGTTAAAGTTAAAAACTTTAGTAGCGAACTGGAAGTATCCATTTTAAATCCGAGTATAGTGCTAGAAAACGTTACAGGTCCAGTTATCCTTAACTTAACAAATGGAGATATTGATATTGATTTTGGAGCAGTAAACCAAAACTCTCCCATATCACTTCATGCAACAAATGGAATAATTGATATTTCTCTTCCTGCAAATACTCCGGCAAATATTTCAATGAGTACCATAAACGGCGAGATTTTTACCAATTTTGATATTGATTTCGATAAGAAAGAAAAAGATGGCTTAAGCTATATTGGTGGTGGACAGAAAATTAAAGGAACAATTAATGGTGGCGGGGTTGATATCAAACTAGTAACCATTAATGATAATGTTTATCTACGTAAGAAATAACGCTAACTGGCTGTTTTTGGAATCTCGAATTTTGTTTTTAAACTATCGATAAATGTGCTTTCATAGTTAATCCATAAACAGCCTTTTTCTACTCCGATTAACTAAATTTAAAATTACAAGATCATGAAAAACAGTGTATTCACATTTGTTCTGGCAATTCTTATATCAATTTCAAACCAGGTATATAGCCAAAAAGTAATCGAAAAAACCTATCCGGTATCAAACTCTGATGAAATTAGCCTTGACTTCCAGTTTGCCGAAGATATTAAAGTAACAAGTTGGGATAAAAACGAAGTTTATGTTAAGGTTGTAGTAAATATTAATGATAATAATGATAATGATAAATTCACTCTTACTCAAAAACAAAGATCAACAGGAATCAAGATTGAATCTGAGATTGAAGATATTAAAGACTTACATAGATCTAGAAGAATTGTTAAAGATGAAGAAGATGGAAGAACCATAATTTATGACTGCTCGGTAAATATGGATCTATATTTCGAAGTAAGGATTCCAAAAAATAACAAACTCGAAATTGAAACAATTAGTGGTGACATAGAAATTAAAGATATTCAAACAAGAATGGATATTAATACCATTAGTGGTTTTATCGATTTGTCATTACCAGACAATTATGATGCCGACCTCGAATTAAGCACAATCACAGGAGGAATGTACAGTGATTTTGAATTTAATCGTGAAAAAAGCGATGGTTATCATCATTATGGAAAAAACGAATTATCGAAACGTCTAAATAATGGAGGAACTAGAATTTTCCTTGAAACCATTAGTGGTGATATTTTTATAAGAAAAGCCAAGTAGGTTAATCCATAATCTGTCAAGCGGTTTATATCCGCTTGACAGATATTTATTGTAAGGCTTTTCGTGCTTTCAATATCCATTTTGAAGTATCCAGTGGGCTTATCCCTTTATAATCTCGCGTTTGTCCAAGTTCTTCATCACACTCCTGGTAACCATAAAACTTAGTCGAGATTTTTGCTTTCCCACCCGAACGAGAGCTTAACCGAACCGGAAAGTCTAATGATGTAGCAACAGGTAAAATTCCGGATAAAATAAATCTCCCATTCTCCATTTCGGGGCTATCAAATTTTCCTCTCATTTGTGTAATATCACTTGTAATAGCTCCTAATAAATCTTCGGTTGCAGAAATTTTAAATGATATTAATGGTTCTAATAAAGTAGTTTCGGTATTTACAAGTCCATTCATAATTCCCATTGGAGTGGCAACAATAAAATCTCCCGGACGTGAATGAATCTCATGATCTTCCCCTTCAATTAAAGTAATTTTCAAATCTGTTACTTCCCATCCTTTGATACCTTGTTTCAATGCATTTGGGATGGTTCGTTCTACCTCATTTTGGTATTTCCGGTGAACATCATCTACGCTAATTTTAGATTCATAAACTACACCACTCCCTCTTTCTCCCGGTTCAATCATAAATTTTAAAATCGCCCAGCAAGGTTTTGGCATCCAGTATTTTACAAAGCCTTCTCCTTTCTGACTTGGAGTTTCCTTATATATCACGGTAGGTGAATCGAATTTAGCTTTTATTCCAAAACGGTTTTCTATAACTCTTTCCAAAACTTCGATCTGAATCCAACCCATAATTTTAACATGAAGTTCCTTATCGTCTTTTAACCATTCAAAATCTAAGGTTGGATCTTCGAATGAAAGTTCTTGCAAAGCTTCTGCTAGTCTCGAATAATCTTTATCATTATCTGCCTTGACCTGAACTGTTAGTAAAGGAACCCGCAAGCTAATATCATCAGGCAATAAATCTGAAAACTCACCCAAAACATCACCGACTCTTGCATTTTGTAAACCACAAATTCCTGCAATATCTCCAACTTCAACTAATCCTAAGTCCTCATATTTGTTAGCAATTAATTTTCTTACTTGAGTTACCTTTTCTTCAATTTGTTGGCTTGCGTTTTTTATTAATTCACGATTATTTATTGCTCCCTGGTAAACTTTTACATGTGCAACTTTACCCATGGTTTTATCATGCGAAATACTATAAACTAATGCTGACAATTGTTTACTAGTGTTAACATCTGGCCCTGGTAAGTAATGTATAACAGCATTTAATAATTCCTCAACTCCAATTGAGTTTTTTGCTGACCCCATTAAAACAGGAAATAATTGATGTTGATGAACTGCATTTATGAGATTTTCATCTAATTCTGAAAAAACTATAGGTTGCTCTTCCAAGTATTTTTCTAAAATTGATTCATTTGTATTAGCAATTGCTTCTACAACATTTCCATCAATACCTTCGTTGTTCCAAACCGACTTTATATTAGCATCATTTGATGTTTCATCAGAAATTTCTTGAAGTAATACCAATTTATCTGTTAACTCCGTTTGGATTTCTTGAATAACTAATTCGGTATCTGCTCCAGCTCTATCTATTTTATTAATAAAAATGGTTGTAGGTATTTTCAGATTTTGTAAAGCTGTCCATAATGTTTCGGTATGTGCCTGAACACCTTCAACCGCTGAAATTACAAGAACTGCACAATCTAATACGCGAAGAACTCTTTCTACATCAGCCGAAAAATCAACGTGCCCAGGAGTATCAATCAAATTGATTTTCATATCTTTCCAGTAAAATGTTGTATTTGACGACCGAACTGATATACCTCGCTCTCTTTCTACATCCAGAAAATCGGTTTGAGTCGTTCCATCATCAACACTTCCCAGTTTTTTTGATTGTCCGCTTAAATAAAGAAAGTTTTCAGTAATCGTTGTTTTACCGGCATCAACATGAGCCAAGATTCCAACATTTCGAATATTTTGTTGCATAGCTTCTTTTTGTAAAAAAGCAAACTTAACAAATCTATATCTTAAGAATCAATTATTAAATCATTTTTTGGGGATCTACCCATTGTTCAAACTCTTTTTCCGTTAAATAACCTAACTGGATAGCCGCTTTCTTTAAAGTAGTATTTTCTGAAAATGCTTTTTTTACAATCTCTGCTGATTTCTCATATCCAATATGTGTATTAAGAGCAGTAACTAGCATTAAAGAATTATTTACATGCTTATTTATATTTTCGATATTTGGTTCTAATCCACGAACTGTATTTTTTGTAAATGAAATTACTGCATCGCCTAACAGCCTGGCTGATTCTAAAAAGTTTTTAATAATAACCGGTTTAAATACATTTAGTTCCAAATGTCCATTTGAACCAGCAATATTAATAGTAACATCATTCCCCATAACTTGAGCACAAACCATTGTTAGTGCTTCAATTTGTGTTGGATTTACTTTTCCTGGCATTATTGATGACCCTGGTTCGTTGGCTGGTAACTTTAATTCCCCGATTCCTCCTCTTGGACCTGATCCTAATAAACGAATATCGTTAGCAATTTTCATTAAACTTACTGCTAAAGTTTTTAATGCTCCGTGTGTTTCAACCATAGTATCATGAGAAGCTAATGATCTGAATTTATTTTCAGATGAAACAAATTCTAATCCTGTAAGGTTAGAAATTTCTGTTGCCACTTGTTCCGAATAACCTTCCGGTGCATTTAATCCAGTTCCAACTGCTGTTCCTCCTAATGCAATTTCAGATAAATGTGGCAATGTATTTTTTAAGGCTTTTATTCCATGATCCAACATAGAAACATAGCCCGAAAACTCTTGTCCTAAAGATAAAACGGTAGCATCCATCAAATGTGTTCGCCCCATCTTAATAATAGCTTGCCATGCATTGCTTTTTTCTTGTAAAGCTTCTTTTAGCTTTACAATTGCCGGAATAGTAAGGTTAATTAATATTGTTTTTGCCGCTATATGCATTGCAGTAGGAAAAGTATCATTTGAAGATTGTGATTTATTCACATCATCGTTTGGATGAATTTTCTTTTCTCCAACTCCTAATTCATTACCCGCCATAATATGAGCCCGATTTGAAATTACTTCATTTATATTCATATTGGTCTGCGTTCCCGATCCTGTTTGCCAAACCACCAAAGGAAACTGATCATTTAACTTACCTTCAGTGATTTCATCACAGACTTGAGTAATGGCTTTCATTTTTTCATCGGATAAAACTCCAAGTTTATTATTAGTTATTGCAGCAGCCTTTTTAAGATAGCCATATGCACGAATTATTTCATTTGGCATGAGATTATTACCTATTTTAAAATTTTGTATCGACCGTTGAGTTTGTGCTCCCCATAATTTTCCTTCGGGAACCAAAACTTCGCCCATTGTATCATATTCTTTTCTATTCATTTCATTCCTTTTCTCATAAAACAAGCTAAGTTAAAATTAGTTTACAAAAAAAGGTGATTAGCTATAACTAATCACCTTACATTTTAGGTTTTTATATTATTTGTTTATAACTCCGAATTCCATTACATATTCGCTAACACTAAATCCGGCAAAAATCCCAAAACCATTAATTATATTGTTATAAACCTGGGTCGGTTCGGCATAATAATCATCATTATTTTCCTGTTGGTTAATTGCTGATGTTACATAATTGTAATATTGCTCGCTAATAGAAATTAAATAAATATTCAAGTCCTTTCTTCGGGGGCTGGTATGCCCAACAAAATAACTTACTGGTATGGTATATTCCTTACCATTAAAATATTGATCAGAGAAAATAAAACGATAACCAGTATATAATAATCCCTGTTGATAATAATAATTCTCTATTGCAGGGTCATCGGAGTTCATCCAGCCACCAGCCTGTGTCCAACCTATATCATCATCCTCATCAAGATATTCAGTCACATTATATGTTAATAGGTAATAATTATCTTCATTAGCCGGATCAATGAAATTAATCTGGCATTCAATCCCTTTATACGTTAAATCATACTCGTCTAATACAGTAGTTGTATCCGTAATTGTAAAATCAACGGGATAAGGAATCATATCAGACCCGGTAATTGTAATGTCTCCATGCTTTAATTCAAAACTATATTCTTTACCTGGTTGTGGAGTAAAACCGTCAATTGAATATCCTTCCGGCACTTCACCTGGGAGCCCTTCTCTATAATAAGAATCCTGAAATACTAAATCCCCAACCAGTTCGCCATCTTCGTATAATTCGCCTTGCATATCCTTTATTGAAAAGTATGTTGCAGTATCAAAAACAGAAACCGTATTTGTTGTTTGTATTAAAAACGGTACACTTTCCGAAAAAAATGAGTTAACCACATACTGGTTATATTGTATATCAACCTCCTCTTCGCATGAAAAGAATACTATTGTAAATAACGTTGCTACGATATATATCTTTTTCATCATCTTACTAAAAATTAATTGTATATGTTATTGCCGGTAAAATGCCAAATAAGCTTTTTTCTTTAATCACTTTAGTGTCTATATACCCTTCATCCGATGTTTTAACGGAACCATCAAACAATGAAATTTTATATGGGTTATCTCTATTGTAAGCGTTATAGACGCCCAATGCTACCTGGTGTTCTACTTTTTCTTTTTGCTTTTTCCAGTTAACAGAAATATCCAAGCGGTGGTAAGCAGGCATTCGGTAATCATTCCTTTTTTGGTAAATAATATCGTCAAAACTTGTACTGTTATCTCCAAAAAAGCCCAGGTTCGATGGATATTTAATTACTCCTAAAGTTTCTGCATTTCCCGTTTTGTAGGTCCATACAGCATTAACAGACCAATGCTTTGTTAATTTATAATCTACTACAATATTTAGATCATGCCGTTTATCATATTTATAAGGAAAAGTTTCTCCATTATTTATATTATCAAATTGCCTTGTGCTTTCGGCTAAGGTATATGCTAGCCAACCAGTTAATTTTCCGTTACTTCGCTCAAGCAAAAATTCTAATCCATAACTTTCCCCATCGCCTTGCTCAACCCTATCTTGCCATGAATCATCTTCAAAAAAAGATGCGCTTTCAGAGTATTCCAATAACTCAGCCATTTTTTTATAATATCCTTCAACAGAGCATGACCAATTATCGTTAATCGACCAACGAGCACCTAAAGAACCCTGTTGAGATTTTGCAGGAACAATATTTTCAGTTGCAGGTACCCAAATATCTGACGACAGCGTGATTCTTGAAAATGATAACAATTGAGTGTATTGTTGCATAATGGCTCCTCCAGCATTCAACTGGATTTTATCTGTAATATCAAATTTTAAAGATAACCTTGGTTCAAAGGAATTATAGGTTTTGTCATTTACCAGAAACATTGAATAATGTAAACCCAGATTAGCTGAAAACTTCGAACTTAATCGCATTTCATCCTCAATAAAAATATTCCCTTCGTTAGCATAGATTCTCTCTTCCTCATATACCTGCTCATTCGTATCATCGGCAGATATAAATTTCTTAGATTCCATGCCAGTATTGAATGTGTGATAAAAATATTTAACTCCAAACCTTACCTGGTGGTTAGCTGACGGAATCCAGTTGAAATCTAACCCTGAAGAAAAAATATCAATTCCTGACTGCACTTCTGTTGAATATTCTTTATTTGTCCAGTCGTCATCAACAATATACTGATTCTTAAAAATCTCTTCGTTTAAATAATCATAGGTACTGTAAGCTATTGTAGTATTCAAAAATAAGTTGGAGCCCATTAACCAATTCCATCTCAATCCATAAATGGAATTTCCCCAAGATAATTTGCTTATTTCTTCTGATCTCAATTTAGCATCACTACCTTCATTCCTATCTTCTGAATCCCCGTTATCACGCCCCTGGTAATAACTTAAGTATAACCTATGTTTATCAGAGAACTTATGGTTTACTTTAGCATTAATATCATAGAAATAATAGTTCGATTCATCGAAATCGGTAAAGTTGCCAACCAGGTTCCCCGCAATTAAGTCAATATAAGTTCTACGTGCAGAAATAAAAAACGAAGTTTTGTCTTTAACAATTGGGCCCTCAATGTAAGCCTTACTAGAAATTAAACCAATGGAAACGCTTCCTGAAAATTTTTTCATATTTCCTTCTCTCATACGTAAATCAACAACTGATGAAAGGCGCCCTCCATAACGAGCAGGGAACCCGCCTTTAATGATCTTAAAATCTTTAATTGCATCAGCATTGAAAACGGAAAAGAATCCAAATAAATGATTAGGGTTATATACCGTAATACCATCCAATAAAATCAAATTCTGGTCGGCGCTACCACCACGAATATATAATCCGCTATTTCCTTCACTCCCTTCCGATACACCAGGTAATAATTGTGCAACTTTTAAAACATCCGTTTCGCCCAAAATTACAGGTGTTGATTCTATTTTAGCCATTGGAACACGTATCATCCCAATCGGCATCTTTTTATCAATAACTTCATCTCTTGTTGCACGAATAACAACTTCTTCTAGTTCAATGCTTGGGCTTAATTCGATTCTTATTAATGTATCTTTCAAAAAATCTATTGGAATAATTTTGTTTTGATACCCAACAAAAGAACATACAATTTCAGTTGCATTAACTCCTACAGGAAGTGAAAAGAATCCATAATCATTTGATACGGTTCCAATATAACTTTCAGGAAAATAAACATTCGCTCCAATTAGGCGTTCTCCAGATAATTTATCTTCTATATAACCACTAACGATTACTTTGGATTGACGCTTGTTATTTGGCTTTTCGGGAAACAATGATATTGTATTTCCAATTAGTTTATAATTGATATGATATTTTTCTTTAAAAGTTTTTAATAAATATTCTACCTCCTTTTCTTTTAAGTTTATTTCAATTTTTTGATCTACATTAATTTGTGACCTACTGTAAGCAAATTTTATTTTTGTTTGTTCGGTTACATCGCCCATCAACTTTTCTAAAGTGCATTGCTCACATCTAATAGTTACTTTCTTCGACAATAAGGATTCCTGTGCATTCAGCGAGAAATGAAATGTATTAATCGCTAAAAGCATTAGTAGCCCTTTCTGGATACTACTCATTTTCACTAATAATTAACTGATTTGACTTAAGATTAATTCTTACCTGGCAACTTAATTGAATAATCTCAATAATATCATCAAGGGTTTCACCATTAAAATCAGCTGTCAACTCCCGCAATTTTAAATCTTCATTTTCAAAATGATAATTAAAATGGAAACGTCTTTCCAGAATATTCATCACCTCAATTAATGAATGATCTTTAAACCTAAAACTTCCTGTTTTCGAACCAAAATAGTTTTCTCCATATATCAAGTTTTTTTGAATTTCATCTCCTTCTTGAATGGCCTGTTCATTTGGTATTAATTCAACAAAAATATTTTTATCTGATTTATTAAAGACTCTAACCTTTCCAGTTGCAACGGTTACTATGGTTTTCTTTTGATCTGCCTGAACATCGAACGAAGTTCCGAGAACTTCGATTAACGTCATTTCGGTTTCGATAGAAAAAGGCTTTTCTTTATTTTTAGCTACACTGAAAAAAGCATTACCTTCTAATTTAACTTTCCTGTTTTTTTTCTTGAAATGTTTTGGGTAATAGAAGTTTGCCTGATAGTTTAGCGTAACTTTCGTTCCATCTTCAAGGGTAACTAATTTTAATTCATCTTTTGAATCGTTTTGAACCATCAAATATTTCTGTTCAAATAGTTTATCCTGCAAAATCCAGTATGATCCAAGCATAAACGCAATTACAGCAGCAATTCGTAACCAAAATCCATACGTTTTCTTTAATGAAATCCGTTTAACTTTAGCTTTGTTTATTATATATTCCCATTCGGACTCATAATTAATGTTCTTTAAGAACTTCACTTTATTTGATGCATTCCAAACTTCTATATACTGCTCATATTTTTTCTTATTCGAATCTGATTCGGAAAGCCAGTTTTCAATTAATAATTTTTCATCTGCATTAACTCTTTTCTGATAATATTTAATTAATAAATAAAGATTATCCATAATGTTGCCTTTTTTATAAGACAAAAAATCAGCTACTCACACATATTAGATTTTGAAAAAAATTATACAAAATCTAATAGAACTTCTTTAAATTTTTGATTATCAGATTAAAATAACAAAAATAAAAATTGAGAATACATTGATTCTTGATTATCCTGATCAAATAGTTTTTCTCTAAGGAATTTTAATGCATTACTTATTTGAAGTTCTACAGTGCGTTTTGAAATATTAAGTTTATCGGCAATCTCTTGGTTCGACAACCCTTCAAATCTGTTTAGCTTAAAAATATTTTGTGTTGCAGGTGGTAGTTTATCAATTAAATTAAAAACATAAGATTCAAATTCTGCCTCTTCAATAGGATCATTAAAATATCCATATTCTTTAATCCCTGGTTTTTCTAATTGATCAGTTTTACCAGAGTTTTTTTTTAGATTATTAATACACTGGTTTCTTACAGATTGAAATAAATATGCGCGATAATCCTTAATTATGCTATTATCTGACCTTTCTAAAAGATTTATAAAAACAGTTTGAATCATATCTTTGGCTATATCTTCATCCTTTACCCACTTCAGTGCATAAAGAATTAAAGATGCATAATGTTCTTTGAATGCTTTTGATATGATATCTTGAATTCCCATTAATTAAAAATCTTAACAAAAGTACATAATTAAATAAAATAGCCTCCTGAAATATTCAGAAGGCTAACTAATTATTTACTTTATTTAACAGCTATGGCATACTATAAAAATCGTTTCCTTTGTCATCAACCAAGATAAACGCTGGAAAATCTTTCACTTCTATTTTGTATATTGCTTCCATTCCTAATTCCGGATATTCAAGCAACTCAACCTTTGTAATATTTTCCTGTGCCAGAATTGCGGCCGGCCCTCCAATACTTCCTAAATAAAATCCACCGTGCTTGTTACAAGCATCCGTAACAACCTGGCTTCGGTTACCTTTCGCAATCATGATCATACTTCCACCATGGCTTTGGAATAAATCAACATATGGGTCCATACGCCCCGCAGTTGTAGGCCCAAAGGAGCCTGATGGCATTCCTTCCGGAGTTTTAGCCGGACCTGCATAATAAATCGGATGGTCTTTTATATATTGCGGTAATCCTTCACCACTTTCGATTCTTTCTTTTAACTTAGCATGTGCAATATCACGACCAACTATAATGGTTCCATTCAGTGATAATCTCTGACCAACCGGATGCTTGGTTAACTCTGCTAAAATTTCCTTCATAGGTTTATTAAGATCAATAACAATTGCACCTTTTTCGTCTGGTTTACGTAATTCCTCCGGAATTAATCTTCCTGGATTATCTTCCATTTTTTCTACCCAGATACCATCTTTATTGATTTTTGCTTTAATATTTCTGTCTGCCGAACAAGATACTCCCATACCTACAGGGCAAGATGCTCCATGTCTCGGTAATCGTACTATTCTAATATCTAATGCTAAATACTTTCCTCCAAACTGTGCACCAATTCCAGCTTTATAGGAAGCATCCAGAACTTTCTTTTCCAATTCAATATCTCGAAATGCCTGTCCAGCTTCATTTCCTACAGTTGGTAAATTATCCAGGTATTTGGCGGATGCTAATTTTACTGTTTTTAAAGTAACCTCAGCCGAAGTTCCTCCAACCACAAAAGCAACATGATACGGAGGGCATGCCGCAGTACCTAAAGATTTAAGTTTCTCAACTAAGAAACTTTCTAATTTCTCTGGATTTAATAACGCTTTTGTTTGTTGATATAAAGCTGTCTTATTTGCTGAGCCGCCTCCTTTTGCCATGAAAAGGAATTTATACTCATCGTCGTTTGTCGCATGAATATCAATTTGAGCGGGCAGGTTGGTTCCAGAATTTTTTTCCTTATACATATCCAAAGGGATAGTTTGAGAATAACGTAAATATTCTTCAGTATAAGTTTTGTAAACTCCTAATGATAAAGCCTCTTCATCCTTACCTCCGGTCCACACCTTTTGTCCTTTTTTTGCAACAATTGTGGCTGTTCCTGTATCCTGGCAAAAAGGTAATTTACCTTTTACAGATACTTCAGCATTACGAAGCATGGTTAATGCTACGAATTTATCATTTTCACTTGCCTCAGGGTCATGCAAAATTCCAGCCACTTGCTCTAAATGGTTTTTTCGTAACATGAATGAAGTATCACGAAGTGCAGCATTCGCTAATTTTGTTAATCCTTCGGGTTCAACTTTTAGTATTTTTTCGCCTTCAAACTCAGCAACAGATACATGATCTTTTGTAAGTAAATAATATTCGGTTTCATCTTTTCCAATTGGAAAAGGTTCCTGATAATTAAATTCGGGAGTAGGCATAATTGTTTAGTTTAGGCCTGTCTGCCCTGATTGCTGTCAGGCAGGTGACAGGCTGGTTTGTAATTTAGATTAATAAAATATCAGGTAATTAAAATTACCTGAAAAATGGATTTCAAAAGATACAAAAATTAAAGCAAGGCATCAATATGTTCTACAATATCTCCAAGTACTGCTTTATCCCCTTTTTCAATGATTGGGCGGCGGATAAGTTTTGGATTATCGACCATAATTTTTATCCATTCTTTATCGGAAAACTCTTTACCCTTGTAGTTTTGTTTATAATCAGTTTCCTGTGTTCTAATTAAATCTTGTGGTGTAATTCTAAGTTTAATAATAAGATTTGCCAGCGTTTCTTCAGTAAAAGGCTTATCTTTTAAATATTCTGAAATTTCTGGTTGAATTCCTTTTTCTTCTAAATATAGCAAGCCCCCCCGACTTTTTTTACATCTGGTGTTGTGGTAAATTTTATAAACCATATTATTCAATTAATTTAAATATTTCATCTAAAGGCTTTTTGGATCTCGGTTGTAAATCTCTTGATGCTTTCCCTACGGCAACAAATGCTATTAAATGATACGGACTTTCAATATCTAAAATCTTTTCCAAAGATTCTTTTGCCATCATAGGCGCGCTTAACCAGCAAGCTCCGTAACCCAAATCAACTGCAGATAATAAAATATTTTGAATTGCAGCACCAGCACTTTGCATATCAGGAAAGTTTCGTAATTTATTGATTTCATCATGGCTTAAATTAACTCCCTTCTCCAATACTGATTCATAATCTTCCATTGTCATTACTATAACCGCTGGGGCGTTTTCAAAAAAAGTAGCAAACCATTCAACCTGAGATTTAACATTTTTTGAAGCTATAGATTTGTTGGCAGGCAACTCTTTAATCTTCTCACTAACCCTAATGGCCATTTTAGTAAGAACATCTTTGTTAGTTACAACATAGAATTTCCATGGTTGGCTATTGTTAACGCTTGGTGCCAAACCTGCCCTTCTAACCATTTCTTTTAAATCTTTAACGGGTACTTTTTCTTCGGTAAAATTGCGAATGCTAGCTCTTTTCTCGACAGCTTGTTTCAAATCCATAATTATGCAGTTTTAAATTAGTGTTAAATATAAGAATTTATTACCCAACAAATCAATTTACAATTTGTTTTTGAATATTAAACAAAAAGCCCGAGAATATAACTCCCGGGCCTCATCTATTTTTATTATTAAATCTTACTTACTAGCTAAAATTGAAATCATTGATTCGAAAATCAATCTTCCATCTGTATTTCCTAATTCATCGTCGGCCGCTCTTTCGGGATGTGGCATCATTCCAAACACATTCTTTGTCGCGTTACAAACGCCCGCTATATTTTCAATAGAACCATTTGGGTTTGATTCTGATGAAATGTCCCCATGTTCATCACAATATCTAAATAAAATTTGACCGTTTTGGCGCATTTCCTGTAAGGTCTCTTTTTTTGCAAAATACCTTCCTTCGCCATGTGCTATCGGAATCTTTAAAGGCTTTTGATTATCGAGTACTGCGGTAATAGTGTTTGTGTCATTATCAGGCACTATGTAAATATTCTTGCAAATGAACTTTTGATTATCATTATGTAAAAGTGCTCCAGGCAATAAACCAGATTCGCAAAGAATTTGGAATCCATTACATACTCCGAACACAAAACCACCATCGTTTGCAAACTCAATCACTTTTTCCATAATTGGAGAGTAACGTGCGATAGCGCCGGAACGTAAATAATCTCCATAAGAAAAACCTCCCGGTAAAACAATTGCCTCTACACCTTGTAAATCAGTATCTTTGTGCCAAAGCTCCACTACTTCTTGTTGCATAATATTACGAAGTACATAAATCATGTCCTGATCACAATTTGAGCCTGGGAAAATAACTACTCCAAATTTCATTTGAATGGTTTTTGAATAAAACGATAAATTAATTGAAATACAGGAAATTAAACCAGTTCAGATAATTTAATTTCTTCTCAAAGATATAATTATTTCATATCCTGAACAAATAATTAAATTCTACTTTAACCTAACTAATTCATAAATATTGAAAATTTTAATATTTATTAATACATCAGGTTAAATGCTTACTAAATAAAATTTTTATTTTAGTCATCTACCAAAATAATTTATTATGAAAATCATAAAGTTTATTCTAAAAATAATTAGTGTTGTAATTACTCTTTTTGTTTTGTTTGTATTGTATGCTACACTTTCAGATTATAAACCCGCACCTACAGAAATTGTATATAAATCAGAAAATCCGGATACCATAGATGTTAACAGTAAACTTAGCATAATGATCTGGAATATTGGTTATTGTGGATTAAGTGATGATATGGATTTCTTTTATGATGGAGGAGAACAGGTAAGAACATCAAAAAAGAATGTTTATGAGAATTTCGAGTTTGTGAAAACGGAATTACAAAGTAATGACACGCTAGATTTCTTACTTTTGCAAGAAGTTGATATTAAATCAAAAAGAAGCTATTATCTAAACCAGCTCGATAGTTTCAATTTGATTTTGCCTAATTTTAAGAGCTTTTTAGGAAAAAACTATGATGTAACATTCGTTCCGTCTCCAGTAACAAATCCGTTAGGTAGAGTAAAATCAGGATTAGTAAGTTATTCTAAATACAATCCTAAAACTGTCATCAGATATTCATTCCCGGGAAATTATTCATGGCCTATTAAATTATTTATGCTTGACCGGTGTTTTTTAGTAAAACGGTTTCCAACAAGTAATAAAAAGGAATTAATTATTATAAATACGCATAACTCAGCATATGATGATGGTTCGTTAAAAAAACAACAAATGGAGCACCTCAAAACGTTCTTAACTGAAGAGTATAATAAAGGAAATTATATTATTGTAGGAGGTGATTGGAATCAAAATCCTCCTGAAGTAAATTATTCTGGTATTAAAGAAAATTCTCCATCCAAACGCTTTGTTTTAAATCCAATAAAATCTGATTATTTACCTAAAGATTGGACATGGGTATATGATAAAAACACTCCTACAAATAGGTATTTAAATACTCCTTATGAAAAAGGAAAAACAATTACCCCTATTATAGATTTTTATTTGATGTCACCAAACATATTCCCAATTGATGTAAAAGTGAAAGATCAAGACTTCAAATATTCTGATCATCAAGCTGTTATATCGAAATTTAAATTTTATTAAAATTTAACAATAAAGCATTAAAATATACCTGATTTTATATACATTTGCGGCTTCAAAATAAGGGGTTTATGAAATCAGGTATCATTTTATATAAGTTTTTTTTAACGGTTTTTATTAGCCTTATTGTGCAGGTTGTTTTTGCTAATGGAGAAAACAAATTGTTAAATACAAATATTAATCTTGATTTTAGCACTATGCATATTTGGCGCGGTAGTGCTACTAGTAATGTACCTACATTTAAACCTTCGTTTGAAATTACCAGAAACAATTCAACAACAGGAATTTGGTTTGCACAAAGCATAGATGGTGAATATACTGAGATTGATCTTTATTATACATATAATCACAAGAATTTTTCATTTACCATTTATGATTATTACTGCCCAACTTCCATTGAAACTAGTAATGAAATAACCAATTACGATAGAAATACAACTAAGCACACAATTGAATTGAATTTAAGTTTTAGTGGTACAACCCAGTTTCCCTTTGAAGTTCTTGTTGCAACTATGGTTTATGGCGATGATATTAATCCCGAGACAAATAAGAATTATTACTCAACATATTTGGAGTTTGGTTATAGTACACAAGTTGACAAAAGCTCTCTTGACCTTTTTGTAGGGCTTAACACTTTTGAAAGTTATTATGGGGAAAAATTTGGCATTATTAATGCCGGTGTAACAGCTTCTAGAAATATTAAAATTAGAAAATCATTTCAATTGCCAGTTCGTGCTTCAATTGTAACGAACCCTTCAACAAATTCAATGTTCATAAATTTTGGATTTAACTTTTAGCTAGAGCATTTGTAATTTACCATTAATAACCACCCCATCTAACCTCATATTTCTGGCAGATCTCAATGCATCTTTGATTGAATGTACGATAGGTTCTCCCTTAATATTAAATGAGGTATTGATTAGTGCTTTTTTTTCATATTTTTGATCTAATTCTTTTAACAAATCAAACATATATGGATTCTCCTCTCTAATAAATATGGTTTGAATTCTTGATGTTCCATCTACATGAACAACTCCTTCAATTTCTTTCATCTTATTTTCTAAAACTTTAAAATCTAGCAGCATATACTTACTTAAATGATGTATCTCGTCTAATCCTGTATAATATTTTGCATTCTTTTCTAGCATTATGGGAGCTACAGGTCTGTACCATTCTCTTTTTTTGTGCTCTTCGCTTACTTTTTTAGCAAGTTTTTTAGAATTTGCCAGAGCCAAAATACTTCTATTTCCTAAAGCCCTTGGTCCGGATTCTCCTAATCCATTACATATAGCAATTACCTTGCCCTTAATTAGCTGATTTACAACCTCCGAGATATCATCATTTCTGTATTTAACTAATATTTCTTTTAGGTTCCAATTATTTAAATAAGGCGAATGAATTTTAACTTTTCCATGTTTCATGTGCTCCATGAATGCTCCAGCTCCTAATGATAGGCCCGAATCATTTGTGCAAGGTGGGATATAAACTTCCTTGAAAATTTCTTTGCTAATTATTTCAGTATTGGCCAAAATGTTTAATGCTGAACCTCCCGAAAGATAAAGATAATTAGTAGAAGTCTTTACCTGTAATTCTTCTATCTTTTTTATGAAATCCCTCTGAAAAATATACTGAAAAGTAGCTGCAATATTTTGTAAAAATGAATTGTGTTGATCAAAGCTATTTAATTCGATATTCCAATCTTTTTTAGTTTTTTCAAAAAAAATTGATTTTTTACCCCAAATATTCTGGAAATAATCGTTTTCAATTAACCAATTTTCTAGTTCAACTGAATATTCTCCGTATGAAGCAAAACCCATAAGTTTACCAGGAACCGAATGTTGGTCAAACTCTTTTGCTCCTATAATTGCAAATGCGAGCGCATTTGCATTAAATAATGATGAGAGATATTTTAAATCCCAATGATGTTGGAATTTTTTTAGTGAATTATTTTTATAAATCCATGTCGAAAAATTACTTAGACTAGCACCACCATCAAAATGAATCAACAGGCTGTTTTCTTTAAAATTTCCAAAAAAAGGTAAACAACTGTAAATATGAGCTAATTCATGATTCAAAACATAAGCATTTCTCTCTTTACCGTACCACCAACATTTGCCTTTCTCCAAGCTATTAGTTAAATCATTATTTAAAGGAGCTTCAAAACGAATTTCTCCATCACTACTTATAAATGCTCTACCAATAATATTATCTACAAATACAATATCAAAGTCTTTGTCAATAAGTTTTTCTGATTTTAACAAATCGTGAATTTCTTTATCAAACAAATTATCATATTTCTTTCGTGTAACTCTTTCCAATTGTACATATTTTAATATTCTTCCTTTATCAAAAAAAGAGATATTATGATCATGCGCAAATACAGGATATCCGGAATTTTTTATATCTTTAATTCCATAGATTGCTAAAGTAGGTTTTGATAAATTTGAAATCATATTTTCTAACACATTATTATATAAATAATTAATAGAATTTAAGTTTATTTTAATATGCTTAATTTTTGGATATAAGTTTATTGGTTATTTTTGCACATTCAAAACAAACTATTTTACTAAATTAGCGTATCAAGTATATCATTATTTAATTGAAGACTCAGAATGATTTTATCAGATCAAGAAGTTCAATTTTTTGTAAATACAATTAAAAATACCTCTGGGTACGATTTTAGTGAATATTCCGAAAAATCACTTAAGCGACGTTTACAAAAAATACTTATTGATAACAATTCTGATCTTGTTACTTTAATCAACAAATTAAAAACAAATAAAGAATTTCTGGAACAAACTGTAAAAGATATTACAGTAAATACTACTGAACTTTTCAGAGATCCTCAAATTTGGCAAACTTTACGATATAGGATTTTACCGAAATTTTCTGAAAACAGAAATATTAATATTTGGCATGCAGGATGCTCAACTGGTCAAGAAGTTTATTCCATGATGATCTTACTAAATGAACTCGAACTTTTAGATAAAGCAAAAATATTTGCGAGTGATTTAAATACTGATGCCCTTAATGCTGCTAAAAAAGGAAATTACAAATATCGTTTTAACATTGGGTACCTCGACAATTTTGACAAAGTAATTAAAGAAAATCCTTATAATTATGAGGAATATAATGACGTACCTTATTCAAAATATTTTAAAATTGATAAGGTATCGGATTCAATCCAGATGAATGACTTCCTTAGGCAAAAACCTATTTTCAGACAACATGATTTAGTTCAGGGAGGGAATTTGTACTTTGCAAAATTTGATCTGATTTTATGCAGAAATGTTATTATTTATTTTAAATACAGTTTACAAAACAAGGTATTTAAACTTTTTCACGATCATCTTTATACGAATGGGTATTTAGTTCTTGGAATGCACGAGACTATGCTGGGTGAAATAACTTCAAAATTTGAAAAAAAAGGTCAGGCATATAGAAAAAAATAAAGATGTAAAAAGGTAAAATGAATGATTAAATACGAACTAGGCATAGTAGATACCAGGAACATAATTAAAACATTACAAGATGTTTATAATTATGACTTTAAAAATTATGCACTTACTTTTTTTAAACGAAGTGTTGAAAAAATTATCATTAATCATAAATTAAAAGATGCGGATGGCTTTATTCGTAAAATTGAACTGGAAAAAAATTTTTTTGAATTATTTCTTCAGGAAATTTGCGTAGAAAATACTGAAGCTTTCCGTGATCCGTCATTATGGAGATTATTAAGAGAAGAAATATTTCCTAAAAATATAAAAGGAAGTACAAGTTTTAAAATTTGGTTTCCTGAGGTTTCTTCCGGAGATGAATTATTTTCGGCAGCAATAGTTCTTAAAAAACTTAATCTACTGGATAAAGTGCAACTTATAGCATCAAGCATTAGTGAACTTCATATCGATAAGACCAAACAGGGTATTTTTGATCCGAAAAAATCAGAAGTTAACGATGCTAACTTTAAAAGAGTTTTTAGTGATGCAAACCTCTCTGGTTTTTATAAAATTGATGGAGATAAAGCCCGATGGGATACTTCTTTAATAGAGAATACTAAATTTATCAAACAAAATATTATATTTGATGATTATCCGAAAGGGATAAAATTAGTATTGTTCCGAAATCAAATGATATATTATAATCAAATTTTGCAGGAACGGTTTATAAAAATTATTTATAACAGCATGGTTCCGGGAGGACATTTTATTGTTGGAAACAATGAAAAGATCGAATACTGGAATTCAGAAAAAGATTTTTCTGTAGTTAATAAAGATGAAAGTATATATAAAAAGAAACTATCGTAATTTAAATGTATAAAGCCGTTGTTATAGGAGGATCAGCCGGGAGTTTTCAGGTAATTACAAAAATATTAAGTTCTTTACCTAAAAATTTTCCATTACCTGTTTTATTAAGCTTACATAGGTTAAAGCATGTACGTTCCGGATTCGTTGAAGCTTTATCTATTAAATCAACAATTCCAATTGTGGAACCTTACGATAAAGAAACTATTAAACCAGGAAAAGGTTATCTTGCACCAGCAAATTACCATATGTATATTGAACTAAATAAGCGAATTGCATTGTCAACCGAAGAGCCTGTAAATCATTCACGTCCGTCTATCGATCTTACGTTTGAAACAGCGGCACAAGCATATCGAAATAAATTAATTGGTATCATCTTATCCGGAGCTAATCGAGATGGAGCATACGGCCTTAAAAAATTAAAACAAGCTGGTGGTTTAACTATTGTTCAAGACCCAAATGAGTGCCAGGTAAAAACAATGACGGAAGCATCACTTAAATTAACAACTGTAGATCACATATTTACAACAGATCAAATTATTAAATTCCTGCAAAAAATAACATGATCAATTTGTATGAATAAAACTAGTTTATATAAAATCATTGCTTTTACAGTTCTTCTTTCCGAACTAATCATCTTTTTTATACTTTTTGGACATCTTCAAAACATAATTGAAAGCTATAGTTATTCCCGAAACCTTTATTTGTTATTGGGACTAGCTTCCATATTAACAGTAGCTTTATTTATCATCTCAATTTTAGCTACATATAGCAACGGTTCCAATGATAAATACAATCGCAATAAGCTTGCTGAAATTGAAGAAGATACTAAAAAAATGGACTTTGAAGATGAATCTGGCCGGGAAGAATCTTTTGATGTTGAATATTATTTAAAAAAGATAATACCTAAAGCAAACGCCAAAACCGATATAATAAAATTAACCGAGAAAATTCTTTCAAATATTGCAAAAGAATTTGATATTGTCCAGGGGTTATTCTTTGTAAAAGAAAAAAACAAAGACATCTATAATATTACTGGAAAATATGCTTACTTTGGTGAAGAAGAACCAAAAAGCTTTAATATTGGTGAAACATTATCAGGGCAGGTTGCAAAAAACAAAAAGGCTTTAATTTTAGAAGAAATTCCTGAAAATTATGTTACCATACTGTCTGGATTAGGAAGCAGTTCGCCAGACCACGTTATAATAATCCCAATAGTTTGGGAAAACAAAACACATGCAATTATAGAATTAGCATCTTTTAAAGAATTTAAATCAAATTTTATTGATTTATTTGAAGGCATGGCAGAGCAAATTGCACAGGTAGTATTGAAGTATTAAATGTTTAATGAATATATGGCTGTTAGAAAACAGAAAAGCAAATTAGGTGTAATTTCATACAACGATTTATTAATTGGAGCTGGTGTTTCATTGCTCTTTTTATTCTTTTCATGGATTATTGATATTTTATTAAATAATCAAAGTATATCTTTTCAAACAATAGTTCATATTCATAAAACAAATCCTATACATTGGTTGATCGATTCATTACCAATTATTGTTGTTGTAGTAATCTATTTTTCAATAAAGAAGAGAGAACGAGATAAATCTGCGTTTGAAAGAATCATTCAGCAACGTGATCAAGACATTAACAGAAATGCAAGATTCGCAAAAAAAATTGGCGAAGGAATATATGATGACAAAGATGATCTTATTGATGAAGACGATATAATTGGAAAGTCATTAATTGTTATGCGCGATAACCTTCTCGCAAATAGTAAAAAAGAGAAAGAACAAAACTGGATATCTGAAGGTAAAGATTTAATTTCGGGAATACTTCGAATGCATAACAATATTGAAGAACTTGCATATGAAGTTCTTGTTGAATTAATAAAATATATTGATGTAATTCAAGGATCTTTTTATTTATACAACGATCAAGAAAATAAAATCATAAATCTTGGTACCTATGCTTATAATAGAAAAAGATATATAAACCAAGAATTCAAAGTTGGAGAAGGTCTAATTGGGCAGTGCGCATATGAGCATGACATAGTTTACAGAACTGAGATTCCGGAAGATTATGCGTCGATTACATCCGGGATTTTAGGTGATAAAAAGCCTTGCAGTATTCTAATTGTTCCTTTAATAACTGAAGAAAAGTTACAAGGTGTAATTGAATTTGCATCAATAAAAGACCGATTCCCGGAACTCACCATTATTTTCCTTAAAGAATTGGGAGAAATTATAGCTCGTACTCTGTATAACCTGAAAATGAATCAGAAAACAGAGAAGTTACTCAAAGAGTCACAAGAAATGACTACGGAGCTTAAAGCAAATGAAGAGCAACTTCGTCAGAATGCTGAAGAAATGAGGGCCACTCAGGAAGAGCTTGAAATATCCAATAAAAAGCTTGAAACACAAATAAAAGAAGTTGAAAATGCACAAAAACGACTTCATTCACTTCTTGAAAATGCATCCGAGGTAATCTCAATTTATAATAATGAGCTAAAACTTATTTACCAGAGTCCTTCTGTCACTAAAATCCTAGGATATACTCCTGAAGAAATGATGAGTGGTAAAGATATGGACCGATTAACAGCCAAAGGTGAAGCTGCTATGAAAGAAATGTTTGAGCAGTTATTGGAAGATTCACATACTCCGCGAGCAATTCAATATACTTATATAAAGAAAGATGGTAAAAAAATTCATATTGAAACAACAGGACGAAATTTATTAAATGATCCTGCCATAAATGGTATCATTCTTAATTCTCAAGATATTACAGAAAGAAAGAGAGCCGAAAAAGAGGAAAGAATGAAAAGTAAAATGCAATCATTATCGGAAAATTCTCCCGATCTAATATTGCGTATGAATACAAAAGGCCAGTTTTTTTACGCTAATCCAATGGTTGATGATTATCTTGGAGTAAAATCAAAAGATATTATTAATAGTCGAATTGATGAATTAGACGTTGAACCTGTTTTAGTAAGTTTCTTTAGGGAATCAATCAAGAAAATACGCAAATCAAATCAAAAGCTGAATGAAGAACTAAACATGCCAACAGCACATTTGGGTGAACGCATTATGAATTTCAATGCTATACCTGAATTTAACGAAAATGAACTTGAAACTATTCTTTTTGTAGGTCATGATATTACTGAGGCTAAACAGATTGAGCTTGAAATTAAAGATAAGAATAAAAAAATCAATGAAAGTATTAACTATGCACAACGCATTCAATCTTCAATTTTACCTAATACGGCAATAATTCAGGAATATTTGCCAAAATCATTTATTTTTTATTTACCTCGTGATGTTGTTAGTGGTGATTTTCCTTGGTTCTTTAAAAAGGATGATATCTTATATATCTCGGCGGTTGACTGCACTGGTCATGGTGTTCCAGGTGCTCTCTTATCATTTATCGGATATTTCCAATTAAACAATATTGTCGACCACGATGTAAATTATACCGCCGGCCAAATACTTGATAAGTTACATTTCGGTGTAAGAACAACCTTAAAGCAAGACAGAATAGATGCTGATGCAAGGGATGGAATGGATATAGCATTTTGCCGAATTAATCTTAAAAAGAAAGAGTTACAATTCTCCGGAGCTCATAGACCATTATATCTGTTAAGAGATGGTGAGTTATTAGAATATAAGGGAAACCGAAAAGCTATTGGAGGTATACCACATAGAAAAAAAGCAGAAAAGGATTTCATTAATCATATTATAGAAATAAAAAAAGGAGATAAAATATTTATTTTCTCAGATGGAATGCCGGACCAGATTGGCGGACCTGAGGGAAGAAAATACTCTCCTCAACGAATTCGATCACATATTACTGAAAACAAGGATCTTTCTATGCAACAGTTTTCAAATTTATTTGCTACTGATTTTAAAAACTGGAAAGGAAAGCAAAAACAGATCGATGATGTATTATTAATTGGAATAGAATTTTAATTTTTTATTATTTTTAATAAATATTAATTTTACAACCTATGGATAAAAGTAATGTAAAAGGCTTTCTGGAGTTTGTTTATGATTTTTACCGGTCCATGAAAGCGCACGAAATTACTTTGGTATATGAGGGAGAAATTACTCACCAAATTACCAAAGCATTTACTTCTCTAACTGAATCGAACATGGCTAAAGAATCAGAAGCCAATTCAGTTCAGAAGAAGGTGTTCCATGTTATGGTTGAATGCTTGCAGAATATAAGTAAACATGCCGATTCTTTTGGATCGGATGATTTCTTATTTGCAGGCCGAGGCATTTTTATGGTAAGTAAAGGAAAAACAGATTATCATGTTACAACTGGTAATGTAATTGAAAATGATAAAATTGAAGAACTTACTGAAATGCTCAACCATATTAACAGCTTAGACAAAGAGGGTCTAAAGCAACTTTATAAAAGCCAGATGAAAGAAGGAAGACTTTCAGAGAAAGGTGGTGCCGGTTTAGGTTTTATCGATATCGCTCGTAAAACTGGAAATAAACTGGAATTTCATTTTCTTCCAATTGATGAAGGAAGTTCATTCTTTCTATTAACATCTTCAATTTCAAGAAACGCATAAATTATAATTATATCATGGAAGTAATAAAGATTAAAGGTACTGACGATACTCCTACCATTATTCTAGACAAAGAAAATGGGATTTTTGAAATTTCAGGCAGATCGCTTCCTGAAGACGTAACAACTTTTTATGAGCCTATCTTAAATTGGCTGGAAGATTATCAGGAAGAGGCAAATGACCAAACAGTATTTTCCTTTAAATTAGTATATTTCAACACTGCATCTTCAAAATTAATTCTTGATATTTTAATGAAGCTAGAAGAAATGCATGAAAATGGAAAGAGTGTTCTAATTAAGTGGTATTTCCCGGAAGATGATGAAGATATGGAAGAAGCAGGTGAAGAATATGCAGATATCGTTGATGTTCCTTTTGAGCAAGTAAGTTATACCTTATAATTATCAGCTTACCTTTTATTATCATATATTTTAAATTATGAGTGAAGAGATTTTAAAAGCCCTTATGCAATTGTTTGCCATTATAGCAAAACAAGACGAAGGGGTTGAATCCAGCGAAAGGGAATATGTGCAAAATTTCTTAACTCAGCAATTAAATGATGAAGCTATTCCTGAATATATGGCTCTTTTTGATGAAAAAGCCGGATTAAATGACAATTCAGGAAAAAGTGATAAGGTAAAATTAACTTCTGTTAAGGATTCTGTAAGAATCTTGGGAATCTGTAAAAAGATTAATAAAACACTTACCCAAAAACAGAAAATTATTGTTCTGGTAAGACTTTTTGAGTTAGTAAATGCAGATAGAAAGTTCTCAGAACAACGAATGGCCATCATTCATACGGTTTCTGAAGTATTTAAACTTACCCGCGACGAATTTAGAAATATCGAAAGCTTTGTAATTCATAATGAAATTACAGAAATTGATAATCCAGGAAATTTAATCATAAACGATCGGAAAAATCAGAGTAAAGAAGCCAAACATATTCAGGTTGAAGCTTTGGGTGGAAACCTATTTATCCTTCAGGTTAAAAGTGTTGACCTTTACTTTATGCGTTACACTGGAAATGAAGACTTATTTTTGAATGGCTTACCAGTTAATAACAACCGAATCTACCTATTTGCGAGCGGAGGGACTATAAAGCTTCCTAAAGGAAAACCTATATATTACAGTGATGTTGTTGCTCATTATCTTGCAGATAGCACCACGACGCGGATTTCTTATACTGCTGAAAATATTGGCTATGTATTTCCAAATGGTGGAGTTGGATTAAGAAATATTAGTTTCTCCGAAGACCAAGGTAAACTCATTGGTCTAATGGGTGCTAGTGGAGCTGGGAAAACAACTTTGCTTAATGTTCTTACAGGTTTAAACGAACCAACTTCGGGTGAAATACTAATTAATGGGGTTAATCTTCATAAAGAAAAAGAAAAGCTTGAAGGAGTAATTGGCTATATTCCTCAAGATGACTTATTGATTGAAGAATTAACAGTTTTTCAAAATTTATATTATAATGCAAAATTATGTTTCAACGATAAAACTGAAGAAGAAATCGTTGAACTAGTAAACAAAACTTTAACAAATCTTGGATTATATGAGCGTAAGGACTTAAAAGTAGGTTCACCAATGAACAAAATGATTAGTGGTGGACAAAGAAAAAGACTTAATATCGCTTTAGAGTTAATACGTGAACCATCTATTTTATTAGTTGATGAACCGACCTCAGGACTTTCATCAAGAGATTCAGAAAATGTTATGGACCTCTTAAGAGAACTTGCTCTTAAAGGAAAACTTATTTTTGTGGTAATACACCAACCATCGTCAGACATTTATAAAATGTTTGATAATATGATAATTCTTGATACAGGCGGCTATATGATTTATTATGGAAACCCTGTTGAAGGAGTTATGTATTTTAAAAGGCTAGATGCTCAAATTAACAGTGATGTTGGAGAATGTCCTACTTGTGGTAATGTTAATCCAGAACTTATTTTTAACATTATAGAAGCCAAAGTAGTTGACGAATACGGAAAGTACACTCCAAAAAGGAAAATTTCACCTGTAAAATGGGAAGAAAATTTTAAAGAAAATATAAAAATGGAAGAAGTGGAAGAGGTTAAAGATCCTCCTCCTTCTACCTTAAAAATCCCTTCATGGTTAAGACAATTAAAAATCTATACTATTAGAGATTTCTTGTCTAAAATAAGCAATAAACAATATATTGCGCTTAACTTACTTGAATCACCAATTTTAGGATTTATTCTTTCTTATATTATTCGCTATATTGCCGATCCTAACTCAAAGGTTTATATTTTTAGAGAAAACGAAAACATCCATATATATATATTCATGGGGCTAATTGTAGCCCTGTTCCTAGGCTTAACGGTTAGTGCCGAAGAAATTTTCCGGGATAGGAAAATTTTAAAACGAGAAGCCTTTTTAAATTTAAGTAGATCCAGTTATTTGATTTCGAAAATATTTATTTTATTTACTATATCAGCGATACAATCCATATTTTTTGTACTTATCGCAAACAATATTTTAGGAATTCGAGCGATGACTTTTGAATATTGGTTTGCCCTTTTTACTACCGCTGCATTTGCGAATATGATGGGTTTAAATGTGTCAGCATCCTTTAATTCGGCTGTAACCATATATATTTTGATTCCATTACTAATGATTCCTATGATGATATTAAGTGGGGCAATGTTTCCATTCGATAAAATGAATAGAGCGATAGGTAGTGTAAAGAAAGTACCTTTAGTTGCTGAATTTATGCCAACAAAATGGTCATTTGAAGCTTTAATGGTAAATCAGTTTAAAAATAATAAATTTGAAAAGAATTTTTACGAAATAGAGAAGCGTGAAAGTAATGCCGACTTTAAACAGGTCTACTATCTTCCTGAACTTGAAAAGCGAGTTGAATATATGGAAGATAATTGGTATAAATTTGATACAGATCCGGAAGTAAAGGAAAAAATTACAAGAGATCTTCGATTGCTTAAAACAGAACTACCAAAAGAAGAAACCAGAACTGGTATTCCTTTTGAAGTTGCTCATCAGTTAGATACTTCTAATTTCAACGAATTGGTATTGGGTAAAACCAAT
Source organism: Bacteroidales bacterium (assembly GCA_028282585.1). GTDB lineage: Bacteria > Bacteroidota > Bacteroidia > Bacteroidales > UBA12077 > UBA12077. The sequence continues at coordinate 60,913 of JANQHR010000126.1, read as the reverse complement.
GAGTTTCTTGAGAAGTTATATTCTTATTATGGAATGATATTCCAAAAAGCTAATAATGAGAAAGAAAATATTATTCGATATCTTCTAAAAACTAACCCTGAATTATATCGAATGAAAAGAAACGCTTTTCATAACGAGAGCGTCGAGGATCAAGTAAAAAAGGTTTTTGAAAAAAATAAAATTATTCAGTATAAAGATGAACTTGTACAACAAGTAGATCCAATTTATAGAGACCCTGACATTGAAGGATTCTTTAATTTTAGATCGCACTTTTATGCCCCAAGAAAGTACTTTGCCGGAGCATATCATGATACTTATTGGTTTAATCTCATTTTTATTTGGGTAATGACACTATTTTTCTATGTAGCACTTTATTATGAATGGCTGAAAAAGCTTTTGGATTTACCTGAAAAAATTAAGATAAAGAAACTACTTGATCTTCTCGAAAAGGTTAAGATTAAAAAATAATATTTCGTGATATTGAATATTTTTATATCTTTATGTGATATGTTAAATTTGCAATATAATTGGAAATCAACACAATTGACTATGAGCAAAAGATTGATATACATATTATTACCTTTATTAATTTTTGCAGCTTGTCGTTCTGATAAATCAAAGGATACAGACTTCTCAAAAGAATTTGAAGTTCCTGATTCTGTGATATATGAAGGTGATTTAGAAATTTCAGAACAGGCGATTGATGAAATTGTACAAAATATTTCATCTCCGGTTGAAATTGCCGCATTAATTAAAGCAGTCGGAGTACCTTATTCTAAAGATTATCTCGCAACTACCGATTATGTTGACAGCTATAATACAAGCTTTAAACAAGCTCTTAGTTTAGGTATATTTGGCGCTGATTTAGGTTATCAAAATATGTATAATAAAACTGGAGGAGTAATTGACTATATATCCGCTATTAAAACTCTTGCAGATGAAATACGAGTTGGACAGTTCTTTGACTTCACAACACTCAAAAGATTAGCTACAAATAATCAAAATCTTGATTCGTTGATGTACATTTCTGTGCAAAATTTTAATCAAATGGATCGTTATTTAAGAGAAAATAACCGAAGTAATTTAAGTTCACTAATTGTAGCCGGAGTTTGGATTGAAAGTATGTATTTGTTAAGCGAAGTTATTAAGGAATCACCAAATGCTGAACTTTCGGAAAAGATCGGAGAACAAAAAATCATTTTAAGTAATTTGATGTTATTACTTAAAAACTATGAACGAGATCCAAAATTTAAAGAACTAATTGATCAGTTAGCAGAAATACAAGAACTTTACAAAGAAGTTACAATAACTTACGAAAAGGGAGAACCAGAGGCAGTTGAAGAAGATGGGATGTTGGTTATTAAACAAAACGACAAACAGTATATTGAAATCTCGAATGAAACATTATTTAAGATTATAGAAAAAACTGTTGAAGTTCGTAATAATGTAATACAGTTGTAAATATGAGAAACGTATATATAATTTTTACCCTATTTGCAATTTTAATATTAGGAAATAGTAATAAGTTATTAGCTCAATCTGGTCAAGAGTTAGTAGATATATGTAATATGGTAGCAGGTGAAGATGCTACGTATCTCAAAGATTTCCAAATTAAACTTGAAGCAGCAAAACCAGGTGAAGAGCCCCCTGTTGCCAGACATTCGGTTGTGCTTAGTAAAAATACTAAATACCGTTTCTCGATTTGTAATTCCAAGGATTTTGCTGGAGAAGCAATTCTGCAAATTTATGATAATAACCGTTTATTAGGAACAACATATATTGTAGCTACAGGTAAAAGCTATCCTAGCGTTGATTTTAAATGTACACAAACAGGAGTTTACCATATTTGGGTTAACTTTAAGGAAGGAGAACAAGGTTTAGCAATTGCATTACTTTCCTTTGTTGAAAGATTTTAATTTTTAAATATAAAATTATAACAGCTCATCAAATTGATGAGCTGTTATTTGTATATATATAATTGATAAGTAAAATACAACTAATAATAAATTTAAGAACCAAGATTTTCTTATTGTATAAAAGTAATCAGTAAGTAAAAAGGATAAAGGAATACATAATACATATATAATCTCATAACCAACAGACTCAAAAAATACCAATAACCCAAAACTAATAAAAAAAATCCACCAGTTAATTTCAAAATATTTTCTGTTTCTTATCTTTTTTTTCTGAAAATTGGCTATTATAGTATAACTAGCAAGTATTAATAAAAGAAAAAGAAATCCATATAATATGTAGTAAGAAAAATGAAGAAAATTAAGGTTTATATTAATTTTTAAGCTTTGTTGTAAAGAGGCTATTAGCATTTCTATTTGATCTCCTGATGTAAAAACAAAATAATATACGAATACGAATAGGTAGGGAGTCAAAAATCCTAATAAACCTACCAACCATTCTCTTCCAATAAATGGTCTTAAAACGAGAAGTGAAATCCAGATTAATATAACAAAAAAGATAAATGGAGTCCAAAATAGAGATGCAATTGCTATAAAAAAACCTGCTAAATAAAGCTTGTTTAAAGTATAATCCGATCTATATATGCTAAATAAGTTATTTATAGAAATAAATATAAAAATTGCACCTAAGATTACTGGGTTTATTCTCTGTAATTGAACAAAACTACTGGCAATTATAATATAAAAAAAAGCAGGTAAATAAGTCCTGTAATTAATTAAAATATATGTTTTATTAAAAAAAACAAGCAAAAAAGCTTGCAATACAACAATTAACAATGTTAAAAACACAGAAAAAGATGTTTTATACTCAATGATCTTAACAATTAAACTATAAAATGGTGAATAAAAAGTATCTGTTGAAATACTAATTCCGATCGGATTAACAAATGAAAATAACCATAATGCTGCACTTACAAAAATTATTAATACTATAACATATGGTTGATTGCTTTTAAGTGTATTTACCAACATAGTTATTCTTTTAGATCAAATCCAATATCTTTTCTGTAATTTTTTCCTTCAAATTTAATAGCGTCAATATTCCTATATGACTTTAGCAATGCAGCATCCATATTTTCACCATACGAAGAAATTGCTATAACTCTCCCTCCATTTGTATAAACATGATCATCTTTATTAATAGTTCCCGCGTGAAATATGATGGATTCCTTTACTTTTTCCAGGTTAGTTATTTTTTTGCCTTTTTCATATTTTTCAGGATATCCTTCAGATACTAACATTACCGTCGTGCAAAAATTTTCATCAATAATTAATTCCGCATTTTCCAGTGTACTATTAGCTGTATGTACAAACAAGTCAACTAAATCAGATTTTATACGTGGTATGACAACTTCTGTTTCCGGATCTCCCATACGCACATTGTATTCAATTACATATGGATCTCCTTTAACATTCATTAGGCCAAAAAATATAAATCCTTTGTATTTTATATTTTCTTTTATTAAACCGTCAATAGTAGGTTTAATTACTCTTTCTTCAACTTTTGATAAAAACTCCTTATCTGCAAATGGAACAGGAGATACAGCGCCCATTCCACCTGTATTTAATCCGGTATCACCTTCTCCTATTCGCTTATAATCTTTTGCTTCCGGTAATAATTTATACGATTTTCCATCTGTAACAATAAATACGGAAAGTTCTATACCTTTTAAAAATTCCTCAATAACTACTGTTTTGCTTGCTTCTCCAAACTGACCATTAAGCATATTTTCCAGTGAGGTTTGAGCTTGTTCTAAGTCATCTAAAATTAACACTCCCTTGCCTGCAGCCAGACCATCTGCTTTCAATACATAAGGGGCCGACAAAGTTTCAAGGAATCTCTTTCCATCAACGATAGTTTTTTTATTAAAAGATTGATACCTTGCCGTAGGTATTTGGTATTTTTGCATAAATGCTTTAGCAAAATCTTTGCTACCCTCCAACTTAGCACCTAACTTTGACGGTCCAATAATCGGGATATTTTTTATATCCGAATCTAAAGCGAAGAAATCAACAATCCCATCAACCAATGGTTGTTCTGGACCTACCACTACTAAATCTACTTCCTTATCAATAACTACTTTCTTTACTGCTTCAAAATCTGACAAACTAATGTTTATGTTCTCACCAATATCAGAAGTCCCAGCATTACCTGGCGCTATGTATAGATTCTTAACTTTATTACTTTGATCAATTTTCCATGCTAACGCGTGTTCGCGCCCCCCTGTACCAAGTAAAAGTATATTCATAATTTTAAGTTTTAAAGAAAACAAAGATAATCATCTAAGAGTTGGACTACAAATTACAATAAAAAAAAGCTCTCATGGTGAGAGCTTTTTTCAAATATGTTATTTTATCACTGCAATATAAGCTTATCTGTTAAGTAATATTCATTATTATATATTCTCAGCAAATAAATCCCTTTTGTAAATGAGGAAAGATCAATCTCTTCTTTCATAAATCCATTTGTGATTATTTCATCCTGATATAAGATTTGTCCAGACATACTAGCGAGTTCTAATTTAAAGGTAGCATTCATATCTATTTCCACGAATACTTTACTTGATGTTGGATTAGGAAACACTTTAATAAAATCTCCTGCAAAAATTAAATTAACTGAATTAATTGCTCCAATAGTAATAGTATCTGTTGTTATTGGTCCACAAAAATAAATATCATCAACTTCTATTACATATTCACCAGGTAATAATGAATTGAAAGTACCGGTTTGGTTCGAAATATCGTCTGGTCTTAATACATAAGTCAATGTACTTGTACCTCCGGATGCAGTTACTGAAATTGTTCCGTCAGCAGTATTAAAATCGGTTGCATCAGTAGAGCTCTGAGAATCTATAGTAATTATAGATGGCGCTGTAATTGTAACAGCTTCGTTAATTATACAATCTAAAGCATCTGTAATTTCTAAATAATACGTTCCCGGGCTTAATCCACCTTGGTTTCGATAAACCGGATCTAAGCCACTTCCATCTGTTGTTGTCCAAAAATACGAAAAAGGTAAAGTTCCTCCAGAATGTGTAACTATTACAGTTCCATCATTATCATCATTGCATGATGGCTCATACACTGTTTTATTAACTATAATAGCTTCAGGTTCTGTTAACACAAAGCTTGTATTATCCGAACATAAATTATCATCAGTTACAGTTAAATCATAGGTCCCATTTCCTAAACTTGGCTGATCTTCTGAACCTGCAACTAGTCCAGAACCATCCGAAGTTGTCCAATTAAAAGTATATCCTGATGAAATTGTTCCTCCGGACACATTAATGTCAATATTCCCATTATTAATTCCATAACAAGTTGCATCATTTACATCATTCCTAGTAATTATTAATAAAGCCGGTTCTGCTATACTCAGAGAACTTGAAGCTACTGCACATGCATTTTCATCTTCAACATTTACTGTATAATTACCAGCACCAAGACTTGTAAATGCCCCTGTATTATTTGTTTGAATATTTCCAGGATTTAATGTATAAGTTAAAATACCTGTACCTCCTGATGCTGCGATTGTTATGGTACCAGTGTTATCACCATTACAGGTATTCACATCTGTTTTGGATTCATTGGTAATTTGAAGTAATTCAGGTTCCGTTATCTCAGCACTATCCATAAAAGCACAACCATTATTATCGGTTGCTGTAAAATAATATTTCCCTGCTGTAAGCCCGGTCTGATTTTTATTAGAAGATATTAATCCTGAACCATCAGTTGTAGTCCAAGAATAGCCAAAAGGATCCGTACCTCCCGTTGTTGTTAATGTAACTGCTCCTTCTCCTGCTGAATTACATATCTCATCACTTATTACTTTACTAATTGAAACTACATCTGGTTCGGTTAAATTAATTCCAGATAATGTCATACAATTATTTACATCCGTAACAGTTACAGTGTAATAGCCAGCATCTAATCCATCTGCATTGCGGGTATCTTGAAATCCGGGGTCATCCCATTGGTACGTGTAAGGTGCTGTCCCTCCGTTTCTATCAACAGTTACTTCACCATCAAAATCCCCGTTACAAGAAGGTTCGTTTATAATTTCAGCAGAAGCTGTTAAAAGTTCCGGCTGGTTTATAGCATAGTTTGTAATTGAAAAAGTACACTCATTATCATCAGTAACTGTAACACTATAATTTCCTATTCCAAGATCGGTAATATCCTGTAAGTTTGAACCTGTACTCCAATTATAAGTATAGGGCAACTCTCCAGCTATGGTTATGGTTAAATCAATATAACCATCCGTATCACCGTAACAATCCAGTGTTGTTGTACCTGACAATGAACCTGCCAAATTATATATTAACTCATCTATATATACACTATCAACTAAAGTTGTATTCGGCGTATTCTCAGTATCAGTAACAGTAACTTTATAATATCTCCCGGGAGCTAAATTAGTTGCTTTTGCCGTTGTTTGGCTTCCTGCATTTACATCCCATAAATAGTTAATTAACGTATGTCCTTTAGGTGAAGAAAAGCTAACCGTTGCATTACCATTAATAGTTCCTAAACAAGCATCTTTTTGGTCTGAAATAAATATATAAAATGTATCCAAATTTGCAACATTAAAGGTTGTATCAAACTCACAAAGATGAACATCTGTAACAGTAACACTATAATTTCCAGGACTCAAGTTGGAAGTATCTTCAGAATGAGTAGCTGGAGGACCTGATGGGCCAATCCAATCAAATGTAAAAGAAGCAGGACTTCCAGATCCACCAGTATATGATAAATCAATAGCTCCGGGACCTATCCCCGAAGAATCAGTTACAACAGAACCTCCAAACGTAATTGGTGCCGGTCCGGTAATGTAAGTTATAGTATCATTTGTACATAATTCTGTGTCAGTTATTGTTACATCGTATCTACCAATAGCTAAACCTGATTGGTCTTCTGCGCTTAACACAATACCATCTCCTCCTTCGCTCGCCTGCCATTGATATGTATATCCTCCATTTCCTCCTGCTGCATTTAAATCAATAACTCCTTCTTTTGAGTAACTGCATTGACTTACCTGGGTAACCAATGGATTAAACGTAATTTCATCCGGTTCAGTTAAATCGTAACTTACCACCGCCGTTGAGTCAACAGCATCTGTAACTGTAACTGTATAAGTTGCAGCAGAAAGCCCTATTGCAGTAGAATCGGTTAAACCTCCATCATGACTCCAGGAATACGTATAAGGCTTTTGTCCAAACTCAGCAGTTATTGTAAGCTCTCCATCATTATCTGAATTACAGGCAATATTTTCAACGTTTGAAAAAACTGCAGATAATGGTGGCCTATATTCTGCAACTATTCCATCCCTAAAACCAGGTGAAGCATTCATGAATAAGCTATCTCCAACAGAAATACTGGATGATTGAAAATAACCACTAATGATTGCATCTCCGTCTTCTAAAACCAAAGCGCCAGCAGCAAGGTCATTGCCATCAATCCCTCCCAGAGATATGGAATTAAAAGTCTTCGCATTTAGATCCATAACAGTTATAAACATATCTCTATCCCCTGTTCCTGTCGATTCAAGTGAATATTCACCAAAAGCTATAGTATCGCTAAAATAACCTGACATGTATAAAATATCATTATTGACATTCACATCAACACCGTAATCACGACCATTTAGTCCAAATTGTTTATTCCACTGTAGGTTACCATTTTTATTGTACTTTAATATGAAAATATCAAAATCATTATTATTGGTTAAAATCTGACTAGATAAACTAATATCAGTTGAATCTACCGCTAATGTTGAGCTTTGAAAGTACCCTGTAAAGTAAACATTACCATAATTATCTCCAGCAATAGAACCAGTAGCATCTAAATTATCACCATAAGTTCTTCTTATCCATAATCCATTGCCATTTATGTCTGTTTTATAAATAAAAAGATCCTGTTGACCTGGTATATTGCTAGTAATTGTTTCAATATCAAAGTACATCTCATCTCTAAAGTACCCATTAAAATAATATTCATCTTGGTACACTTTAATATTATTAATTCTTGAAGATATATTATTTCCTGGCACATAATTAACCCAAATTTTAGTTCCACTGGTATCAATTTTTGCAAAAAAACTATTCCTTCCTGAACTAACTATTTTTTGATTTATAAGATACGTAGAGTCTGAAAAGTGACCTGTTATTATTAGATCGTTGTTACCATCAACATCTATATCAGTCGGATTTTGCTGCGTTGGATAATTAGCAATATTTTTTGCCCATATAATATTTCCTACATTCGAATACTTTGCGAGAAAAATATCGTAGTTACCGTCACTTTTTAAATATATATTTTCATCAAAAACACAGCTGTCTCTAAAAGCGCCCGTTAAAAAAATATTATTTGCTGCATCTAAAGTAATCCTAGGGTCGAATTCAACAGATGAACTTCCTACCGTTTGAATCCACTCTTTATTTAAATCACTATTAAACTTTGCCAGAAATATATCAAAAAGACCTTCAGAAGTATTACCATTATATGTGCCTTTAAAAATACCAGTAACATAAACATTATTACCAGCATCTTTTTTAATATCTAAGATTCTTAAATCATTATCACTTTTTAGATGCTGAGACACAATCCATGCCTGACTAAAACAATTTAATGGAATAAGAATGATGCCTAAGAAATATAAAACTTTTCTCATTATAAAACAAATTTACGATGCTGTACCATTATATGTTACACCTTCAGCATATCCGCTAAAGGTTCCCCCTTCTGTTTTTCCTTTATCTAAACAATATAATCTTGGAGCTTCCCATTCAAGTTTATTGCATGGTTGACTAGTTTCCTTATTTACATTCTTTTCTTTCATCATCTCACTTTTTTCAAATTTAAATCAAATTTAATGCAAATTTTATAATCTTCCATAAGTGTCATATAATCAAGTATAAAATCCAACCGTCACAAAACTTTTATATCCTTTTTCTCCACTAACAAATTTATCTCCACTTTTCAACCAGGCGTGAGCTTTTAAGGTCTGTTTACTCCCTTTTCTGACTCCTAAGTAAAGTGTTGATTTTATATTAACCATTTCCAGTAATTTTTTTGCTGTTATTGCTTCTTCAAAACACTTAACTTTCCAGGGTAAATGTTTTTTTACTCTTCTTATATTTTTTTTAACCACAAAAATTAACTGTAGTTGTTTTGTGTTTAAAGTTACTTCAACCACGTTGTTATATTCCCCTAAAATTGAATTAAACCATTTTAAAGGTATTAATCGAACCAGTACAAAAGCATAAATTAACCAAAAAAAAGTTCGATTCAAGATTTTACGTTCAGTTTTATCTAAGCTGCAATATTTCTTTATCTGTTTGAACATCATTCGTGTTCACAAGTTTAAACGTAAAAAAACTCTAATTGGTTGCAATAATAAGCTCTTTTTCAATAAGGTCCGTTATAAAAGGAATAATATCTTTTAAACATTGCTCTTTCTTTACATTATACTTATCTGTAATTAAAGTTATTAAATCACTAATTGAGATGTAATTTTCAATGTGATCCCAAATAAAAGTTCCCGTTTTCCCTAAACCATAATACTCACCTTTTTGGATACTCATCATAACCTTTTCCCCATCCAAATCACTGGCTAGAATACTATTCTTTCTCTTTATTAAAGTATTTTCCGTTAATTTTATTTTAACCATTTTAAAATATAGGTTTGTAATTACTGTCCAAGTATTTGAATTTCAACATAATTTCTTTATTGTTTAAAACAATTTTTTCTACCTCCCGTTCACTTAAATGGTTTTTCCAATCACCTATTTGACCTTTACGAAAAAAAAATTTTGTGCGAATCATTTTTTCCCTAAAACCATCCTTTTTTTCCTGTTTCGATAAAACTGAAAAACTACTTTTTGCCAAGGCCGTTTTTATTTGTTTATCCGTTTTTTTCAATCCAATAAATTGTACGGCATGTTTAAACGTATTAAAAGTATCATTGATCATATCTTCATACCTCATGATATGAATCGGAATTAAATCCTGGTTGATCCAACTACAAACGTGACCAGACCAGCTTCCTAGTATTTGCCTTAACTGATTTTGTAATTTGTTATCTCTTCCACAAAATTCATATTTTGAATTATTTAGTGAAGGTAGCATTCTTGAAATAGGTTTAGCACTGTGATATGCAAAAGAAACTAATACGTCCAATGGATTACGAATAAAATAAATGACTCCTTTTGAAACTTCCGGTGGAAACAAGGGTTGATTTTTATTCACATTATAAAACTTATCATGAGCTTTTTTAAACAATAGCTCATTGCTTTCCTCTGATTGTATACGATAAACATAAGGACGTAATGTATCAATTTCCTCAAAAGTTAAATCGGAAGATGAAAGGCCTGTGTATTCATCAAATATCTTTCGCGAACTGGAAATGGAGGTTTCAGCTAAATCATTGATATTCGCAGGATCATCTGATTCGTATAACAAATTAGTAAGAAAAATACGAAACCAAGTATTTCCCGATTTCGGATAACTAGCCAACCATATGATATTTTTCTTAGACATTTAATTCAATTTTCTGTAATAAAAAATCACCTAATTCATCTAACAATAATGGGGCCTGTGGTTTTGAAACTTTATAAACCTTTATTTTCGGCAAGAGCTTATCAAGAATCTGAAAATGATCCAGTTGTTTTTCAAGCCCCTGAACAAATCGATATCGATAGGTATTATTCTTGATTGCAGTAAACTTTTTAATTCCGTTTAACTCCTCGATTTCAAATCCCGGAGAGTTTTTTGTGCTAAGAATCACGATATTTTTCAATGGAACTGGTTCGGAATAATATTGCTCATTAACCGGTACACGAAACTTTTTAAAATTTGGCCTTATTTGATTTAATTTTTCACTGTCAATTTCCAATTTTTCCAAAACATCATTCCATATTTTCAAACTTGGAAAACCAGGCGCAACTTGCAATTGGTGATTTATAACACTAATGTCATCTGCCAAAGCCTGATAAGATAGTTTAACAAAATGTGCCGCTATAGTTGATTTTCCAACACCGCTTAAGCCTGTAAATATAGTTGCAAAGTTTTTGAACTTAATACTACTCCCATGGATCGGCAGCAATCCCCTTTGAAGAAAAAGAGAACCAAATGCAGAACCTAACAAAAACAACCTAACTTCTTTATCAACTTTATCTTTTAATAATTCTATGGTTATTTTCTCGCCGTCTTGAACATAATATCTTGCTATGTGATCAACCTGAAGCAAAAATTCATTTTTAGTTGCTTCATATTTTACTCCTTTATTAGTAATTTTTTGAAGTTGATTTGGAGTCTTCCCCAACTCGATTTTTATGCCAGTATCGCCTGATCCGGTTAAGAGTTCCGGAATTTCAAAATCCGAGTTAAAAATTAAGCCAAATGCTTTATATGTAAATTTCTTTTTCATTTTAGTGCAAACTAACACAAATTTATTGAAAAACAGATAAAATCCTGTTTTCAGTTGTTTAAAGACACTTGCGTAAATTGCTTATCTTTGCTTAAAACGAATATATGCGGTCTATATTTGGAAGAGTAAACGTTAACACAGAACCTATAAACCAAGAGCTTTTTAAGAAAAGTATCAAAAAACTTACCGTTTATTTAAAAAATAAATCTCAATTTACACTAGAAAATCACTCTGGTTTTGGGCTAGTACTTTTCCCACCTTTTGAAAACCAACCCATTTTAAATTATGCAGGTTTTATCCTGGTTTCTGATTCTGTTATTTACAATAGAAATGAAATCATCAGAGATTTAGAAATTAATAAAGGCCTCAGTGATGATTTTATCATTTTAGAAGCATATATAAAATGGGGAAATAAATGCGTAAATTACCTAATCGGTGATTTTGCTTTCGCGATCTGGGATTCAAAAAACGAAGAGCTTTTCTGTGCTCGTGATCATTTGGGAATAAAACCCTTTCATTATTATTTTAATAAAGACTCATTTGTTTTTTCAACCGATGTCGCTAGCATTTTAGAACAAACCGATCTTGTTTTTTCAATTGACAATCAACAAGTCGCCGATACAATTTCTATTGTAAAATCGGAAAAATTCCGAACAACTTATGCCGAAGTTAAGAAATTACCTCCGGCACACATTCTTATATTAAAAAATAATAAGCTCGATATAAAATCATATTGGGTACTAAACACTAAAAGGGAAGTTCAAAAAAAAGATGTTGATATAATTAACGATTTTAAACACTTGCTATTTGAATCTGTTAGTTGCAGAACCAAATACGTGGAATCGGTTGGCGCAGAATTAAGCGGTGGAATTGACTCATCTTGTGTTATGGCTATAGCCTCAAACTTTCTTCCAGTTAAATCATTTTCTCATGTTTTACCAGACCATTTATTTGGAAAAATTCATCCCTTTAAAGATGAACGGGATTTTATAAATCTATTAGCGAATTATAGTAAAATAGAGAATCGAAATTTTATAACATCAGAGAAATCTTTACTCAAAACATTAAAACAAAATGTAAGTGAGACCAGAAGTTTGTTTCAGCAAAATTTTGGTGTATTTTCTGATCAGTTATACGAAAAAGCAAAGCAAGAAAATATAACTGTTTTACTTTCTGGATTTGGTGGCGATGAAGTAGTTACCTCAAAATCTTCGGGATATTTAAATGAATTGGCTGCAAATAAAAAATGGAAAGAACTTAAGGTTGATCTCAAAAATCAATATCCCAATTATTTAAATTATCTAAAAAGGTATCTTAAAGTTTTTTTAAAATCCCGTTTCCCGATTCTTTTAAAACTAAAATTTAAAAAACCCTGGTGGACTTATAAATTTAAAAACCTGGCAATCAATCCATTTTTTTTAGAAAAACATAAAATAAAGGAAAGATATTATTCTAATTATCAAAAATTAAATATAACCGGACTACAACAAAGAAATATTGAAAGAATTACACATCAGCATGTATCACAGCGTCTTGAATATTGTTCTTTGATAGCAAGAAACTATGGTATCGAATATAGATATCCATTACTTGATATCCGTTTAATCGAATATTATTTATCCGTTCCAACCAGGTTGAAAGCTAGAAACGGAATCGGCAGATACCTGATTCGAAGATCACTTGAAGGAATAGTTCCTGAAAAAATTCAATGGAGAAATGATAAAAGTGGGGCAACAATTCCTACTGTTCATATGCGAATGATGAATGATTCGGAACAAATTCTTGAAATTATTACAAGGGCAAAATCAAATAAATTAATTACCCAATATATTGATGTAAATAAATACGAACAATGGTTTAATAAATTACGTAAAAGATCAGAAAAAAAATATCGGGATATAAACCCCGGAGCATTTTATAACTATTTAAAATTAATTCTGTTTATTGAAAATAATCCAACCATGTTTAAATGAATAAAATAAAAAGCTATATGAGTTCAAAATTTTCAGAAGAACTCAAACTTATAATTTACCTTACACAAAATAAATTAGAGAGTGACTATCAATTAGATCTTTCCAAAATTGATTGGGATGACTTTTTTGAGCTTGCCATTAAACACAGAGTCATATCACATATATTAAAACATTCTACTTTTTTAGCAGAAAAAATACCTATCCCTGTTTACGAAAAATTAATAGAAATCCGGTTAGAACACTCAAAACGTGCTTTAAATTTTGCGATACATGCGATAAGGATTCATGAGGAATTTAATAAACAAAATATAGAGCACTGTTTCTTTAAAGGTCCATTGCTTTCAATCGATTTATACAATGATATCGGTTTTAGAAATTTCAGGGATATTGATGTTTTAGTAAAAAACAGCGATACTGAAAGAGCAAAAAAAATCATTGAAGACTTTAATTTTATCTGTGTCTATCCTTCTATAAAATTAACAGAAAAACAAAAAAAAATCAATTATGGCATAAGTCATCATTATCATTTTGTCCATTCAATTCAAGGAATTGAAATTGAACTGCATTGGAATATGACTAACCCTAAATCATTTTTAGGATTAGAAACAAATAATATCATCTCTAACAAACAAAACCTGAAGGTTTCAAATTACAAATTACCTTATATCTCTAAAACTGAAAACTTAGTTTATCAGGCTGCGCATGGAAGTATTCATCAATGGTATAGATTATTTTGGTTAAAAGATTTTTCTGTTTCAATTACAAAAAGCAATGAAAATGAATTAAAATCTGCTTTCGACCTATCTAAGAAATTAAAACTAGATAAAACATTTATTCAGGCTTGTATGCTTTCGAATAAGATATATCATACTAAAGAGATAAATTTTATCGAATTTAATATAAAACCTGCCTTAATAAGAATGCCTTTAAACTCTATAAACACCAAAGATATTAGTCAAAAAAATATCTTAGGAAAACTGAAGTTTGTTTTTTACAGACTAAAACTTAAAAAAGATTCTAAATATTATCTGGATTTATTGTTTCGACTTAGAACACATCTGTCTGATTGGGAAATAGTAAAAATAAAAGACTCTCTATTTTTTATTTATTATTTTTTAAGACCTTTTTTGTTAATTTATAAGTTCCTTTTTAATAAAAGATCTTAATCTATTTTTTTATACTCTATTGAATTAAATATAAAATCTTTTTTCGTAAAATGCTCAAGCACTTTTGGTAAAACATACTTTAGGTTTTTCTCAGACTTCATATTGTCATGAAAAACAATGATTGATCCTGATTCGGCATAAGATAGAACATTGTACAAACACCTTACTTCATTAACTTTTTTATCGTAATCACCTGATAGTACATCCCACATTACAATTCTAAACTCTTTTTTTAATTGAGTAATTTGTTTTGGACGAATCCTCCCATAAGGAGGCCTGAATAAATCCGAATTTATAAAATGTGCTGCTCTGTAAACATTTCTAACATACTTATCGGTTCCTGTTCTCCATCCATTCATGTGCAAATATCCATGGTTTCCTACGGAATGTCCTTCTTTCAATATTTGTTCATACAAACTCGGATTTCTATCTACTTTGCCTCCTATACAAAAAAAAGTTGCCTTTGCGTCATACTCCGCTAATATAGATAGCACCCATGGAGTAATCTCAGGAGAAGGGCCATCATCAAAAGTTAAGAAAAGTTCATTGTCTTTTCCTGCAAAATGCCAGGTTAAATCTCTAAGAATTTTTGCTGCAATATGTTCTTTTTTTAACATTTAATAACTATTATATAACTGCATATAATTCATAAACCTTAATTCAATATCCTTTGCCTTTTCAATTTGATTATTATCAGCGGTAATTTTATATAGCTCCTGTAGAATATATAAATTTAATTGTTTTTCTTTTGACATGTCTTTAGTTCCTATCATGTATTTCGGATCTAAACTAAAATAATAGTCTAATTCTACACTTACTTTATCCGAAAGCTTCTGTACCAAATCATCTGCGGTTTCATATGCTTCTGCATGATAATACGCTGAAATTACTGAAATCAAAGTATTATTGTAAGGTATTTTATGATCAGGAAACAGCTCCATACATCGATCAAGAACTCTTAGTGCAGAATCTCTCTTATTTTCTTTAATTAATTTTTCTGCTAAACGACCAAAACTACTTCTTAAATTAGAAAACATTCGAATGTTATTTTCGTCAAAATAAATATCATTTTCTTCTATTCCACCCCAACGAAATTTATTCATTATATTATCATACATTACATCCGAATCTACTTCTCCGCTGTAAAATCTTTCATTCTCAGCCAATACTGGCACTAGCTGATAAGTTAGCCCATCAACTTTAAAATACTTTTGCAGGTTAAAATACTTTGAACTTGAAACAGTCATTGCCCAATAAATTGGTCTCTCCCAATTATTTGTTGCTAACATATCAAGTAGCATTAATCCGTCTTTATATAAATATCGCTGACCAAAACTCCATTCCATTTTATCTTCAATTCTATCTGCGTATTTTTCACTTACAATACCCTTTTTCAACACATCTTCAGCATTTATCTGCAGTTTAAACTTATCAGTTGGGATGTAATTAATTGTTTCATTTGCGACAAAAGGTGATTTAATTTTAGTTTTTGGATCATCACTTGCAATAAATTCCATTACATCTTTTACATCAACTGCCTGTCCTACTCTATCGTAAATTGGCAAAATATCGCGATTCCCTTTATGGTATTGTTCATAAGTTAATGAAAATGGAAGTTTTTCCGATTCATATGATTTTCTGCTCATTTGATCTATATACCAAGCTGCGCGTAAATAACTCAGATTACAAACCTTTATGTCTGTTCTTATGCCTTCCACTTCTTGAGCATACCAAAGCGGAAACGTATCATTATCGCCATTTGTAAATAAGATAGCATTCTCCTTACATGAGTTAAGGTAATTATATGCCATATCTCTTGCGGTATAACGTCCTGATCTATCATGATCATCCCAATTCTCAGATGCCATTATTCCAGGTACCAATATTAAGGTTATTAAAGTAACTAAAGAGGCAGACATTACCTTTGGAGCCTTTTTACTTAATAAATCAATTAATCCTGCAACTCCTAAACCCAGCCAAATTGAAAATGCATAAAACGATCCTGCATAGGCATAATCCCGTTCGCGTGGTTGTAACGGATACTGATTCAAATAAACAACAATTGCCAAACCTGTTAGAATAAACAACATTAGCACTATTGTAAAATCATATTTTTGCTTTTTGTAATGAAAAAATAATCCAACTAATCCTAATATAAATGGGAGCATAAAATATTCATTTCTTGCAGGGTTATTTTTCAAATGCTCGGGAACCAAATCCTGATCTCCTAATCTTGCATTATCAATAAATGGAATTCCACTTAACCAATTTCCTTTTAAAACATTTCCATGCCCTTGAATATCATTTTGTCGCCCGGCGAAATTCCACATAAAATATCTAAAATACATATGGCCAACCTGATATCTAATAAAGAATCCTATATTATCTCCAAAAGAAGGTTTAATCCTTTTCTCTACCTGACCTCCTCTTGAATTAACTGTAATTTCATCTCCATCAAGATTTGACCACTTTTTATATTCATTTACATGATTATTATCCGGACTATACATTCTTGGAAATAACGTAGTAAATCGATCATCATATTCAACTTCAATTTTATGATCTGCTATAATATATTTACCTCCTTTTTTTATGTAGACAGGCTTTGTTTTTTTATTATCAACCATGGGAGCATCAAAAGTCTGACCATAAAATAAAGGTCTATCTCCATATTGTTCCCGATTTAAATAATAAAGTAAGTCAAAAGCATTATCAGGATTATTTTGATCCATTGGTGGATCAGCAGATGATCGAATAATAATCATTGCGTAAGACGAGTATCCTATTAAAACTACTGTCATTCCCAAAATTATGGTATTAAATACAACTTTACCTTTTCGCTGAGTATATTTTATTCCCCAAATAATCAATGAAATTAAAACAGCTACGTAAAATATTGTTCCCGAATTAAATGGTAATCCAAATCCATTTACAAATAACAAATCGAACCAAGATGCTACTTTTACAATGCCTGGTATCAATATATACATGATTGATCCTAATAAAATTCCGGAAATTAATAATGCATAAAATACTCCTTTTTTAGTTACCGGGTATTTTTTAAAATAATAAACAAAAACTATTGCGGGAATCGCCAATAAATTTAACAGGTGAACACCAATTGAAAGTCCAATCAGATAAGCAATTAAAATAATCCAGCGATTAGCATATTTTCTGTCCGATTCATTTTCCCATTTTAAAATTGCCCAGAAAACTACTGCAGTAAATAATGAAGATGTTGCATAAACTTCTGCTTCAACAGCTGAAAACCAAAAAGTATCTGAAAAAGTATAAGCTAATGCACCAACCAATCCACTACCTAAAATAGTTATAATATTCCCGGTGCTATAATCTTTATCAGCTTTAATAACAATTTTACGAACAAAATGAGTGATTGTCCAAAATAAGAACAATATTGTAAAGGCACTAGCCAACCCTGATAATATATTAACCATTTTTGCAGCATTTTCCGGAGATCCTGTAAAAATTGTAAAAAACCTACCTAATATCATAAAAAACGGTGCGCCAGGAGGGTGACCAATCTCTAATTTATATGCAGATGCTATAAACTCTCCACAATCCCAAAAACTGGCAGTTGGTTCAATGGTTAGCATATAAACAATTGCAGCTATTAAGAATGAAATCCAGCCAACAACAATATTGTATAAACGGAAATTTTTCATTTTATGTAAAATTGATTTATCAAAATAATGCCCTAAATTAAAACAAATAACGTTAAATCTAATTTTAAATTTTACCTTAATTAAGAATTTATCGATATATAAAAAGTTGTTTTTAAGGGTTTTTTCTTATTTTCGAACTCATAAAAATTTTACATGAATTTTAAGACTTCGCTTACTATACTCATTTTAAATATTTTTACTTTTGCACATTCTTATTCGCAAAATGACTCCATTTTAATTCAAGATTATAAAATTCATAAAAGCGATACTGGAAAACTATATCTTCATATTGATAACAATAATTTTATTAAAAACAACGAGTATTTTGGACCCATTGCGGAAGGATATACCCTACTTGGTTTTAATATTACCCCAAGATTTATTTATACGCCAAGTGCAAAATTAAAATTGAGTTTAGGGGGGAATTTTCTCTCCTATTATGGCCGTGAAAATGAAGTAGAGGCAAGATTATTATTAGCATTTCAATATAAAATTCATAAAAATTTAGATTTCATTCTTGGAAACATATATGGAACTACAAACCATAAATTGATTGAACCTCTTTTTGATTTTGAGAGATATTTAAATAAAAGCATTGAAAATGGAATCCAGTTTTTATGGAATAGTGATCGAATTTTTGCAGACTTATGGTTAGATTGGGAACAGCAAATTGTGCAGGGAGATCCATTTCAAGAGCAGTTTAATGTAGGATTATCATCGAAATTTCTAATAATTGATAAGAAAAATTTTCAATTATTTATTCCGTTCCAGAATTTAATTAGACATGAAGGTGGACAAATTAATAGTAATACTTCAAAACCTCTAATTACAATTTTTAATAATGCAACCGGAATTAAATTGTCTAAACCATTGAATAATAATTTAATTAAACAATTTAGTTTAGCAAGTTATGTCGTAAGTTATGAGGATCTTTCTCCCAATAAGCAGCAAATGTTTATTGATGGAATTGCAAGCTATACAACTTTGAACATAATAACTCCAATATTCGATCTGGATTTTGGATATTGGCATGGAGAACAATATATTGCGCCTATTGGAAATCCATTATTTGAATCCTATTCAAGAACTAAATTCTATGTTGAAGAACCTTTAAGGCAACTTGCTATAGGGAAAATAGATTATACCAAAAATGTCTTAAAAGGAATTAACCTAAATATCCGATTCGAAAGTTTTTATGATATATTGGGCAGTAATCTTGAATATACGTGGGCAATAATGTTTATATTTAATGATAGATTTTTCTGAAAGAACTTTAATCCTTTTCAATTACAAACCTCCATAATTTATTTTTATAAATGTCACCGGCATAATCAATTCCTATTCTTGGTGTAGTTTTTATTTTAAAATCTTCTGACAACTCACTGTTCTCAATCCATAATCTATTGCTAAAAATCAGATCTTCTCCGTAAAATGACTTATCTATCATCAAATTCTTGGTCAATTTTCCTGGCCCATCAAATCCTTCTATACCACGAATCAAAACTGCTTGTGGAATATCCTTTTTTTCTGTAACAAAATTAAGCATCCAATACATTCCGTAAATTAGATAAACATATACATATCCACCTTCATGAAACATAATTTCTGTTCTAGAAGTTCTTCCTTTACTTGCATGACATGCTAAATCCTCTTGCCCCCTATACGCCTCAACCTCTGTAATTAAATATTTTTTAATAGAATCATCGTCGAATTTTCGAACCAGAATCTTACCTAATAGGTCAGACGCTACATCTAAAACATCTCTTATAAAAAAACTGCGTTGGATTCTTGACATTAATATTCAATTTTGTCAGTTTTATTTCTCCATTTGCTGAATGCTTCAAGCGCTTCCACTCTTAGCATTTGAGAAGTAGGTATTTTCCTGTTTTCAATTGAAAGTTTCAATTCTTCGTATATAAAAGAATCGTCGAAGTCAATTTCTTTTGCATCTTGTTTCGTATTTGCAAAATACAATTTATCTATATGCGCCCAATAAATTGCACCTAAACACATTGGGCAAGGTTCGCACGAAGAATAGATTTCACAGCCTTGCAAATCAAATGTTCCAAGTTTTTTTGAAGCTTCGCGAATTGCATTTATCTCAGCATGTGCAGTTGGGTCATTATTTAAAGTAACACGATTAACTCCGGTAGCAATTATCTCACCATTTTTAACTATCACTGCTCCAAAAGGACCTCCATTTTTATCTACATTTTGAATAGATAACCTGATCGCTTCTCGCATAAACTCCTCATGATTCTTGCTCATACTCCACTTCGTTTTTATTGTTAAAATTTGTTCCAAATAGAAAAAGCGAATAAAAATAAGAAAAAAATGTTATTCCAATATGTGTTTCTAATGTGTCCTCATTAACAAATGATAATAAAGCTATTATAAAAAATATCGTAAATAAAAATCTTCTGAATCCTTTTAATTTAAAAACAGGATAAAAAATACAAAACCAAATTAAAATTGATCCAATTAAACCGAATGTTAAAAAAAAAGTAATATATAAATTATGCGCTCGCAATCTATATTTTTGAGGTAATTTACTGTTATTTATTTCAAACTGATCGTTGATAGTTTGTTTCACATCGCCTGTTCCTACTCCAAACCAAAAGTTATTTCTTATTATATCAATTCCGTTTTTAGCAAGTTCAATTCTCAAAGTAACAGAGTTTCCAGCGGGATTCAGACCTTTCCTATATACATCAATTTGCCAGATGATATCATAAATTATCGGATAAAGAGCATATTTTTTTTCATAAATATAGTTTGCCATTCCATTTTCGATATTTCTGATATCTTGAAATGAAAGTTTGGAGATCCCTACTGAATCTTTCCTGTATCCTTTTGAGGTTAAATATCTTAATAACGTGTACTGTATTTTTTGTCCTTTTTTATCTTCATCTAAATATGCAATCTTGCTAACCTCATTCCATTCTTTTTCGAGTTCTTTCTCGCTAATGTATAACCATAAATAATTCCCATTTTCTATTTGATCTCTCTTCAAAAAGTGTTTATAAGGATTCCCGTTTAAAGTAAATTCCTCGAGATTCTGAAAGTCAACAAATTCTTTTGAATAAAATTTTGAAATTGAATGAGCAAGAATTGATGCTAATAGTAAAAATATAACTATGAGAAAAACCTGTAAAAACAGCCTTGGAACTAACACCTTAATTTTAACTGAAAGAACAGTTAAAACAAAAAAAAGAAGGATTATGAATATTACAATTCCAGTTAAAGATCTTAATAAGTAAAGGAATAATGTAAACCATAATATCACAGTTAAATAAGCAAAAAACTCAAATTTTGTTATTTTAAATTTTTTGGAAGCAATAATGTAACCTAATGAAAATATTGAAACATTAATTAATAAGCTCAGTCGAATATGTGATATAAAGGGAGAAATGTCTCTAATATTTTCAACAGGATAATCAATAGCCTGAGTTAATATCAAAGTGCTAATTATTGTTGATGATAATAAAGCTAGAGCAAACCAAATAAGTATTGTTTTGATTTGATCAAATGAAAGTTTTCTGCTTGTTCCTATTATAATTGGGAATACTAAAAATTTCGCTTTATTAGATAAGTCTTTAAAACCATATTGGAAATCTTCTGTATTTATTAACCATAATAGGTGAACAAAAAAAAATCCTATAAATATTAGAATTGATTTATTTGTTTTTAATTCATGCCATTTTCTCTTAAAATCTAGTTCGAGTATCCAATTACACACCAAAAATATTATTGAAACGCTCACTGCAAATTTTGAAAGAGGTAAACTTAAAACAGTTAAAATTAGTCCGAAAAAATATAGCTTACTATGATTAAAAGTAATATTAAATATTTTCCTCATTATGCATAAATCTATAATGTCAAAGATAATTAAAGTAATGTAAGAATATAAAAAACAAATTTTAATGTTAAAAAATGTGTTTATTTAACTGAAAATCTTATTTTAATGGCTTATCAATTCAAAAATTAACTATATTTGCCGCTCAAAATTACGGTGTTTTACGATTACCATTAATCATTATTTATAGGTCAGGATATTAGCAAATTATTTATAACTAATTTTCTTGATTTATAAAAAATAATTGTATTTTTGCAATCCGCAAAATACAGGAAAAGTAATGTATTAAGGTATTAATTAAAAAGTTAGGAGTTTTAAAGTGGATACATTAAGTTACAAAACAGTATCAGCAAACAAGGAAACTGTTCAAAAAGAATGGATTCTTGTTGACGCGAAAGACGAAACTTTAGGCCGGTTAGCTTCTAAAGTTGCAATGATTTTAAGAGGGAAAAATAAACCTTCTTTTACTCCTCATGTTGACTGTGGTGATAATGTAATTGTTATCAATGCAAGCCAAATTCAATTAACAGGTAACAAAATGACTGACAAACAATATGTACGTCATACAGGTTATCCAGGAGGACAAAGAGTTACTACTCCGGAAAAATTGTTAGCGACAAAGCCTACCGAAGTTGTTGAAAAGTCTATTAAAGGAATGCTACCAAAGAATCGTCTTGGAAGAGAATTATTTAGAAACCTTTATGTTTATGAAGGCAACGAGCATGCTCATGAAGCACAGAAACCAAAAAAAGTAGATTTAAACTCAATTAAATAATTAAAATGGAAGTAATAAATACTTTAGGAAGAAGAAAAGCTGCTGTTGCAAGGGTTTATTTAAGTGAAGGAAAAGGAAAGATCTCAATTAATGGAAGAGAGTTAGAAGATTTTTTCCCTACAAAACCACTTCAGTATGTGGTAAAACAACCATTAGAGTTAGTTGAAGCAGAAGGTAAATTTGACCTTAAAATTAACATCTTTGGTGGTGGAATTAAAGGACAAGCTGAAGCCGTAAGATTAGGAATTTCAAGAGCATTGATCGAAGTAAATCCTGAACACAGGGATGCTTTGAAAAAAGCTGGATTCTTAACTCGTGATCCTAGAACTGTAGAACGTAAAAAACCCGGTCAACCAAAAGCGCGCAAGAAGTTTCAATTTAGTAAACGATAGAATTTTATTCTGTTGGATAATATTCCGTTTAGTATCTAAATTGTTGAGACGTCCTGCATGGAGCTACTCAGCAATTGACTGTTAAAAAAGAATGTAAACGTTAAAAAATTAGTTAAATGTCAAGAACAAACTTTAATGAATTGTTAGAAGCAGGTGTT
The DNA here is from genome assembly GCA_028282585.1 of Bacteroidales bacterium. GTDB lineage: Bacteria > Bacteroidota > Bacteroidia > Bacteroidales > UBA12077 > UBA12077. The sequence continues at coordinate 37,510 of JANQHR010000126.1, read as the reverse complement.
CATTTCGGACACTTGAAAAGAAAGTGGAATCCTGCTATGGCTCCTTATATTTTTATGGAGCGCAACGGAATTCACATCATTGATTTACAGAAAACCGAAGCAAAATTAGAAGAAGCTTGTAATGCATTAAAACAAATTGCAAAATCTGGACGTAAGGTTTTATTTGTTGCTACTAAAAAACAAGCAAAAGATATAGTTGCAGAAAAAGTTAAAGGTACTCAAATGCCATATGTAACAGAACGTTGGCCAGGCGGTATGTTAACTAACTTCCCGACCATACGAAGAGCTGTTAAGAAAATGGCTTCTATTGATAAAATGGAAAAAGATGGTACTTTTAACAATCTTGCAAAAAGAGAAAAATTACAAATTACACGTCAAAGAGCTAAATTAGAAAAAATGTTAGGAAGTATTGCTGATATGACAAGACTTCCAGCAGCTATGTTCATTGTTGACGTTTCAAAAGAACATATTGCAGTAAGAGAAGCAAAAAGATTAAATATTCCTCTGTTTGCGATTGTAGATACAAACTCAGATCCAACTCCTGTTGATTTCCCAATTCCTGCTAATGATGATGCTTCAAAATCCATTTCATTAATTTTAGATAAGATTACAGCAGCTATTCAAGAAGGTTTAGAAGAAAGAAAGATGGAGAAGGAAAAAGAAGGTCCGGCAAAGGACGCTAAAAAAGGTCCAAAAAAAGCTAAACCTGCCCAGTCAGAAGGCGGGAACGATGCTAAAAAAACCAGCGCAAGAAAAGAGTCTGCCCAGCCGGCAGGCGTGGATGCTCCAGTTGAAGACAATGTAGAAGTAAAAGAAGAACCAGCTGAAGCTCAAAACGAAGAAACTCAAGAATAATAAAATTCAAACCTTGTCTGCCCTGTCTGCCAAAAGGTAGTTGACAGGCAGGCCGTAAAAAATTAAAAAAATGGCTCAAATTACTGCATCTGATGTAAACAAATTAAGAAAAATGACTGGTGCCGGCATGATGGATTGCAAAAAGGCTCTGGTTGAAGCTGAAGGTGATTTTGATAAAGCACAACAAATCATTCGTGAAAAAGGTCAGGCTGTTGCAAATAAGCGTTCTGACAGAGAAGCAAGTGAAGGCGTTGTTTTAGCTAAAACAAGCGGAAGCAAAGGCGCAATGATTTCTTTAAATTGCGAAACTGATTTTGTTGCTAAAAATGAAGATTTTGTTGCTTTAGCCGAAAAAATCTTAAATCAGGCATTAGAAAATTCACCTGCAGATTTAGAAGCTTTAAATAATCTTGAGGTTGATGGAATGAAAATCTCTGATAAGATTGTAGAGCAAACAGGTGTTATAGGTGAAAAATTGGATCTAAAATATTATGATAAAGTTGAGGCCGGTCAGGTAGCCGCTTACATTCATAGCGATAAAAAATTGGCCACACTCGTTGGTTTAAATAAATCAGGTATTGAAGAACAAATTGGTAAAGATGTTGCAATGCAAGTTGCTGCAATGGATCCGGTAGCTGTTAATAAAGATCAGGTTCCTCAAGAAACTATTGACAAAGAACTTGAAATAGGGAAAAATCAAGCATTAGCAGAAGGAAAACCTGAAAATTTAGTTGATAAAATTGCTCAGGGTAAATTAGGTAAATTCTTTAAAGAAAATACTTTATTAAGCCAAGCTTTTATTAAGGATAATAAAATGTCTGTTGAGCAGTATCTGAAACAAACAAATGGTGATTTAACTGTTACTGAATTTAAAAGATTTTCTATCAAGCAATAATTTATTTTTACAATATTTATTTGGGGAGTTCATTTTTGAACTCCCTTTTTTATTTTTAATTTTATCGGAAAAATAGTTTAAATGAAAATTACATTAGTTGAACCTATTGGATATAAACCTGAGGAAATAATAAAAATAAAAGCAGATTTTAAAGCTTTAAATCATAGATTGGCCGTTTATGATGACAAACCGAAAAACGATGAAGAAATCATTAGTAGAATCAAAAATTCAGACATAATAATTTTAAGCAATCTCGCAATTTCAGATAATGTAATTAACCATTGTGCTAATTTAAAAATGATTTCGGTAGCATTTGCAGGAGTTGATCACATCCCTATGAATTTATGCCGTGAAAAGAATATAATTGTATCTAACGCTGCAGGGTATTCAAATCACGCAGTAGCTGAATTAACCATTGGAGCTGCAATAAGCCTTTACAGAAAAATAATATGGAGTGATAATCAAACCAGAAAATATTCAACTAGAGCAGGATTTTTGGGGTCAGAATTATATGGAAAGACTTTTGGAATTATAGGAGCAGGTCAAATTGGAATGGAAGTTGCTCGTTTGGCTAATGCATTTGGATGTAAAGTTTTAGCATATAATAGAAGCTCTAAAAGCATTCCCAATGTTGAGTTTTCCAGTTTAAATTATCTTTTAAAAAATAGTGATATCATTTCAGTGCATATTCCATTAACTAATGATACTAAAAAACTAATTAACAAAGAAAAATTACAATTAGTTAAACCATCTTCAGTATTCATTAATACTGCTCGTGGACCTATCGTTGACAATGTTGCATTAATTAATGCACTAGAAGCCAATAAAATTGCAGGAGCTGCACTTGATGTCTATGAAAAAGAGCCTCCTTTGGATGAAAATAATCCTTTATTCCAGGCTCCAAATGTTATTTTACTTCCGCATATTGGTTATGCGACAAAAGAAGCTATTGAATTAAGAGGAAAGATTGTTGTAGCAAATATTCATAAATGGCTTGATGGAAATCCTCAAAATGTAATGAATTAAATTCTTTCCTATGGACGATTTCGAACAACTCAAACAAGAAGCTAATCAATGCACTCAATGCATTTTAAGTAAAACAAGAACAAATGTAGTTTTTGGTGAAGGATTTCGACATGCAGAAATCATGTGTATCGGAGAAGGACCCGGTTATTATGAAGATCAGCAAGGACGTCCTTTTGTTGGAAAATCCGGTCAATTATTAGATAAAATACTAGATGTTTGTGGTTTTAATAGAAAAGAGCATGTTTTTATTGGAAATATTGTTAAATGCCGCCCACCAAATAACCGTGACCCTCTGCCAGAAGAAAGAGAAACTTGTATTCCATATTTATATAAACAAATTGAACTAATTGACCCAAAAATTATAATTCTTTTGGGCGCAACGGCTCTTAAGGGATTGATAGATCCTAATGCCAAAATTACTAAAGTTCGTGGAGAGTGGATGGAATGGAATGGAAGACTTATTATGCCTACTTTTCATCCATCTGCATTACTTCGAAATGAAAAATTAAAGCGTCCTGCCTGGGAGGATTTTAAAAAAGTAGTTTCAAAATATCGCGAACTAATAAATGAGAATCATTATTCGGCTCACTGCTAATTAAAAAAGGTTAGCCCGATTACTACCGGAAACTAACCTTTCTAGCTTTATTATTTATAATATTATCGTTATAAAATCAACATTGCATCGCCATAAGTTCCAAACCGATATTCTTCTTTTATGGCAGTTTTATAAGCATTAATTACTGCATCATAACCTCCAAAAGCACATACCATCATTAATAATGTCGAATACGGCAGATGGAAATTTGACACCATCATATTAGGAACCTGAACCTCGTAAGGAGGGAATATAAATTTATTAGTCCATCCATCGTAAGGCTTTAAATGTCCGGTTGTTGAAACTGATGATTCCAGAGTTCTTAAAACAGTTGTTCCTACAGCAATAACATTCTTCTTTTTATCTTTTGCCTCGTTTACCTTATTAACTGCCTCATCAGTAATGATAATCTTTTCAGAATCCATTTTATGTTTTGTTAAATCCTCAACATCAACGGTTCTGAAATTTCCTAAACCTACATGTAATGTTATTTCTGCAAAATCAACACCCTTAATTTCTAATCTTTTCATTAACTCACGACTAAAGTGCATCCCTGCCGTTGGAGCGGCAACAGCACCTTCGTGCTTAGCATAAATTGTCTGGTATCGTTCACGATCTTCCGGTTCAACATCTCTATTAATGAATTTTGGTAGAGGAGTTTCTCCTAAATCATAAAGCGTCCTTTTAAATTCCTCATATGATCCATCGAATAAAAACCTTAAAGTTCTACCTCTTGAAGTTGTGTTATCAATAACTTCAGCTACCAAAGAGTCATCTTCACCAAAATAAAGCTTATTTCCAATTCTTATTTTACGAGCCGGATCAACCAAAACATCCCATAATCTTTGTTCACGGTTTAATTCTCTCAAAAGAAAAACCTCAATTTTAGCGCCAGTTTTTTCCTTATTTCCATACAAACGTGCAGGAAAAACCTTAGTGTTATTAAAAACCATTACATCCTGATCATCAACATAATCTACGATGTCCTTAAAAACTTTATGTTCTAGTTTTCCTGATTCTTTATGTACGACCAACAATCTTGATTCGTCTCTACTTTCAGCTGGAAATTTGGCAATTAGTTCTTTTTGGAGATTAAACTTAAACTGAGATAACTTCATTAATTCAAACTATTTATATGATTATACTTAAATGACCTGCTTATACGTGGCAATATTTAAAAAGTTACAAAATTGCTAAAAATTTTTCTAATTCTTTTATTGTTAACGAAGAATGTAACTTATAACTTCCTATTCTTGTTCTAACTAACCTAACTAAATGTGCTCCGCTTTTTAATTTTTTACCTATATCGTATGCCAAAGAGCGAATATACGTGCCCTTACTACAAACAATCTTAATCCTAATTATTGGAAACTTATACTCCAATAATTCTAACTCATAAATGTTGATTTTGTTCGCTTTTAATTCAATTTCTTCTCCTTGTCGAGCATAATCATATGCTCTTTTTCCATTAACATTCTTAGCTGAGTAAACAGGTGGAATCTGATCTTGTTCACCAATAAAAGATTTTAGCACTTCTTTTACTAATTCTTCATTAATATGTTCTGTTGAAAAGGACTTATCATATTCAGTTTCCAGGTCATAGGACGGAGTAGTTCTTCCTACCTCTATCGTTGCTATATACTCCTTTTCATCAGCCATTAAATCATTGATTTTTTTTGTAGCCTTTCCAGTGCATACCAAAACCAGGCCCTCAGCTAAAGGATCAAGTGTACCTGCATGACCAACTTTAAAATTCTTTAATCTAATATTTAATGTTTGACGAAGTTTCTTGCCAATTTGGTTTTTAACTTTTTTAACAACATCAAAAGATGTCCATTCATATGGTTTGTTAATTGGAATAACAACCCCCTCCTGAAAATCCTCAACGCTATTTACTTCCAATTTTGACATATCCTTTAAAATGAAGCAATAATTGCTATTGAACCAACAATAAAACAATATATTGCGAAGTAAATTAACTTGCCTCTCTTTACTATTTTTAACATCCAGCTACAAGCTAATAAGCCGGATAAAAATGCTGCGAAAAAACCAATAACTAACGGTGTAAGCGAAACTGAATTTTGAGCTGAAAAATCAAAATCCATCAAATCTTTTACATTTGCCGCTATAATTGGTAATAAAACCATCAAAAAAGAAAATTTGGCTATAAACTCCTTCTTATTACCAAGATATAATCCGGTTGCTATTGTTGCCCCTGACCTAGATATTCCCGGCATTACAGCCAGAGCTTGCGCAATTCCAATAAGGAAAGCACTTTTGAATGATATATTGCTTTGTCGTTCTTTTGAGTAATATGTGAAAGCAAGCAAACCTGCCGTTACAATTAACATACAACCAACCAATAAAATATTTCCGGTAAATAATCCTTCAACTTGATCCTTAAATAAGAGGCCAACAATTACAACGGGGATCATAGAAATAATAATTTTGGTAATATATTGAGTTGATTCATTCCATTTAAACTTGAATACGTCTCTTATTAATTCAACAATGGTTTTCCAAAATATGATAATGGTACTCAATACGGTTGCCCCATGCACTACGACTGTAAAAGTAAGATTTTCAGAATATTCTACACCTAATATATGTTTGCCCAGTTCTAAATGTCCACTACTACTAACAGGCAAAAACTCTGTTAATCCTTGAATTATTCCAAGAATTAAAGCTTCAATCCAATCCATAATTTGCTATTAATGTTATTTTTCTTCGGTTTCTTTAGGTTTTTTCATTATGGCGTATATCTCAAAAATAAACCCGAAAAGAACAATAATAGGAGCAAGTGTAATACGCCTAAAGCTAAAAATAGCTTCATTAAATTCATCCGGACTTTCTGCTTTACCCCCAATCATAAGAAGAAAGCCAAAAACAATTATAGCAAAACCAATAATTAAAAGCCTGTAATTTTCTTTACCAAGAGCAAATTCTACCTTCTTTTCTTCTGGTTTATTTTTCTTTGACATCTGAACAATATTTTAATTTAATAATATAATTTATCTACTTTCATTCTTAAATACTTGGAAACTGCAAAAAATGTAGATATCCAATTAATTAAGATTCCAAAAACCAATACACATAAAAAAAGGATTCCAACTATTTCGATATCCTGAAAACTAATAATATCCCTAAATTCCTGCTGTGCTGCATACAATACCCCTGCTAATAATCCACCCGCCAAAAAAGCTGCAAATATTCCATTACCAGCACTACGATATAAAAATGGCCTACGTATAAAGCCCCTTGTTGCTCCTACTAATTGCATAGTATTAATGATAAATCGTTTTGAATAAACAGAAAGCCTTATTGTACTATTAATTAATGTTATCGCAACTAATAACAATAATCCACTAAAAACAAGAATAATCAAGCTAATTTTTTTAATATTTTCGTTAACCAGGCTAACCAAAGATTTTTGGTAAAAAACTTCTTTAATTTGTTCATATTGCTGTAAGTCTTTTTCAATTAAATCAATACTGTCCTGATTAGCGTAATTAGCATATAAGTTTACCTCAATTGAAGCTAATAAAGGATTAAACCCCAAAAACTCAATAAAATCTTCTCCTAATTCCTTTTGTAACCCTTCTGCTGCTGCTTCCTTAGTAATATATTTAGTTGACTTCACATATTCTGAAGCATCTAAACTCTTCTGTAATAAAATCACATCAACCTCTTTTACATTTTCTTTCAGAATAACGGAAAAACCAATGTTTTCTTTTACATAATCTGATAAACGTTTTGCATTCAATACCAATATCCCCAATAATCCTAATAAAAATAAGACTAATGATATACTTATAATTGAAGTTACATATGAACTACGTAATCTTCGTTTGGTAATATTTGCTTCTTTTTTGCTCATATTTTTAACCTAATTGGGCAAAGATACTAAAATTGTTGGTTTTTATAATTAGTTTAAGAATGCCACTTTGGATAAAATTTTAAGCGATAAGCTTTATAAAACATCATATTTTAGTTCAATGGTTTATCTCTCTAAATAAGATTAAAACTTAACAGTAAGGATATCTTTTAGCAAGATACTTGGAGCAACTTGGAAACCTATTCAGCAATTATGTTGTTTACTATAAAATCACTAGCCTTTCCATTTCCATATAAATTAACATTAAAGTTTTCCGACTTTTCAGGTATTTTTTTCGATTCAAAAATTATTCTTTCCTTATTAGCACCCACAACAATATTGAATCCATTATCAACAAGCTCAACCCATTCTGTCTCATCTCGTGTTGTAATACAATATTTTTTAAAGAAAAAAGCTTCTTTTTGTAATCCTCCACTATCTGTTATAATAAACTCTGAATTTTTAATCAACTGAAGCATGTCGAAATATCCAATTGGATCAATTATCTCAAACTTTATATCAATAGTTATTCTTTCCAGAATTTTTTGAGTACGCGGATGAATAGGTAAAATTATTCTGAGGTCTTTACTCAACTCATTATAGGCTTGAATAATATTTCTTAACCGGTTTTTATCGTCCGTATTTTCTTGCCTGTGTAATGTACAGAGTATGTATTTATCTTTTCCAAGATTAAGATCATTAATAATTGTAGATTTTGAATCAGATATTTTTTCATAATACAATGCCGCATCCTGCATTACGTCACCACTTTTAATTAGTTTACATGGATAGTTTTTAAATCCTTCATTATATAAATTTTCAATAGCTTTATCGGAAGGACAAAATAAATAATTTGAAATTCTATCTGTTAATATTCTATTTACTTCCTCTGGCATTTTCATATTGTAAGATCTTAAACCGGCTTCAATATGAGCAATAGGAATATGCATTTTTTGAGCGGCTAAGGCTCCTGCCAAAGTAGAATTTGTATCACCATAAACCAATACTAAATCAGGTGACTCCATTAGAAGGATTTTTTCAATTTCTTCAATCATTCTACCTGTCATAGCACCATGTAAAAGACTATGAATATTAAGATTATAGTTTGGCTTTGGAATATTCATCTCATCAAAGAAGATATTCGACATATTATTATCGAAGTGTTGCCCTGTATGTACAATGATTTCATTAACTTTTTCTTTTTTAAAAGCCCGGTTAACTGAAGCTGCTTTGATAAATTGTGGCCTAGCCCCTATAACGGTTAATACTTTATTAATCATTTCCTATTATTTTAATTATAATCTATTAAAATTCTTTCTTGACAATTTTTAGTATTTATAAATGTTTTTAAAGGTTAATTAAATTCTGTTAACTAATGAAAGGGTATTTTACAATTTTATACACCATTATTCCTACGTAATCTATTCAAAAGTCTTCGTCCTGTAATTGATTCTGGTTTTCTTGACATAATTTGATTAATTGTATCTTCATAAAATTTGGTTATTCCGGGAAAAATTACTTCCTCAAAGAAACTATTGTGCCATAAAAAAGTGAAAACTCCATTAAATTTTTCAACTTCATTTAACAATTGCCCGATACTCTTAGTTGCATCAGCAAATTTTAACTTCCTATATCCAAACAAAGTTCCATCCATTACTATCAAAGGGAATTCCCAGATATTTATAATCTTATTATTGTTAAAGTCAAAAAGTTTAAACGGCAAACAATATGAATTTCTAAATCCTTCATGAGCAGCAAACCCCAGTGTTGTATCATATTTAATCCCAACCTTTTCCTGAATCTTTAATGTTTCAGGATGTTTGTATTTTAGAGTATGTTGCCTAACTCCTTCCACTTTATGGTTCGAAACTAATTGCAAATTCTCATATGTTTTTTTTAAAGCACCCTCGCTTTCAGCAGATTTTATTGTTCCATGTAAACCAATTTCAGCATTATTGTTTTCAAGTGTTTCTATAAGTTTTCTTATTCTGGGTTCATTAAATGTATAGTAGGAATCCTGGTGTTTATGGCTTTTTTCTAAAAAAAAATATGTTGCATTAATACCATTGCCTTTCTCAATCATTAAAAGTTTATTAAAACTCCAATAAGGATTTTCTTTATTAAAGGGATTAATCCACCTAATGAAATAGTACAAAAAAATCTTAATTGATTTTAATTTAGAATATAATGGTTTTGATAATCCTAAAGCTTGCTTAAGTTTACTAACAACCTCATAATAATTGTAGTTATCAATTAGATCAATATCATGACTTAATAAAAAGATGAATTTATCAGATAGTTTTTTTCTTTTGAAAGGAATCTTATTTAAATTACAAAATTCACTTATTGCATTTACTATTATCTCAAAATAGTAATTTACAACCGGCTTATTTATTATTCCTAGTTTTTTTTGTATTGAATTTTCATATGGGAACCTATCGTAATGATCTAAATCTTTTGAATTCCATTCCTGGTAACCGGAAAGTAAATAAAATGCTGATTTTAAAATATCATGGTCAAATATGAGCTCGTTATTTTCAAAATGATAGAATTTATCGGAAGTTCCTAATGGAAATAAAACAGGAATATCATTAATCTTTAAGACATTTTTAACATCTAATTTTTCTTTTGATAACTTAAATAATATATAGTTTTTGTCGTTCTCTGGTTTACTATTAAATCTGATTCTGTTTTTTAAATCATTCGTAATTTCAAAAACAAACCCAAGATGATAAAAGACATAATCTATTTGTTGTTTATTTAAAACTCCTTTCATTCTTTTCTTCTTAAATTGTCTTTCCAATTAACAGGGTTCTTCCATTTCACCCAAGCTTGCTTTATTCTCAAAACCTCAATTTCTTCAAAGAAGTTCCAGTAATGTAAAATAAACGGGAATAAAACAATAAGTAATGTTTTAATTCCAAGCCTAAGAAATAGGTTAATATGTTGAATAAAGTAGGTAATTGCTAGAATCATAACGGTTATTGCAAAAAGCTTTGCAACCTTAACCAACTCATAATCTATTGGATAATACTTGTTTGATTTTTTATAAAATAAATAAACCAAGACTAATTGAGTTAATAATGCTGTAACCGCAGCTCCATAAATTTTTAAATATGGGATTAGTAAAATGTTCAAACTTAAACTAATAACTGAACCAATTAAAACTATTACGGCATTATATTTTGTTTTTTTTACATAATGAAGCCCTAATGCAAAGAAATATTCCATCCCCTTTAATGAATAGGTTAAACATAAAACAGGAACAATTGTATAAGCTAACCAATAATCATTATTATTTTTAGCAAAAAGAACAATTGCTTCTTTTGAAAACAAAGATAATACTAGTGTTGAAAGCAATAATATAAAAACGAGATAGAGAAAAACCTTTGAAAAATATCTTTTGGCTTCAGGCTTTTTATAAATTTTATAGGCAATTGGCATAAATCCCATCTGAAAAGATTGTAATATAAATACATTTATCACACCTGCCAATTTATATCCTAAACTATAAACACCAACATTTGAATAATCATGGAAATACTTTAAAATATACCTATCGCTTAATGTAAGCAACAACATTGTAATAGTTGTCAAACTTAAAGGAAATGAAAATTTAACTAACTCCTTAAATATTTTAAAACTAAATACTAAATTACAGTTTTTAATTAAAGTAGGGACTGTCAATACTAAAGTTACCATATGCCCAATTAATAAACTTAAGATAATTCCTTTAACACCCATTTTTAGGTAAACTATAAAATATATATTTAAACTTAAACTCACCAAAAGTTTAATAATATTTATAGTTACAAACAGGGCAGATTTTTCTTTAAGGCGAATTAGAGAAAGCGTAATTCCTGCAAGAATCTCTAGTGAAACTGAGGCAAAAAGAATTAAAAAGTAGGCTTCATAACTATCTGAACTGAAAAACAGATGTGAAAATTTTATTTTAAATGGTTGAAATACGAGATTAAATAATATTAAAATAAAAGCCAGAGAAGAAAAACTTGTAAAAATAATTGATTGTTTTTTCTTTCCAGAATTTGCATCAGACCACCATTTCATCATAGCAGTCGATAGCCTTAAACTTACCATTGCAACTAAAAACTGGCTTGTAGTTTCTAAAACTGCTAGAATTCCATAATCATTTGTTGATAAGAAAGAAGTGTATAACGGCAATAAAATTAACCCAATAACCTTTGTGGATAAATTTCCAAGGCTATAAACAAGTGAATGTTTTAATGTATGTTTTAAACTGCCTATCAATTTTTAACTTATTTCCTAAATAAAGCCTGCGCACTATGCTATCCTAAGTTTTTCATCAGTAATTATAAATAAAAACCTCATCTCAACAATATTTAACGCTAATTTACAACGCTTTTACCAGCATGTAATTTTAATGCTTTTTAATGCCCTATTAGGGTAAGAATTAAAATATTGTTTTCTGGTGTAACAATGTTCTTATTTGAACGTGTGGCTATTTTTTTTAATACTTGTAGATTATTTCTTTTTGCAACTTTTTTCCACCTGGATAGAGACCTTATCCTTTTATTAACATAAGAAACATTTTCTCTCTTTGTTAATATTTCATCAAATGTCTCAAACTTCTCATTTTTAAAATGAAATTGAACATTTTGAGTTACAATGCCAAAATGCCCTCCTACAACAATATATCCATTTGGGTTTAACATTGAGGCTAAGTTTGTTAATGTTTGCTCCCATAATTTATCATCAACTATATGAAATATAACACCTATCGCGTTAATGATATCATACTTTTCATCTCTTTTAAGGTTAATTGAAGTAATATCTTCAAGAGCTATTTTTACATTATTAACAGGCTTATACTTTTCCTTTAGCTTATTAACACATGGCTCAGATAAATCAATTCCAGTAACTTTTGATGCTTTAAATGTGTCTAGGTAAAAATCTATCCAATGCCCAGCCCCAGATCCTATATCTAATACTTTAGGAGCTTCGGTAAAATTTCTTTTTACAAAAAAACTAATTATCGAATTCTCTACACTATTATAATGGAATTTTGTAAACAAATTATTATATCCAGGCCCAATAGTAACTCCATCATTAAATTCTTCCTGAACATCATAGTAAGATTCAAAATAGTTTCTTGCATTATATGGTTCATGTACCCTATGATATAACTTAGGGTATATATAATGTTTAGTAAAATTTTTAGGTAATTTTTTTAATATTGCCTTTATCCTGTTTTTTATTTTTCCCATTCTTAGATTATTGTGATGTGCAAATTTATATAAATTATAGAATTTTAATGCTAATGCTAATTACCCTACTACAATTGTTATAATTATAATGTGTTATTAAGTTTTTTTAACCTTAAAATGGTATTTTAAAATACCTTTAACTTTTAACGCTGAATAAAATGGTTTAAGTTCAAAACTAAACTGAGCTTTATAATTCGCAATAGACTCAACATTTGCTCCCATAAAATCAAATTCGTTAATGCCATTCTTAACCAAATCTTTAAAAACTTCAATCATTAACACCTGGTTGAGCCCTAAATTATAAGAACTTTTTTCAGTCCCGATCAACATATGGTAAGCTTTGTTTTTTTCAATAAAAAGAAGTGTAGAGCTTATTGGTTTTTCTTCATAATATATTGTGTATATTTTGGCAAGCTCATTTATAAATAATCCATTTATTAAATTATAAAATTGTTTATATGATAACTTAAAAATTAAATTTTGCCTTTTGTACGTTGCTGCATTTAATTTATGAAGTATTTTAATGTTAATTTCATTATTTTCGCTATCAATTTTGTAATTTAGTTTTTCTCCTTTTTTAATTTGTTTCCTCAAAGCGTAATCAAACTCTTTATAAATCTTATCCGTATCCGTTATTTTTTTTGTAAACGTGTAATTTATGTTTGTTTCATAACCTTTCCAGATGTATGGCCTAATATCTTTATAATTAATATTAAATGAAAACTTTATAATAAAATATTCTTTTTCAAGAAAATTCAATATCAAGCTTAAGATTTTGTAATGATGAGATTGTTTTTTTGATAAATAAATCGTTTCTCTATCTTTAATAAGTATAAAATTGTATTGAGCCAAAGGAGTAAAATAAATATATTTTACTCCATATTTCTTTTTATAGCAAAAAGCAAAACCTCCTGCAATTTCTTCGCTCTCATTCAGATAAACAACGATTGCAAAATTCAGGTTTAATACTTCAGCAATTCTTTTTAGAAAAACACTTTTATTAAAAATCGAGCCACATTCTAAACTATCAACAAAACCATCCCATAAGTGAAAATCGCCTTCTTCAAGATAAAATATACTATTCATTTGTTCCTGCATAATTTATATGTTTTTCTATAAGACTCTTAAATTCTAATTCATCGGTTCTTGATAACTTCAAGTTATTACCATTTTTTAAATTTTGCACTTGAAAATTTTCTTTTAAACTAAAACCTGAATTAATGAAACCAGTAATCTCAGATATTTGTGCTCTTGTATTCTGGCATAAAGATTCATATGTTAAACTATAAACATTTTCTTTAGGGAAATTTTTTATATCCTCTTCAATCTGTTGGTTAATTGAAGATACTTGTAAAACTATTTTTTCGTATATATTTAATTCATTCATTTCTTGGAAGTTTCTAGGTAAAATTCCCCACATCTTATTATCAGGAATTCCTAATTTCCTCCTCGATAAAAATATTGACTGGCATGTAAAAAATGGGTCGCGTTTAATAACAATTATTTTTGCCAAAGGAAAAAGTTTATGTATTAACTCTAACCTTAAACCAAAAGATAAATTTTTTATTATTATTGATTGCTCATATTTATTCATTATCGCATTAAAGCAATCTTTCATCTTTCGTTTATCTTTTACAGAGATATCTTTTGAACGAACGAAATGTTTATCTTTAGGTAGCCATTTATACCAAAATAACCCTTCGTTTGGAGCAACTAACCCTCCCGATTGAGTATTACCATATTGAGACGAAAATGAGTTATGCTTTATATCTTTAAAAAGAATTTTGTTAACAACAAATCCAGTTAATGGCACTTCTCGCGCCATATTAATAAAATTGTTTATATAAACAAAACTGAAATATTTGGTTAACAACTGAAACAATATTGTTGACCCACTTCTTGGTGCACCAACTATAAATATTGGAGGGTAATTAATTCCTTTTGATGAATATTTTTTAATTAACCATTCCTCGTAAAATTTTATAACTGGAGATAAATATTTAAAGAACCATCGAATAAATAACCACTTTAATGGAATCATGCTAATCATCGTATTAATCACCACAAAAATAATATCTTTTATTCTGATAATGAATTAAACTATGATTTAATCGTTATTAGGTTAATATTACCTTAAAGCTACTTTTATCAAACATTATAATGCTAAGGCATATTATGCAAAAAAATACTACAGTTAAAGAATTATCTTATTTTTGCTTATTAATTTCTCGATATTAAAATGATTAAAAAAAACCGAGTTTTACATATTGAAGATAGGTTTCATCCCTCGATGGGATATCAAATTAATTTTTTTGCTAAATACCATGCACCAGAAATTGATTTTCATATTTTAACCTCTAACTCCATGAGTATATGGGAAGGGTTAACAAACAATATTAATATTAAAAAATTAGATGAAGAATTTGAGCAAAAATATTTAGTTAAGATTCACCGGTTAAATACATTCTGGGGAGAAACTCAAAAATCAAATTTGTGGTTAACTGGCTTATTAAAGAAAATAAATGATATTAACCCTGACGTGATTTACGTCCATGTAATTGAATCTTACTCTGCTATACGAGTAATACTTAACACCTTATTTAAACTTAAAAAAATAAAAGTATTTACTGATACGCACACCTTATATAATCAATTCAAAAAAGGCATTGCTTTTAAAGTGCAGTTGCTTTTTCTAAAAACCATTATTTCAAAAATAATTACTAAAAAAAACATCATGGTTTTTGCAACAACTCCTGAAAATCAACAAATCCTTTTAAATGATTATAAAATTCCATCAAACTATGTTGATTTCCTTCCTATAGGTACAGATTCGTCTCAATTCTATTTTAAAGCAGAAGACAGAAATCTAATAAGGCAGAAACTAGAAATTCCTCCAAATGATATTGCATTAATTTATACCGGAAAAATTAATGAAAGAAAAAAACCACACCTTATCTTAAGCGCAGTCGATAAAATCAAAGATGGCATAAAAGTTAATTTGCATATAATTTTTGTTGGCCCTAAAATAGAACCATATTTCAGTTCAAACTTTCAATTAGATTCTTTTCATTCAATTGACAATATTAAAATTAGATTTATTGAACCAGTAGATAGTTCTATACTTTTTAAATATTATTCAATAGCTGACTTTGCTGTATTTCCAAAAGAAAATACCTTAAGTGCCTTAGATGCCCAAGCGTGCGGAATTCCTGTAATTATGGAATCTGATTCAACTAACAATAAAAGATTGGAAAAAGGAGGCTTGTTATATCAAAAAAACGATCTAAACAGCCTTGGAAACAGCATTTTAAAACTTATTGATGAAGAAAAGCTAAGAAAAAAATTATCTCATGAAGGACAACAGTATATACTTGAAAATTATGAATATAAAAGTATTATTAAAAAACTAGAAAATTATATTTTAGATAAATAATTTTACCAATTAACCTAATACTATTCAATGGATTTTTCTAATCTTCTTACCTACATATTAAGAATAAGAAAGGTGCTTTTAAATAAGGATTTTTACTTCTCTCTGCAAATTAAGAGATACGATAGAATAACTTATGGTAATAAAAATGCACAGTGGACAATTCTTCCAAACTTAATATCGGAAGAATCAATCATATATTCGTTTGGAATTGGAACCGATATTAGCTTTGACCTCAGTTTAATTGAAAAATATAATGTAAGCATACATGCTTTTGACCCGACTCCAAAATCTATAGAATGGATTAAAAAACAAAATATTACCACAAAATTCATTTTACATGAATATGGCTTAGCAGACTTTACCGGTAATAGCGAATTTACATTACCGGAAAATCCAGAATACATTTCCGGGTCAATTAAAAATGTGCTTGACAAAACAGGTAATAATATTAATATTCCTGTAAAAGATTTAAAAACCATAATGACAGATTTAAACCACCAAAGAATTGACATACTAAAAATCGATATTGAGGGTGCTGAATATGATGTAATTGATTATATTGTCAGAAATAAAATTGAAATTAAACAATTACTAGTAGAGTTTCACCATAGGCTTGATAAAATTGGAATAAAAAAAAGTAAAAAAGCTATTCATTTATTAAACTCAATTGGCTACAAAGTTTTTCATGTTTCTCCTAATGGAGAGGAATATTCTTTTATTAAAGATTAAAATTAAAGTACATTGAAAATAGTATTAGTTAATACTTCGGATACCATTGGCGGAGCAGCAATCGCTGCAAAGAGGCTTACTGACAGCCTTAAGAGTCAAAACATTGAAGTTAAATTACTTGTTCAGGAAAGGAAATCTAAATGCGATTATATTTATTCAACTTCTAACTCCAGACTAAAAAGGGCAATTAATTTTCTTCGTTTCGCTTTTGAACGATTTCTTTTCTTTTTTAGAGAAAAGGACGCTTCTGTGCGTTTTGCCTTTTCAATTGGAAATATTGGTGAAGATATTTCCAGAAATGAATTAATTGAAGAAGCTGACATTATTCATCTTCATTGGATAAATAGTAGTTTCCTATCCCTAAATTCATTAAAAAAAATTTTTAGTTTAAATAAACCAATTGTTTGGACATTCCATGATATGTGGGCTTTTACAGGCGGTTGCCATTACGCGGGTGATTGCGAAAAGTATAAATCCAGCTGTCAAAATTGCCCGTTTCTTAAACGCCCTAAAAAAAAGGATTTGGCAAGCAGAATATGGAAACGAAAAAGCAAAATTTACAAAAACTCCACTATAAATGCAGTTACGTGTAGCAACTGGTTAAAAAACATTGCAATAGAAAGTTCATTATTAAAAGGCAATCATATAATATCTATTCAAAACCCAATTGATATAGATGTTTATAAACCAAGCAATAAAATTGAATCCAGAAGTAGGTTAGGTATTTCATCAAAGAAAAAACTGATACTTTTTGGTGCAATGAATATTAACGATAAAAGAAAAGGATCAGCATATTTAATTGAAGCATTAGGGTTTATTTCCAATAATAAGCCTGAAATTATTCAAGAAATTGCCTTGGTTATTTTTGGGAAAAATAAAACTCCATTTCAAAGTAATTTTGAAACCATTAACCTAAATTATATTTCAAGTCAAGAAGATATTGTTAATGTATATAATGCTTGTGATGTTTTTGTGACACCTTCGATAGAAGACAATTTGCCGAATACAGTTGTTGAATCTCATGCATGTGGGTTACCTGTGGTAGCATTCAATGCAACAGGAATGTCAGAGATGATTTCTCATAAAACCAATGGCTATCTGGCAAAATATAAATCAATTGAAGATTTGGCAAATGGTATTACTTGGACTCTTTTTGACTCAGATTATAATTCTTTATGCATAGAAGCACGAAATAGAGCAGTTGAATTCTACTCACCTAAAGTCTCTGCTAATAAATATATAAACCTTTATAACAGCTTGTTAAAATCTTGAACAAATGCCTCAAAGCCCTAAAATATCAATTATTACTGTAGTTTACAATAGTGAAAGATTTATAGAAGCTACAATACAAAGTATATTAAATCAGTCATTTAAGCACTTTGAATACATCATTGTTGATGGAGGATCTACAGATAGAACCATTGATATCATTAAAAAGTATGATGACAAAGTTTCATATTGGTTAAGTGAACCTGATAACGGTCTTTATGATGCTATGAATAAGGGGCTGCAAATTGCCAAAGGGGATTTCTTATTGTTTATTAATTCGGGAGACAAATTGTATAATAACAGAACTTTAGAAATAATTCATAAAAACATAAATGCTGACATTTTATATGGGGATACAATTATTATTAACGAGAATAATGAAAGCCTTGGTTTGAGACGATTGCGCCCACCTAAAACGCTAACTCTAAATAGCCTTAAAAAGGGCATGCTAGTTTGCCATCAATCATTCATAATTAGAAAGAGTATTGCTCCTAACTTCAATACAGACTATAAATTTTCCTCTGATTTTGATTGGGTAATTAAATCCGTTAAAAACACCAAAAAAATATATAACACAGGTCAAATAATTTCGAAATTTATGGAAGGGGGGCAAACTTCTAACACAGTTTATAAAGGGTTAAAAGAACGTTTCTTAATAATGAAAAAGCATTATGGTTTATTTTCTGCCATAATGCAAAACCTATTACTTATTCCAAGATTTTTTGGTTACTTAATAACTAAAAAAATATAATATTTAATTTTCTTCTAAAACTTCATTAGGCTTTTTAACTAAGGCAAAAGCACCTATTATCAATAATAATACAACAACTATAGAACTTATTACTGAAATTCTACCGCCAATAATATATGATTTTGGCTCAAACTTAAACTCAACTCTATGCTTACCTTCAGGAATTATCATTGCTCTTAAAATATAGTTAACACGGAAATGGTCAGTTTCTTTTCCATCAATAAAAGCTTTCCAACCTTTTGGATAATAAATTTCAGAAAAAACAGCCAAGCTTTTTTCAAATGAATTCACATCATAAATTAAATGATTTGGCTTATAAGATTGTAATTTTATTTCTCCTTTAATCGAGTCTCCTTGGTTAATACCGGCCAATAAGCTTTCAAATTCTTTATGAACAACCGTAGTTTTAGATAAATCTACTTGTGAAATTTTATTCATCTCCTCATCAGAGCTATTGGTTATAATATAATCGTTTGCTAACCATGCATTCCCAAAGGCAAAATGGTTTGTTAATACAAGATCATCTGATAAAATGATATATTTTGTATTAAGCATATTTAGCACATTCTGCTTCTCTAAGGCCAAATTTATTAATTGCTGTCCGCCTTGTGAATTTAAGGTTCTGGCAATACTTTGAATAGATGGTGTAATTTGGTATTCAATTAAATCCTGATACCTTCTTAGTTTTGCACCATGATATCCGCCTATCGAATGATGATGATATGGAGTATATGCATCATTAAACGGGTTACTATTAAGATTTAAAACTCTAGAATAATTATTATTCTCTTGCAATATTTGCTGATCAGCTTTAGTTAATTTAAACTGATTTTTTTCCTCTCTGGCAGTTATAAAATTATCGTTGTTCAAATATCTTTTATCAACTCCCCAAAGATCGATGAGAATTAAAATACCAATTATGGCAATAAAATAATTTGACTTTAATTTTTTATTGAAAAATAAATAAATAACACCGGCTGAAATCAGAATAAAAGCTAAGGACCTTAATGCATCGGTTCTTAACATTAGGAGCCTTTCTTCCTGCACTCCTTCCCTGTAAGTGTTTATTAAGTTTGCAGGCCAATTATTTGCTTGCAGTTGGCTAATTAATCCTAAATCAGAGTTTGCTTCAAAGTCAAATAGTGATCCCCCAAAAAGAATAAAAAACAATAGTATTCCGCCAACGATTTCTAATGAATACAACAATGATTTTTTAAAATCTTGTTTGTTTACATTACCATCATAAATTTCTTTTATTGCCATAACTGCTAGTAAAACAAATGTAACATTTGCAATTACTAATATCATCGATAATGTTCTAAACTTATTATAAATAGGGAAATAGTTAAAGAACAAATTCGTAATCGGTTCAAAATTCCCTCCCCAAGAAAGTACAATCGACAAAATTGTGGCGGACAGAACCCACCATTTGTATCTATTTTTAATAATAAATAAACCTAGCACAAATAAGAATACAATAATACTCCCGAAATAAACTGGCGCAGAAGTATGAGCTTGCCCTCCCCAATAAGAGTAGGTGCTTCTGACGATAGCATCTGCAACATTTGGCTGAACTCCACTGCTTAATAACTTATCGTATAATTTGGTGTTTTTATTTAATGGAATTGAAGCCCCACCATGAAAGTCAGGAATTAAGATGGTAAATGTTTCCATTTTTCCATAACTCCATGAATGCGCATAATCCTTTTCTAAACCGTCTTCTTTATTGTTTTCTTTTTCCGATTCTAAAACTTGTTCGCCTCGTATACTATATTTAGAATATTCGTAAGTTGTCCAAAGTTTTTTTGTTTCAGGAATAACTGCCAAAACACCACAAAACACAATAATTGCTGTAGCTTTTACAAAATGGCGCAATTGCTTCTTTTTATACGAATGTACAAACTCAACTATTACAATTACACCAATAAACATTGCGGTGTAATAATTTATTTGTATGTGGGTTGTAACTATTTGTATACCAACAAACAATAGTGCTATTATAGCCCCTATAATATATTTTCTATTATATATCAGGTAAATTCCTCCAACGATAGGTGGCATATAGGCTATGGCATATGCTTTGGTAATATGCCCAACTGCAATTATAATAATGTTATAAGAGGCAAAAGCAAATCCTAATGCTCCAATGGCACTTATCCATTTATTAACATTAAAACACAAAAGAAGGATATAAAACCCTAGTAAATAATTGAACATTATTGCAACCGTTGTATATGGTAGCTTTAATCGTAGAAAACGAAGTAAATGCACAAAAACATTTTTTACTTTCCCTCCTTTAATTTGATAGGCGGGCATTCCTCCAAACATAGAATTTGTCCACTGAGATGATTCTCCAGGATTCTCTTTTTCGAACTCTACTAATTCCTGAGCCGCTCCCTTCGCGTGGATATAATCCATTTGCGGTAATTTCTTTCCTTCAATAACAGGAGAAAAATATATAAAACTGATTACAATAAATCCAATTATAATTCCTGCATGAGGAACTAATTTCTTAAGCTGGCTCTTATACTTCATAATTTAAGCTTTAAAATATTTTTTTAAGTAATTTCTTCATGCTCACCTTATCTTCAACAATTTGAGCCAGTTCTGAAATTTGGACTCTTTCCTGTTCCATTGTATCCCGGTCACGAATTGTAACTGTATCATCCTCCAATGTTTGATGATCAATGGTAATACAGTATGGTGTTCCTATGGCATCCTGTCGACGGTAACGGCGACCGATTGAATCTTTTTCATCGAATTGGCATGTGAAATCAAATTTTAAACTATCAATAATTTCTCTTGCTTTTTCGGGTAATCCGTCTTTTTTAACTAACGGAAGCACTGCTAATTTTATTGGAGCAAGTGCAGGAGGAATCTTAAAAACAATGCGAGTATCTGATTCTCCATTTTCTTTCTTCACCTCTTCATCCTGAATACAAGCCGATAAAATAGTTAAGAAAGTCCTGTCTAAACCAATTGAAGTTTCAACTACGTAAGGAACAAAACTTTCTCCTGATTCAGGGTCAAAATACTGTAATTTTTTACCTGAAAGCTCTTGGTGTTGAGTTAAGTCAAAATCAGTTCTTGAATGAATTCCTTCCAACTCTTTAAATCCAAACGGAAACTCAAACTCAATATCAAATGCAGCATTAGCATAATGAGCTAGTTTATCATGCGCATGGAAACGATATTTTTCTTCTGGTAATCCCAAAGCTTTATGCCATTTCATCCTTACTTCTTTCCAGTGCTCAAACCATTCCATTTCTGTTCCTGGTTTTACAAAAAACTGCATTTCCATTTGCTCAAACTCTCGCATACGGAAAATGAACTGGCGAGCTACAATCTCATTTCTAAAAGCTTTACCTATTTGAGCAATACCAAATGGAATTTTCATTCTGCCCGTTTTCTGAACATTTAAATAGTTTACAAAAATTCCCTGAGCAGTTTCAGGGCGAAGATAAATTTTACTTGCTCCCTCAGCAACAGAACCTAGTTGTGTTTCAAACATTAGGTTAAACTGCCGAACATCTGTCCAATTTTTAGAACCTGATACCGGACATGCTATTTCACATTCTTCAATTAGATTTTTGATATCATCAAGATTATCATTTTCTAATGCTTGTACAAACTTTCCATGAATATCATCAATTTTTGCCTTATTTCTTAAAACATTAGGATTGGTTTCTCTGAATTGCTTTTCATTGAAATCGTCACCAAAACGTTTTTTTGCTTTTGTAATTTCCTTTTCAATTTTTTGTTCATACTTGGCCAAATGATCTTCAATTAATACATCAGCCCTGTACCTTTTCTTTGAATCTTTATTGTCAATTAGTGGGTCATTAAATGCATCAACATGACCCGAAGCTTTCCAAACCAGAGGATGCATAAAAATTGCAGCATCAATTCCAACAATATTCTCATGCATTTTGACCATGGCATCCCACCAGTATTTTTTGATGTTGTTTTTTAATTCAACACCATATTGTCCGTAATCATAAACCGCACTTAAACCATCATAAATTTCGCTTGACTGAAAGATATAACCATATTCTTTCGCATGCGCAATAAGCTTCTTAAATTGATCATCTTGAGCCATATTCTGAAATGTTTTTTTCTTTTGAAATTAATCTGACAAAAATAATTGAAATAGTTTTTAAATCATAACATTATTAATTTATACCTTCATGTCCTATAATACCCGGAATAATTATATTTTTTTATTAACAATTTCTACTTTTGTTTATTATCAAATATTTACACTAAAAACCTCATTCGATGATCAAAGAAACCGATTTTTTGGTTATTGGCTCTGGAATAGCAGGCCTAAGTTTTGCGCTTAAAGTAGTAGAGTATGGCAAAGTAATTCTTGTAAGTAAAACTACTTTGGAAGAATCAAATACAAAATATGCCCAAGGTGGAATTGCTGCAGTTACTTATGAACCAGACAATTATGAAAAACACGTGGAGGATACCATGAGTGCCGGAGACGGCTTATGTAACCGAGAAATAGTTGAAATGGTGGTTCGAGAAGCTCCCGCTCAAATAAAGCAACTCATTGAATGGGGAGTAAAGTTTGATCAAAATGAAAAAGGAAAGTATGATTTGGGAAGAGAAGGTGGACATTCAGAATATCGAGTATTACACCATAAAGACAAAACAGGTGAGGAAATACAAAACTCTTTGGTTAATAGGGTTAAAACTCATAAAAATATTGAATTACAAGAAAACCATTTTGCCGTTGATATTATTACTCAGCACCATTTAGGAAAACTCGTAAAACGAAGCCATATCGATACCGAATGTTACGGAGCCTATGTTTTAAATTTAAAAACAGACCAGGTTGATAAATACTTATCAAAAGTAACTCTTATTGCAACAGGTGGAACAGGTAATCTTTATGATACAACCACAAATCCAAAAATTGCAACAGGTGACGGTGTAGCAATGGTTTATAGGGCAAAAGGAATTATTGAAAATATGGAATTTATTCAATTTCATCCTACTTCACTATATAATCCAGGAGCTAAACCATCCTTTTTAATTACAGAAGCATTACGCGGTTTTGGTGCTATTCTTAAAACATTTGATGGCAAAGAGTTTATGCATAAGTATGATAAACGTGAAAGTCTGGCTCCTCGTGATATCGTTGCCCGTGCAATTGATCATGAAATGAAAATTTCCGGTAGTGATTATGTTTTATTGGATGCAACACATCTAGATTCTGAAAAACTAAAAGAACATTTTCCCAATATTTATAAAAAATGTCTATCGTTAAACATTGATATCACAAAAAATCCTATTCCGGTTATTCCGGCTGCACATTATATGTGCGGTGGTATTAAAGTAGATAAAAATGGATGTAGTACAATTAACCGACTCTATGCTGCCGGTGAAGTTTCTTCAACTGGACTGCACGGTGCAAATCGATTAGCTTCTAATTCGTTATCAGAAGCAGTAGTTTACGCAGATAGAGTAGCAAAACATGCCATTTCAAAAATTAATAATATTGAAATTAACAAAAATATTCCAGAATGGGATACACAAGGAGCTACTTATACTGAAGAAATGGTTATGATTACTCAGAATTATAAGGAAGTTCAGCAAATCATGAGTAATTATGTCGGTATTGTTAGGTCAAACCTACGATTAGAAAGAGCATTAAGGCGCCTGGAAATAATTTATAAAGAAACCGAAGAACTTTACGAAAAGTCGATACTTTCGCAAAAACTGTGTGAGTTAAGAAACTTAATAAATGTAGGGTATTTAATAATCAGAATGGCTAAGGATATGAGGGAAAGCAGGGGCTTACATTATACAATTGACTATCCTAAAAAAGGAACAATTTCTGAATTTTAATAATGGACTTATGCGATTTCTAAGAATCATACTTTCTCCAATTTTACTGCCAATAAGTTTAATTTATAGTTTTGTTGTATTTACTAGAAATCGTTTATACGATTTTGGGATTTTCAAATCAAATAAATTTGATGTCCCACTTATTTCGGTTGGAAATATTACGGTTGGAGGAACAGGAAAAACCCCTCATATAGAGTATCTAATAAATTTATTAAAGAGTGAATTTAAAGTAGCTACTCTAAGTAGAGGTTATAAAAGAAAAACTGAAGGTTTTGTCTTATCAACAAAAGAATCTACAGTTCAGGAAATTGGGGATGAACCTCGCCAGGTAAAACAGAAATTCCCAGAAATAAATGTTGCAGTTGATGCTGATAGGTCTAATGGAATTAATCAACTCATTGAATTAAACCCTAAAACAGGGGCAATTTTATTAGATGATGCATTTCAGCATAGAAAAATTAACCCCGGGTTATCAATTTTACTGATTGATTATTCAAGGCCTATCTATAAAGATTTCATGCTTCCTTTGGGAAACCTTCGCGATAACAAGTTAGAAAAGAGAAGGGCTAACATTATACTGGTAACCAAGTCTCCGAAAAATTTAAGCGTTGGACACCAAAACAAAATCTTAAAAAAGATAAAACCAGCTTCCTGCCAAAAGGTATTTTTTACAACTTTTAATTATGGAAGTTTAAGGTCGGTTTTTAATACAAAAAAGGCCATAACTGCTCAAGAAATAAAAGATTATGTAATTTTATTGGTAACAGGAATTGCCAATCCAAAGCCTTTGAAACAATACGTTATAGAAAATATTTCTAAAAAAATACAACTTTTAGAATATTCAGACCATTACGAGTTTAAAAAATCTAATTTTCAGTCTATTATAGAAAAATATAATTCTGTTGAAACGAATAACAAAATCATTATTACTACCGAAAAAGATGCGATGCGTTTGCAAAAATTTAGTAATATTGCTAACGATCTGGGAAATTCATTTTTCTATATTCCAATACAAGTTGAATTTTTAAACAACCAAGAGAAGAATTTTAATCAACAAATCATCGAATATGTTAGAAAAAACTAGGCAAACCGTTTCCTTTATCCAGGATAAATTTGATTTTGCACCGGAAGTAGGCATTATTTTAGGTACTGGTTTAGGAGGTTTAGTAAACGAAATTAAAATACAACATACCTTAGATTACGAAGAAATTCCAAATTTCCCGGTATCAACTGTTGAAGGGCACCATGGAAGGCTAATCTTTGGCGAATTAGGAGGAAAAAATATTGTAGCCATGCAAGGGCGTTTTCATTATTATGAGGGGTATACCATGATGGAAGTTACCTTTCCTGTTCGAGTAATGAAATACCTTGGAATTAAAAATTTATTGGTTTCCAATGCAAGTGGAGGAGTAAATCCAGATTTCGAAATTGGTGATTTGATGATTATAAATGATCACATAAATTTGATTCCAAATCCGCTAATTGGTGTTCACGATAATAATTTTGGAGCACGTTTCCCGGATATGAGCGAACCTTATGACAAAATATTAATCGCAAGAGCACAGGAAATAGCTAAAAAGAACCATATTAAAACTCAGGTTGGGTGTTATGTTGCAACTACAGGTCCAACATTTGAAACTCCAAAAGAATACGAATATTTCAGAGTAATTGGAGGTGATACGGTGGGAATGTCAACAACCCCAGAAGTTATCGTTGCAAGGCAAATGGGGATTCCATGCTTTGCTATTTCAATAATTACAGATCTGGGAGTACCAGGAAAAATTGTTGAAATAACACATGAAGAAGTCCAAAAGGTTGCAGCTAAAGCTGAAACGAAGATGACACTCATAATGAAAGAATTAATTTCTCAATTATAATTTAAACCGGGTTAAGCCCGGTTTTTTATTTAAACTTTTTAAAATAAAAAACATCTAACCATATGCAAAAAAGCGGAAAGTTTCAAACAAACAATGTTATATTTATTTCTATTGCACATTTTGTTCATGATACTTACACTGCATTTCTTGCGCCCATTGTTCCTTTGTTAAAATCCAAACTTGGTATAAATAATACTCTTGTCAGCTTGCTTTTTGTAGCTCAACAAATTCCAAACCTGCTTAATCCTTTTATTGGAATAATTGCTGATAACTTAAAAATAAGATATCTGGTAATCCTTGCACCAGCAATTACCACCATCTGCATGAGTTTACTTGGTATTTCACCGTTTTATATCATTTTAATAATTCTTTTGTTTGTTGTAGGATTAAGCAGTGCTATTTTTCATGTTCCCACACCTGTTCTAATTAAAAAGATTTCAGGTGATAGAATCGGAAAAGGCATGAGCTTTTATATGTTAGGAGGAGAAGCTGCAAGGACCGTAGGTCCTCTAATTATAGTTGCTGCAGTTGATGTTTGGGGACTTGAAGGAACCTTTAAGTTAATACCATTTGGTTTATTAGCTTCTCTAATTCTTTATTTCAGGTTAAGAAATATAAGCATTTCAAAAGACATTAAGGATAAAAAATCCTATGCCGGAATAAAGCAAACGTTTAAAGAGCATCTTCCATTTTTTATTTTAATTGCAGGTATCATGTTTTTTAGAGCTTTTATGAAAACGTCCATAACAAGCTTTCTGCCTACATACCTAGACGAAAAAGGTGGTTCGTTATGGCTAGGAGGGGCATCCCTTTCGGTATTTGAATTTGCAGGAGCCATTGGAGCCTACCTCGCAGGTACTTTTTCCGACAAAATTGGCAGATTAAGAATGTTAACCTTTATTATATTGATATCTCCTTTTCTAATGCTCGGATTCACTTATTCAGAAGGAGCATTGATGTTTCCTATACTTATAGCTCTTGGATTTTTTATAATTTCTTCTACTCCCGTATTATTAGCACTTGTAATGGATTTTGACTCAGAGCACCAGGCTTTTTTAAGTGGAGTATTTATGTTTATTTCTTTTGTATCTGCATCATTAACTAACTTGGTTGTTGGCATTATCAGTGATCTTATCGGACTTGTTGATACTTATAAAATTTCATCTATGTTAGCGTTTTTTGCTATTCCTTTTGTATTAATTTTAAGAAAAAAATATCAAAATTCTAATTAAAAGATTTATACATTATTCTGTTTTCGTAAAATTTACCTTTCATTTCAAATTGAAAAGTTCCTATGTCCTTGTATGATTGCCTTTGATAAAATTTTATTGCATTAATATTTTCATGGTAAACAGTAAGCCATATACCCGGATAACCCATTTTCTTTACAACGTTTTCTGATTCAGTTATTAATTTATAGCCAATTCCTTTATTTTTAACGTGCTCGAATACATAAAGAACATTTAATTCGGGGCTTTTATTTCTTGTTTCTTTACAGTTACTATTCAAAAATAATTCTGCACATCCAAGTAAGAATCCTTCTTTTTCTGCAAGTAGTATTAATTTATTCTGATCTTCTGTAGATTTTAAAACCATATCTTCAGAAAGGTTTTCTGTAATATGATTTGAAAATTCATTGTTAATCCCATTTAACGCGTAAGTGCTAATAAATACTTGTTTCTTCAGTACAGATAAGTTCAATACATCTTTTCTATTTGCTTTTCTAATTGTTAAACCTTCCATTATACTACCATTTAGTTCCTACAACAACTGATTCTTTAAATTGCTTTACATTTCCATCTAAATCAAAAATCTCAATAAATACTACATAAATTCCAACCGGTGCTTTTTGATTTTTTTCATCCAAACCATCCCAGCTAATGACTCCATTTATTCCAAGCAACTGGTTATTTGCCAGGTAACGAACTAACCTTCCTTTTGAATCAAAAATTTTTATATTTGCTACATAACCTGATTCATCAAGCGTAAAACTAATATTGGCAAAATCCTCAAAACCATCATTATCCGGTGAGAAAATTTCAGGTTCAACACTCACTTCATCTTCAATATCTCCAACATCCATATACTGAGAGTTTTCATATCCAGGAGTAGCAAAACCGACCAATTCAGAAGCTGAATGCCAATTAGTTTTATCATCAGTATCCCTATCATAATTTATTCTTTCCAACGAAACTCCTTCGATTGTTGCCAGTAAATCAAAATGCATGTCCTCGTCATAACCTAAATTATCAATTTCATTTTGCCACCTATCAAGAAGTATAACACGCCCTTTGTCATCATTATAACCTGGTAAATCATCTACGTTGATAAATCCTTCAGGATTTGTTGTCATATATTGCAATTGAACAGACTCAGAATCTTCTGTTATAACGATGTAATCTTGTGGAAAAATCAGATGTCCATCACCTGTTATCGTCTCAATAGTATTAAACTCCAGTTTTTCATCATCATACGAAGCAATTAAAATTTCCTTAAGATCAATTGTCTTTTCTGATCTGTTATAAATCTCAATAAAGTCGAATCCATCTGGTAAAGGATTAAAAAGAATTTCATTAATAACTAAGTCATTTCTTGCTGGTAATTCTGGAATAGAAAACTTTGATGAATTATGTTCATTTATTTCATTTCCCGCACAATCAGTTAATCCGCCTAAAATCTCTAGTATATAAACTGCGCCTAATTTAAAATTATTATCAAAATATAGCTTTAAGGCTATATAATCGGGATCAATTAAACTAATTGAATCAGGACTTCCAATACCTTGATCGACTTTATATAAAGAGGTTAACATTGCTGATAAACTATCAAGCGGTTCATCGAAAAATAATTGAATATTGTTTTCATCTATTACAATAACCCTTTCCAATTTCGGTGCTTCTTCATCGGGGTTGCTATTATTTACAGAATTTTCTATTCCGGGTGTACCTCCATTTTCATTAACTGATGCGATCCAGTTATTTTCACCTCCACATGGATTCAATGGGTCAATCTGTTCTAAAGACCAACCTCCTTCAGCTTTAAATTCATCTTGGTACCACTCATCAGTATATAAAATGTTTGAAATAATTTTACCTTCAGAATCTCTAAGAGTCAAAGTTTGTTCTGAATTTCCCAGTGAAGGGAAGTTTGAAAATGACAAAACGTTTCCATAGCCTTGAAAATAGTATTCAGCATCCTCATCACATAATATAATGTAATCTCCTGAATTAATATTTCCTAAGGAAATTGTTTTAACCGAACTACCAACTGCTAATGTCCAGTCATTTAAACTTAGATTATAATCCGTAGTATTATAAAGCTCGATATATTCATACTCGGGTAAAAATAGTGACGGTTCCGGATCTGCCATGATTTCGTTGATAACCACATTATAAGGTTTAACTTCATAATGGGTAAATAGATATTCAATAGTATTACCGGTGTTTCCGCATTCATCAATCATGTTTTCAATGCTTAATAATAATTCGGTTTCTTGCGGAAATTGAGTTGAAAAAACCAGTTCAATTTCCTGAAAATCATCATTTGCAAATACAGACATTGGATTTCCAATTCCATTATTAATTGAGTAATTTGTTTGTTCAATTAATGCTAACTCTTTAACAGGTTCATCAAAAACTATTCTCAATTGTGTATCTGAAATAATTTCAACATTTGCTAACTGAGGAGATTCGTTGTCAATATTTGAAGTAAAAACAGAGTTTTCCTTTCCGGGAGTTCCTCCATTAGAATTAGTACTTGCTTTCCAATTGGAAAAAGTTGAACAAGTATTCAAGGGGTCAATTCTTTCAATCGACCAACCACCTTCTTCTTTATCTGAATTTTGATACCAATCATCCGAATAATTTATTGAATCAATAATATTATTTAGTTCATCAAAAATAATAATTGAAGTTCCTGAGTTTGTAAGTGAGAGTGAGGAAAATTCTATTACATTTCCATATCCACCCAAGGCATCAACCGCTGAACTTGAAGATAGAATTGCATATTCTGCCGAATCCAGAATATAATCCGGAAAATCTTTAAACGTTGATCCAATTTTTAATTTCCATCCGCTCAAACCAATATCAAACCCGCTGGTATTAAATACTTCAATATATTCATGCCCTGGCAATCCTAAAGCTGGCTCAGGCTCGGCCATTATCTCATTAATAACAATATCATAAGCTTTAACTTCGTAATATATGTAAGCGTAACTTATTAGGTTATTTAATTTTCCACACTCATCTTCCATATTTTCAATACTTAACACAAGTTCAATTTCTTGAGGAAAAGTTTGAGAAAACTTCAGCTCAACTTCCATTAAGTTTTCGTTGAAATTTACGTTTATTGGATTTCCAATTCCATTGTCAACGGAATAATTAGACAAATTACTTATTGCGGATTCAATAACCGGTTCATTAAAAATTAATTTTAATTCTGTATTTGAAATAATTTCTACGCTCTCCAATTGCGGAGCTACATTATTAATATTTGATTCAAATATCGAATTTTCCGTTCCTGGAGTTCCTCCATTAATACTAGTACTTGCTTTCCAATTTGATAAAGTAGAACATGTATTGAATGGGTCAATTCGCTCTAAAGCCCATCCTCCTTCATCCTTTTCTGGATCCTGGTACCAGCTATCAGTAAAATTTACCGTATCTATTACATTATTAAGTTCATCTAGAATAACAATAGGCGTTCCTGAATTTGTTATTGAAAGAGAAGAAAACTCTATTACGCTGCCATAATTATCAAGTGCGTCAACGGAGGAACTTGAGCATAGAATTGCATAAGCCGCAGAATCCAATATATAGTCCGGAAAATCTTTTATCGTTGAACCAATTTTCAGCTTCCACCCACTTAAATCAATATCAAACCCGCTGGTATTAAATATTTCAATATATTCATATTCAGGTAAATTAACCTTAGGAGTTGGGTCTGCCATGATTTCATTTATCACTATATCAAAGGCTTCCGGTTCAAAATATAAAAAGTGGATTGTTGTATCACTTAATATATTACCAGCTCCATCTTCTATATTTCGAATTGTAATGTTATAGTATTCTTTGTTAGTTAAATCCCTAGGTAAATACAATTCAACAAATTTCTTATGAGCATCGATACTAATAGAATCAGGGTTCTCAATTCCTCCATCTACGTTATAATTTAAACTATTAATGGCTATTGCAGAATCCAAAGGTTCGTTAAATTCGATTTTAAGTTGCGTAGGCGAGATTATCTCTAAAGTATCAATCAGTGGAGGGCTATTATCTGTATAGATATCACCAATTACTTCAATGTCATCAATCCATAATTGCTGGTCTTGCGACGAAGAATATTCATAATAAATACCAAAATAATCTGAGAACGTATACGAATTATCTATACCAGAACCAACCTCAGTTAAGTTATTAAAATCTCCATCTATATTAATACTCACTTTCCACTCTCCAGTTTCAGCCCTAATAACCTCAATTGCCGGTGCTTTTGAAGTTCCTACATCAGTTTGCCAGTTAATCGATGTACTAAAAAGTTCTGAAGCACTTCCTGATGTAATTTTCCAAAACTTTAATATATCAGTTGACCCGGTGTAATTCACTCCCAGGGCATACCCATTTGCTGAACCGGAAGGATACATTTCTTTTGCATTGGCATCGCTCATTAAAAATACGCTCCAGTTATTGGACGATGATGGATTATAGCCATGTAATAATCTAAATTTCCAGATAATTGTATCTTCATCCATATTTAAAGTTGGTAAAGCTATTGAAATTTGATCTTTGCCGGACCCAGGATTATCAAAAGTATGATGTAATGAATAAGCGCCGGTTATAGGTGTAATATCGGATGCGGCCCATCGACCTGCAGTGCTTTGTGTCCACTTTGATATATTTGTATCTTCAAAATCATTGTTTAATT
This sequence comes from Bacteroidales bacterium, assembly GCA_028282585.1. GTDB lineage: Bacteria > Bacteroidota > Bacteroidia > Bacteroidales > UBA12077 > UBA12077. The sequence goes on along the minus strand of JANQHR010000126.1, from coordinate 5,179 downwards.
GCGCTATTGATATAGTTGGAATAAAAGAGATTAGAATTAATAAGCGTTTTAACATTTTTTAATGGATTAAATATTTAATTTTGAAAGATAGTAAAAATGAACTTGAGAATATTTAATTTATTATTAAACAATGAAAATAGCTGTTGTTGGAGCTACCGGGCTGGTAGGAAAAGTAATGCTTAACTCTCTTCTTGAAAGGAGTTTTCCGTTTACAGAAGTCTATGCTGTAGCCTCAGAAAAATCAGTTGGTAAGAAAATAGATTTTAACAATTCACAAATAGAAGTAATTGGAATGAAACAAGCTATTTCTTTAAAACCGAATATTGCTCTATTTTCTGCTGGTGGATCAGCTTCAAAACAATGGGCCCCGGAATTTGTAAAAGTTGGCACTACTGTAATTGATAATTCTTCTGCATGGAGAATGAAAGAGAATATTAAATTAGTAGTTCCTGAGGTAAATGCTCAAGTTTTGACCAAAGAAGATAAAATTATTGCAAATCCAAATTGTTCTACAATACAAATGGTTGTTGCGTTAGCTCCTTTACATAGTAAATATAAAATTAAAAGAGTTGTTGTTTCAACTTATCAATCCGTTACAGGATCAGGAGTTAGTGCTGTTCAACAATTAAAAAATGAAAGAGCTGGCATTGAAGGCAAAATGACTTATCCTCATCAAATTGACCTTAACTGTATACCACATGGCGGAACATTTGACGAAAGCGGATATACAACTGAAGAAACAAAGCTGGTAAATGAAACCAGGAAGATAATCGGTGATCAATCCATTAATGTTACTGCAACCGTAGTGCGTATTCCAACTTATGGAGGACATTCAGAGGCGGTAAATATTGAGTTCGAAAATAATTTTGATTTGAGTGAAGTAAAAAAACTTCTTTCTGAAGCACCAGGAATAACTATTCAAGATGATCCTGAAAATAATTTTTACCCCATGCCTTTATATTCAGAATCAAAAGACGATGTTTTTGTTGGTAGAATTAGAAGAGATTTTTCTCAACCCAACAGTCTTAATTTTTGGATAGTCTCTGATAATCTTAGAAAAGGTGCAGCTACAAATGCTATTCAGATTGCAGAGTATTTAATAGAAAATAAGTTAGTATAAGAAATCATTATAAGGATAACGGACCGAATGAATTTCTTTTACCTTATTGTAGATTAACTTTTTAAATTCTTCGATATTCTTTTTGTGTTTGGCCGAAATGAAAATGCAATTATCGTTATTTTTTGCCATCCATGTGTTTTTTAATTCTTCCAGAGTATAATTTGCTTGAGTTTTAGGAGTTAAATCATCTTCATCTTTCTTTTCGTAAGTATAGGCATCCATTTTATTAAAAACGATATAATTTTCAGCTTTAACCTCTCCAATTTCATTCAGGGTTTGATTTACAACCTGAATATGCTCCTCAAAATTAGGGTGCGAAATATCCACCACATGCAGTAAAATATCTGATTCACGCACTTCATCTAAAGTTGATTTAAAAGACTCAACCAAACTATGAGGAAGTTTTCTTATAAAACCTACAGTATCAGATAATAAAAACGGGAGATTTTCAATAACAACCTTTCTTACCGTTGTATCAAGGGTAGCAAAAAGTTTATTTTCAGCAAAAACTTCAGATTTACTTAACATATTCATTATGGTTGATTTCCCTACATTGGTATAACCAACCAAAGCAACCCGAACCATCTTGCCACGGTTTTTACGTTGTGTAGCTTTTTGCTTGTCAATTTTTACTAACTGTTCCTTTAGCCGTGCAATTTTATCCCGCACAATACGACGGTCAGTTTCAATCTCTGTTTCACCAGGACCTCGTAATCCAATACCACCGCGCTGTCGTTCTAAGTGGGTCCACATACCAACTAGCCGTGGCAATAAATATTCGTATTGAGCTAACTCAACCTGTGTTTTAGCATGCGCAGTTTGTGCCCTCTTGGCAAAAATATCCAGAATTAAATTGGTGCGATCAAGAAGCTTGCATTTTAGTACTTTTTCGATATTCCTATATTGGGTTGGTGATAAATCATCGTCGAAAACAACCATATCTATATCGTTATTTTTTATATAGTATTCTATCTCCGATAATTTCCCTTCTCCAATAAAGGTACGTGGATTAGGATTGTTAACTTGTTGTGTAAATTGCTTAACAGGAATAGCACCAGCAGTTTCTATTAAGAAAGCCAGCTCGTCTAAATATTCTTGTACTTGCTTTGTATCTTGTTCTTGATTTATTACTCCAACCAACACCGCATATTCAGGTTTTGGAGCAGTATCAATAAGTCTTGGCATTCCGCAAACTTCCTCCTTTAAAATTGTGGTTGCAAAGGTAATAAATTTGTTATTAGCAAGTAAGAAAGATAAAATAAAAAAAGCCGGTTCGTCAACCGGCTTTTCATTTAAACTTTGATTTTAAATAAGGTCAAATTTTATAGCTATTGTAAATTTCACTTTAACAAACTTGCCATTGTTAATTCCAGGTTCCCATTTAGGAGAATCTTCAATTGCATCTATTACTGCTTTATCAATTATTGGATGCACCCCTCTAACTATTTCAGTATTTGTCACTGTACCATCTTTATCAACTATAAATGAAGCAAAAACAGTCCCTTTGATTCCATGCTCAACGGCACTTGAAGGAAATTTCACCTTTTTAGAAATATAATTTCTAAAGTATTTACTGTCCTTTTCCTGAAATGTAGGCATAAATTCAACCCTAATAAAAGGCTCATCATATACATCCTCATCCCTATAATCTTCTATTTCAACAATCCTAAGCTCATCTGTTTCCTCAATCTCAGATATAAGATGGCTTAAATCATCGATTACATCTTCATTTAAATCATCAACAATTTTCAATTCAAAAGAAGGCGGTTCTACTTTTTTAGGTATCTCTTCTTTAGGCATTGTTGGTGGAGGATAATCTTCGACATCTTTCCATTCCATTTTAGAACCATTAAATTTTTCGAGTTCAAGAGATGTTTTCCATTCAAAAGCAAAAAGAATGGTTGAGAGGGTAAGGATGAGTCCGATTTGTAAGAAAATCATGCGATACTTCTCCAAATTTGCGCGTTTCGATTTTTTTGTTTCCATGATGTTGGGGTTTTGAGGCCTGCCTGTCCTACTTTTTCAGATAGATTGGCAGACGGGTTAAACATTATCTCCCCACAAACTTTCGCTAAAAGGCCGGCTTTATTAAAGTATACGAAATCAACTTTTTACGGTTGTGTCATTTAACTTTCTTTAACGAAAATGGTAATCTTCCTGTTAATTAAATAACGCTGTTGCAAAACTTTATATTTTTGATTGTAATTGTATTTAACATATTTTAACTGATTATACATAACAAAAACATCCGAAGCTCAATAAACTTCGGATGTTATTAATAACCAAGTATATTTTTATTCGAACGCTGAACTAATTTTTTCAGCAATTTCTTTAAATTTTTCTTCTGATAATTTTAGTTTTGGCTTTGAAAAACATGCATCAGCTTCACTTTGTAGAGGAATTAAATGAATATGGGCATGTGGTACTTCCAAGCCCAAAACTACAACTCCAACACGTTTACATTCAATTGTTTTATCAATAGCTTTCGCAACTCTTTTAGCAAAAACATTTAAACCGGCCAAAGTTTCATCATCTAAATCAAATAAATAATCAACTTCCTTTTTAGGAATTACCAGGGTATGACCCTTTGCTAAAGGAAAAATATCCAGAAAGGCATAATAATTGTCATCCTCCGCAATTTTGTAAGAAGGAATCTCGCCTTGAACAATTTTTGTGAATATTGAAGACATATTTGGTATTTTATAAAGAAATCTCTACAATTTCGAACTCCATTTTACCAGATGGCACTTGAACTTCAGCCACATCTCCTACTTTTTTGCCCAGTAAACCTTTCGCTATTGGAGTATTAATTGACATTTTACCCTCTTTTAGGTTAGCTTCACTATCGGAAACAATAGTATATTCCATTACAGCTCCATTCTTTTTATTCTTGATCTTAACCTTATTTAAAATTTGTACCGTAGAAGTATCTAATTTTGATTGATCAAGTATTCTTGAATTTGCTATGGTATCTTTTAATTTGCTAATTTTCATTTCCAGTAATCCCTGTGCTTCCTTTGCAGCATCATATTCAGCATTCTCAGATAAATCGCCCTTATCACGAGCTTCTGCAATTTGTTGGGAAATTTTGGGTCTCTCAATAGTCTCTAGCTGTTCTAACTCCTTCTTTAACTTCTCCAAACCTTGTTCTGTAACGTAAGAAACTTTTGTCATTTTTATTAAATTTAAAATTTATGCCTTTGGCGATATAAATAAATAAAGAAGAATTCCAAACGTTTCGGAACTCTTCTTGCGTGTACAAATTTAAATAAAAAAATTATAAACACACAATAATTACAGAGTGAAATCTTCTTAACTACCTGTTAACTAATTAAAAATCTAATATTCTTTTCGGTTAATAATCTCTGAATAGATAATTGCTTCCTTTAAATCAAAATTTTTCAATACTTCACTCTCCTCTTCATCCATTATTTCCCCAGCTTTTATGGGATTCTTTAATATTTCGTTATTGTCCTCATATTCAATACTAAAAGGAACATCTTCATTACTTCTGCTCTCAACGGGAATAGAATCTAAAATACTTTCGGTTGTATCCAATGTGCTAAAGGGACTGTCTAGTATAGGTTCGGCTTCCTTTTTAGGTATTTCCTCTTCGTAAACATCTTCATATTTATCTTCAGCAATTCCTAATTCCTCATTCAATAACTGTTCCAGATTTGACAAAAATGGCCTTTCTTTTTGTTGTGTAGGTTGTGATGATTGTGCAGGCTGTGTAGGCTGAGATTGTTTATTTGGAATAACCCTTTGTGCCGATTTTTTTCTTTTCTTACCCAACGCTGATATAACAAAACCAACTATTACAATAATAATATATATCAAACTATCAAATATATCTTCCATAATTATTTACTTTTTCTTTGTTTTTTCTTTCGTGATTTATCCTTTTTTCTCTTTTGCTTCTTTTCTCTTTTAAATTTATCCTTTGCTTTCTTAATCTTTTGCTTTTTTTGTAACTTTTCTTTCTTTTCTTGCAGCCGTTTTTTTTGTTTCTGAAGTTGTTTCTTTTTCTTAATTTTATTCTTAGCTTTCCTTGACTCT
>JANQHR010000081.1 GCA_028282585.1 Bacteroidales bacterium | reverse complement strand
AGAAGTTAAGCCCGTTAGCGCCGATGGTACTGCGTTTGTGGGAGAGTAGGTCGCCGCCGACTTTATGTAAGCCTCAATCATCAAGATTGAGGCTTTTTTATAAAAAAAATATTTATTTGAATATTACAACATACATCTACTACTTGATATTTTGTTGCAAAAAAGTTAACTCAATAACTTTGTAACAAAATATAAATACATCACGTAAATTTATTTGCTAAATTTAAAATAGTTATTTTGAAAGAATTTTTTAAAGTTCTAAAGTTTCCTGCACTACTAATACTATTATTTGTTACTCTTAATACCTGTAAAGAGAAGCAAAAAGAGTCCTTTGTTAATCTTAACTCAATTGAAAAGATTCAAAAGAGAGGAACTTTAATTGCAGTAATGGATTATAATTCAACTAATTATTTTATATATAGAGGAGAACCCATGGGATATCAGTATGAGTTACTTCAACTTTTAGCTGATCATCTAGGGGTTAAACTAGAAGTAAAAGTTGAAAATGATATTGACAGAAACTTTGAGATGTTACAGAAAGGTGAATGCGATATTATAGGTATTAATCTTACGGTAACAAAAGAAAGGTCAAAAGTTATTGACTTTACATACCCACATAGCCAAACACGCCAGGTTTTGGTTCAAAGAAAACCTGAAAACTGGAAAGATTTATCAAATGAAGAGTTGGAAAAGGAGTTACTACGTAATCAGCTTGATTTAGCTGGTAAGGTTATATATGTACAAAAAGGTTCATCACATGCCCAAAGAATGTATAATTTATCGGATGAGATTGGTGATAGTATCAATTTAATTGAGCAAACTGATAAAGAGGTTGAAGAATTAATTGAATTGGTAGCTAATGGAGAAATTGAATATACTGTCGCAGATGAAAATGTTGCAATGGTAAATCAAATTTATTATCCAGTTTTAGATGTTAAAACAGCGGTTAGTTTTCCTCAAAATTTAGCTTGGGGGATAAGAAAAGGTGATGACTTATTAAAAAAGGAAATAGATACATGGTTGAAAGATTTTAAGGGTTCACTTAATTATGCTTTAATTTATAATAAATACTTTAAGAATCCACGTTCGGTAAGAATTGTAGAAAGTGACTTTTATGCTATTACGAGTGGAAGGGTATCAAATTATGATGATTACATCAAAAAATATAGTAAGGACATTGATTGGGATTGGAGATTGTTAGCTTCTTTAATTTACCAGGAATCCAGGTTTAAGCCTAATGTAAAATCATGGGCCGGGGCATTTGGTTTAATGCAGTTAATGCCTACAACAGCTCAAAGATTTGGTGTTAATCGAAATTCTCCGCCAGAAAAGCATATAAAAGCAGGTGTTGATTTTATAAAATGGCTCAATAAAAGATTTGAAAACAGAGGAATTACAGATGAAGAAGAAAAAATTAAATTTATTTTGGCTTCCTATAATGTTGGTTTAGGGCATATTTTAGATGCCAGAAGATTAGCCGAAAAAGAAGGTAAAGATCCGGATGTTTGGGAAAAAAATGTTGATGAATACATTTTAAAGAAATCAAATCCTAAGTATTATAAAGATCCTATAGTTAAGTATGGATACTGTAGAGGATCTGAAACCTACAATTATGTTTATCAGATTCTAGATCGATATGAGCATTACAAAAATATCATACCTGAAACTTAGAATAGTTATTTTTAACAATTTCAAGAAATTCTGATAGTATCATTGCTGTAGCACCCCATATTGTTAAATCATTTGGATTATAAATAGGGGCCATAAAGGAAAGATCACCGTAATTAAATTCTTTTGTTGTACAATATTTCGGATCAAGGAGGTCCTTTAATTTTACCTCAATAATTTTTTTAACTTCAGCAGGATCAATAAGGAAATCAGGAACTCCTTTATAAATACCTATTACCGGATAAACAATGAAATTACTTATTGGGATATGCAGTGGTGTAAGTTGTCCGTAAATTTCAACTAAATCGGGGTTGATTCCTATTTCCTCATTACTTTCCCGTAAAGCGGTTTCAAATATATTTTTATCACTTTTTTCGGATTTTCCTCCAGGGAAAGAGATTTGTCCACTATGCGGGCCATTGTATTCGGTACGTTGTATAAAGGAAACATATAAGTTTTGATCTTTCTGGTAAATTAAAATCAGAACACCCGCCTTTCTACTTTTTGCTGAAGTCTTAAAATGGCTCCTAACACCTGGAGCCATTTTAACCTGGGCTTTTTCTCCAGGTAAATCTTTCTTTAATTCTGCTTTTAATATTTCAAAAAAATCAGCAAACATTTTTTATTTTCTAAACTTTTTCACAAAATCTTCTACTTCCGGAACACCGCCCTGGTAGATTAGGTAACCATTATATGGCTCTCTTGTTGTAATTTCATCATTAATTGGTGTTAACATAATTCGTTTTACTTCTTCCGGATCTTCGGTTTGTCCCAAAGCCCAACCTAATTTAATAAAGGCTACTTCTGGTAACATATTTCCTGCAGGAATGATTCCTTTTGCCATCATATCTCTTCCCGTATCATATACAAACATATGAACATATCCCCAAAGTGTCTGTAATGTCATATACATCATAACTCCTTTTTTGTTCGCTCTTTCGATAGCTGGATACAATTCTTTATTTACATGGCCAAGTCCTGTTCCTACAATTACAATTCCTTTATAGCCACTATCAACTAAGCTATCAATTGTATCAGGTTTCATTCCCGGGTAATAATATAACATAGTTACTTTGTCTGAGAAATATGGAAGAATGTCAACATCTCTGTCTTTTCGTCTATGTTTATAGTTTTGTTTGATTGGAGTAATTTTATTTCTATCAACTGTGGCCAATGGGGTGTCGCCAATTGTTCTAAATGTGGATCGATATGATGAGTGCATTTTTCTGACTCTTGTACCTTTATGTAAAAGCCCATATTCATCAGATGTTGGGCCAAACATACAAACCATTATTTCGGCAATATCCGAGTGTCCGGCTGTTTTCATAGCATGCATTAAATTCAATGCAGCATCGGAGCTGGGACGGTCCGAAGAGCGCTGCGAACCCACTAATACAATTGGAACTGGAGAGTTTTGAACCATAAAGGTTAATGCTGCACCTGTATGATGCAAAGTGTCAGTTCCGTGACCAATAACGATACCATCAATTCCATTCTTGATTTCTTCTCCAATTGCTTTAGCAAGTGCAATATATTGCTTAGGGCCCATATTTTCACTAAAAACTGCAAATACTTTTTCGGTAGTTAGGTTACAAATGTCTGCAAGTTCGGGAACAGCGCCATATAATTCACCTGGAGAGAAAGCTGGAATTACAGCACCAGTTCTGTAATCCAATCGGGAAGCAATAGTTCCTCCTGTTCCAAAAAGTTTAACGCTTGGTAGTCCTTTAGTTGTCGGAAATTCTTTCTCGGGAATTTTATAGTTAGCTTTTTTATAGCCAGTTTCTTTCATATCTTTTATGGTACCGATATCGATACCAATATTGTATCCTGTAACAATCTTTAATACAATGTGAATATCATCATCATTTTCGGCTCTGGGAAGTACCGTGCCTTCAAAGTTACCTCTGGTAGTTTGGATTACTGCCTGTCCCCAAACTCTTACATTATATTTTTTAAGTATTTCTAGTGCTTTACCTTTATATCCTTGAAATATATCTTCGCTCATTATTTTAGAATTTGATCCTGCCAGCTGGCAGGTGGGTTTAAAATGAATTTAATTTTGCTCAATTGCTTTAGCTAATACATCCGGAGAAATATTTCCTATTGCAGTTTTTTGTAACTCTCCCATGATCCATTGTTTAGCTACTGAGTCATTTTTTGATATTTTGATTTCGGAGAATTTCTGTTTTAAAAAAGGAATTTTAGACAGTATTTCCTCTTTAGGTATTTTCTTGAAGTTTATGCTTGTTAAGATTGAATCAAAATCCATTTTTGGGTGTTCATAAACTACCGGAATCATTTTTTTACTTAACTGAATGTCCAGATTGTTATCGATAAGAAATTTAAACAGATCGTAAATTTTGGAGTATTCAAACTTTTCGGCGGAAGTATAATGTCCTTCTACAAATTTTAATTTGTGCCCGATAAATGTGCCAATGAAGGTAGGATTTAACTTTAAGTCTTGAATGATTTTTTCAATTAATGGGAACAAGTTATTTCTAAAAATAAATCTGAATGTGTCTTCAGGAATTTTCCACGTTTTAAGTTGTTTATACCTGTCAATTATATCTGTAGGTAAGTTTTTACTTAAATTATCAATATAACTATTTTCCAATGGAATTGGTGCCGAATCTGTATCTGGGTACATCCTATCTGCTCCAGGTAGAACTCTCTCAAATATGGAGGTTCCATCCAAGAAAGATTTTCTTGTTTCTGGAGGAACTCCTTCAAAGGCCATTTGGCATCTTTCTTCGATAGTTTCTAATGCTGTAGGAATATCTTCATCGGGAGCCCAGAAAATAATTTGAGCATCATTATCGCTTGCATCAAAAAGTTCTTGTAGCTTACAGAAGTTTTCTTCGATAACTTTTGTTTCTAACTCTTCAGAGTGAACCATATTGGGTTTTTCCAAACAAGCAATTACCTTTAGTCTATCAGAAATCTCATTGGCAAAAATCTTTCCTGGTTGAGTAAAGTGTGATAAAATTCCTTTAAAGCCTGGAAGGTTTACCGCTATAATTCTGTATTTATCTATTAATCCGTCTGTAATGGGTTCATATTTTAATTCATAATCGCGATAATCAATTTCCTGATGTTGCATTTTCCATTTGGAGGCATCCTTAATCTTATCATTTAATTTGCCGCGAACATTTAACAGAGCCCACTGGCGGAAAGCTTCGTTGTGTGACAATTCGGGAATCATCCTATTATAGGAAACACCTTTTATTTCAACGCGCGTTCCTCCTTTACAGCTTACATTAACATCTTCTCGGCCTGCACCACTGCCAACTCTAACTTTACCTGTACTTCTGTTTAAAAATCTAATATATTCCGCTGCTTCTTTTAATTCATCAGGTGTTAACATATCCGGGTAGGTAACGGTTTCAATCAAAGGCATTCCTAATCGGTCCGTTTTATAAATTCTCGTGTGTCTTATATCAGAGATTTCACGACAGGAATCCTCTTCAATACTTAGTTGAATTAACCTTACTTTTTTATTTTTAAGTGGAATTTCACCTTCTACACCTAAAATAGCTGTTCTCTGAAATCCGGTTGGTATACTTCCATCCAGATATTGCTTTCTTGTAATGTGAACTTCGCCTACAATATTTAATTTACAGAGCAATGAGATTTCCAAAGCGTATTCTAAAGCTTCTTTATCAATTTTAAAAGGTGGAGTATCATCAACTTCGTAGGTGCAGGCGGTTTTATTATTTAATCGATATACTATTTCTTTTCGTGTTTTGTATTCCATCAGAGCTGTACCATCATATTCTCCCAATTCACTTAAAGTTGGACGCATATGACGGATAACTTCGGCATCGTAATCATCATTATCATGATAGATCCCTGCAGGGCAATGGCAAAATAGTTTTTCTTTGGTTTTTAATTGTTGGTGAACTTCTAAACCAGACATAAAACCAATTCTTTCGTAATCGGCTTTTGTAGCTTCTTTTCTTTTAACGTATCCTATCTCCTGCCGGGTTTGTTCATAATTTTTTTGAGGGTTGAATTCAGTAATTTCGGGGCAATTATTTTTTTTCATAGTATAATAACTTGTATGTTTTAGGATTAGAATTTTAAAGCACATATATATGCTTTGAAAGAGCGTTAAATTAGTAAAAAAAAAGTACGATAAGAAATCTACATCTGAAACAGTTTGGAAATAATGTTGTAGAAAATGTTTGTAACCGAGTAATTGATATTAATAAGAAGATTCCAAAATGCAAATTAAAATTTGGATATGAATTTTACAGGTTGGGGCAATTGCAATTTAAATTTGTTTAGACCGACTATAATGTATGAATGTAATGGAATTGTTTTTCAGGTAGTGGTAAGTAGCCATAAAAAAAAGGATTATAAATAATTAATCGTTTGAATTGTATCTATCGCCTTTAATTATGTATTTATGATCGTTCTAAGTATATTATTATACGTGTTTTCTATTTTAAAAATCGTGTATAATGTATAAAATATCGTTTTTATTATATTAATGTATGTATATAATGCAAACTATATTGTTTCAATTGTATTTATAGTCGCACAAAACATATAAATACTCGTTCTAAATGCAAACTATATGAAAGTTTATAAAATTTATTTGATATTGTTTTGATCTTTTAAGATTAGTTTCTGGTAAAATTTAATTAAATCTGATAGTTTTTTCAGGGCTTAATTTTGATATGATATAGGACGGAACTACCAGCATTAGTACTGTTGTTATTAAGGTACCAGAATTTAAGGCTAAAATATGCCAGACTTTTAAATTAATTGGAACTGCATCAAGATAATAAGAGGTAGGATCTAATTTAAAAATTTGAAATTGGGATTGCATGATACATATCGCAATACCAATTATGTTTCCCCAGAATAATCCTTTTGAAATTAGAAATCCTGACTGATATAAAAATATTTTTCGGATTGACCAATTCCTTGTACCTACAGCCTTTAATATACCTATCATATTAGTTCTTTCCAGGATTATAATTAACAGTCCCGAGACCATATTAAACCCTGCTACAGCAATTATTAAGGCCAGAATTATATAAACATTCATATCGGTTAGATTTAACCAATCAAACATTTGAGGGTATTTTTCTTTAATACTTATCACTCTTAACTTGGTTCCATCCGGATTGAAATGAAATCCAACGATATCGCGAACGTCCCTGGTCATTTCATCCATTTCAGAATAATCATCAATTAAAACTTCAAAGCCGGTAATTTGATCTTCGGTCCAATTATTTAATCTCTGAATATGTTTGATGTCAACTAAAGCAAATTTTTCATCGAATTCTGCCAGGCTTGTTTCATATATTCCGGTAATTTTAAATGGCCTCATTCTTGGAGGATCCTGAATAAAATAAGCTGCAATTCTATCGCCTACGTTTAAATTCAAAAGATTAGCCAAATACTTAGAAACAATGATATCATTTGTTTTGGATGTGTCTGTTACTCTGAAAGAATTTCCTTCTATCATGCTTTCATCAAAAAATGTCCAATCAAAGGATTTATCAACACCCTTAAGTACAATTCCCTGTATATCGGTTTTGGTTTTTATGATTCCTGCTTTAATAGCAAATTCTTGTAGTGATTTTATGCCTTTTAGATTTTCAATATCCACATAAAAAGGTTGATTTTTATTGATAGGGGTTGTTTCAAAAGAAATATTTGCATCGTAATTTACGATTTGAATGTGCGAACCAAACCCAATTACTTTATTGCTGATTTCAGATTTAAATCCGGTAACAATTGCAACAGAGAGTATCATTACAGCTAAGCCTAACGCTATTCCAAAAACTGCTATTGAAACAATGGGCTGCGATATTCCCTTTTTTACTGTTTTATCAGAGTATATACGTTTTGCTATAAAAAGTTCTGTATTCACTAATTATCAATTTTAATCTTTCCTTTCAAAAAGAATGCCTTACCTATAAAATGGCGTCCTTAAATTATGATTTAGTATTTAAATCCTCACAAATGTAGTAAAAATTAAACGCGAAATATCTGAAAAATTGTTTACTTAATGCATTAAATGTAAATGAACTACCCAAGTTTGAAAATAAAATTATTATTTTAGGCGTTTCAATAAGCTGATTTACATGAGAAATAGAAAATACATATTTATTTTAATTAGTGTTGTGCTAAATAGTTGTTTTATGCAAAGCTCAGGAAAAAAGAGTGTTAGGATTGAAACCGGGGCGGAACAAACAGAAAAATATATTCCATTGCTTAAAAATAAGAGGGTAGCTGTTGTTGCTAATCATACAACAAATATCAATGAATCACATTTAGTTGATTCGCTTTTAAGTTTGGGTATTAATGTTGAAAAGATTTTTAGTCCGGAACATGGTTTTAGGGGCGATGCTGATGCAGGAGAGTACGTAAAGAATTATATGGATAAAAAAACAGGTTTGCCGGTTATTTCACTTTATGGAAGTAGCAAAAGACCAAAGCTTGAAGATCTTGATGGTGTTGATATTGTAGTTTTTGATTTACAGGATGTGGGAGTAAGATTTTATACTTATATTTCTACTATGCATTATGTTATGGAGGCATGTGCTGAAAAGGATGTGGAACTCTTAATTCTTGACAGGCCTAATCCTAACGGATTTTATGTTGATGGACCAATTTTGGATACTTCTTTAAGGTCTTTTGTGGGAATGCATCCGGTTCCAATTGTTCATGGAATGACCATCGCTGAATATGCGCAAATGATCAATGGAGAAGGTTGGTTAAAAGATGAATTAAAGTGTATGCTTAGTTATATTTCATGTGAGAATTATACGCATGATTCTTTATATCAACTGCCTGTTAATCCTTCTCCTAATTTACAGAATATGCTTTCTGTTTATTTATATCCTTCTTTGGGATTATTTGAGGGAACCAGTTTTAGTGCAGGGCGAGGAACAGAATTTCCATTTCAGGTATATGGAAGCCCTGATTATAAAAATGATGAATTTACTTTTACCCCTGTAAGAATTGATGGAGCAAGTAAATATCCTAAATATCGCAATGTTTTATGTAAGGGGGTTGACCTTAGAAATATTGATATTGAATCGTATGTTAATAGTAAAAGCATTAACCTGAATTGGATAATTGATGCTTATAATAATACTTCAAACAGGGAAGAATTTTTTAATGCTTTCTTTTATAATATATCCGGAAATAAAATACTTCGAGAGCAGATTGAGCAAGGGAAAACTGCAGAGGAGATTAAACAGGGGTGGGATACTGATTTAAAGAAGTTTAAACAGCTAAGAAAAAAATATCTTATTTATAAAGATTTTAAGTAAAAGTGCAACACATAAGAATGTGTGTTGAGACGTATGATTGAATATAAAAGAAATTTGCCGCATATTTTACCAAATGATGGGGTTTTCTTTGTAACATTCCATGTAAATAATTGATGTCATAGTCAATTTGAGAATGATTATGAGAAAGAAATAAAAAAAGCAAAGAGGGTAGTTGCAAATTCTTCAATACTAAAAATTAGATTAACTTGAAATTTATGATGAGTACTTTTATGAGTTCGACACTTTACTTGACAGATAATTAAATCTTTAGTAAGTGAATTTAATCCTTTTATAAGTGATTCAATATCATGAAATATTCACCTTGAGTTAATTCATCAGACATTCCTGTCCGATGGGAATAAAAAAACCGAAGCATTAACTTCGGTTTTTTGTTAATATCATTACAAATTAGATAGTTCTACCAGGATAAACTTTTAATGCTGCTTCCAATGTTTCCATTGCATTTGCCAAATCTTTTTTGTTTAGTACATATGCAATTCGAACCTCGTTTTTACCGGCGCCAGGTGTAGCGTAAAATCCGGATGCAGGAGCTACCATAACAGTTTGTTTATTATGGTCAAACTCACTTAGAATCCACTGAGCAAATTTATCCGAATCGTCTACCGGAAGTTTTACAACCGTATAAAAAGCACCTTTAGGTTTTGGGCAATATACGCCTTCCATTTTATTCAATTCATCAACCATGAAGTTTCTCCTCTCGATGTATTCATTGTAAACTTCATTAAAATATTCGTTGCCTGTTTCCAAAGCAGCTTCACTTGCCCATTGACCGAATGATGGAGGGCATAAACGAGCTTGTGCAAATTTCATTGCAGCGTTGATAACATCTTTGTTTTTGGTTACCAATGCTCCAACTCTAACACCGCACATGCTATAACGTTTTGAAACCGAATCCATCATAATTACATTTTGCTCAATACCTTTTAAATGCATTGCAGAAAAGTGAGTATTTCCATCATAACAAAATTCGCGATAAACTTCATCTGAGAATAAATACAAATCGTATTTTTCAATCAATGTCTTTAATTGTTGTAATTCAGCTTCAGAATATAAATATCCTGTTGGATTATTAGGATTGCAAATTACAATACCTTTTGTTTTTGGAGTAATTAATTTTTCAAATTCTTCAATTGCTGGCAAAGCAAAATCACTTTCAATTGTTGAAGTAATTGGTTTTACAACAACTCCTGCAGAAACCGCAAAACCATTATAGTTAGCATAAAATGGCTCAGGAATAATTACTTCATCACCAGGATTTAGAGTTGAAAGGAAAGCAAATGTTATTGCTTCCGAACCACCTGTTGTTATAAGCATTTCAGTGTGGTCAACATCAATATTAACTCCCTGGTAATATTTTGCTAAACCTTTTCTATACGATTCATTTCCTGCCGAATGACTATATTCAATAACTTTTTCCGTAATATTTTTTACTGCATCCAACGCTACTTCCGGAGTAGGTATGTCAGGTTGCCCAATATTTAGATGATAAACTTTATGTCCCTTTCTTTTTGCTTCTTCAGCATATGGAACCAACTTCCTGATTGGTGAAGCTGGCATCATTTGTCCTTTTTGCGATATTTGTGGCATGTTTATATTTATTAATTAAATTTCAATTAATTTGTGCTTGCTGTTTCAGGTTTTGTAACTGTTCCTGTTACTTTTAAAGTAACAGGTGAAGTTTTTGCATTTGAATAAACTCGAATAGATTTTGTAAACGAACCTATAATTTTAGTGTTGTATTTCACAACAATGGTTCCTTTCTTACCGTTTTTTATTGGGCTTTTTGGCCATGTTGGCGTTGTACAACCGCAAGCTGCTTTAACATTTGTTAAGAGTAAAGGTTCTTTACCTGTATTCTTAAAAGTAAACTCGCATGTTCCGTTACCATCATATTTAATTTCTCCAAAATTATGAGTAGTATTCTCAAAATAAATTTCCGGAATATCTTTTGTGTTTTGATTTGTTTTTATTTCTTTTTGAGAAAGGACCGTCATTACAGACACTGTAACAATAATCAAACTTAAGATTATTTTTTTCATAATACGCCCATTTTTAATTGGATTACAAATTTAGCTTTTATTCATAAAATTAAATATGTTATTAAATATTTATACGATTTAACTTATGATTATACAGGATAAAAAAAAGATTTTGGGAATAAATTTATATTTTTACAAACTTTTCAAAATTAACTAGAAGTAGAATAAAATAGAATTAAGATAAAAATGGAAATTCCTGCAAAGTACGATCCGTCATTAACTGAGGATAAATGGTATAAATACTGGATGGATAATGGTTTTTTTCATTCGGAACCGGATAATCGCGAACCATATACAATTGTAATTCCTCCTCCAAATGTCACTGGTGTTTTACATATGGGGCATATGTTGAATAATACAATTCAAGATGTATTGGTCCGCCGTGCCAGAATGCAGGGAAAAAATGCATGTTGGGTTCCTGGAACTGACCATGCATCTATTGCAACAGAGGCAAAAGTTGTAGCTAAATTAAGGGATGAAGGAATTGATAAAAACAAACTTGCCAGAGAAGAATTTTTAGAACACGCGTGGGAATGGAAAGAAAAGCATGGTGGTATTATTCTTGAACAGTTAAAGAAATTAGGTGCTTCTTGCGATTGGGAACGTACCAAGTTCACTATGGACGAAGATATGTCTAAAAGTGTTATTAAAGTTTTTGTAGACTTATATAAGAAGGGTTTGATTTACAGAGGCGTTCGAATGGTAAATTGGGATCCTCAAGCTATGACGGCTGTTTCTGATGAAGAGGTTAATTATAAAGAAGTTCAATCAAAATTATATTATGTAAGATATCAGGTTGAAGGAGAAGAAGAGTATGTTACAATTGCAACAACAAGACCTGAAACGATCTTAGGTGATACTGCCGTTTGTGTTCACCCGGAAGATGAAAGATTGAAACATTTACATGGGAAGAAAGTTATTGTCCCTTTAGTAAAAAGGCCTGTTTCAATTATTCAGGATGATTATGTTGATAGAGAATTTGGTACCGGAGCTTTAAAAATTACTCCGGCTCATGATATTAACGACTATGAAATAGGAGATAAACATAATCTTGAGTCAATAGATATTTTTAACGATGACGGAACTTTGAATGAAAGTGCTCAATTATATATTGGTGAAGATCGTTTTAAAGCTCGAAAGTTAATTGTTAAGGATCTTGAAGGAGCTGGACATATTGTTAAGATCGAAGATTATATAAATAAAGTTGGGTATTCCGAGAGGACAGATGCGGTAATTGAACCTAAACTTTCAATGCAATGGTTCTTGAAAATGGAAGATTTAACAAAGCCGGCATTAGAAAATGTAATGAATGATAATGTTCAGTTTCATCCTTCAAAGTTTAAGAATACTTACAAACACTGGATGGAGAATGTAAAGGATTGGTGTGTTTCTCGTCAGCTATGGTGGGGGCATCGAATTCCTGCATACTATTTACCGGAAGGTGGTTATGTTGTTGCAGAAACAGAAGAAGAAGCAATTCTGCTGGCAAAGGAAAAATCAGGAAATCAAAATATTACTATAGCTGATTTAAGACAGGATGAAGATGTATTAGATACATGGTTTTCATCTTGGTTGTGGCCTATTTCTGTATTTGATGGAATAAACAATCCTGATAATAAAGATTACAATTATTATTATCCTACCAATGATTTGGTTACTGCTCCGGAGATATTGTTTTTCTGGGTGGCAAGAATGATTATTGCCGGATACGAATATAAAGAAGAGAAACCTTTCAGGAATGTTTACCTAACAGGCATTGTGAGAGACGGTTTGGGAAGAAAAATGTCTAAATCTCTTGGAAATTCACCGGACCCTCTTGAATTAATAAAAAACTATGGAGCTGATGGAGTTAGAGTGGGAATGTTACTATGTTCGCCGGCAGGAGGTGATTTATTATTTGATATTAAGGAAAACTCAAAAACAGGAGAAAACACTTACCCTCTTTCTGAACAAGGCCGTAATTTCGGAAATAAAATTTGGAATGCATTCCGTTTGGTTAAGAGCTGGCACGTTGATGGAACAATCGAACAGCCGGAATCTGCTAAACAGGCAATTGAATGGTTTAAGCACAGGTTAAATAGTGAAATTGAATCCATAAATGATTTATATGAAAAGTTCAGACTTTCGGACGCGCTAATGGCGGTTTACAAATTATTCTGGGATGAGTTTTCATCCTGGTATCTTGAGCTTGTTAAGCCGGCTTATCAAAAACCAATTGATCAGGCATCATACGAAGAAACTTTATCCTTTTTTGATATTATGGTAAAACTTTTACATCCTTTTATGCCATTTATTACAGAAGAATTATGGCAATTAATGGAAAACCGAAAGGATGGAGAGAGTTTAATGATTGAAAAAATGCCAGAATCAGAGCCTTATAATGATGAAATAATTAATGCATTTGAATCTGTTAAAGAAATTATTTCTGGTGTGAGAAATATCCGAAATGAAAATAATATAGCTCAAAAAGAAACTCTATCATTAAAAATAAAAGGTGATTACGAAAGAAAGTACGATTCCATTATCATTAAAATGGCTAATTTATCTGATATTCGAACTATAGATACTAAAATTGAAGGTGCTGTTACTTTTATGGTCAAATCCGCGGAGTTCTATATTGAGTTAGGAGATTTAGTTGATGTTGAAGAAGAATTAAAGAAACTAAAAGAAGAATTAGAGTATAATAGAGGATTTCTGAATTCAGTAATGAAGAAACTTAGCAATGAACGTTTTGTGAACAATGCACCTGAAAAGGTTGTAAACGTTGAAAAGAAGAAAAAGGAAGATGCAGAAGCTAAAATTAAAGTTTTGGAAGAAAGAATTGCGAGTTTAACCTGATTAATTCATTGCTGATAATCAGATATTAATAGATTTTATATTAATAAACATATTTTTAAGGGGCTACAAGCTATTGACTTTTAAAGATTTCTCATTAGTTTAGTAGTCCTTTTTTAATGAAACAAAACTACAGACCTTTATGCAACTTTAAAGATTTTGAAAGTAGTGAGTCAAGTATTCCAAGCAGGAGAAATAAAAAGGATGATTTTGAGTATTGCTAAATAAGAAAGATTAAGGTTAAAATAATAAAACTACAATAGCACATGAAAGAATTAGAAATTAGATTAAATCCGAACCCATTGGTTCAGTTTTTAAAGAAACCGGCATCTGAATTTACACGTCAGGATATTATCTATTTTATTGAAGAAAACGAAATTGAGATGGTTAACTTCCGTTATGTTGGAGAAGATGGAAAGTTAAAATCGTTAAATTTTGTATTAAACAGTAAACAACATTTGGAAGACTTATTTTCAACCGGAGAAAGAGTTGACGGATCAAGCTTGTTTTCATACATCGAAGCTGGATCAAGCGATTTATATGTTATCCCCAGATTTAAAACAGCTTTTGTAAATCCATTTTCAGATTATCCAACTTTAGACATTTTATGTAGCTTCTATACAAGAGAAGGAGAGCCTTTAGAAAGTGCACCTGAACATATCCTAAGAAAAGCAACTGAAGAATTTCGTAAATCTACCGGATATGATTTTAAGGCGATGGGGGAGTTGGAATATTATGTAGTTAGTGAGAAAGAAGATATGTATCCGGGAGTTGATCAAAAAGGATACCATGAATCTCCACCGTTTACAAAAAATGGTCATATTCGTAAAGAGGCAATGAGTTTAATTTCGCAGTGTGGTGGGCAAATTAAATACGGACACTCGGAAGTTGGAAACTTTGAAAGCGGAGATATGCTTTATGAACAACAAGAAATTGAATTCTTACCAGTTGATCCACAGGATGCAGTTGATCAATTAGTAATTGCAAAATGGATTTTAAGAATGCTTGGAGACCAATATGGTGTTAACATCAGTTTTGCTCCAAAAATTACAGTTGGCAAGGCTGGAAGCGGATTACATGTTCATATGCTAATTGAGAAGGATGGTTGTAATATGATGGTTGAAGGTGAAGGTTTAAGTCCTGAAGCTAAAAAAATGGTGGCGGGAATATTAGATTTGGCTGCTCCGTTAACGGCATTTGGAAATACTATACCAACTTCGTATTTAAGATTAGTTCCTCATCAGGAGGCACCAACAAATATTTGTTGGGGGGACAGAAACCGTTCTGTTTTGGTTCGAGTTCCATTAGGATGGATAGCAGATACAAGTATGATTAAAAATGCTAATCCTCAAGAAACAGGTGTAATTCCTTACGTTCCCGGTAAACAGACTGTGGAATTAAGATCTGGCGATGGTTCTGCAAATATTTATTTATTTATGGCTGGTATAGTGGTTGCAGCTCAGCATGGATTGGAAATGCCTAATGCATTGGATATGGCTGAAAAGCTTTATATGGATGTAAATATTTTTGATGAAGCTCATAAAGATAAATTAGAGAAGCTTGAATATTTGCCACAATCTTGTTGGGAATCTGCAGATAAGTTAATAGAAAAACGTGATTTTTTTGAAAAGAATGGTATCTTCCCTGCAGGAACACTTGATCAGGTTGCTAACGAGCTTAAGTCTTATAAAGATAAAGATTTAAGTGAAAGATTGTTTGGTAAAGAAGAAGAGTTAAGAGAATTGGTAATGAAATACTTACATTGTCAATAAACTTGCCAATTATAAAATCTAAAGCGTACTTTTTAAGTGCGCTTTTTTAATTTAGTACATCTTTGAATTCGATGTCTTGGGACGCAAGAACGAAAATCTTCCTTTTCAAACTTTTGGTATTTTCCTTCAAGCTATCAAAATATTTTGCGAAGTTATCATCGGGAGTTTTTAATCCAAGCATTACCAAATCAGAATTGGAAGATTCAATTTTAAGAATATTCCAGAATGATTCGTTTTTAGATACCAGTACTTTTGTTCTAAAGTTTACCCGCATTCCTGATAACAGGTTAGTTAGGTTTTTTTGAGCAAGCTTGGCTGCATCTTCGGTTTTTACAAGCATTTTTATATTTATTTGGATATCTCTCCAGTATGGGCTGTTATGCATTAAATATCCAAGAATCATCATTAGTCCTCCGTTACCTTTTAAACCACCCCACCAAATATCAACTACTTTTTTATTCCTAAAATCCTTAGAAACAAAATCTTGCATGATGATAATATTTCGTTTCGATTTGAAGAAATGATTAATCATATCAGCATATTCTTTTTTATGATCATCAACTTTCGATTCCCCGAGTAATATTGTATTAGGGACGAGTGGCCCAAGTCCGTATGAATTAACTAGTTGAATTGCGCCGGGAAATATGTTCTCGGCACGCGTAACCCTTACAAGTGCACGAATTTTCTTATTGTTAATATAGTCAATAATTCGTTGTTCAAAATCATTTATCTTTTCCTGGGGTACTTCTTTTTCGGAAAGAATTGTTGCTATAGTAAATAGTCCTTTTTCCTGAGTTATTCCGTTTGCGTAATCTATTAAATGCCATCTTTTTGATAAAGAGCCCGAAAGAACTAAAATATTTGGTCGCCAACTTTTTGGATTAATGTCTTTTTCTAATCGTAATAGAGCATACCTGATAATTTGTAAAAGCATTCCACTTCGCACATCCCCCCATGTCGTTTTTAGGTTTCTTCTTCTAAGCCATGTGTAAACAACACTAATAAATAATATTGCAATAATTGTTGCGATTGGATTTATTAAGAACATAACTGCAAAACATCCAACTGTTCCTAACAATGAAAAAACCCAGTGAACTTTGAACTTTGGTCTAAATGATGGACTCTCTACTAACTTTTCAATACCCGCCGTAATATTTAAAATACCATATGTAGTTAAAAAAAACATAGTAAGAATAGGAGCAATGGTGTTTAAATTTCCCAGGTAAACTAGTATTAATGTTAAAATGATCGTAAAGATTGTTGCAGCTCGAGGGATTTGCTCCTTTCCTGAACCTTTCCCTAAAAACGAAAATTGCCGGGGTATAACATTGTCGTTTGTTAAAGCTTGTAAAACCCTTGGAGCTCCTAATAAACTACCAACTGCACTAGAAAGAGTGGCACCCCAAACTCCTAATAGAATAGCTCCACCCCAGAAAGCAATTTTTTGCATTATCATAGGATTTTCAACCAGAGTCTTTGTGTCAGCTCTGCTTGCAAGGATAATTGGTAAAACCATATAAATTACAAAACCAACACCAATTGCCAGGAATGTTCCTTTGGGGATCGACTTTGATGGGTTTTTAAGATCGCCTGACATATTCACTCCTGCCATAATACCAGTAACAGCAGGGAAGAATACTGCAAATACTTTCCAGAAATTTTCGGCACTTGATGCAGGCACTTCCCACAATTGAACATCTGTATTTTCTATAGGTCTTCCAAACGTAAGTGATAATAATGATAATGCAATAACACCTAAAATAATAAATTGTGCACGAATAGCGGCTTTGGTCGAAAATAAAGAAAGAGTTCCAAGAAGTATGGTTGTAATAATACCAATTAGCTTTATATCAACACCGGGAAAAATGGCAACTATACTTTCTGAAAAACCAATTATATAGAGTGCTACAGAAAAAGCTTGTGCAAGAAATAAAGGTATTCCAATAGCTCCGCCAATCTCTATACCTAAAGATCGACTAATTAAAAAGTAAGCACCTCCACCTTTAACTGGTGCATTAGTTGCAATTGCGGCAATTGAAAGTGCGGTTAAAAAAGTAATTGAGGTTGAAAGAGTAACAATGATTAAGGTACCTGTTAATCCAACATTGCCAACAACCCATCCAAAACGTAAGTACATTATTACGCCTAAAATAGTTAAAAGGGAAGGCGTAAATACTCCACCAAAAGTATTTAGTTTGGGTATATTATTTTGAGTTTGATTGTTAATTTTCTGAAATTTTAAAAGTTACTAAGGTGCAAGTCTTCTTATTTTCCATTCATTATCATCTAAATAATATTCAATTCGATCATGCAATCGATTTGGTCTGCCTTGCCAAAATTCAATGGTATACGGTATAAGCATATATCCACCCCAATTATAAGGTTTTTGAATTGGTTTTCCTTCAAACTTCTTTTCAAACTCAGCTTGTTTATCCTCAAGAAATTTTCGATTGGGAATTTCTTTGCTTTGAGGAGAGGCCCATGCTCCGATCCTTCTTTTAGCTGATCTGGTTAAGTAATATTCTTCTGATATTTCCTTTGGAGTTTTCTCTATTCTACCTTCAATACGAATTTGTTTTTCTAGCTCAGACCAAAAGAAGAGGAGACTTCCAAAGTGGTTTTCGTCAATCTGTTGACCTTTTTTACTATCATAGTTGGTGTAAAAAATAAAAGTATTATTTCTTATTTCTTTTAATAAAACCATTCTGTTCGAAGGTTGCATATTTTTACCAACAGTTGCTAAAACCATCGCAGTTGGCTCTTTAATTCCAGAATCCATAGCTATATCCATCCAGTCACTGAATTGCTTAAACGGATCACGTTCTGCAATTTTTTTACCAAATGGTTTTTGCCTGTATTCATTTCTTATTTTGTCGTAATTTTTATCCATATCAAAGCATTTAAATTGACTTATTTTCAAGTCGAGCATTGTTTATACTGGCATTCAACTCGAAACCCAGTATTAGAGCAAAGGAGTTAAGATATAACCATAATAATACAACCATAATTGTTCCGATGGAGCCATATAATTTATTGTACTGCCCAAAATTGTTTACAAAATACGAAAAACCTAACGAAGATAAAAGTGCTAAAATTGTTGCAAGAGTTGACCCTGATGACATAAATTTCCATTCGGATTTTTTTGCAGGGGCAAAATAATATAAAAACGAAATAGAAAAAAAGAATAATGCAAAAATCACAACCCATTTAGTAATAGTAATGAGATAATATATGATGTTCATTTGCAGTATTTCTGCTTCCACTAGTTTTTGAAGAAAAAATTGACCGAATGTAATTAATAAAACCGATGTCGCTATGAGAATAAATATAGTGAAAACCAAAAATGTTGATACAATCCTTATCGCGGTCCAGTTACGAGTGTCAATGTTATGATATGTATTGTTAAACGCCTGAATAAGAGCGTGCACTGCATTGGTGGAAAATATAAGACTTGCTAATGCCCCGAATGAAAAAATACCAATTTTTTTAACCGTTACAACAGAAATTAATGTTGACTCAAAATATTGAAATGCATTTTGCGGTAAAAAATCTTGCATTAACTCTAATAGTTCAATTTGTAAATTTCTTACCGGTATAAATGGGATTAGAGTAAAAATAAATAGCATAGTTGGGAAAATAGCCAAGGCAAAATTAAATGCAATTGCAGAGGCTCGGGTTGCTAAATATCCATTTTTAGCACCGGAAATAAAGAACTTAACCACATAATAAATAGGAACTCTATCAAAGCCAGGTATAGAAACTTTTTTGCCCCAATCTTTAAATTTTCTGATTCTATTCTTTAAAAAGGAATTACTTCTATTAATTTCAGGCATTTTGAATATTTACTTAATTCACTACCGTAAATTAAATAGCTTTTAAGCTCATATCCAAACTTTTTATTTGATGAGTTAAAGCTCCTACGGATATATAGTCAATGCCACATTCAGCATATTCTCTAATAGTATCTAAGGTAATTCCTCCGGAAGATTCGGTTTCAAATCGTCCATTAATTAACTTAACTGCTTCCCTTGTATCATCATAATTAAAATTATCTAGCATGATTCGATCAACACCGCCAAAATTTATTATGGCTTTTACCTCTGTTAAATTTCGAGCTTCAATTTCAATCTTTAGATCTTTATTACTATTTTCCAGGTATTCGTTTGCTTTTGTAATAGCAGCTTCAATTCCTCCGGCAAAATCAACATGATTATCTTTAAGCATGATCATATCGTATAAACCCATTCTGTGATTTTCTCCACCTCCTATTTTAACAGCTAGCTTCTCTAAGTACCTTAATCCTGGTGTAGTTTTTCTTGTATCAAGGATTTTAGCTTTTGTGCCTGCAAGTTTATCAGCGTACATTTTTGTTGTTGTTGCAATACCGCTCATTCTTTGCATAATATTAAGTACTAGTCGTTCAGCTTGCAAAATTGACTGAATTTTACCTTCTACTATAAAAGCTCTATCGCCTGGGTTAATTTCATTTCCATTAAAAAGAAATTGTTCAAAACTTAAAGAAGAGTCAATTTTATTAAAGACTTTTTTTGCAACTTCCATTCCTGCTAAAATGCCTTTTTGTTTAATTAAGAGCTGGGCCTTACCTTTTGCGGTTGCCGGAATACATGAAAGAGATGAATGGTCGCCATCACCAATATCTTCTGCAATTGCAATTTTTATTAGATCATCAAGAAATTTGTTATTCATTTTCAGTTTCAATTCTGAGTTGATGTATAAGCTGTTTTTCCCCTTCTTGTTTTATTAAAATTGTTACCCGAAAAGTACCATTAAAAGTTTCAAGTTTACCTATCGCAAATTTAGATTCTCCTTTTCCTCCTTGGTGTATAAATTCAAAGTTTTTTGGAAAGTATTCAATAAAGAAATTATCTACTATCTGTTCTGCTTGAACTTTGCTATAAACATCTTCCGTATCCAAAAGCACTAGTTCAATTGTATTATTAAAATAGCGAGCAAGTACTTCTGCATTTCCAACCCGAAAAGCTATTGCTATATCACGTGGGACCTCTTCATTTAAAGTAAAGGCTCCTGAGTTGAAAACAAATGAGAATAGAATAACTAATGGTAACGCTTTTTTCAAGGTTTTCATTTTAAATCTTCTTAAGTTTGCGATATGTTGTCGCAAATAATAAACCATAAATTGTGCCAATTCTTACAATTTAGTGATTTATTTTGCGAAAATTAAAAAAAAAAGACAAATAAAAAAACTGAATTTTCCATATGAAAATTAAACTTTTGTTAATTGGTAAAACAGACGAGAGTTATTTAAAGCAGGGTATTGAAAAATACGTTAATAGGTTAAAGCATTATTTGTCCTTCGATTTTATCATTATTACCGATTTAAAAAATACTAAAAATCTATCTGAAGAGCAGCAAAAGAAAAAAGAAGGGGAGCTAATTTTAAATCGGCTAAATTCTGGAGATTTTGTGGTTTTGCTGGATGAAAAGGGTAAAGGGTTTTCTTCCGTTGATTTTTCAAGATTCATTGAAAAGCAAATGATTACGGGGTTAAAGAACTTGGTTTTTATTGTTGGGGGACCTTACGGTTTTTCAAAACAAGTTCATGAAAAAGGAAATATTAAAATTTCATTATCAAAGATGACATTTTCTCATCAAATGGTCCGTTTAATTTTTGTTGAACAGTTATACCGAGCTATGAGTATCATAAAAGGCGAACCTTATCATCATATTTAAAAAAAGAAATTATATTTACTACTTTACGTTTTATTGTAAACAGAAATATGAAATTTATTCAATTCATTATAAAAAACAGGTATATCATAGGATTCATTTTAATGTTTTTTCTAGGATGGGTTTTTGAGCAAAATATTAGATATCAACCGGATGAAACGGAGGAGTTTAAAAGTGTTCAGAAACTGATCAAAGAAAAAACTAAAAAAGTTGATGATGTACTAAACCAAATAGAGGTTCATCTAGATTCTTTAACATTAAAAGAGTTAATGCATCGTCAGGATTTTGTTTCAAATGAAATGTATGAGGAAGAGGGGATAATTTTTTTAGGGTATTCCGCGGATTCCCTGGTTTTTTGGACCGATAATTTAGTGCCTGTTGAAAATAATTTTGTTGATAATCAATTGTATAGTGATGTTGCAAAATTAAAAAACGGATGGTTTATAATAAGACATAACTATATAGATGATTATGAGTTGTTCGGATTAATTCTTATTAAGAATGAATATTCATATCAGAATGAATTTATAAAGAGCGAGTATTTTCCCGATTATAATATAGAGATTCCAGTTGATATCGGACTTGAGGAATCAGATGGTTTTAAAATTAATGATCATTACGATAATTATTTGTTCTCTCTTAGACTAACCTCAAACTTAATTTATAATAAGACAAATGTTTATATCTCTTCGATATTTTACCTGGTAGCATTGCTTTTTATGTTTTTAATGCTTCGTGTTTATATTTCCAGAATCAGGCATGATCGATTACGAAATTTTATAATTCTAGGTCTAATGTTTTTCCTTGTCTTATTAAGGTACCTTATGTTAGAATATCATTTCCCAAACGTATTTAGACAATTAGAATTATTCAAACCACATCATTTTGCTATTTCAATGATGGTTCCATCTCTTGGCGACCTACTTTTACATGCGGTTTTTGTATTTTCAGTATTTCTTATATTTTATATAGATTTTAAATTAAAGATCCCAAAAAAAATAATTTTCAAATATTCTCTGTTTTTTTCATTTCTGTTTTGCTCCATTTTTCTTTTTTCATTAATCCATTTTTATTTGGAAAGCTTGATATTACATTCAAGCATTAATTTTGATGTATATCAATTTTTTGATTTATCAATTTATAGTTTGTTTGGGTTTTTAATTATAGTCCTGCTTTTAGGTTCTGTATTTTTATTTATTGATAAAATCTTTAAGTATTTAAGAAACACTTTAAGCTTAAAAGATTTTACTTTTTTATTTATACCTATCTTAATTGTACTGGTTGTAATCGTATTTATTTTTTCATTACAACAGTATATTTTAACTGTGCTTTTTTATGCTGTTTTAATGTTTTATATCGCTTTTGTTCGTTTATATAAAAAATCATACACATATCCTATACTTATATTAGTATTGTTGGTCTTTGCTCTTTATACTGTGATATTTATAACTATAACCAGCGATCGAAAAGATAAGGAAACTCGGAAAGTACTGGCTTTAAATCTAGCAAATGAGCATGATCAAATTGCTGAAATGTTATTGGAAAGCATTGAATTGGAGATTGTACAGGATACTGTAGTTCGAGATCTGCTTACCTGGCATCACCAAAACAAAGGAGCTATTATAGAACATCTTCAAATGACATATTTTAGCGGTTATTTTAGAAAATATGACTTGGATATTACACTTTGTAATCCAATAGAAGATTTAACATTAGAATTAGAAAACAGTGTTGAAATCTATCATTGTTATGATTTTTTTAAAGAGTTATTTGAAACTGAAGGAACCAAGCTTCCAAATAGCAGATTTTATTTTATAAGCGGAGTAGGAGGTTCTATCAGATATATTGGTCAGTTTACCTATGATAAACCTGGATGGGACAACGAAGTTTCCTTATACATATATATTGATTCAAAATTAGTTAGTCAAGAACTAGGGTACCCTGAATTATTACTTGATAGCAGGATGACAAAATCAACTGTTCTTAGCGATTACTCATATGCTAAGTATGAAAATGGTGACTTAATGACTCGTTCAGGGGATTTTTCATATCAATTGTCATTTCCAGATTATTGGAGGGCCGATGAAGAGTATTTTTTCACAAGCGACATAGATTATGAACATTTGATTTATAGAATTGATGAATCTACTAAAATTGTTATAAGTAATACAAAATCCAGATTTGTTGACATTTTGGCTTCATTCTCTTACATTTTTGTTTTTTATTATATCTTATACACTCTTATAATGTTTGGGTTAAGGTTTCCTGATAATATTAAGGGGTTTAGTTATGATTTTAAAAATAAGATCAAATTTTCGATGATAGGAGTCTTGCTTCTTTCTCTTATAATTGTCGGATTTGGTACTATATATTATAATATTAATCAGTTTGAAAGAAATTTATATGAAAGTATAGGTGAGAAGATACAATCTGTACTGGTAGAGATGGAGCATAAGTTGGGTGGTGAATTTGAATTAAACGAAGAATACTCCGATTATCTAAACTATTTACTCACAAAGTTTTCCAACGTATTTTATATAGATATTAATTTATATGATGTAAAAGGAAATCTCCTGGCATCTTCAAGATCACAGGTGTTTGAGAAAGGACTCATGGGTAACAAAATGGATATCGATGCTTACAAACAAATGGTAATAAATAAAAGCGGAAAATATATTCATAGAGAATCTATTGGCGAATTAAGTTATTATTCGGCTTATGTTCCGTTTAAAAATGATGATAACGAGTTGCTGGCATATCTTAATTTACCTTATTTTACTAAACAAAGCGAATTAAGAAAGGAAATTTATACAATTGTCGTTGCGGTGGTCAATATTTATTTCTTTTTAATTTTATTGTCTATAGTAGTAGCTATTTTTGTTTCAAATAATATTACAAAACCATTGGAGCTCATTCAGGAACGTTTTCGTGCAATTGATCTGGGAAAACAAAATGAACCAATTGATTATGCAAGCAATGATGAAATCGGTAGCTTAATTCGTGAATATAACAGAATGGTAAGTGAGCTTTCTGATAATGCAGAAAAACTGGCAAAATCTGAAAGAGAATCTGCCTGGAGAGAAATGGCAAAACAAATTGCTCATGAGATTAAAAATCCTCTTACTCCAATGAAACTTTCTGTTCAGTATTTGCAAAAAGCTTGGAATGACGGAATTCCGGATTTTGATAAACGTTTAGAAAAATTCTCTAATTCACTTATTAGCCAAATAAATAATTTATCAAACATTGCAACTGAATTTTCAAATTTTGCAAAAATGCCAAGAGCCAGAGCAGAAGAGGTAAATATTATAGCCAAACTTTCCGACTCTATTAATTTATTAGAAAGTACTGAAAATGTGAGGTTTGAAAATGATTTTCATGGTATTGAAGAGTTGTATGTTTATGCGGATAAAGAACAGGTTTTAATTGTTTTTAGTAACCTAATTCAGAATGGAATACAAGCTGTTCCAAAGGGAAGAAATGCAGTTATAAAAATAAATGTTGAGGAAATTAGGGATAAAGTTAAAATTAGTATTACTGATAACGGCTCAGGAGTTCCAGAAGAATTAAGAGAAAAGCTTTTTATACCTAATTTTACAACTAAAACTAGTGGAATGGGATTGGGTTTAGCTATTGTAAAAAATATTATTGTAAATGCCGGAGGTGATATCTGGTACGAAACAAAAATGGATATCGGAACCACGTTTTATGTTACTTTTCCCATTTATAAACAATCGTAGAAAAATATTCTATCAAGCTGTTAGTAAATAGCCTAAATTATGATTTATTCTTAAATCAATATAAAACAGGTGTTTACTAGATTTTATCCTGGTTTTTATTTAGTAAAAAGTTACTTAATTCATGTAAATTATTTATATATTTGTTATATATTGAACCGTTTATAAGAAAATATAACTTTTTAAAGCTTTGAAAAGGGAGAATTTAACCATATTAATTATTGGTTTTTTTATTTTTATATCTCACCTGGGTTTTTCTCAAACATCCATTTCAGGGATAATTAATTCATATGCTGCGGTAGATTCTATTTATCCTACTAAAGATACCATTGAAGTTTCTAATCCATCATTATTTGGTGAAAATGATACTATAATGATCTACCAGGCAAAGGGGGCAAATCCTAATGTAGTTGGTTTTCCATATTTATTCGGAGATGTTAGTGGAACGCAAATAAAAGAAGCAGGAAAATATGAAATTATTTTAGTTCAAGAAGTTGAAGGAAACAGGTTAATTTTAAAAGCAATTCTTAGTAATGATTATGATATTGACGAATTTGTACAAATAATTAGGGTTCCTTCTTATAAAAGTGCGGTTGTAGATGGTACTATAACTTGTAAACCATGGGATCATACTGACAGAACAGGTGGAATTGTGGTTCTTATGGTTGGCGATACCTTGTTCCTAAATGATTCTATCGACGTGTCAGGAAAAGGATTTAAGGGAGCACAGCCATTCTATTATGATTTTTTAAGTTATGGAGATAATTGTGCAAGTAGAGATTCTCTGGTTTATAGTTCAAATAGTTTTAAAGAAAGCCGTGATACAATAAGCGCAGGATTCAAAGCAGAAGGTATTGCAAGCTTTGATACTACATATCGAAAAGGATTTGGTAAATGGGCCAATGGAGGAGGAGGAGGTAATGCCAGGTTTTCTGGTGGTGGCGGCGGTGGTAGTTCCGGTTTAGGAGGTTTTGGAGGGGAGGAAGATGTATCTGTTTGCACTACACCGGCTTTTGAAGATAGTCCGGATTATATCGGTGGTGGTGGTGAAAAGTACTGGAATGCATTAGGAGGTACCGGAGGTTTTGGTTTAAAGGATTATATAGACGATAATACGATATTTATGGGAGGAGGTGGAGGCTCGGGAACTTATTCCGATGGATTTGTGGCCACAGCCGGTGGAAATGGTGGTGGAATAGTCATTATAATTGCAAAAGTAATAAAATCTAATGGAGATAGTATACTGGCGGAGGGAGAGAGTGTTATGGATATTGCTACTGCTTCTGCCGGAGGTGGTGGAGCCGGAGGTGGAGTAGTTTTTGATGTTGAATACATTGAAGGCAATTTTGGAATATCTACCAATGGTGGAAATGGCGGTAGAGTGGCAATTCATGAGCAATCTGGACCTGGAGGTGGCGGAGGTGGCGGACCGGTTGTGTATTATAAAGCTATTCCGGATTTTGATGCAGAACCTGGTAATTCGGGTTATGCTGAAAATTTATTTCCTGATATTCAAAGACATAAAGCAGAACCGGGAGCTGAAGGTTTTCCTGAAGCCGGAACAGATGTACCATTAACTGGTTTCTTATTTAATTGGATTTCTGATGATCAGGTAATATGTAAAGACCAAGTTCCAAATTTAATCTCTGGTACAGAACCTCGTGGAGGAGACGGAACATATTCTTACGAGTGGTACGATAGCCCTGATGGTGAAAACTGGACGCAAATAGCTGGTGCAACCAGTAAAGATTACCAGCCACCAGCATTATCAGATACAACATATTATCAGCGAATTGTGGAGTCTGCTGCTGTTACGGATAAAGGGAATATTATACAAATAATTGTTCAGGAACGAATCGTTAATAATAATATATTTGGAGATGACTTAATAATATGTGTAGGTAATCAAGCAGATACAATAACAGGAACAAGAATCCAACTGGATAGTGGTGGTGATAATTTTACGTATGAATATTTTTGGGAGCAAAGAACTGATCAGGGTTCTTGGTCTTCTGTATTACTCTTAAATGATACCATTTGCTTACCCGGAACGGTTTTGGATACAACCTATGTGCGACGTATAGTTAAATCCGGGGCTTGTTACGATACAACTTCCAATATTGAAATTATTGGTTTGCCTCAAATATCAAACAATGTTATTTCCGAAAATCAAGAAATATGTGAGGGTCAGATTCCTGATGAAATTATTGGAGCCTTGCCGGATAAAGGCGATGGAACTTATGCTTATTATTGGGAAAAAAGAACTGACGGAACTCCCTGGGCGGTTATAAATGATTCATTAAGAAAAGATTTTGCGCCTTCAAACCTTATTGAAACCACATATTATAGAAGAACTGTGCAATCTGACGATTGTATTGATATTAGCGATTCTATCAGAATAAATGTGTTACTTCCAATAAGTAATGACTTTATTGAAAACGGTTCCAAGATTTATACTTGCTATAATACTCAACCGGAGCTAATAAATGGCTCTACACCAACTAATGGAGATGGAACATATAGATATCAATGGCAGGAAAGTACGGATGGAGTTTCCTGGAGCAATGTTGTTGCAAACGGAACAAATGAGGATTATCAACCTGGGGCATTAACAGATACGATTTTTTATAGAAGATTAGTGGTGTCAGGTCAGGATGATTGTTGTTCCAGCATAAGTGATACAATAGAAGTCAATATTAATCTTTTACCTATTGCTGTAATAACAAATGATCTTGATACGGTTTGCAGTGGTGATGCTACTTCTCTCGAGTTTAAAATAACCTCAGGTGTTCAGCCATATACATTAACATATAGCGACGGTTTTTCGTCTTATAATATTAATAATATAAATACAACAAACTCTTTTACAGAAATTGTTAATCCTGTTTCGGATGTTGAAAGCATGCAATTTGATTATACGATCGTATCGGTGGTGGATGATAGTACTTGCCAGGCAGTAGATATTACCGGAAGTGATGTGGTAATGGCATATGGAATTCCAACAGCTTTTGCCGGAATCGATGATGAGGTTTGTTCATTATCTTATACCTTATCTGCAACTCCAATTTTTGGGAATGGAATATGGACTCAAATTCCTGCCGATGGAACAACAATATTTTCGAATACGGAGATAGAGAATCCATTTATTACGGTTGATTCAGCTTTAACTTACAATTACATTTGGTCAAAATCAAATTGGAATTGCCAGGATGCAGATACAGTAGAAATTAGTATGTACGAAAATCTAACGAATGTCCAAATTATTAGTCCTGATGATTCTATTGCTAATGTTGATGTCGACACTATTATTTTTAATGTACTGGAACTGCCTGTTAAGGGAAACTATAGAAACAGTAGTTTCGGTGAGGTAATTTATAGTGTATGGAGAACGGATAACAGTTTCATTACAATTGGTGATAGTTTGGAAAATGAAGCAAACTACGCGTGGACGGAGGAATCAGGAGTAGGAGAATTTACGGTAGAATGGTATGTGAAAAAAGGAGTCTGCCTGGATACCACAATTACCCGTAAAGTTGAAGTGAGAGATTTTACTTTTGTGCCTAACGGATTTACACCTAATGGCGATGGTGTAAATGATGTTCTTTTTGTTTATGGATTGAATGAAAATTATAGAAACGAATTAATAATTTATAATCGTTGGGGAACGGAAGTTTTCAGATTGGATAACTATTCTAACCAGGAAGGTTGGGATGGTAAAAATAATGATGGAAAAGATTTATCTGAAGATACATATTATTTTGTACTCTATAAATATAAACCTTCAGGTACAGTTACTGAAACAGGATTTATTGTGCTTAAACGCTTTTAATGCAGAAATTACAATACATAGGGTTTTTTATTTTAATACCATTATTGGGATTAAGTCAGGATGGTAGTTTAAAGGTTGGGCAAAGGTATGAGCCAATTTATAGTCAGTATTGGGTAAATGGATTAGCAATTAATCCGGCTTATGCCGGAAGCCGTGAATCTTTTAGTAACATTATATTATATCGTAACCAATGGATGGGATTTGAAGGCGCACCGGTTACTCAAACATTAAGTAGCCATGCTCCATTTAAAGATGAAAAAAATGCAGTAGGTTTATTCTTATTTCATGAAGAAATTGGTGTAACTAACTATTATGACATATTTGGGAACTACGCTTTTAGATTTCAACTTGGGAATGGAAGAGTCTCATTAGGATTAAGAGCAGGAGCAACGTTTTTTCAAGGGGATTATGCGGATATAAATGCTAATCCGGAGGGAGAAGTAAATGATTTACTTTTAGAAAATGAATCGGAAATATTCCCAAATGCTGGTTTTGGAGTTTATTATTATAGCGAAAATTACTTTGTTGGAGTATCTGTGCCGAAATTATTATCATACGAAATAGAAAGTTCACAAAAGAAAATGTCAGTATCACCAAACAACTATGATTTCTTAGTTACAGGAGGATATTTATTCGAATTAAGTGATAAGGTTAAATTAAAACCATCTGTTTTATTTAGGTACCGATTAGAAAACACATATCAAATAGATGGAAGTTTAAATTTTATTTTATACGATGCAATTTGGGCAGGCTTTTCTTACAGAAGAGACGACGAATGGGTCATCATGGCTGAATACCAGGCTACAGAACAAATTAGAGCAGGCGTTGCATACGATATTGCTAGCGGAGATTTATCAGGTCAACATAATGGATCATTAGAAGTGATTTTACGTTACGAGTTCAAATATAAATTTAGAGCTACAAGCCCCAGATATTTTTAATATGGCAAAAATAAAGAAAATATGGCTATATGTATTGCTAGGTGTAATTAGTACTCCTGCAAGTTCACAAGATTATTCGGTAAGTTTGTTACCGTTTAGTACAAATAAGTACGATGAATTTGCACCGGTATATTTTAGAGGAGATATTGTATTTTGCTCAAATCGAAAAAATACCATGTTTATCGATTATACGGATGAAAAAGAAAGTTTACCTGCTTTAGATATTTTTATAGTTGAAGAGGTTGGAAGAAATGAATGGGGAGATCCTGAGACTTTTAATGAAGAATTTCGTACTCATCTTAATGAGGGACCTGCTACCTTTAATAGTCGTGGATCTGAAATGTATTTTACAAGAAATTTAAATGTTAAAAAACGAATAGGTAATTTTATCGATAAGAACAATAGATTAGGAATATATTATTCAAAATACAGTAGAAGAACCGGTGGTTGGAGTACTCCAACTCCTTTTAGATATAATGATTCGGATTATAATGTCGCACACCCTTCCTTGAGTGAAGATGAAAGGTATTTATTTTTTGTTTCTGATATGGATGGAGGATTTGGAGGAACAGATATTTATGTATGCGAGGCTCAAGGCGGAGGCTGGGGAGCTCCTCAAAACTTGGGACCAACAGTAAATACAGAAGGAAATGAATATTTTCCATTTATTCATAGTACTGGCAGACTTTACTTTTCCTCGGACGGACATGAAGGAAAAGGAAGGTTAGATATATTTTATACTGAACAAGTAAATGGAGAATGGCACAGACCAATTGCCATGGATCCTCCTATAAACACCAGGTATAATGATTTTGGCTTTATCATAGATGCATTTAAAAAATCTGGAATGTTTAGCTCAGACCGGCAACGGAGATCAGATGATATTTATGTTTTTACACCATTATATCCAATGTTTGAGAATTCTCAACGTCAGGAAGAAAATAATTATTGTTACGTTCTTTATGAGGAAGGGGCAGAAAATCCTGATACTTCGATGCTAGAATATGAATGGTCCTTTGGAGATGGTTATAAGGCAAGAGGGTTAGAGGTAGAACACTGCTTTAGTGGCCCTGGTGATTATACTCTGGAATTAAATGTTATCGATAAATTAACTGGCGAGGTTTTTTATACACAAGCAACTTATCCTCTTAAAATTGAGGATATTGTGCAAGTTTATATTAATTGTCCCGATACGGTGGAGGTGGGACAGGAAGTAGTATTTGACGGCAGAAAAACGAATATTACAGATTTTGAAATATATAAATATTATTGGGATTTTGGTGACGGCAGAAAAACACGGGGAATCGAAGCAAGGCATATTTACACAACCATTGGAACTTACATAGTTCAGTTAGGAGTTGTAAGCAGATCAGACAGAGAAGGAAATTCACAAAAGAGAGGTGTGTATAAAAATATTGTAGTTGTTGGTTCTTCAAGAGAAAGAGGTAGAAGAGGTAATTAAAAATAAATTGAGTATGAAAAAATTAGTATTTTTTTGGATTGTAATGATAGTTGCAGTGAATATGTTTGCACAGCCTGTTCCTGCCGAAGATGAAAATATTCCATACCTTATGACATTTGGACATAAAGCGGATATCTCATGGGGCGATGATGATTTTTCACAAACATTTTTTGTTTTAATTCCAAAAGAACATACAAGTCCTATATTTATTAGAGTTTTTGATCCGGATTGTGGCGGAGAAGTTGATGAAATTAATGGTTTTTGGGATACCAAAATGGAATATTCCATTTATGGAGGAGTTGGATCTTTTGAGAATGAAGATGCGCAAGGAATTGATCCGGTGGGAGATTATAAAAGTGGTAACCTTTTGGCAAAGAAGGTTTTTGGAGAAAATCCACGATACGATAATAAATGGTATACTTTTGGTCCATTTAACCCAACCGAGGGGGAATTAGTAGAAAAATACGGTGGTTACGTATTCAAGATTATTTGTGAAGGAGTAACAGGCGATGATGGTAATATGTATCAGTACTTTGTGAGTACTTCTCAAACGGAGAACAAACGCATTGAAGGTGCAAATGCTTTTGCCTATGAATACAGTTTCAGAATGCATAATGACCCTAACGAAGTTTCGCATATTTATCCTTACATAGATGATAAAACGATAAAAGTTGTTCAGAAGAACTTTGACTGGGATAATGATGGAATTATTCGTGTTGTTTCGGTTGGTCGTGCGGGCTTACCGTGTAAAGTATCAGGCGATGATGAATGGATAGAGAGTGAATTTGTTATTCTTGATGAAGAAAAAAATACCTCCCTCGATTTTCAATTTATAAAAAGAAAATCACCTCCGGTTAAAAACAACAATGTTGTGATCTCGGTAAAGAACCAGTATGGTGAACTTTTACCATTTTATACAATCCCAATTGGAGGAGTACCTAAGTATAAATACTCTATTGGTGTAAAGAAGAAATCAAACTAGAAAACTATGAGTGGCAAAAAACTTAAATTTAATACCATCCTGATTTTGATATTTTTTGTTCAGAATATTTATGGGCAAATGTATCAATTCAAAGAATATGGAATTGAGGAAGGATTAAGTCATCCGTTTGTTTATACCGTAAATGAAGATAAGGATGGTTTTATTTGGATTGGAACGGGAGCAGGGTTATGTAAATTTGATGGTTATGAATTTGTAGTAAGTGCAGAGAATGACACACTAACAAATGGATTCGTAACTTCAAGTTATTTAGATGATAAAGGAGTTCTTTGGTTGGGTCATAACTCAGGGCAGGTTACTTATTACAACGGTATTGAGTTTAAGCTTTTAGATTTAGAAGATGTTAGTAGTACAATTACGACTATAACAGGTGATTACAATGGAAATGTTTTTATTGCTACTCAAAATAACGGTATTATAAAAGTTGATAAAGAGTATAATCTTACCAAGTTTAGTGAAGCTTTTAGCGGGAATTTAATTTACTCAGTACTTCAGGCTGATATGAATCTTTTTTTTATAGGTACTTCAAGTGGGCTAAGCCTTTATTCATTAAAAGAAGATGAATTTAAAGAAGAATATAAAATAAATGAGCTGGATTATATTGCAGTTCAAACCATTAATAAAAGTAACACGGATGGAGTATTCTGGATCGGTACAGAAGATTCAGGATTCTACCTCCTAAAAAGAAAAGGAGAAAAATTTGATTCATATGAGATTCTAAACCTGGGAGAAGAATATAATTTAAGTTATGAGAATGTACAGGCCATATTAGAAGATAAAGATGATGCATTATGGATCAGTACGTTTGGTAATGGTATTTATAAGTTAATGCCGGAAGTTGATACAGAATTCAGCTATATTGATATTGTTAATTACTCCACAAAAAACGGATTACCTAATAATTTTGTAAAACAGGTTTTTCAAGATTGGGAAGGAAATTATTGGATCGCTACGTATGGCAATGGTTTGGCTTTTCTGGTTGACGAAGCATTTACTTTACATTATAAAAACCTTGAGTTGTTTAATGGAAATGTGTTGTCTATTACAGAATCAGATGATTATTTGTGGCTGGGAGGTGAAGGTATTATTGCTAAAATTGAAAAGGAAACTAATAATTTATCTGTTATAAATGCCGGTAATGGATTGCCAGCCGACAAGGTTGTTGCACTTTATTTAGATCGCGGTGAAAATCTTTTAATTGGAACAGAGGTGGAAGGAATATATCAGTTAAAAGCAAATTCAAATAGAGTAGTTTCATTTTATAAATCAAATAATTCACTTGGAAATAAGATCAACTCTTTAACGGGAAGCGAATCAAAAATTTGGGCAGGAACGGAAGATGGGGCACTCGAGTTTGATATAAAAACTGGTCAAAGAAAATTATATAATACTTCGCAAGGTTTACCACATAACAATATTAAATTTATTTATATTGATTCAGAAAATAATACTTGGGTTGCAACAAAGAGTCAGGGAATTTTTTCTATAAATTCAGAGTTAAATTACTCGATTGAGAGTAATATTAATTTTGAGTTTACTTCAATCGCAGAGGATATTAATGGGGATATCTGGGCAGCAACTTATGGTGATGGTATTTTTAAATTTGAACAAGACAGTATTCGGCATTTTTCAACTGACATTGGACTAAAATCGAATTATTGCTATAGTATTATTGCTGATGATGTTGGCAGGGTGTGGATCGGACATCGTTTAGGTCTTAGTAGTATTGATATAAGTTCGGGTGATATAAAAGTGTATGGAACAGAAATTGGAATAACCGGAGATTGTAATTATAACGCTGTTTTTAAGCAAAGTAATGGAGTTATTCTTACCGGAACAACCGATGGTTTAGTGATGTTTGATCACACAAAGGAACGAAAAGTGAAATTAGCTCCCAGACTTAATATTTCAAGTGTTCTTTTCTCTGATGAACCGGTAGATTTTAAGAAGCCAATTCAGCTCCCATATAAAGTATACAAGCTAAATATTTCTTATGTTGGGTTAAGCTTTAGTAACCCTGAAGGGGTTACATATCAATATATGCTCGACGGCTACGACCTGGAATGGTCAAAGGTTACAAATAACCGAGAAGTATATTACCCAAGAATTGAAGATGGAAATTATAAATTTATTTTAAAGGCCTGCAATGCAGACGGTTATTGTGTTGAGGAACCTTTCGAGATAAAAATTATCATTAAACCCCCTTTTTGGAAGACCTGGTGGTTTATAATTCTTTCCGTGATAGTTGGAGTTGGAGCAATATATTTCTTTATAAAGTACAGAGAACGTAAACAAAAAGCTTTACAGGAATATCTGGAAAATGAGTTAAATGCCAGAACTAAGGAAGTTGTTGAGCAGAAGGAACTCTTAGAGATTAAGAATCGGGATATTACGGATAGTATAAATTATGCACAACGTATACAACAAAGTATTTTACCTTCTGTAAATACTATTAATGAGAATTTTTCGGGTGCTTTTGTTTATTATGAGCCAAGGGATATAGTTAGTGGAGATTTTTATTGGTACGATAAGGTAAATAATGATAAATTCTTAATTGTTTGTGCCGATTCTACTGGACATGGGGTTCCAGGAGCATTTATGTCGATGATTGGTACAACCTTAATTAAAGATATTTGTTTAAGGAAAGATATTGAGTCTCCATCCGACGTATTGAAACAATTAGATAAGGAATTGCAAAGCACATTAAATCAGAACATTGACGCAGAACGTGCACATGATGGTATGGATATAATTGTATGCGAAATTGACGTAAATACGCATTACATGAGATTCTCTTCTGCAATGCGCCCATTAATTTTGTATAAAGACAAAGAGTTGCAATATGTAAAAGGAACAAAAGCTTCGATTGGAGGAGATCCAAAAGCTGAGAAGCAATTTGAAAATGTAGGTTTCCAATTACATAAGGGAGATATAATTTATATGTTTTCTGATGGTTATCCGGATCAATTTGGGGGGCCAAGGGGTAAGAAGTTTAAATTAGACCGGGTAAAAAACATGCTTGCTGATGTTTGTGATAAACCTATGGAAGTTCAACAGGATTATGTTTTAAAAACTTTTACTGAGTGGCGAGGAAAATTACAACAAGTTGATGATGTTTTATTTATGGGAGTAAGGTTATAATTATTTGGTATCGCCTAAGTCGATAAGTTTATTTAAAATTGCATAAATAGTCAAGCCCGGGACGGTTTTTATACCTAGTTTCCGGGTTATGTTTTTTCTATGCGTAACCACCGTATGTGTGCTGATAAAAAGCTTATCCGCGATTTCTTTATTGGAATAACCCAATGCAATGTTTCTTAATATGTCTGCTTCGCGTTCACTAATTTCATCAGGTGTATAGCGTTGCGGCATATTAGAAATACGATTACCTATTAATTTATTTATCTTTTTTAGGATCGAGTTTTGAGTTTCATTAAGAAGTATATTTTCGATCCAGTTTATTTCAGAAAAAGAGGTGTTGTGATCTTTTGATAGGGATATAACTTGTACATTTTCTAAATTCTTAGATAAATAATCCGATACATCTTTATCTATGAGATTAGAGTTAATTATAATGAAATCAGGATCATAGTTTTGAATATTATCGATATCTTTAATATTATCTATTTGCGAGATAACTTGTGTGTTAGGTATTTTTTCGATTAAAGATATAAGTCCTTTTCGAATAATATATGATTGTTCAATGAGTATAAAGTTAGATTTAGGCATTTTTTGTTTCTTCAGAAAACCTTTTATGAATGATTTCTTCCATTTCTCTTATTTTTGGAACCAGGACCTTTTCTTCAATTCTAGCATGATCGTTTAGGTCTTGTTCCAGGCTAAAAAGTTCGTGCAGGAGTTTTTTACATAATTTTACATCTTTAGGTTGAGGCAGGTATTTAATAATGATGTTTTTTAGATCAAAAAGCTTTTCTTCAATATTATCATGTTCATTCTGAAATACCTCAATTGAGTAATTCTGCATTAATTCAATAACAGATTTATCAATTTTATTTGAGTTAAATGCATCCTCAATGGCATGAGCGTATGGAAAAACAACTTCTTCTTCTCGGTTAATGTGGTTCTGTAACTCTTCTTTATATTCATTAAAGAACTTTTTAAGTAATACAATATTATCCTTTTGTGTTTGGTTCGAATCCACCATTTTTTCAATTAATTCCTCAATTTCAGGTACATTACTGTCGTTATAGTCATTATGGGTTATTTGTAAATAATCAGTAATAAGTTTCACAGGAAATGTTTGTAAATGCTTTTTTGGGAAATAATCCTGATCAACAAAAGTATTTACTATATCCAGAAAGAAACCCAAATCAACATTATTTTGTT
This sequence comes from Bacteroidales bacterium, assembly GCA_028282585.1. GTDB lineage: Bacteria > Bacteroidota > Bacteroidia > Bacteroidales > UBA12077 > UBA12077. Next base: position 7,159 of record JANQHR010000081.1, on the reverse strand, counting down.
TACATACTTCTTCAACCGATTTATCTCCAAATCCCAATTCAATTCCAAAACGATTTAAAACAGAAAGGGCAAAATAATTCATATGAATTAAATCGGCCATTTTTACTTCTTTAGTTATGATCATAACAGAATTTTAAAATATAAAAACACATTAATAACAGTATTTAAATATTATTGTTCTAATAATTCAGAATAAATTATTTCAGGTGTTGTTTCTATGTTGCTTAAATTAAAGTCTCTGTCCATTACCTGGAATTGATAATAAACTGTATCGGGAGAAAGAATTGTTCTTGAAAAATAAATATCAATTGTGCCTTTTAAGCTTTTTCTATAGATCCCTTGTTCAAAATATGGTAAATAATAGGTATTTCCGGTTTTTTCAATGAATTGGCCGTCCTGCTTGTAAAATTCAGTATAAATAAAATCTATCTGATTATTACTGACTATTGTGTCTGAGAAATTTTCAGAAAAACCTATATTTCCATCTCCATCAACAAAAGAAAAAGTAAGAATCCCTTCTGCTATTGTTGATTCTCCATCGCCCGGAATTACCTTAAAGCTTATAAATTCAATAGCAGGAACCTCAGAGTAATCTTCAGTTTTTTCGCAAGATATTGCTAACAAGAAACACAGTATGAAAGTTCCCGCTTTTCTCATATATTATTTTTTGCGCATATATATCTGGATCGGACACCCGGTAAAATCAAAATTTTCGCGTAGTTTATTTTCCAAGTAACGCTTGTAAGGTTCCCTAATGTACTGAGGCAAATTACAGAAAAAAGCAAATGAAGGATAAAAGGTATTTAATTGAGTAACATATTTAATTTTAACAAATTTCCCTTTTACCGAAGGAGGCGAATAGGTTTCTATTGCTTCAAGCATTACGTCGTTTAGCTTTGCTGTAGTGATTTTTCTTTTTCTGTTTTCGTAAACCATCTTAGCTTCTTCTAAAACTTTATGGATTCGTTGCTTATTAATTACAGATGTAAAAATTATTGGAACATCAACAAAAGGCTTAATTTTTTCCATAATAGCTTCCGTATATTCTTTGGAAGTATTTGTTTCTTTTTCAATTAAGTCCCATTTGTTAACAAGAATTACCAGTCCTTTCTTGTTTTTCTGAATCAGCTTAATGATATTCAGGTCCTGCGATTCCATTCCCTGTGTTGCATCGATTAAAAGCAAACAAACATCGGCTTTTTCCAAAGACCTTATTGAACGAAGTACAGAATAAAATTCAAGGTTTTCAGTAACCTTTCCTTTCTTTCTAATTCCGGCTGTGTCTACCAAATAAAAATCATGATCGAATTTAGTATACCTTGTGTAAATGGAGTCCCTGGTAGTTCCTGAAATTGGTGTAACAATATTTCTTTCTTCACCAATTAAAGCGTTAATCAAAGAAGATTTTCCAACATTTGGGCGACCAACAACTGTATATTTCGGGATGTCTAACTCTTCTTCTGGCTTTTCATCACCAATTAATTCTACAATTTTATCCAGAAGTTCGCCGGTTCCACTTCCATTTATTGAGGAAATACAAATAGGATCTCCTAAACCAAATTTGTAAAATACGTTGGAATCTAATATTCGCGCGTTATTATCAACCTTATTTGCAACAAGCAAAACTTTTTTATTCGATTTGCGAAGAATCTCAGCAACAGCTTCATCTAAATCCGTTATTCCGTTTATAACGTCCACAACAAACAGAATCAAACCGGCTTCATCCATTGCAATGTCAACCTGCTTTCTGATCTCTTCTTCAAAAATATCATCGGAGTTACGAATGTAGCCGCCTGTATCAATTACCGAAAACTCTTTACCTGTCCATTCTGCTTTTCCGTATAAGCGGTCTCTTGTAACACCACTGGTTTCATCTACAATGGCTTGTTTCGATTCCGTTAAACGATTAAATAATGTTGATTTACCTACATTTGGTCTTCCAACTATTGCTACAATCATAATTCTGGGTTTAATAGATTAGCTTACTTTTAATATTGTCAAGTTTATTAATGATCGATCTTATATCATTAATAAGCTTTTCGTTTTGTTTTAACAATGAATTGTTTGTGATTCCTTCTAACTTTACTAATAATTCCGAAGATTTCTTTGCATTTTCGTAGCAACCTCTCAGGTTTTCTGCAAAGTTCTCATTTTCTTTAGAGTTTAAAGCATCAATGAATTTCATGGATACGTTTCCCATAGAATATTTAAGTTCCGAAGGGACTATTTCAGGGTATTCTTTTTCCAGGCTCTTTACAAAACCAATTCCTTCTACTGCAAACTTATAGGTTTGTACTTCTAATTCTTCCATAATATTCTTAAAACTCCAAATCTAAAATTATAAATTTTAACTAATAGCTAAATTACAAAATCAAAAAAGGCACGTTATAATTTAATTAATTGAATTTTGATATTTGTATATTGATTTTTCATCTAACTGTTATATCCAAAATTTCTTAACTGACGATCTTTATCTCTCCAATCTTTGCTCACTTTTACATGGATTTCAAGGTATACCTTTTTTCCAAAAAAATCCTCAATATCTTTTCGGGCTTCAGATCCCACTTTTTTTAGTGCTTGCCCTTTGTGTCCTATGATTATTCCTTTCTGCGAAGGTCTTACAACATGTATGTTAGCCATAATTCTTAGCAGTTTTTCTGTATCCTTAAACTCCTCAATCTCAATTTCAACCGAATAAGGTATTTCTTTCTGATAGTTTAAAAGAATTTTTTCTCTGATGATTTCCGAAACAAAAAAGCGTTCGGTTTTATCTGTTAAAGAGTCTTTTGGGAAATAGGGCGGACCTTCTGGCAATAATTCTATAATTCTCTTAAATACATAATCAAGGTTAAAACTTTTAATTGCAGAAATAGGCATGATTTCAGCCTTTGGTAGCATCTTTTTCCAGATATCAACCAGACTTTCCAATTTTTCCTGGTCGCTTAAATCTATTTTGTTAATTAAAAGTAAAACAGGAATATCAAGTTTATAAAGCTTATCAATATAATTCTGATTTTTATCCAAGGTTTCAACTACATCGGTTATGTAAAGAACTATATCGGCATCGTCGAAAGCCGTTCCAACAAATCCCATCATTTTTTCCTGAAGTTTGTAATTTGGTTTCAGTATACCGGGAGTGTCAGAATAAACTATTTGATAATCATCATGATTAACAATTCCCATAATTCTATGACGTGTTGTCTGAGATTTTGAAGTAATAATAGATAACTTTTCACCTACCATTGCATTCATTAAAGTCGATTTACCAACATTAGGATTTCCGATAATATTTACAAAACCTGATTTGTGAGGCATTAGGAGTACTATTTAATTTATTGCAAAGATAAAAGAATTTTGAGTAAAGCTGATTAAAATGTTTTTGTTGTAAAGCAGCTAAATAACTTTAAGAACAGTTTTAAAAAAACGTTTAATACTAAGTTCTGACGTAAATAAGAAAACTTAAATTGTATTTGAGATAGTAGATAAATAAAAGAAGGTGCCCAAAAAGTCAAAATCTAACGTCATTGCAAGGATAGCTATCATGGACTACGAAGCCTGCCTGTTCTCCTTCGGCGGCTAAACCGGCAAGGCAGGTTCACAATGATGTCTTCGAGCCTTTTTGTACACCTTATTTTGCTAAAGCTGTTAAAGATCTATTGATCTCTTAGAATTTCCGCAGGATTAATTCTCGCAGTTTTCAAAACAAGGCCACCTACTGTAAGTATGGCGATTATTAATAAAATAATAAAAACACCTATAAATAACCACCAATTAATACCTGTATTATAAGCGAAGTTTTGTAACCATTCATTTAAAAATATTAGGGATATCGGTATAGCCAAAACGATTGAAATAAATACAAGTTTTATAAAATCTGTTAATAAAAGAAAGATCACTTCTCTGTTGGAAGATCCAAAGGCTTTTCTTATACCTATTTCTGCTTTTTTTACTTCGGTTGTATTAATAGCCATGCCAAACAGTCCCATACAAGCTATGAAAATTGCTAAAATGGAACCTATCATAAATAAATCTCCAGCTCTTTTATCTTCTATATAAAATTGATCAAGCTGTTGATCTAAAAAATGATATTCCATTGAAGTATTTTCATCAAATTTTTCATGAACCTTAGACGCTTCGGAAATTATATAATCGTAATTATTACTGTTTAACTTCAAAGAAAAATAATCAATTGGTCTTACAGGGTTGCTCCAATACCCAACAAGGAGTGGTGCAATTCTCTCGTGCAATGATTGAAAATTGAAATCCTTAACAACGCCAATAACTTCGAATGGATAATTAATTCCACTTATGTTTATTCTGGAACCTATGGGATTAGTTAGTCCCAGTGTTTTAACAGCGGTTTCGTTTAAAAGAATCTTAATTGAATCTGTTGCTAAGTGTCCTTTATAATATTCTCCTTCTGCTAATTTTAAATCATAAAGATCGAGCATATCTTCATCAAAACACATGAAATAGCTGAATGTTGAATCCGTACTTAATTGTTTTTCCGGTCTCATATGGATCATTGTTATATTTTTCCATTCACCGGGTACACGTGATGAAGCTGCTACTGCTTCAACGCCAGAAATGTTATTAAACTCTTTTTTTACAGTTTGGAAGCGTGATCTGGTATTTCCGCTGTTAATATCGATGACTAATATTTTATCTTCATTGAATCCTTTATCAAAGTTTTGAATAAAATGTAGTTGGTAAAATGCAGCAGCTGCGATAATAATCAATATCGCAGATAGAGTGAATTGTGATATTACCAGTACTTTTCTCAGTACTAAACGATTTTTTCCTTTTGACTCTTTTCTAAAATGCATTATTGGTTTAAGACGAGAAAGATAAAATGCGGGATAACTTCCTGAAACCATTCCAACTATTATGGTTACTATAAAAGTAAAAATGAAATAATAACCAAATGTTTCATAATTCATATCAAAATCTTTACCTGTTAAATTATTAAAATGAGGAATTAGCAGGTCGATAAGAGCGACAGATAGGATAAACGCTAAAAGTGCCGTTATAACTGATTCTGTTAAGAACTGAAATATCAATTGTTTTTTTTCTGCTCCGCTGGTTTTTCTTACACCAATTTCGTGCGAATTATCCAGAGATTGAGCTGTGGCAAGGTTTGTATAATTTATGCAGGCCGTAATTAATACTATAAATGCAATGATTAGAAACAAATTAATATAGAATTTGTTTCCTTTCGCGGCTTCTATACCAAATTCAACATTCTCCGATTCAAGATAAATATCCTGGATCGCCTGCAAATAAAAACCAGATCGGTATTCATAGTCTTGCCAAAAATCATTTACAATTTGATTGCCTTTTTTTTCCGTAATGGATTTTTGGGAAGGATTGTTTAATAAGAGATATGTATATGCACCATAAAGATCCCATTGTTCGAGCATTTCATCCAACCCTTCAATGGCAGTGTTGGATGAGAATAAAAGATCAAATTTTAAATGCGAATTATCCGGATTGTCTTCAAGTACGCCGGTAACTTTCACCTCAGAAAATTGGACAAAACTTAACGATTTGCCTATTACATCTATGGTTCCGAAGTACTTTTTTGCAATGCTCTCGGTTAAAATAACCGAATTGGGATCTTTAAGAGCACTTTTGTAATTTCCCCTGATCAATTTAAAATTAAATACATCGAAGAAGTTGCTGTCGGCCATAAACCAATCCCGTTCATGAAATCTTTCATTGTTAATTTCAACATTAACATGCCCAAAAAACTGTAATATTCTAACATATTCTTCTACTTCCGGTAACTCCCGTTTTAAAGTTGGTCCTAAAGCGGGAGCGGTTTGTCCGACGTAACGGATATTTTCATTACCTTCCGAAATTTCAACAACACGAAATGTGCGTTTTGATTTATCATGGAAGTTATCATAAGATGTTTCATGAATAGTATAAATGAATAATAAACATGAGATCGTTATACCGAGCATTAATCCAAATACATTTATAAATGTTTGGGTCTTTCTTTTCTTTAGTTTTCTTAAAGCAATTAGGATGTAGTTTTTTATCATGGCAAATGTTTTTGCATTTTTCTCAAAAAACATACCATAAGATCTTAATATCTGGAATGCAGTTTTATAGGTTTTTTCGGGTTAACCGATTCCGAACACATTTGTTCATAATCGAACGATAACGATATGAAAAATGACTATGAAACCTGAAAATTATTAAGATTGAAACTTAGTTGATAAAAAAAATCTCTGCAGTTTTACCCCGCTGAGCCGGATTTGTAACCCGCGTTAAATTTGAGTGGTAACTTGATAGGTTTGAATCTCGTAATCCCTTAAGAAATCATACGCTAAACGTTGGCATTAATTATGAAAAACCTAATCGCAAATATTATCCTTTTTTCTATTCTGCTTGTTTCCTGTGATTGTGGAATTGATAAAAAGGAACTACTATTTACTGACAATGAGCTAAAAAATTTCTCATCCTTCACTGTTGGAGATACAATTGTTTATTTGAGCAACCAAGGAAATGCTGACACCCTAGTCGTCCAGGAAATCTCACCAACAATAAAAGAGTTTAATATAAAATGTGGATTTCTTCGTGTTCAACCTTCCAACTCTAAAAGTATTCACATTCTGAATCATCCTACGCATAAATATCCATATTCCCACTGGGAAACAGATTCAACTGCGGCAATTAAGGACTATCAATTGTTTATGAGTATGAACATTACTCCAAATCCCAGAGAAGTAGATATGATATTAAGTTTTAAAAATTTCCTTTTTATGTACGGTGATTATCAGGATTTCAAAATTGAAAAAGACACCTTTATTGGAAAATACGGCCTAAAATCTTTTTATAGGTTTCCTCACTCTTATCCGGAACGGATGAAAGACTCAACTTATATTAATGAAATATTATGGGCACCTGAAGAGGGTTTATTTGCATATACGAATCTTAAAGGAGAAATATTTATAAAAAACTAATGTCAACAATGTATAAAAATAATAGCCGAGACTATTGCAAATTTAAGGCTTTTAGCTCCGCTGAGGGGATGTCCAAAAAGTCTTAGTGTTCTTTGTGCCTGCTTCGTGAAACTTTGTGGTATAATTATAAAAGGCTGTTGCACAGAGAATCACAAAGAAGACACAAAGTTACTCAAAGTAAAAAATAC
>JANQHR010000042.1 GCA_028282585.1 Bacteroidales bacterium | reverse complement strand
AAACGACTTATTTTATAAGTTATGTTGAGATAAAAAAAAGAGTTACACAGAGTTTTACGAAGTAATCGCAAAGTCTCACAAAGTAAATCGTTGTGAAACTTAGTGGAATAATTTGAGCAACTTTGTGAACCTAAAAAGAAAATGAAAAAAGATTCAAAAATATACATTGCTGGACATACAGGATTAGTTGGCAGTTCAATTTTACGAAGATTGGAATCAAAAGGATTTTCAAATTTTGTTTTTACTTCCTTTCCGGCATATGATTTACGAAACCAACAACAAGTAGAAGATTTTTTTTCCACTAAAAAACCCGAATACGTTTTTTTAGCAGCTGCTAAGGTAGGCGGAATAGTTGCCAATAATACTTATAGAGCTGAGTTTATATATGATAACCTTCAGATACAGAATAATATCATTCATTTTAGTTATAAATACGGAGTAAAAAAACTTCTTTTTCTGGGCTCTTCTTGCATTTACCCAAAGAATTGTCCTCAGCCCATGAAAGAGGAATACCTGTTAACAGATACTTTGGAATATACCAACGAACCATATGCTGTTGCGAAAATAGCTGGAATAAAAATGTGTGAATCCTACAATTTACAATATGGTACAAACTTTATTTCTGTGATGCCAACCAATTTATATGGCCCCAATGATAATTATGATTTAGAAAAATCGCATGTTTTACCAGCCATCATCCGCAAAATGCATCTGGGAAAATGTTTGATGAATAATGATTGGGATGGAATCAGAATTGATCTAAACAAACTTCCAATCGAAGGAATTGATGGCAATGCCGGTGAAAATATCATTTTGGAAATACTGAAAAAATATGGATTAGAGCTAAAAGCTAACGGTCAACAGCTAACAGCTAGTATCACACTATGGGGCACTGGATCTCCCCGCCGCGAATTCCTCTATTCAGATGATTTAGCAGATGCTTGTGTATTTTTAATGGAAAATACTAACTTCGCAGATTTAAAAGCAGATAAAAAGGAAGTAAGGAATACTCATATCAATATCGGAACAGGGAAAGACATTTCAATTAAGGAGCTGGCAGAGTTAGTTCAAAAAATAGTAGGATATGCAGGTGAAGTAATTTGGGATGAAAACAAACCGAATGGTACACCACAAAAATTATTAGATGTATCTAAATTAAATAATTTAAGGTGGAAGGAAAAAATTGATTTACAAACTGGAATTGAGAAAGTATTTAAAAAGCATATAAAATAATTAAAATTATGTATAATAAATTAGTTAATAATGAAGCAAAATTAGCAGTAATTGGTTTGGGGTATGTTGGGCTACCAATAGCACTTGAATTTGCAAAAAAAATGCCTGTTATTGGATTTGATATTAAGGAAGATAGAATAGAGATGATGAGAAATAAAATCGATCCAAGTAGAGAATTAGAATCTGAAGCATTTGAGGGATGCGATATAAAATTTACTGCGAATATAGAAGATTTAAGAGAAGTGGATTTTTATATAATTGCAGTTCCTACTCCAATAGATGATCATAATTTACCTGATATGGGCCCAGTTATTAAGGCGTCGGAAACGGTTGGTAAGGTAATGAAAGAGGGAGATTACATAGTTTATGAATCAACAGTGTATCCTGGTGCCACAGAAGAAGACTGCGTTCCTGTACTTGAAAAAGAATCAGGTTTAAAATATATAAACCAGTTTAAAGTTGGATTTTCGCCTGAAAGAATAAATCCTGGAGATAAAGTGAATACTCTAACTACAATTGTTAAAGTATCATCTGGTTGTGATGAAGAATCTGCAGAAAATATAGCAAAAGTATATGAGTTGGTAGTTAAAGCTGGCGTGCATAGGGCAAGTTCAATTAAAGTAGCAGAAGCATCTAAAATTATTGAAAATACTCAAAGAGATATTAATATTGCTTTTATGAATGAACTTTCTATTATTTTTAATAGAATGGATATTAATACATTTGAGGTGTTAGAAGCTGCAGGAACAAAATGGAATTTCCTTAAATTCTTCCCAGGATTAGTTGGAGGGCACTGTATTGGTGTTGATCCTTATTATCTTACACATAAGGCAAAACAGTTAGGTTATCATGCTCAAATGATTAATTCAGGCCGTTTTATCAATGACTCAATGGGAGGATATGTAGCTAAACAAATAGTTAAAAAATTAGTTAAAGCTGGAAAACATATTCAAAATTCGAAAGTTTTAATTATGGGTATTACGTTTAAAGAAGATGTAAGTGATATTCGTAATTCAAAGGTAGTAGATGTATATAGGGAATTACTTTCATACGGTGTTAAAGTTGATGTTGTAGACCCATATGCAGATCCAGAAGAAATAAAAGAAGAATATCAATTTGAAATGACTAAAAATCTTTCAAATGATTATGATGTTGTTATTGTAGCAGTAAGTCATGACAAATATTTAAATTTAGATGAGAATTATTTTGAGTCTCTTACTTCAGACAATGCTTTATTTGTGGATATAAAGGGAATTTTTAGAGATAAAATAAATAGATTGGATTACTGGAGTTTATAATGTCTTATGGAAGATAGGATAGTAAAAGATAAGAAAGTTTTAGTAACAGGAGGAGCCGGTTTTATCGGCTCCAACTTGTGTGAAGAATTTTTAAAAAATAATAATCAAGTTGTTTGCTTAGATAATTTTTCAACTGGGAAAAGAAAAAATATTAAAAGCTTTATTAAGAATCCATCTTTTGAATTAATTGAAGGTGATATTAGAAACTATGAAGATTGTTTAAAAGCTGTTAAAGATGTTGACTTTGTATTTCATCAGGCAGCTTTAGGTTCCGTGCCACGTTCTATAAAAGATCCTATGACATCAACAGATGTAAATATTGGTGGGTTTGTAAAAATGCTTTTTGCTTCTAAAGAAGCAGATGTTAAACGTTTTGTTTATGCTGCTAGTAGTTCTACTTATGGAGACTCATTTAATATGCCTAAAGTTGAACATATTATAGGTAATCCATTATCTCCTTATGCGATAACAAAATATACAAATGAAGTATATGCCAAGAATTTTTATGATATTTATGGAATAGAAACAATTGGCTTAAGGTACTTCAATGTTTTTGGTCGTTATCAAGATCCTAGTGGTGCGTATGCTGCAGTTATTCCAAAATTTGTAATGCAGCTAATGAATTATGAAAGCCCAACAATTAATGGAGATGGCAAATATTCACGTGATTTTACGTATATTGTTAATGTGATTCAAGCCAATCAATTAGCAGCACTAGTTTCTTATGATAAGATATTGTCAGTTAATAAAAAATGTGAAAGTGTTTTTAACGTTGCGTATGGACAACAGACTAATTTAAATGAATTAGCACAAATATTAAAAGACAAATTGTCAAAATATGATTCTCAAATATCTAATATAGAGATTATTCATGGTCTTAAAAGAAAAGGTGATATACCTCACTCCTTAGCAAATATTGAAAAAGGAAAATCTATTTTAGGATATAACCCTGAGTTTGATATAAGAAAAGGATTGGAAAAAGCTTGTGAGTGGTACTGGGAAAATTTGAAATAACAAATTTTATAAATGACATCAATTAATAAATCACTAGGTTCAGGTATTTTATATACAGCCCTTGCTAGATATAGTGGTATATTCTTTTCTATTTTTATTGGAGCTGTATTAGCAAGGCTCCTATCGCCTGAAGAGTTTGGAATTGTGGCGTTAGTAACTGTTTTTGTAACTTTTTTCAACTTATTGAGTAATTTTGGAATTGGACAGGCCGTAGTGCAAAATCAATCACTAACAGATGATGATGTTCAATCTATCTTTTCATTTTCAATTTTGTTGGGATTTTTACTGGCTGGCTTGTTCTTCTTCGCTGCGCCATTTATTGCAAGGTTTTACAATGAATCTGAACTAACTAATATTTCAAAATGGCTTGCATTATCCGTATTATTCAATTCTTTACAAATCATCCCTAAGGCGATATTTCAAAAAGCCCTGAAATTTAAGCAAATTGGTATTTTAACAATAATTGTTCAGGTTACATGTGGAATAATAGCTATAATATTAGCTTATAGGGGCTTTAGTTATTATGCATTAGTGGTCCAAAGTATTCTGAATGGATTATTCACTTTGATAATTTTTTACTATTGGGCACCAATAAAAATTGCATTAATAATAAAAAAAGAATCTATTAATAAAATCATTCGCTTTTCATCATTCAATTTTCTGTTCAACTTAATTAATTATTTTTCACGCAATGGAGATAATTTATTGATTGGAAAGTTTTTAGGTTCAGCTCAATTGGGTTTTTACGATAAATCATATCGCCTTATGATGTTGCCAGTTCAACATCTCACTCATGTAATTACACCTGTATTAATGCCGGTTCTTTCCAAATATCAGGATGACAAAGAAGTGGTTTACAATACTTATTTAAAAGTTGTGAAAATCTTAGCTACTATTGGTTTCCCTGTTTCAATTTTTCTGTTTTTTTCAGCTTACGAAATTATAAATATTGTTTATGGTCCCCAATGGAATCAAAGTATTCCTGTATTTAAAATTATTGCTCTTATGATTGGTATTCAAATGATTTATGCAAGTGCAAGCTCTGTCTTTCTTGCTATAAATAGAACCCATTTACTTTTTTATTATGGATTAATAGGTGCTACCTTATTGTTAAGTGGTATTTCCTATGGAGTATTTATTGGTAAAACCCTTGAAGCTGTAGGATATGGATTGCTTGTAGCTTTTTGTTTAAACTTTTTTATTGTTTTTTACATGCTCATTCATATTGCATTAAATAAATCTTTTTTTAATTTTTTGAAGATATTTTTATTCCCTTTAATGATAAGTTTAACAATGGCAGGACCTCTTTGGTTTTACTCAAAATATGAAACAAATAATATATTTTATAATTTAGCCTTAAAATTAGTAATATCATGTATAACATTTGGCTTAATGTTTTTAAGTAAAAGAGAAAATAGAAATATAATTCAAATGGGAATAAAACAATACATCAATAAAGCATAGTGCTAATTAATTTGCTTTTGATAATTTATAGAATTATGAGGATTTTAATATTAGGTGGTACTGGTGCAATGGGAACACATTTAGTGAATAATCTCATCCAGAATGATATTGACACGTTTGTAACCACCCGCAGTTATAGAACATCAGGAAAAAATTTACACTATATACAAGGTAATGCAAAAGATTTAATTTTTCTGGAAAAAGTTTTAGACGAACATTGGGATGTTGTAGTTGATTTTATGGTTTATAAAACAGAAGATTTTAGAAAGCGGTTTAACCTTTTATTAGCTTCAACCTCGCAATATTTTTTTCTAAGTTCAGCGCGTGTATATGCTAATTCTCATCTACCAATTACAGAAAAATCTTCTCGTTTATTAGATGTTTCGCAGGATACAGAATATCTTTCAACCGATGAATATGCACTGAACAAAGCCAAACAAGAAGATATATTAATTAATTCTGGGAAAAGTAATTGGACTATCATTCGACCATATATTACATATAGTGAAGAACGTTTGCAACTTGGGGTTTTAGAAAAGGAAGAATGGTTATATAGGGCTTTACAAGGAAGAACGATTGTTTTCTCAAAAGAAATAGCATCAAAATTAACAACAATGACTTATGGCTTGGATGTTTCAAGAGCGATAATGACTCTCATTGGAAATCAACAAGCATTTGGGAATATTTTTCATATTACATCAAAAGAATGCTTTACATGGGAAAAAATTAAAGATATTTATTTAGCTACTATTGAAGAAAATTTAGGTTTTAGACCTAAAGTTTTATTACAAAACATGGAAAAATTCTTTGAATTGCATCCATCAAAATATCAGATTAAATATGATAGATTATTTAACAGACAATTTGACAATTCAAAAATTGGTAATATTATCGATATTAATTGTTTTACCACAATTGAGGTGGGTTTAAAAAAGTGTATAAGACATATTATTAATAATCCAAAATTCAAAAAAATAAACTGGAAATTTGAAGCATTAAAAGATAAGCAGACTAATGAAAAAACATTATTGAGAGAAATTATTGGTGTGAAGCCGAAAATAGTATATCTTCTATATAGATATTTTCCATCAAAAGCAATAGATAAATTAACAAACATTGTAAAATGAATAAGTACTATACTAGCGAAAAGAATGTTCAGATAATTCTGGCAATCCTTAAAGCACATGGAATAAGAAAGGTTATTGCATCACCTGGAACGCAAAATATGTCACTTGTTGTCAGCATGCAAAATGATTCGTATTTTGAGATGTACTCTTCTGTTGATGAACGGTCGGCAGCATATTTGGCTTGTGGTTTAGCATCTGAATCAGGAGAGCCAGTAGTAATAAGTTGTACCGGTGCTACTGCTTCTCGGAATTATTTATCAGGTCTAACTGAAGCGTATTACAGAAAGTTGCCGGTTCTTGCAATTACTTCTACACCTGATATCTCCAAAGTTGGACATCATATCGCTCAGATCATAGATCGCAGTTCACCTCCAATAGACGCATTAAAATTTAGTATAACACTACCCATTATAAAAAATGATGATGATTTTTGGGATTGCGAAATAAAAGTTAATAAAGCCATACTTGAGTTAACAAGGAATGGAGGAGGTCCGGTTCATATTAATCTACCCACAACAAGCAGTAGAGATTTTGGAACAAAAGAATTGCCGAAAACCCGTATTATTCAACGAATAAAACATTTCAATAAGTTTCCTGAAATGCCAAAAGAAAAAGTTGCAATATTTGTGGGGTCACACACAGAAATGACACAAAAACTAACAGAAGCTATTGATAGATTCTGTGCATCAAATAATGCTGTTGCATTTTGTGACCACACAAGTAGTTATAAAGGAAAATACAGGGTATTATATGCGCTTGCAGCAAGTCAAAATTCATCTAATATCTCCTCAAACCGCCCCGATTTACTCATTCATATTGGGGAAATTTCTGGTGATTATTATAGTCTAAAAATAGCAGGAAAACAGGTTTGGCGGGTTAGTGAGGATGGTGAAATACGCGATACATTTAGGAAACTGACACATATTTTTGAAATGCCGGAAGATTTGTTTTTTGAAAATTACATAAACTCTAATTCAGAAAAATCTACAGATTATCTAGATACCTGCAAGAACCATTTGAAAACACTTTATAACAAATTGCCAGAATTGCCATTTTCTAATTTCTGGATAGCTTCAAAACTGGCTCAGCAAATACCTGATGGTTCAACTATTCATTTCGGCATATTAAACAGCCTGCGTTCATGGAACTTTTTTGAATTACCTAATTCTGTTACTTCTTCATCAAATGTAGGTGGTTTTGGAATTGACGGAAATGTTTCAGCTATAGTTGGTGCTTCATTAATGAATAAGAATAAACTTTATTTTGGTATTATTGGTGATTTATCTTTTTTTTACGACATGAATGTTTTAGGAAATCGTCATGTTAGCAAAAATTTACGTATCCTGTTAGTTAACAATGGAATAGGAACGGAATTTAGGCATTATAACCATGTTGCATCTCAACATCGTGAAAGTGCAAATGAGTTTATCGCTGCCGCAGGGCATTTTGGTAACAAATCAAAAACACTTGTTAAGCATTATGCACAAGATCTGGGATTTGAATACTTAAGTGCATCCACTAAAGAAGAGTTTGAAAAGATTTATCAGCGTTTTCTATATCCAGAAATCACTGACAAACCAATGCTTTTTGAAGTTTTTACCAATAGTGAGGACGAAAGCAAAGCATTGGAAAAAATCATGAATATTGAAGCAGATGTTAAAGGAAAAGCTAAAAATATGGCGAAACAAGTATTAGGAGCCAAAGGAGTTAATACCATAAAAAAAGTATTAGGTGGGTAGTTGGTTAAACTTAATAAAATTCAATAACAAGTTATGAAATTAGGAATCCTCACTTTTCACTGGGCTAACAACTACGGTGCTTTACTGCAAGTCTACGGTTTATGTGAAACTTTAAAAAAAATTGGTTATGAAGTAGAAATAGTTAATCTGTGCCCCAAAAAGGAAAAAAAGGATTTACGATATTATTTGTTTTCAAGACCATTTTACACATTTAGAAAAAGATTTCTTCCAGTTCAAAAACAAATATTTTATTCTTCAGAAGAATTTCTAAGTTTTAATTTCAATCATGATTTATATATAGTTGGGAGTGATCAGGTTTGGAATAAAGAGATTACCAAAAGTCATAAATATTCTTATTTTTTCGATTTTTTACCCAACAATAAAAAAAGAATCGCTTATGCTGCTTCATTTGGTATATCTGAATGGATATATAATAAGGAAGAGACAAATAATATTAAAGAATTAATTAATAAATTCCATTCAATATCTGTCAGGGAAAATACTGGTATAATCTTATTGAAAAAGCATTTAGCTCTTAAAGCTTCGATTGTCCTTGATCCAACTTTGTTATTAGGAAACTTTTCAGATTTGATAAATGCTAAATCAAAAAACACTAATGAAATTGTTTGTTTCAAATTTATCAAGAATAAAGAATTCTATGATTTTGGACTAAAATTGGCAGCACTTGAAAATAAAAATATACGTTTATTAAAAAACAATCGACCAATGCGTGGTTTTAAATGGAGTCCTTTTTTAAGTGTCTCCCAATTAATTACCCGAATTAAGCAGGCTGGTTTGGTGGTTACAGATTCATTTCATATAACCTGTTTAGCTATTATTTTCAGGAAACAAATTATTGTATTGCCTGCTAATCCAAAAAGAACGGGAAGAATAACCGATTTGTTTAAAGTATTGAATCTGGAAGATCACTTTTATCAATCTTATGATGAAGTATTAGAGAAACAAAATTGGAAAAACGAAATTGACTATAAGCGTGTATCTTCAGTATTAAATATACTGAGAGATGAATCCATGAATTTTTTAAAACATAACTTGAGATGAAAATGTTTTCAGTTGTAATTCCTTTATATAATAAAGAAACAAGTATTAAAAATACTATTGAATCAGTCCTTAACCAGTCGTTTCGGGATTTTGAAGTTATTGTTGTAAATGATGCTTCTACTGATAATAGTTTGAAAATTGTTGAATCTATCAGAGATGATCGAATAAGAGTAATTAATAAAGAGAATGGAGGAGTTTCAAGCGCACGTAATCGTGGTATTTTAGAAGCAAAAAGTGATTATATTGCTTTCTTAGATGCAGATGACTTGTGGGATAATAAATACCTATTGATAATGAATAAGTTAATAAATGATTTTACCGATGCATCTGTTTTTTCTTGCCAATTTGGATTTTTAAATAATAACAATATTTCTCCGGCAAATAATATACATAAAGAAAGAGGATATATTGAAGATTATTTTTTAGAGGCTAATAAAGCTCCATTAATTCATACTTCCAGTGTAATTGTAAAAAAAAGTTGCTTCAGAATTATAGGTCTTTTTAACACACAATATAGGAGAGGTGAAGATGTTGATATGTGGTGTCGTTTAAGTGAAAACTTTAAACATGCTTTTGAGCCTAATTTACTAAGTTTTTATGTGCTTTATTCTGAAAACAGTGCATGCCAAACAGTTGTGCATCTTGATTATTTTTTTCTTGAATATAATTTATTTTCTTTTTCAAAATATAAGCGCGAATATTTTGCTAAAAGATCTTATATTATAATCTCGGAATTTCTAAAAAATAAACAATTCAGAGATTTATCTAGATTAGTTATTAAGTTTAGATTCTCAAATATAATACTGCTATATTATATTATATCATATTTTAAAAATAAATATTTAAAAAGAAACATAAAATAATATTTAATTTATTCATGGTTTGATTAGTATAATTTTTTTAGTATTAAAATGGAGAGTAATCTTAGTTTCTTTTTAGGAATTTGAAACCGTTAAGTAAGTAATCTAATAAAAAAACAAGCAATTAATTGGTGTTACTTTCATGCGGCTCAGCAATTATTTATGAAAACTGATCAAATGATAAATGCAAAAATGTTTTTCGAACATTTTTAGCAAAAGGTGTAATTATTAACAGAAGTGATTTATGACAACTAATTCTTTTGTTTTTTCAAATGTATATATAATAAAGATAAGGCAATGGTTTACTGTATTACTTGCTGGTGATTTTGCTTTTATTTTGGTTATGTCATTGCATACATTAATGATGTTATGATTGCACATCAACAAAGTTTAGCTGGTTTTAGGACTATCAAGTTAGAAATGTTAGACGCCAATATATTGTTAATTAATACTAATAAATTATTACTGAAATTTAATAAATGAACTGGTCATAAATATTCATTTTGTATTCACAAAGACAATAAATGAGATGTTTATAAATACATAATCAAAAATACTAAGGTTAAATTTTTAAAAGACTAATTAATAATAACTATGTTAAATCGAGTATCCTCTTTTATTACTTCATTATTTTTATTTATAGTCTCACTAATACTATATTTATTTGCACCTGATGTATATTCCAACCAATATTGTATTATTCTTTTTATGGTGTTTTTAATAGTATCTTTCATAACCATAAGGCAAACAACAATTAATAATAATTATTTCACCTTTCATGTATTATTTTTAATAAGTTTCTTTTTTGTGAACTTTGTTTATCCAGTTTTTCTTTATCCGCAAAATCCCTTGTACTATTCAGTCTTTAAATTTGAATTTAACCATCAGGTTATTTCTCGAGCAACTGCTCTTGCATTGCTGGGGGTATGTTCGTACAATTTAGGGGTTGTTCTTTATTTTCGAAATGATAATGTAGTTATTCATACAAAAAAGCCTAATTACAGTACTCTTTTATTTTTATTAAATATTTGGGTTTATTTTATTTTCATAATTCTTCTAATTTTCGCTGGTAAAGAGATGGTAAAAGGTAATTTTGGAGCAACCTCTCAAATTCCCGCAGGACTGCTAGTTATTTTTCAGGTTAGTATTGGAATATCTGTCATTTTAAATATTGTTTCTCAAAACTTTAAGGAAAGTATTTTTAATTTTTTGTGGCGATTTAATAAACCTACATTATTAATTTTACTCTGTTTTGGATTGTTATTTTTATATACAGGCGATAGAGGTCCTGTTTTGCAAGTAATACTAATTACTATTGGTGCTTTTTCACTATTTATCAAATCAATTAATCTAAGACATTTTATATTGATTGTTTTATTTGGTATGTTCGTATTAACATTTGTTTCATATGCAAGATCAAAGACAGTTACAGTTAAAAAACAAGGAGGTATTGCAAACTATTTTGAACGGGGCTCTCGCAACATTAAAATGGAATCAGTGTTTGATTTAGGTATGGATCTTACTATAAATAACAGAAATTTATATGTTGGAGTTGAATATGTTCAAGAGAATGGGTTTAATTATGGGAAAAGTATGTTTTATTATTTTTTTGCACCTGTTCCATTTTTACCATCTTTAATGACAAATATTTTTATGAATTCGGAGCCATCGGAATTAACATCAGCATATATCATAACTAAAAGAGCTAATGCTACCTATGGATTAGGTACCAATATTATTGCAGATTTATACATGGCTTTTGGCATGGTAGGAGTAATAGTTTTTATGTTTCTCTTAGGGTATCTTGTTACTAACTTTCAATTAAAAGCTTATTTTAGTGAAGATATGTACTACATTATTACATATATTTTTCTTATTAGTTTTTCAGTATATCTTCCAAGAACATCTATTTTTAGTCCATTCAGACATATAATTTGGGCAATTGTTATATTGATGTTTTTTAAGAGTCTAAGATTAATGCTTATTAAATTATCAAAAAATACAGAAGGTTAAACATAACGTTTTTTAAGACTACTTGCTTATGATGATATTATATATGAAGTTTAGACAGTTTAGATTAAATCCTTTTTGGAGATCAGGCTTTTGAAATATTATATATTAACTAAAATTATGTTTCGTTAAAATGAAAATATTAGTAGTAAATAATAACGTTTTGTATGAGAAAGAATCAGGATTATTTGTATATAAAGAAACTGGTAAATTTTTTGTTGATCTTTTACAGAATGGTAATACAGTGACTGTTTTTCAATTTAGAATGCCATTTGCAGGAAACGCCCTTCTTGCTGATTACAATATTTGTAATAGAAATTTGGAAATTACAGCAATAAAAAGAAGAAAGAATAAGGTGTGGGCTTATATTAAAGCTTTTTTCATTGGATTTTATTCTGTGAATAAATCAGATTTTGTTTATCTATTTTATCCTGGTCAGATTTGTAATATTTTAGCTATATTCTGCGTAATATTGGGGAAGCCATTTGGGTTCTATGTCAGAGGAGAAAAAGGGATCACTTCAAATTTATCAAGATTCTTATATAAAAAGGCTAAAGTGATATTTACTATTTCTCCCAAATTTACAGAAAGAATTAAACAAGCGGGAACAAATGTTGAAACTGTGCGTCCGATGATGATGTTTACTGAAGATGATGTTTTGTATAATAGAAAGACCAAGCGTAAACAATTCTATAATCTTTTATATGTTGGTAGAATAGAGAGAGATAAAGGTGTTTATGAAATACTAGAAGCAATTAAGAATATAATAGATAACGAAATAAGAAATTTTAAGATGCACTTTGTTGGAGAAGGGTTTGCAGCTAATTCTTTAAAGAAATTGACAAAAGATAACGAACTTACTAATTATATAGAGTTTCATGGAATAGTTTCAAAGAAAGATGAGCTAAGCCACATATATAAAAATGCTGACCTTTTAATCCTTCCGTCATACCATGAAGGTTTTCCCAGAGTTTTGTATGAAGCTATGATATTTGGAGTTCCGATTATCACAACTTTTGTTGGTAGTATTTCATACCTGATGAAAGATGAATATAATTGTTTTAGAGTTGAACCCAAAAACGTAATTGAACTTACAACTTTAATAATGAATTTTTTAAAAGATTATGAAAAACTATCATTTATTTCAGAAAATGCAACACAAACATTTATTGATTATTTGTCAGACAAAAAAGATAAACATGCTGTAAGATTAATAAATAGTATTCAAGGAAAATAAAGATTGGTGGATTATGGCAAAATTAATTTATATATGGAATGGGAAATTAACGGGCTTAATTGGAGCTTTCTTAATTCTTATTAAGACTGCTTACATGAAAACGAAAGATATTTTAACAACAGTAATTGTCAAAAGAAATTTGAGTAATACCGGTAAAAATGTAAAAATTCACAGCGGTATAGTATATAGATATCCTAATAATATTGTGTTAAAGAATAATGTAAATATAGCCAGAAATGTAACATTATCGTCTGAGAATTTATATGGGAACTTATTAATTGAAGATGATGTTGTTATAAATATTAACTCAAAAATTGATTTTTCGGGAGGTATCAAAATAGGTAAAAATACTTTAATATCTAAAAATACAATAATAGAAACCCATGATCATGGTCTTGACCCACATTCATCTCCAATATTTAAGAGTCTTGATATTGGTGAGAATGTATGGATAGGAATGAACTCAATAATCCTTTCAAGTGTAAGGAAGATAGGGTCGAACTCAATAATTGCTGCAGGTTCTGTTGTAACCAAAGAAGTTCCAGAAAATTGTATATTTGCGGGAGTTCCTGCAAAAATTATAAAAAAAAATGTAAAAAAAATTTATTTATGAGTAAAATTATTACAAGTGTTATTATTCCTTTTTATAATAATGTAAGTTGGTTAATTGAAGCAGTAGAAAGTGTTCTTAATCAGGATGTTTTAGATTATGAGATTATTGTAATAAACGATGGATCAAAAGAAGATATGTCTTTATTTCTTCAAAAATATGAAAGTAAAATAATATATAAATGGAAAGAAAATGGAGGACCCGCTTCAGCCAGAAACTGTGGTATCCAGATAGCTAAAGGTGAATATATTGCATTCTTGGATTCGGATGATCTTTGGTATAAAAGTAAATTAAGATTACAAGTTGATTTTATGAGAAATACTGGTGCGATTTGGTCACATACAAATTATGCTTTATTTAAGGATTATAGTACTAAGAAAGTTTATAGGATCATAAATACAGACTATTTCAATGGGATTGTTTTTCCCAGATGCCTTGCTTCAACACCTGTTGCAACGTCTTCTGTAATGATTAAAGCTAAATTTTTAAGGGATAACCCTACTTTGAGATTTAATGAAGAGATGAGGTTTGGACAGGATTGGTATTTATGGATTAATATTGCAATAAGGGAACCAATATTTGCATTATCAGATGTTCTTACAAAATTTAGAATTAGAAAGGGTAATGCAGCACTTCAGGCTAAAATACAAATAACGGCTAAGGCAAAAATTTGGAGATTTATGTTGAACAATAAAGATATCTTCTTTGGGAAAGATAAAGTAAATTATTTGTTGAAAATACCTTATAAAATGTGTTTCTTGGGGGATATTATTATTGAAAAAACTGAAAAAAATATAACGAAAAATAAATTTTCATTAGAGTGGTTGTCAAAGATATTGTACTTTTTACCTTATTTGTTTTTTAAATTCTTAAATCGATTTGTTTATAAATAAATCAATTATATATGTTTGATTTTTAAGTAACTAAATGATTAAATTTTAGACATTTTCAGAATAACCATTAAATTAATATGCAAATTTCCATTATTACAGTCACATTTAATAGTGAAAAAACAATTTCAGATTGCATAACCTCTGTTAATAATCAACGTTATCTTGACATTGAGCATATTATTATTGATGGAGCTTCAAATGATAACACCATAGAAATTATAAAATCTACTTCTGCAAGAAATCCTAAAATTATATCGGAACCTGATAAAGGAATATATGATGCTATGAATAAGGGATTGAAAGAAGCTTCCGGAGATATTGTTGGGTTATTGAACTCAGACGATTTCTACTCAAATACAAATTCATTGTCAGATGTTATGGAGATTTTTGCTCACTATAATATTGATTGCGTATTTGGTAATATTAATTATGTAAGCCAGAAGGCTCCTGATAAAATCATACGAAGATGGGAATCAGGTACTTTTAAATCTGGTTCCTTTAAAAAAGGGTGGCATCCAGCTCATCCTTCGTTTTTTGTCAAAAGAGAAGTATATGAAAAATTAGGATATTTTAATTTAGATTTTAAATTAGCTGCAGATTTTGAACTAATGTTAAGATTTCTTGAAAAAGAAAAAATAAGTAATTATTATATTAATAAAGCATTAATAAATATGAGAATGGGTGGGGCCACGAGCGGTTCTTTTATTAACATTTTGAAGCAAAATGTTGAGTGCTATAAAGCTTTTAAACGGAATAAAATAAAGGTATCTTTTTTTTATCCTTTTTTTAGGATTGTACCAAAGCTAAAACAGTATTTTAGATGAAGAAGTTACTGATCATAGGTGCAGATAGTTTTATTGCAAGAGCCTTCATAGAAACCTACCATACAGAATTTGATATTTTAGGTTATTCAAGAAAAAAGATAGAATACTGTAAATATTTATTGTCAATTGATTTTTCAGATATAAGTGATGAGCATTTTCAGTGGGCTGATATAGTTATGAATTTTGCTGCTATTGTCCATCAACCCAAAGAAACAAATAAAGTATTATATGAAAAAGTAAATACTTTATTACCACTAAATTTAGCCAAAAGGGCTAAAGAAAGAGGTGTAGCACAATTTATACAAATGAGTACAATCTCAGTCTATGGTACTGAAAGTTATATCAATGTAAATACTTCTGTTAATCCAGATACACTCTATGGTAAATCAAAGTTAGAAGCTGATTATAAACTTCTAAATTATAAAGATAATACTTTTGAAGTTTCTATATGTAGACCTCCGATGGTTTATGGGAAGTACAAAGCTCCAGGAAATATGAAAAATCTTATAAAGTTGATTAAAATAGGTATTCCATTACCTTTTAAAGGAATAAATAATAAACGCGATTTTATTAATATTCAGAATTTGGTACAATATCTATCTATTACAATAGAAAAAAAAATAGGAGGTATTATTTTAATTTCAGACCAAGAAGCTGTTTCAACTGAATATTTATGCAGAATAATAATTAAGTATCTAAATAAAAAACTTATTTTAGTAAAAATGCCTAAAATGGCTTTAAATCTCATAAAAGTAATATGGTCAGAAAAGTACAATAAACTTTTTGGATCATTAAGAATAAAAACGAATTTTCAATTTGAGAATCTTATAAATAGAACATCTGTTGAAGAGGGAATAAAGAGAATGATTATTGATGATAAATATAATATAATATAATGCATTTAGACAATTCTTTATTTGTGATACTGATTTGTACTGCTTTTTTATCATTCATGTTAACATATTTAGTGAGAAGAATAGCATTAGAGAAAAAGATTATTGACATTCCAAATGTTAGAAGTTCACATGTAGTTCCTACACCTAGAGGTGGTGGCCTTGCAATTATTGTAACTTGGGCATTGGTATTAACAGCACTATTTATTAAGCAAAAGATTGAAGAAGAATTATTTTTTGCTTTACTTTCAGTTTTTCCTTTGGTTATTATTGGATTATTAGATGATATTTTAACTATAAATGCAAAAATAAGAATGGTTATTCAGATCATTTCAGTTGGGTTTGCATTTTATTTTCTGAATGGTGTTGATAATTTAAATGTTGGATTTTATATTATAGATAATAAGGTATTACTTACTTCTCTTTTTTTTGTTGGAGCTTTATGGTTTATTAACTTATATAATTTTCTAGACGGGATTGATGCATATGCTTCATCACAAGCTATCTTTATGTCCTTAGCCATTTTTTTCTTTACTTCAAATAGTATTTTATTATTTCTTGCAGCAACAGTTTTGGGGTTCATTTTTTGGAATTGGCCTAAAGCTAAAATATTTATGGGTGATGTAGGAAGCACATTTTTAGGTTATACTTTGTTTATTTTAGGAGTTTATTATAATAGTACAGGTGAATTTAGTTTTATTAATTGGTTAATTATATCGTCTTTATTTTGGTTTGATGCTACTTTGACACTTTATCGCAGATGGAAAAATAAAGAACAACTTACTATGGCTCATAAAAAGCATGCATATCAACGCATAGTTCAATATGGATTTTCACACAAAAAAACTGTCTTATTAGCCTTAATGATTAATATTATTCTGCTTGGAATAAATTATTTTTCGATACAATATCCAAAATATGTTCTATTATTTTTATTAATTGCAAGTGCTAAATTATTTGTTATTGTAAAATTAATTGATAAAAAAATGGCATTTAAATAGGCAGGTTCTTAGCTGGTTAATGTTTTGGTAGTCACAAATTTAAGCTTTTCATTTTTAGGAGTATAAATATTAGATTATCAGATAATTATTCGGGTACATTCTTAAGTAAATAATTCTTTGAATATCAGGTAATTATTCGTGTATTTAGATAAAACAAAACCCCGAAAAGTGCCGAAAACACAAAAAATCGGGGTTTCATATTAAATATCTAATGCACAAAATACGAAAAATTTCACAATTTCATCACACTTTCCACTTTCAAAGTCCTGAAGAAAATTTTAATAGCATATACGCCCAATTCTTGGAAAGTAACCTATGTAAGATTTATCAGGCTATTGCCTGGCAAGATTTGGTAAAATCGTTTCATATCAAAGAATCAGTAAAAGGCCCTGATTGTATATTTACACCACAAGGGAAGTTAGGACTCATGTTTCTAAAGCACTATGCTTGCTGTTCAGATGAGAAATTGATAGAACAGCTCAATGCTAATATTCATTATCAAATTTTTTGTGATATTCTTTTATCTCCAGGTGAATCAATCAGTAACTTTAAGATTGTTAGTCAAATACGCTTTGAGTTGGCAGAGAATTTAAATATTGACAGCTCTCAAAAAGCATTGTCTTCAAAATGGATTGCGTACATGAAAGAGCTTAATCAAGCGACAACAGATGCCACATGTTATGAAAGCGAAGTTCGTTATCCAACTAACCAGAAGCTTTTATGGGAATGCGCTCAGTGGAGTTATGGTCAGATGAAATTATTATGTAAACACCTTAAGGTTAAGATACCGAGAACAAAATACAGGAAGTGGAAAGAGCGCTATTTTGATTATATCCGGAAACGGCGTAAACCTTCCAAGGATAAACGAGTACTGACCCGAGCTCTTTTAAATTTGCTGGCAAAGCTAAATACAGAACTTGATCGAATTGAACAGGAACAAAGTTTTAATATCTCTGAAAAATATACTAATCGAAGAAAAGTAATCAAGAAAGTTTATGAGCAACAAATGCAGTTATTTACCACAAACGAAAAACCAAAGGGTCGTATTGTAAGTATCGCAAAGAGTTATCTTAGGCCAATTGTAAGAGGAAAAGAAATTAAGCAGGTAGAATTTGGTGCAAAAGTTAACAAGATACAAATTGATGGTATCAGTTTTATTGAATACTTGAGTTTTGATGCTTTTAATGAAGCTACTCGTTTTAAGTCTTCGGTTAGCTTATCACAGGAACTAACACACACTGTGCTCAATATAATGGGTGCTGACGCTATTTATGCTACAAATGCAAACCGAAGGTATGCCACCAAAAATAATATTCGTACAGATTTTTGTCGAAAAGGCAGAGCTGGTAAACATGAACAGCAACGAAAGCAACTTGCCAGTATGATTACAAAAGAGAGAGCAAGTCGATTAGAAGGTAGTTTTGGTAAAGAAAAGGAACATTACCATCTGAAGAAAGTAAAAGCCCGAACTCAAAAAACGGAGATTCTTTGGAACTTTTTTGGCATCCATACAGCTAATGCTCTTGAGATTGGACGAAGAATGGCTCTGGAAAAACTAAAATCAGCAGCTTAAATGGTTATGTATCAAATTATAAATACTTTCAATATTGGGATAAGTATGCCTAAAAATCAAGAAAATATGTACATAAAGTATAAATCCAAAAGATTTTTATAAAAAGAAAGCTGCAAATTTAATTTACAGCTTCCTGATTCTTTAAATTATATCTATTTTTTGCTTTCTTCTGAAATTGCCTATTTAGTATAACAAAACCCCGAAAAGTGCTGAAAACACAAAAAATCGGGGTTTATTTTAAATCTCTAATGCACAAAATACTAAAAATTTCACAATTTCAACGCACTTTCCATTTTCAAAACCCAGAAGAAAACCTTAATAGCATATATGCCAATTTTTAGAAAGCAATTTAGGAAAGATTTATACTGCTATTGCTTGGCAGAGTTTGGTAAAATCGTTTAATATTCGAGAATCTGCAAAAGTTTTATAAATTATTTAATAAGTTAATCAACTATTGATGTAGAATCTACTCTTATCCAAATATCTGAGAATTCAACAATTGAGTGATCTTCAAAACAATTAAACATCATTGCTAAACCTGAGTATGAATTTTTAAATGTATATTCAGTTTTTGCTGAATACCAACCATTCCTGAGATAAGTTGTTTTTAAAGGTAGATTTGTAGACTTAATACCATTATCTTTTATCCACCACCCAGTATTAAAGGGGTCATTGCTACCTTTGATTATGCGATATTTAAATTCAATAAAATAAGTATGATTTGCTTTGTATTCAATTTTAGGGCCAGTATAATATAAGGACCAATATCCACCGTCTCCATCTGTTCTAGTAACTCTCACTCCTTTCCCGAATGGAGTCTCTATCCAGTCTAAATCAGTTGAATCTGCATATGCATGCCAATGCAATAATCTATTTTTAAAATTTCCATTTAAAACTAAATTCCCTTGTTCTTCACAACAAGTTGATAAAACATTAAAAGCTTGATCTACTAATTTCCCTTTTGTGGTAATTTGATCTACAAATGGAATTAAATCTTCATCATTATATAGATCAATTAATTGAATATCTGTTAAGACAATAATAGCATTACTATCTAAAGAATGTAAACCGAATGGTAAATTATAATGACCTTCTGAAAACAATATTTCAGCTTTTGCTTCAAACCAATTATTTGGAAGTTGAAAAATTCTTAATTTTAGATTAGTTGGATCAAAAAACCTAGGTTTGTTTTTAAAAAACCACCCAATTTTAAATTGATTTTTATTCCCTTTAATTATCCTGTATTTAAACCTAATTTGATATTTATGTCCAGGATAATAAATAATGGGTCTTCCATTGTATTTTAAAAACCAATTTTGCCCCAATACATCTTCAATAGAAATCCTAAGACCCTTACCAAAAGGAGTATTAATTAAAGAAAAATTTGATGTGTCTACATCAGATGTCCAAAATCTAAAACCATATTCGAAATTCCCGTTATAGATTAGATTATTAGCAGGTTTCATCGGAATTGAGTCATAAATTTTATAAATAGATGTATCATAGTTAGCATTTAATGTATTATTAGTTTTTATTATACTATAAGAATCATTTCTTATATTTCCGAATATAAGAACATATATTATAAATAAGAATAATACTGAACTTAAAATACTCAACCTGTTTAATTCAATTTTGCATTTTAAAATTTTAATTACTGGTTTTTTATGATAATTGGAAAGTTTATCTTTTACAAAATCCATACAGAAGAATATTGCCAGTGTGGTTAATAGTGTTATAAAAAAGACAATAACAATAATAGTTATTCTAGGAGTTTTATAATTAGAAAGTCTTACCGATTCATATAAGTCAGAAATATCTTTCGATTGGAAATATGGTTTAAATATTCCTTCTTCTTTGTAGTAATGATATTCCTCAGTAATAGAATCGTGTAAAAAGCCTTTCGTTATTGGAAATAATTTATTTATATCGTTTTTACCAAACGTATAATTCATACTATTTTTTTGGATACTTATCTTTTGAATATCAATTGGAAGTGTATTTACATTCGAATTAAATATAAGTTTTATTTTTTTTACTTGTATAAAATCAGGTAATGTACAAACAATGTTCTGGAAGTTGTGAGAGCCTGTAATATTTATTTTCTTTGAATTGTTCTTGGAGAAGCCAAAATCGGGTGTACTAAAAGAAAGCTGCAAAGTATCATCCTTTTCAATTTTTGCACAAACAATAATTGAAACAGAATGATCTATTTCTTTGATTTTAAATTTTGAAAACACAGCATAATAGACAGCAAAAATGATTAAAAATAATGGTAAAAACCAGACTTGTATTTTTTTTATTTTCGTTAGTAACATTGAGCTTTATATATATTACTTTTGTCAGGGTAAAGATAAGTTTTTTTTAAAATAGTCATAGATTGAAAACAATCATTGAAGTTTCTGGAAAAAGAATAATAATTAGTTATATAATTACTTTTATCTTTTCAATACTTGGAGCTCTTATTAATTTTTGGTTTTTCAGGGCAGCACTTATACATATAAATGAGGAGAGTTTTTATTATTATTCTTATGCACGTAGAGTAATTTCTTTTATTTCACCGGTTTTACTTTTAGGATTAGGAATAGCAATTCCAAGAAGTATTGGACTTTATTTTAATGATTATGAAAAAGTAAAAAAAATGTTTATTTCTGCATTGTCTATTATTCTAGTAGTTTCAGCTTTATGGTATATTATTAATTTATGTTTTAATAACTGGATGACTTTTATAATATGGGGAGATATTAATCCAATAAGCATAAAATTAAATAAAACAATTAGTTTGTATTTTATAGGGCTTAATTTAACCGCTTGTTTACATTCATATTTTCGAGGTAAGATAAAGGTGTTTTATGCAGGTTTACTTGAATTGATCGCTTTAACTATTATTCCATTAGTTGCATTTTTATATTTAACCGATCTTGTTAAAATTTATAATTTCATTTCACTTAGTCTAATAATACTTAATATATTTATAATAATAGGAATTAGTAAGAATGGCTTCAAGATAAGTTTTAGTGAATTTGCCAAAGAGTCAAAAAAAATATTAGGTTATGGCTTAATGCGAGTACCGGGTGATATCGCTTTTGCTTTATTAATCTTTTTACCTGCTTTTATTGCCTCCAAGAAATATGGTTTGGAGTATGCAGGGATAATTGGTTTTGGAATGGCTTTAATTACCTTGGCAAATTTACCTGCCACAGCAATTTCTTTTGTTTCTCTATCGCGTTTTACTCATATCTTAAAAACAAATAAAAGTGAACTTAAAAAGGAGATTACATATATTGTTTTAGGAAGTTTTGTTTATGGAATTATTGCAAGCTTCATTTTATATCTTAGTATAGACTATTTTGTAACTCTTTTCTTAAATGACTCAATTTTAGAATATATCGATATTTTAAAACTAATGTTATGGGCTATAACACCATATATTATTTTTACAATAGTAAGAAGTTTAATAGATGCAGCTTATAAAAAACCTTATAACTCTTACAATATCATAATTTCAACTATAATTTTTCTAGTTTTTTCACTATTTTCGCTGAAATATGATAACATTAGTGGAATTATTTATGGCATAATATTTTCTTATACCGTATTAGCGGTATTAAGCCTTCTAAAAACAATAAAGCTATTTAAATCTGAGGAATCTATTAGTTAGTATTTTAATAAAATAAAATGGTTATTACAAATTTAAGATTAATTTCAAAAGAATAATAATTGTAAAATGAATTACTTTTTTATAGTTTCTTTTTTTGTGATTTTAATAACAGGATATTACTTTTTTAGGAAGTATGAAAAGGGAATTAGTGTTTTTTTCATTTTTTCTCTTTTTGCATCTATTTATTATATGGGTATTCCTATTGAACTGATATTGTTTAATACAAGTTTTGTAAACAGGGGGATGGTTCTTTCACAAAATCATATTGAAAGCATAATGCTTATGAGTATTTTAAGTATTATAGGATTTGGAGTGGGGTACTATTTATCGGGTTACCGGTTGATGCCGATAAATACAGGAAAGGCAGCAGCTAAAGCTCATACAACAACACGAAGTATCTATTTCTTAGCTATTTCAGTTGTTATAGTGATGTTTGCTCTTTTTTCGGAAGAACTGAGGAATTCTTTTTTATCATATAAAGGAAATTTTACTACTACTTATAATAATTCTTTTTATGCCTATTCAAAAGAGATTCTATTTTGTTCAGTTTCGGTTGTAATCGTGTTTTTAAGTAATAAGAAATTTATTTATAAAATAATTGCCATTGTATTAACCTTGGTTCTAATGGTATTTGGTATCTTTTCAAGCGATAAAGATCCTGTATTGATGGCTATAATTGCATGGGGAGTCTTTTTTATTCGTAAAATAGTAGAGTATAATTTAAATAAAATTAGGATATATATTGTACTGTTTTTATTAGCTATGATAATAATTCCATTGAGTAGCACTTATTTCTCATTTTATAGGAGTGGAGATTTATTTAGAATGGAAGTTATTAAAAAAAATGGTTTATACAGGTTGTTCGAAAGTGTAGGTCCAATGAATAGCCTAATTATGGTTCTTGATATAAATGACTTAGAATACCAATGGGGAAGAACTTATACTTCTGGATTTATTAACTGGATTCCTAAATCAATATGGACTGAAAGACCTATGGATTTATCAGAAAAATTTGCCAAAGAAAAGATTAAAGATTGGGAGCCTGGACAAGGATTGGGATTTAGTTTATTAGCTGAAGCTTATATTAATTTTGGTGTATTGGGTGCTTTTATTCAGTATTTGATGATTGGATTAATGATTGGAGGATTTGGTTATTTTACGCGGTGGATTTTTAAATGGGAACAAACCTTATTTGCCGATTCAATATTTTTTATTTGGGTGGTATACACACTGGTTATTATCCATAGAGGGCCTTTTAATATCCCTTCAACATATATTCGATTTATTTTACCTTTTATTTTTTATTACTTTGTTTTTGATTATAAGGATCGGTTTAATAAGTTATGGAAGAAAATAGTAAAAAAATAAAAATTGCTTGGTTACATAACTATGATACACAAAAAAATCCTTCATCAGGTATTTTTATGTATCAACTTTTCTATGCCTTGGATGGTGCAGATTCCTCTTTTCAAATAGAACTTTTTAATATTGGGAGTGTTAATAATCCACTAACAATGATTGTCAAATATTTTAAATATAGAAATATACTTAAAAGGTTTGATATCCTTCATGCTCAATATGGTTCAGGTACAGGTTTCTTTATATCTCTTTTTTCAATTAACAAAATAGTAAGCTTAAGAGGATCTGATTGGTATAACACACCTTCAAAAAATATATTAGAAATTATTCATACAAGTCTTGGATGTCTTTTGACTAGATTAAGCATTCATCGTTTTGACAAGATTATTGTTATGTCCGAAAGGATGCAAGAAGAAGTAAATAAGCAATATCCTAAGTTAGATGTTGAGGTTATTCCAGATGGAATTGATTTAGAGAAATTTCAACCCAATAAAAGTAAGAAAGATAGTTCATATAGGATCTTATTTTCATCTGTACAAAAAAATAATACTGGTAAGAGATTTGAACTAGCTCAAAGTGCATTTAATATTTTTAATGCAAAATACCCAAATAGTGAATTAGTCTTTATGAGTGGAATAGCCCATGATAAAGTAAGTGACTTTATTAATGGCGTTGATGTTATTCTGTTAACTTCTACACATGAAGGCTGGCCAAATATAATAAAGGAAGGACTGGCATGTAATATTCCTTTTGTAAGTACTGATGTAAGTGATCTTAAATATTTTGCTAATTTAACCAAAACTTGCAAAGTGTGCGATGATAATGCAGAATCTCTTGCAAAAGGACTTGATGCAGTTTATAATAACAAGATTAACGAAAATCTAAGAAAATTTATTGAATACATGGATATTGCTAAGATAAATTCTAAGTTAATAGATTTGTATAGTAAGCTTGCATCTTGATTAACATATATTTTCTGATTAAATTAATTACTTATATATGAGCAGTAAGGTTTCAATTGTTATTCCCTGTTTCAATGAAGAAAATTATATTGAGGAATGTGTCTTATCACTTATTAAGGGGGATTATAAGAATATTGAGTTACTTATTGTTGATGGAAGAAGTAATGATAATTCCATCATTTTGATTAAAAACCTACAGAATAAGTACTCCAATATAAAATTAATAAGTAACCCCAAAAGAAAAACACCAATATCACTAAATATAGGAGTACAAAATGCAACTGGCACCTATATAATGATAGCTAGCTCACATTCAAAGTATCCTTCAAATTACATTTCATTTCTTTTAAAAGAACTAGAAAAATTAAAATGCGACGTGATTGGAGGAGCAATTGAAACAAGATCAAAGAATTCTAATTTTAAATCAGAATCTATTGTAAAAGTTTTAAGTAATAAGTTTGGAGTTGGAAATTCATTATTTCGTATCGAAAAAGAAGCTACATTGATTGTTGATACTGTTCCATTTGGTATATATAAAAAAGCAATATTTGATACTGTTGGTCTATACAATGAGCAATTAATAAGAAATCATGATATCGAATTATCAAAAAGAATTATTAATAATGGATTTAAAATAGTGTTAATTTCTTCTATTCATTGTGTTTATTATGCCCGTGAGAATTTTTCCAAATTAGCAAAAAACAGTTTTAGCAATGGTTATTGGAATATTTTAACTATTTATATCACTAAAGAATTAAAATCACTTTCAGTAAGACATTTTATTCCGTTAATTTTTATATTATCACTCTTAATTCCAATTCTTATATCAGTTATTGTGAGTAGTTATTTTATCATCTTTTCCTTATTATCAGTTATATTATATGGTATTTTTTTAATTACAATATCTTTAAAACTAAGATCGTCAATAACAAAACTGAAATTTATATTGTCAGCATTTTTAACTCTTCATTTTTCATATGGGATTGGTTCGCTATGTGGATTATTTAAGATCCAATACTTTTTTAATAAGAACTAGTACGTGTCTTAAAACTTAAGATGAATTAATAGAATTATGCAAATACAAATATCAAAGAGTAAAAAGAGGATTATTATCAATTTATGTATTTTAGGCATAACGCTTTTATTAAATTCCTGTGAAAATTAACATGATGTTGATTATGATAATTGTAAAATTAATACAAATATATAACAAAACTAGGTGCAAATTCAGAACTAAAAAAAGCATTTGATTATGATTAATTTGAGAATTTGATTAAAGAAGAAGGGTATTTAGGCAGAGAGGATATTTAGGATGGAAACGAGATTATTTTTTTATGAATATGATGAAAAATAAAATTAATGGTAAATGTAGCGGTCAATATACTAGTGAATCTTATAATAAAGTTTATTTATATAATTCTGACAAACAGGCTATTGAAAGAAGAGATTCAATTTTTCAATCACCCGGATTGGAATCATTCGAGTGGAAAATAAAAAAAATTAACTTCAAATATAATTATGATTCCATTTATGGAGTAGAATACACATGGGATGTAGATTTTGATGTAAATAATAATTTGATATATGTACCGAAGGATACAGCCTTCTTTTATTTAATGAAGATGGGAGATTTTAAATTGAATTTTAAAGTTTATAATTCTAAAAGTTATTTGCTAGCTAATGAATATCCAATAAAATTGGAATTAAATGGATTCATTTATAAATATGATTAATTTGAGCATTAAAAGCTAAATTAAAAAGTACAATTATAAAATTATTCCCAATTAAATTAATAAGAATGAGGAAGACTATAGAAAGAAATAAAAAGATATACTCACAAAGAATTACTAGTATATTACAGTTAGATAAAGGTTCTGTTTTTTTTTACTGGAAAGGAAGGGTGGCACTATATGCTTTACTTAAATCCATTGATATAGGTGAGAATGATGAAGTTGTAATGCCAGGATTAACTTGTGTTGTTGTTCCAAATGCAGTAATTTACCTTAAAGCAAAACCTGTTTATGTAGATGTTAGCATAGAAACATGTAATCCTTCATTTGAAAATATTATATCAGCAGTAAATGAAAGAACAAAAGTTATAATCGTACAAAATACATTTGGATTGTCATCAGATGTTGATCGAATTACTCAATGGGCAAAACGTATGGGAATATATACAATTGAAGACTGTACGCATGGTTTTGGTGGAACTTTCAAAGGAAAGCCTAATGGATCCTATTGTGATGCTGCAATCTATTCAACACAGTGGAATAAACCCTTTTCAACAGGCGTAGGAGGTTTCTCAATTATAAATAATGAATTGTTGACCAACTCTGTACAGCAAGTAAATAAAGGATTAATATCACCAACTGTTTTGGAATCTTTGCAATTAAAAGTATTGATTGTAGCTTATAAAATTTTAATAAACAATAGTACTTATTGGATATTACTTTCATTATATAGATGGTTGAGCAAAGTAGGTTTAGTTATCGGATCTTCAAGTAGAAATGAGATTAGTAGAGTTTTGATGAAAAGTAATTACTTTAAGTCAGCCTCTGGCACTCAATATTCTGTGGGAATTAAAAATATTAGTATGCTTTCTACTTATCTTAAACACAGAAAAATAAATGCAGAGAAATATAGCCAATTTTTAAAAAAACATGGTAAATATTACGTTTTGGAGAGCTTACATAGAAATCATTCATTCTTAAAATACCCAATTCTGGTAAGAGATAGAGAAGAGTTTATGAAAAAGGCAGAAAAAAACCGAATTAAAATTGGAGATTGGTTTATTTCCGTATTACACCCTGCATACCCTCCTTTTGAGCATTGGAAATTGAATATTAAACTTTTGCCTAATGCTAAATATTTGTCAGAGCACTTAGTAAATCTTCCAACAGATGTAAAAGACATAAACAAGGTTGTTAAATTCTTAGAAGGTAATTTAAGTAATATCCTTAACTTCAATGAGCTAAAATCTCTAGGATTTAATGAACAAAAGTTGGAAGGATAATATTTATAGTTAAGGCACGTTATACAAAATTCCAGTATTTCTATTTTTTGTTTATTTTTATAATTTAAAATTTGAACTATTGATTATGATACCATTTTCACCTCCAAGGATTGATGATAAGATTATTCAAGAAGTAATAAATACTTTAAAGTCAGGTTGGATAACTACAGGTCCAAAAACCAAATTGTTTGAAAAGAAAATAACAGAATTTTGCGGATGTAAACGTAGTCTATGTGTAAACTCTGCTACAGCTGGATTAGAATTAGTCTTGAAATGGTTTGGAGTTGGGCTAGGAGATGAAGTTATTATACCTGTATATACATATTGTGCAACTGCTAATGTCGTTGTTCACACAGGAGCAACCCCCATTTTTGTAGATATTAACAAAGATGACTTTACAATTTCTATTAAAGAGATTGAAAAGGCTATTACTTCTAGGACGAAAGTGATTGTTCCTGTTGATATTGGAGGTATGCCTTGTGATTACAATGGAATTAATGATCTGGTCACGCGTGATGATGTTAATAATTTATTTATTCCAGTGACTGAAGCCCAGAAAAAATTAGGAAGAATATTAATTTTATCCGATTCAGCTCATTCCATGGGAGCTGTATATTATAATAAAAAAGCAGGTAGCTTAACAGATATTTCTGTCTTTTCATTTCATGCGGTAAAGAATCTGACTACTGGCGAAGGTGGAGCAATTACCTTTAATATGCCAAAACCTTTTAATAATGATGATTTGTACGATTATTTCAATGTAATTGCACTACATGGACAAACTAAAGATGCACTATCAAAGAGTATTGGTGGTAAATGGAAATATGATGTTATAGAAGCTGGTTATAAAGCTAACATGACTGACGTTTTGGCTTCTATAGGATTAATTGAAATTGATAGATATGAAAATGATACTTTGGTTAAGTTTAGAAAAATATTTAATAAATATTCTCAGGTTCTA
Source organism: Bacteroidales bacterium (assembly GCA_028282585.1). Taxonomy (GTDB): domain Bacteria; phylum Bacteroidota; class Bacteroidia; order Bacteroidales; family UBA12077; genus UBA12077. Next base: position 17,312 of record JANQHR010000042.1, on the reverse strand, counting down.
AAAAAATTTAAATGGGCGGAGTTACCTGTTTATGAGAAAAATGATCGTATTTCTTCATATCATATTTTTATGCTTAGAATAAAAGGAATTACAGAAGAAGTTAGAGATCAAATTATTCAAAAAATCTTTGAGAAAGATATTTCAGTTAATGTACATTTTATACCATTATCATCTTTAAGTTATTATAAACAATTGGGTTATAAAACAGAAAAATTTCCAGTTGCTTATGATGTATATTCTCGAGAAATAACATTACCAGCATATTATGATTTAACTGATGAGCAAATAGATGAAGTTTTAAATGCATTGATTTATTCTGTAGAAGCAGTTTTGTCGGAATGATTATAAGGTTGTTAGATATATTTCTTTCTTTTGTTGGAGTAATTTTCTTTGCGCCAATATTATTGATTGTTAGTTTATTAATTTTTATTGAAAGTGGAGGTCCTGTTATATATGTGCAAAATAGAGTAGGTAAGGATAATAAAGATTTCAAACTTCTTAAATTTAGATCAATGTTTTTAAATTCCGAAGTAAGAGGATTCATAACTATTGGGAATTGCGATCCAAGAATTACAAGAGTTGGGCGTATTATAAGGAAGTATAAGATTGACGAGCTGCCTCAATTATTTAATGTTATTAAAGGCGAAATGAGTATAGTTGGACCGAGACCAGAAGTAAGGAAATATGTTAATCTTTATGACAAAATACAGTTTAAAATTTTAAATGTAAAACCAGGTATTACTGATTATGCTTCTATCGAATTTAGAGAGGAAAATAGAATCCTTGAAAAAGAGATAAATCCTGAAAATTACTACATTAATGTTATTATGCCTTATAAACTGAAATTAAATCTTCAATATATTAATAATCAAAACATAAGAAATTATCTAAAAATAATCGTATTAACTTTTATAAGCTTTTTTCGCCGATAATATGAAATTAATTATTGTTTTAAATATAATATTTCATTTTGTCAAAATTGATTAGAAGCAAAATTAGAAACAACTATGCTAAAATTAACTCGGAAATACAATCTCAAAGATTTTCAATATTTAGTATTTATAATTTGTGTTATAGCAATACCTTTTACTAAAGAATATCAACCCTATGTAATGTTCTTATGGGTAACTTCAGGAGTTTTTGTAGTTAAAAAAAGTAAAAATCTCAATTACAGATCTCTTATTTTATTGATGATGCCGTTAATTGTTTATGTTATGCATGTATTTGGATTATTATACTCTAAAAATTTTAATAAAGGTATATTTAATATTGAAGTGAGATTGTCTCTACTATTTATCCCTCTTATTGCAGTATTCTTAACTGATAAAGTAAAACAAAGATATATTTTATTATTTAAATTATTTGTTGGCGCAAATCTTCTCGCAAGTTTAATTTGTTTATTTATTGCTTTTTTTTATAGTTTTAGCATTAATAAGTTTGGAATTTTAATATTTGAACCTTCTTATTGGCCTGAACTAAAGGATTTAAATTTTATTCAACTTATTAATGAACGTGGAAGTTTTTTTTCATATGATATGCTAAGTGTTTTTCATCACCCCAGTTATTTTTCAATTTATATTTTATTCTCAATAGTTTTAGTTATATATTTAATTCGAGTAAGGAAAGGACATAAAGTTTTTTTTTATGTTTTAGTCACTTATTTTACGATTTTTTTATGGTTACTTGGAAGTCGTGCAGCTTATTTAACTTATCTAATTGGATTTATTATTTTTATTGTAGATTTGATTTTAAAGTATAAAAAATATTGGATTAGTTTACTTTTAATTTTGTTGGGAGTAACTCTATCTATTATTGTCTTTTCAAATAAGAAATTGAAACAAAACGTTAGAGATTCAATGCAATTAGCTGAAGGTGAGGGGTTGAATCAAAATTCTGATATGAGATTGTGGCTCTGGAAATCAGGAATAGAGGTGTTTAAGGAAAATTTCTGGTTTGGAGTAGGAACTGGAGATATAGATGCAGAGTTAGAGAAGAAATATGAAAAATATGACCTAAAATTGGCTTCTGAACATAATTATAATGTGCATAACCAATTTTTAGATATTGCTATTAAATTTGGAATATTTGGGCTGATTATTTTTACTTCATGGATGGTGTATGCACTAATGATATCAATCAAAAGAAAACAGTTTCTATTTTTCTTTTTTTTATTAATAATGTTTGTAAATTTCTTTTTTGAAGTTATGCTTAATTCAATTGCTGGAGTTTCCTTTTTTGCTTTCTTTTATAGTCTACTATATGCTAAATATAATATCACACAAGAGCTCCATGTAAATAAAAAAACGTGAAGAACAACCTTCACGTTTAATGTTTATTTAAAATAAGTTCTTATTTATTTCTGGAATCAGATATTACCTTTAAAATTTCTCTTCTTTTTTCTATAATAAAACTTAATAAAATACTTATAGTTAACCCAATAAATCCGTAACGCTTTACATAAGTCATTAGATTATTTTCAACTGTTGATAGTGCAGAAAAATCCTGAATAACAGTAATTGGTTCCGTATTTAACTCCAACTGTTTTTCTAAGTCTTGTTTTTGTCTATATAGTTGAATAATTTGATTATGATATAACTGAGTTTCCTTTTCGTTCATAACCAATAACTGGCCTTTTTGAGGTTCGAGTTTGCTTTTACTCTCAAAATACTCGGTCTTTTTTAAACTATCTAAAGAATTTATTTCTTCGTTTAATTTTGTTATTAGTTCATTAAGCTGTTTTTTTCTAATAACATTTAATTCGTTAATATAATTGTTTTTATCTATATACGAAAGGATACTTGATTGTATAATTGGGAATATTGCAGGGTCATATACTTCCACTTTCACGACGAATCTGTTTTCTGAAACTAAAGTGTCCGAAGTTGTATACTTTTCATGATAGTCAATAATATCTGTTACGCCATCTTTGTTCAAATCGATTACCTTGTAGGCTTTTACACTTCTAATTTTTTCCAGTTCTTTTTGTTCAATATTTAACTTGGACTGAAGTTCTTCTGTATTATTTGTTTTAAAAAGTTCGTAAATATTATTAACATAGTTAATCATATCAATGCTGGAAATTGCATTTGAATATGCTTCTATACTTGATGAGTAATAACGAGGAGATGTTTTATATTTATAATAACCAAATGATAGAAATATAATAATAATAATAATAATCAAAATTGCTTTTCTTATGAAAAACAAAAGTATTTTGTATAACAAGTTGAAAAACCAAATAAACAGGTTCTTTATTGCATCTCCGATCTTCTGAAATACTTCAATCAAATCTATTTCATCATTTTTTCTCTCCGTTGTCATTTTCTATTTAATTTTAAGTTTAATGTTCTTTTTTTGAGGTTTACGTTATAAAGTTACAAGGTTTATGGTTTACAGTTAAAAACCAACCGTATTTAAATTTTCAGATCTTGATTTTATTAAGTTATATAACATTGATAAAACCTTTTTAGACAAGTCTTCCAGTGGTAAAAATTCATTTTTGCCAATATATTTTAAGCGATATGCTATAATTAGTTGCGTTTGTAATTCAGCACAAGACGCTTTTGCAATGTTAAAATATCTAATGCTTTGTTTATTTGAACTGGATTCTTCACCTTCTGCAATATTACTTGGTATACTGAGACTTGATTTTCTGGTTTGTTCAGGTAATTCAAAATCTTTTGAGTATTTCTCGTTTTGAGTGAGTAAATACACTTCTTCACATAAGTCCATTGATTCTTGCAACACTTTTAGCTTTCTAAAATCCCCCATATTCTCATATAACTTTTAAGCTTGGTCTTCTATTAACCACACATCCCATACCGTACACCACACACCGTACATCTTATGCTGAAACAATGTTAAATAAGATCTTCATGTTTGCCACCTTCTCAGGGTATCCCAATTTTTCGTACGAATATATTAAATTTAGAATTAATTTTTTAATAATTTCAATATTTGAACATGGATAATAATAAGTTTTTTTAGGTTCAATTTTTTGTTGCTTTAAGAAATACTCTATTTCTCTTTCACCAAGTACTTTACCATTATTATAAGGATTGATATAGAACAGAACATCTTTCTCGTAAAGATCATCAATATTATGTTCGTCTACGTAAGCTAAAATAAAATTTCGCGGAATACTAACTCCATAGATTGGAATTCCAAGTTCTTGCGCTAATGATATATACAAAATTCCTAACGTAATTGGATTTCCTTTTTTAGTTTCAAATACATGGTTTATAAAGGAATTCTGAGGTGCAAAGAAGTTTGAGCTATTTCCTGAAAACTCATGTATTTGAAATAATATATGATTCAGTACCCTGGTTTTTTCAAGAGCGGTTAAATTACTATTTATTTCCAGCCATGCGTCCTGTTTGATCTTATCAAATGCTTTTAGAATTTCATTATATTTTAAATCTGGATATTGATATTTAGCGATTAAATAAGAAGCTTTTAATAAATCGACAGCACCGGTTTCTTTCCAATCTTTTAACTGATTCTGAGTTGAAGTAAACTGAATTTCTTGTATTAAATTTTCAATTCTCTCTTGAAGAATCGCATTTAATGATTTCTCCCACACTTTTTCAAGTTCTGGTATAATATCTTCTCCTTGTTTCAATAAATTTTCAGAAACATGCTTGTAAACTTCATTATTAGGATCATCTAATAGCTTTAACAGAGCGCTTATTTTTTTGTCTTTTTCCACTTATATTAATTCTCATCGATTTAACAACAAGCCTGCCTGACGGCAAGGCAGTAATTAACGAATTAAGATTTTCGATTTTTATTTTGCATATTTTTTTGAGCTGTTTCAACGCTTTTTACAAAAAGGGAAATTAATTCATTATTTTCCTTTATTGCTTTATTAACCTTACCTTCTGATTTATACAGTCTCGATTTGTATATTATTCTTAAACAATTATAACTTTCTCTTAATTCTTTTAATACAATTTTGATTTTATGAACAAAGTCTTTTCAAGACTCACCACTTTGGGCTTTACCATAATTTAAAGCTGGAGATGTTCCAGAACGTACTAATTGTCCTGATAAGTGATTACCAGCTTTACTTGCAGGCATTTCATTTATTAATTCAATAATTAGAACTGCAAAGTTAATTAATCTTTCTTCTAAGTTATGTTTATCCATTTATTACTTCTTAATTGAATAATCAACAATCCTTGTTCATTATTCAATTAATATTTTATATTTCAAATTAGATTTTCGTTAATTTATCTAATACTAATTTTATTAATTCTTTTATAATGGGTTTATAATCTTTACTATATTCTCCTCTTCTTCTATTCGCAATAATGGCGCATAAAGTTATTGCATTATGCCCTAACAGCTTTGATAATCCGAATATTGCAGAACTCTCCATCTCATAATTTGTTATTTTTTGCCTATTTAATTCAAATGATTCTATTTTATCGTTAATCTCCGGATCAGCAATTTGTAATCTGAGTTTTCTCCCCTGAGGTCCATAAAAGCCAGGTGCAGATATAGTTACGCCCTTGATAATTCTTTTATCATCTAGTCTGTCTATTAGATCGGTTGATGCATCTACAACATATGGGGATGCTAAATTTCTTCTCCAGTCAACATGATATTTAAATGCAAATTCAAAATCAGCATCCGACACTGAATTTCTACCCTCATAAAAATTCAAAAGTCCATCAAAACCGATAGACCGTGTGCTCATTAAAAATGAGTCAACCGGAATATCTTTTTGCAAAGCTCCGGAAGTACCAATTCTAATAAAATTTAGTGTTCTGTGTTCTTTATTTTGACGTCTGGTTTTTAGATTAATATTTGCGATTGCATCAAGCTCATTTATAACAATATCAATATTGTCCGTCCCAATGCCTGTTGATATAACAGATATGCGTTTGTTCTTGTAAGTGCCTGTTATGGTATGAAATTCTCTATTAGCCTTTTTAAATTCAATATTCTCAAAGAAAGATGCTACAGTTTTAACCCGGCCAGGATCACCTACCAGGATAATATCATCAGCAATATCATCAGGTAACAAATGCAAATGAAAAATGCTTCCATCATTATTTATTATTAATTCCGACTCTTTAAACTCCATAGTTCACAACTTTCTTTATTTTAAGGACTTCAACCTGACGTATTCTTAAACATTATATTTTTTAATATTTATGAATAGTTCAGGTCAAATCTATTTAAAATAAATTAAAACCGCAATAAAGAAAAATTAACATAACCATAATATTTGTTAGCGTTGTGTGTTGATAACGTAATCATTTCAAGTTGTTAGTTATTTTAGATAATAATTAAGAGATTCTTTTCTATTGCAATATTATGTTTACCTTTAGTCACTATAAATTTAATCACATATAAAAATATGAATTATGTCTAATAATCAATTCAATCAAAGTAACCTTCCGCCTGAACTTAAGAAGATACTTGGTAATGCAAAATTAATCATACTTATTGTTTTACTTGTTATTTTATCTTTTGGAACTTTTTTTCAGGTAGAGACAGAGGAAGTAGCAGTAATTACAAGATTCGGAAAATACATGCGTTCTGTTGAATCAGGACTAAATGTTAAATTCCCTTTGATAGAAAAAGCCATTAAAGTACCTGTTGAAAGACAACAAAAACTTGAATTTGGATTTAGAACTTTAAGTGCAGGTGTGCGGTCTGAATATACCAAGTCGGGTACTATGGATGAATCTTTAATGTTAACTGGTGATTTAAACTTAGCTGATGTTGAGTGGGTTGTGCAGTATCGAATTGAAGATCCATACAATTATCTTTTCAGGGTAAGAAATCCCGAAACAACCCTTAGAGATATTTCTGAAGCTGCCATGCGCCAGATTGTAGGCGATAGAACTGTTAATGAAGTTTTAACTGTAGGTAGAACAGAAATTGCAAGTAGGATGGAGGAGTTGACACAAGAAATCTGCAGGGAATATTCTTTAGGAATAAAAATTGATCAGGTAGTTCTTCAGGATGTTAACCCGCCAAATCCTGTAAAAGATGCGTTTAATGCGGTAAATGAAGCACAACAGGAAAAGGAAACTCTTATAAACCAAGCAAAATCTGAATATAATAAAGTAATACCTAAAGCGCGAGGGCAAGCACAGGAAACTATTCAGAAAGCAGAAGGTTATGCAACAGAGCGTGTAAATAATGCCTTGGGAGAGGTAGCAAGATTTAATGATCTTTATCGAGAATATGTTAAAGCGCCTGAAGTAACTAAGCGAAGAATTTACTTGGAAACACTTGAAGAAGTTATTCCAAACCTTGGAAATAAAGTGATAACAGATGATAAGGTAAATCAAACATTACCTTTACTTCAAATGAAAATAAAATAAAGAGGGTTGAACTATGAAAAATAAAAAAACAGTTATATTAATAGTTATCATTGGTCTTGCAGTTATTTTGATTTCTCAAAGTACATATATTGTAAATGAAAAGCAACAAGTAGTTATAACTCAGTTTGGAAAACCGGTTGGAGAAGCGGTTACTGAAGCAGGCCTGAATTTTAAGACTCCTTTTGTTCAAAAAGCAAACTTTTTTGAAAAACGTTTCTTGGAATGGGATGGAGATCCTAATCAGATTCCAACAAAAGATAAGAAGTTTATTTTTGTTGATACTTATGCTCGCTGGCAAATTACAGATCCTTTGCAATTTTTCAAAAGATTAACCAATGAGCGAGGAGCTCATTCCCGAATTGATGATATTTTAGATGGCGAAACACGTGATTTTATTGCCAATCATGACATTGAAGAAGCAGTTCGTAATAGTAACAGAACACCTATTTCTTCTAGTAACATTAGCGAATTAATAGGAGATTCATTAATGTCGATTGATGTGGGAAGAGAGAAAATACAAAATATGATTTTGGAAACGGCTAATGAACAAGCCCAAGAACTGGGTATCGAGATACTGGATTTTCGATTTAAAAGAATAAATTATGTTCAGGAAGTTAGAGAGCAGGTATACGAGAGAATGAAAAGTGAACGTTATCGTATTGCCGATAAATTCAGATCAGAAGGACAGGGTGAGGCTTCTAAGATTAATGGAGAAAAAGAGCGAGAGCTAAAAACCATACAATCAGATGCCTTTAGAAAAGCAGAAGAGATTAAGGGAAAGGCTGATGCCAAAGCTGCATCTATCTATGCTTCGGCTTATGATAAATCATCTATGTCGAGAGATCTTTATAGCTTTTTAAAATCGATGGAAACCTATAAAAATACTTTTGATACGACGACAACTGTAATTTTATCAACAGACAGTGAATTATATAAGTATTTAAAAGATATGAAATAATCAGCAGGTAAAATCAATAATAAAAAAGGAGGTTCTCTATTGCAACCTCCTTTTTCATTTGTTCTAAATCAATAGATTATTTATTTTTTTCGGCAAAATCTCTTCCTGCTCTTAATGCATTCAAGTTCATATTAATCACATCTTCTCCTTTACGAGCAAAGATTTTTTTGATACCTTCTTCGAAACTTTCGAATGAGATGTTAAAGAAAGGAGTTGCCGCGCCTAACATTACTATATTTGATGATCTTTTTGATCCAAATTCTGATGCAATGGTATCTGCATCCAATGCAATATGATTTTTAAACTTCTTAACTTCAATTAAAACATCTCCAATTTCAGGATAATCCGGAATGTTTACGAAAGGAGTTGTATTGGTTACTAACCAACCACCTTCTTTTAGATAAGGAAGATATCTTAATGATTCCATTGGTTCAACCGAAAGGATAATGTCAGCAGCACCCATTGGAATCAAGTCAGAAGCAATCTTTTTATCAGAGATTCTCATATTCGATTGTACAGCACCTCCACGTTGGCTCATTCCATGAACCTCGGCTTGTTTCAAATGCATATCGTTATGTAAAGCTGCCATACCGATTGTAGCGGCAATTGATAAAATCCCTTGTCCACCTACACCAGCTAATATAATATCTGTTTTCATATTTTTTATTTTTTTATTTTAAGTTACTAATGTAGATTATTTAAGATTTAATTCTTTCAGCTGTTCAGCCAATTTTTTGTTTTTCATTGTTTGAACACATTGGCGGCGTGGAATAATTACAGATACTCCATTATATGCTAGTTCATCTTTCATTATTTGAACCATTTCATCCATATTTTTCTTCAATGGCTTGAAAACTTTAATATGCTCAGGATCTACACCAACACCTTTACAGATATCTTCAATTTTACCTAAGGCTTTAGAATCTTGCCCTCCAGTCATCCCCGTTGTAAAGTTATCAGAAATAATAATAGTTACAGGACTATTTTCAGTAACACAATCAATCAAACCGGTAATTCCAGAGTGAGTAAAAGTTGAATCTCCTATTACAGCTACAGCCGGAACTAAACCTGCGTCAGCAGCACCTTTTGCCATTGTAATTGATGCTCCCATATCTACACATGAGTTAATAGCATTGTAAGGGGGTAGTGCACCTAATGTATAACACCCAATGTCAGAAAATACTCTACCTACACCATATTCTTTCAAAGCAACATTTAGTGCTTCGTACGCATCAATATGACCGCAACCGATGCACATTGAAGGTGGACGATTTTTAACTAATTCAGGAATTGTGCCATCTAATACTGTTTCCAACCCTAATGCTTTAGCAACCAAATTAGGATTTAACTCGCCATCACGTGGTAATGACCCGTCTAATCTTCCGGAAACTGGAGTACCAGCTCCTTGGTAGCCTTTTAATGATTCTTCAATTAATGGATAACCTTCTTCTAAAACAAGAATTCTATCACATTCTTCAACCATCTTCATTATTTGCTTACGAGGAATTGGATATTGACCAATTTTTAATACAGGGTGTTTCAATTCTTTATCCTGGAAATTCTCCATTAGATAATTAAAAGCAATACCTGGAGCAATAATACCTAATGATTTATCAGAACCATCGATATATTTATTAAACTTTGAATTCTCCGATGCTTCAACTAAGGCATCCTGAATATTTAATAAAGTTTTATATTGTTTTCGCGCAATGGAAGGAAGTAATACAAATTGAGTGGGGTTGGATGGAATAGAAACTTCATTTTGAGCTTTTTGCTCTAAAGTTTGAACTCCAGCTCGAGAGTGTGCTAATCTTGTTGTGAGTCTTAATAAAATAGGAAGTTTGAATTTTTCAGAAAGTTCAAAGCCGTGATAAGACATTTCATAAGCTTCCTGTTGATCTACCGGCTCAAGCATTGGCATCATAGCAAAATTACCATAGAATCTTGAATCTTGCTCGTTTTGTGAAGAATGCATTGACGGATCATCAGCAGAAACAACAATTAATCCACCATTTACACCTGTAATAGAGGAGTTTACGAAAGCATCAGCAGCAACATTTAAACCAACATGTTTCATGCAAACCATGGCACGTTTACCAGCATATGACATACCTAAAGCTGCCTCCATTGCTGTTTTTTCATTTGCTGACCAATCGCTATGAATGTTATTTTCTTGTGCAAATCTTGATCCTTGCACATACTCGGTAATTTCGGTTGATGGAGTTCCTGGATATGCGTATATTCCAGACATTCCTCCATCTAAAGCTCCCTGGGCGATTGCTTCATCGCCTAATAATAGTAGTTTTTGCATCTTATTTATAGTTTATTTTTTGTTTTTAAGTTTTTAAAAAGTTTTAAGTTATAAAATCTCAATAACTTATAAAAGAGTTGATAAGCTAATAAAGCTAATAGATTGTTAAATTACAAGCCACAGAAGCGTTTTAAAAATCGGACCTGAGCAGCAATTATGTAATAATAAACAATCTTACTTATTTTCATAGTTTAATTATTAGTTACTATACGAAAGCAAATTTAGTATTATTTTGATTAATTGTTATTTAAAATAGGGTTTTATATAACATAATTTACTGAAAATCAATTTTTAGTTACGAATTGCAACTTTACGATTCTTTTTCAAACGTTTAAATATGGCATTGATTTATAGGGCATTGAGAATCTGAAAAATTTGAAAACATAATTGATCACATGAATATTTGAAAGTAAAACTTTTTTTTATTGGAATTCATAAATATTGAAATAAAATTAATTATAAATTGTAATTACAATTTTTCTATTTCCTCCACGATTTCTGAATTCGCATAAATAAATCCCTTGCCAAGTCCCTAAGTTTAGTCTATGATCGGTAATTGGGATAATTAATGATTGTCCGAAAGCGGATGATTTAATATGAGCTGCCATGTCATCGGGACCTTCCATTGTATGGGAAAATAATTTGTGCCCATCGGGAATTAGGCTGTTAGTAAAATTTTCAAAGTCAACTGTTACCGATGGATCGGCATTTTCATTAATAGTTAATGCAGCAGATGTATGTTTTATAAAAATATGCATAAGTCCTTTTTCCGGAAGGTCTTGAATAGCATTTAAGATGTGGTTTGTAATAATGTGGTACCCACGCTTAAATGATGGTAAAGTAATTTCAAACTGATTTATCATATCGAATATTTTAGCGCAAATAAAGTTATTGAAATTTTCTTAATCTTAGCCAAATGAATTAGTTTTGGATTTCTTATTAAAAACGTAAAATAATTTATTGATTTTGTTGTTTATAGCTTTGTAACAGGTACTATTTGATGAAGTTTTTATTCTCATATATTCTACTGATTTTTTTAGCAGTTTCGGTTTTTTCTCAAGATGTAACCTCTTTAAAGGGAAAGGTTTTAAACCAGGAAGGGAAACCGGTAGAATTAGCTCATATCAGAAATATGTCAAATAATACCGGGGTAATTTCAAAAAAGGATGGAAGCTATTCCTTAAAAATTCCACAAAATAGAAATGTATTAGTTCAGGTTTCTTGTATCGGTTACTTACCCAGAAGTTTTAACATTAACTCAAATAAGGATTCGGTTTCAAATTTTAATATAACATTAGAACTTGCGGTTAGTGATATTGGAGAAGTTGCTGTGGTGGGAGAGTTGTCACCAGAATCAAATTTGGCAAGAATTGAAGCAAAGCATATCGAGTTAAATCCCGATATTTCGGGTAATCTTGAGGCGTTAATAAAAACAATGCCTGGTGTGTCTTCAAATACAGAACTTAGCTCACAGTATTCGGTTCGAGGAGGTAACTATGATGAAAATTTGGTATATGTTAATGATATTGAAATTTACAGACCATTATTAATTCGATCAGGCCAACAAGAGGGGTTAAGTTTCTTAAATTCAGATATGGTTTCATCTATACATTTCTCGTCAGGAGGATTTGAGTCAAGGTTTGGGGATAAGATGTCTTCGGTTCTGGATATAAGATACCGTAAACCTATTGAGTTTTCGGGCAGGGTATCATTAAGTTTATTAGGAGGCACAGCTCAATTAGAAGATATTTCAAAATCGGGTAAGTTTGCCTATAATACCGGAATAAGATATAAAACATCTCAATATGTATTAAATTCTTTAGAAACAACGGGTGATTATAATCCGGACTATTATGATATACAATCTTATTTAACATATAAAGTAAACTCAAAATTGGACTTTGATTTTTTGGGCTATTATTCATTAAACAGTTACAAATTTATCCCCCAAAGTAGAGAAACATCTTTTGGTACCATAGATGAAGCCTTAAATCTAAAAATCTATTATGATGGGAACGAAAAAGATAAATTTGAAACTTATCTGGGAGCTTTTACAACAAATTATAATCCAAATGAAAGATTGTCATTAAAGATGATCTTATCTGCATTTCAAACCAATGAGCAAGAAACGTACGATATTCAAGGGCAGTATTATTTAAATGAGTTAGATAATACTGTTGGATCCGATACGTATGGTGATAGCATAATGAATATTGGTGTTGGCACTTTCTTAAATCATGCCAGAAACTTTCTAACTGCAAATGTGTATACTCTATCTTTTAAAGGTGGGTATTATACAGAGAAAAATAAGTTAAGATGGGGAGCAAATTATAATTATGAAGAAATTGACGATGAAATATCTCAGTGGAAAATGCTGGATTCAGCTGGTTACTCTCTACCTTATAATGGATCAACTATAGAATTGTATGAAACCGCAAAAGCTTTAAATAAAATAAGCTCCAATAGAATATCTGCTTATGTTCAAAATACCTTTTTTAAGAACTTTATGAATGAGGCTGAGTTTTATCTAAATGTCGGATTACGTGCAAGTTATTGGGATTTTAATGAAGAACTTATTTTAACACCTCGGTTATCAATATCCTATATTCCAAATTGGGAGAAGAATATGGTATTTAGATTTGCGTCGGGATTATATTATCAACCTCCATTTTATAAAGAAATAAAAAATGCAGAAGGTATAATAAATCCAGATATTAAGTCGCAAAAATCCGTTCATTTTGTTTTAGGAAATGAATTTACTTTGAGTGCATGGGACAGGTCATTTAAGTTAAGTACTGAGTTATATTATAAAATTCTTAGAGATCTTATTCCTTATAAAGTTGATAATGTTCATTTAGAGTATTCTGCTCAGAATATAGCTGATGGATATGCTTACGGAATTGATTTTAAAATTAACGGTGAATTTGTACAAGGAATTGAATCGTGGGCAAGCCTTTCCTTAATGCAAACTAAGGAAAATATTAAAGGCGATTATTATTATAACTCGGAAGGCAATCGGATTGAACCAGGTTATTACCCACGCCCTACGGATCAGTTAGTTAATTTTAGTTTATATTTTCAGGATTACTTACCCATGAGTCCTTCATTTAGAATGAATTTAAGTTTACATTATGGTAGTGGGTTGCCCTTTTCATCGCCTAATGAAGATCGATATGATCAGGTTTTTAGAATGAGAGCTTATAAACGTGTCGACCTTGGATTATCAAAAGTATTGAAAAGTAGTAAAAAAGAGTTTGAAAAAGCTAAATGGCTAAATAATTTTGAAGATATGTGGATCAGTTTTGAAGTTTTTAATTTGCTGGATATTAATAACACAATCTCCTATATGTGGATTAAAACCGTTAATAATCAAGCTGGAAATGCTTCACAATATGCTGTTCCAAACTATTTAACTTCCCGAAGGCTTAATCTTAAATTAACTGCAAAATTCTAACTATAAGCTAAATTCATATTAAGTTTGTATAAACACAAATAATCGTACAATATGTTTACAGAGAAAGATATTCAACAAATTGAAAGTAAGGGGTTAACTCCCGAAGAATTAAATAATCAGATAAAGAATTTTAAACAAGGATTTCCATATTTAAATATATCTAAGCCGGCAACCATAAATGATGGAATTATTCGCCTGAAAGAAGAAGAAATTGAAGCTTTTATTAAGTTGTATGAAGACCTTAGTCCTGATTCATTAAAATTTATACCGGCTTCAGGAGCGGCCTCAAGAATGTTTAAGTTTCTTTTTGAGTTTTACGAAAAAGCTGATGAACAGTATAAAGATATTGAAGAGGTTAATGATGAAAATACAAAAAGATTTTTTAAAAATATAAAAAGGTTTGCATTTTATGATGAATTAAAAAATGTAATTGAATTGAATAACCAAGATATTAACAATTTGCTAGAGACCGGAAAGTATAAAGAAATACTAAAGTATTTCTTGTTTAATGATGGCTTAAATTATGGGCAGAAACCCAAAGGAGTTTTAAGTTTTCATAAATATGAGGATGAGTTACGAACAGCTTTTGAAGAACATTTATATGAGGGGGCTCTGTATTCGAAATCTTCCAATAATGTTGTTAATATTCATTTTACCATTTCACCTGAACATAAAGATTTATTTCTAGAGCTACTTGAAACCAAAATTGAGTATTTTGAGAAAAAATTTAATGTAAAGTATGAGATTTCGTTTTCACAGCAGAAACCTTCAACAGATATGGTGGCAGTTGATCTGGAAAATCAGTTGTTCAGAAATTCGGATGGATCTTTGCTTTTTAGACCGGGAGGACATGGAGCTTTAATAGAAAATTTAAATGAACTTGATTCTGATATTATTTTTATTAAAAATATTGATAATGTGGTGCCAGATAGAATGCAAGATATTACGGTAAAATATAAAAAAGCATTAGCTGGAATTTTATTATCCTACCAAGAAAAGATATTTAATTACATAGATATTCTTGAGGAAAAGCATTATAATAATGATGTTTTAACTGAAATAAAGGGTTTCGTGAAAGAGAATCTATGTTATGAATTTGATGAAGATATTGATCCAAAATCAATATTAGAAGTTTTAAATCGGCCAATAAGGGTTTGCGGGATGGTTAAAAATGAAGGTGAACCTGGTGGAGGTCCGTTTTGGGTTAAACAAACCAATGGAATTATGGATTTGCAAATTGTAGAATCCTCTCAGATTGATTCTAATAACGAAAAGCAGAATGAGATTGTAAAATCGTCCACACACTTTAATCCGGTTGATCTGGTATGTGGCACAAAAGATCATAACGGAGAAAAATTTGATTTGTTAATTTATAGAGACCTAAATACCGGATTTATCTCAAAAAAATCAAAGGATGGAAAGGATTTAAAAGCACAAGAATTGCCAGGATTATGGAATGGTGCCATGGCAAATTGGAATACAATATTTGCAGAAGTTCCTATAGATACCTTCAATCCGGTTAAGACGGTAAACGATCTGCTTAGACCTGAGCATCAATAATTGATTTAACTAAAATTTTAAGTTTGTAATTGGCTAAATATTTATATATTAGAGATTAATTATTAGCCAATTACTTTAGCATGAATAAGTTTAAAGCTACGATTCTTATAATCATTTTCTTTTTCTTAGGAATTTTAATTGATCGTGCATTTCTTTATTATGAACAAGGGGAAAGAAATAAATTATTACTTATGGAACAGCAAGCTTTAAAAGAAGATTATGAGTATTTAATTAAGAAATTTGAGAAGGTTGAGGAAGAACTTAAGTTCAGGATGATAATGGATTCACTTATTCACGATAGTATAACGGTTAAAGATTCAAATTCAATAAAATTAACAAATAATTAACGCAAAAGTTATATATCGATAACGCAATACTTGTTATATAACCAATATCTTTGTTGCGAAGTTAAAATCAAATTAATATTTAGAAGAGAATGAAAAAGATAGCGTTATTAATAGTAAGTATTTTTGTTATTTCAATATCTAGTAGTTACGCGGAAAATAACGAAAACGAGGGGATGACTACAGCTAAATTGACAGGAACTGTAGTTGATTTAAAAACAGGGGAAGCATTAACTGGTGTAAAAATTAGTGTTAATGGAACTGATAAATGTGTTTATACTGATTTTGATGGTAAATTTGAAATAGAAAACCTAAAAGAGGGTGGTTTAGAATTAAACACTAGTTACATATCATATAAAGAGTTAACAGAAGTTGTTAAAATAACATCGAATAATTCAAATATAATTGAATTAAAAATTGAGAATATTGATGATTAAGATAAATAAAGATTCGATAATAAACCCGGGCTAATGTCCGGGTTTTTTTATACGGTTCACAATATTATAACTTTATTTTAAGATTAGATTTTATTATATTGCATATTAAAATCTTGCGATGAATAAAAAAGAACATGTGGTTAAAATTCTTAAAGAAAATAGAGATTTCTTCTCTCCTGTAATTGATATAGAGCTAATAAACAAGAATGTGCATGTTTTGGATTTATCAGAAATGAATACTGAATTGTCTCAAATTGATATTGATGACACAGAAGTATTAACTTATTATATTTTTGAAACAATTAAAAAGAATAAAAAAAAGGTTGGTGTTGGAGGTTATTTTGAAGATAGATTAATATATAAACGAAGTAAACATTTTGACAATGATGGCGAGCCTCGAAGTATACATTTAGGAATAGATATTTGGATAGAAGCAGGAGCATCAATTTATTCTCCAATCCCAGGAATAGTTCATAGTTACAATAATAATGCAACTTATGGAGATTACGGACCAACATTAATATTAGAACATTTAATAGAAGGCGAAACATTTTATACCTTATATGGACACTTGAGTATTGAATCTATTGAAGATAAAATAAAAGGACAGCAGGTTAGGAGGGGAGATGTTATAGCTAATGTTGGTGATGAAAAGGTAAATGGTAACTGGCCTCCTCATTTACATTTTCAGGTTATTACAGATTTGTTGGGTAATGAAGGAGATTTTTCAGGTGTAGCGCCACCTTCGGCCAAAGAGTATTTTCATAATCTTTGCGTTGATCCGAATTTAATTTTGAAAATAGATGTGACTAGTCCTAAAAAAACGATACAGTTTTTACAAGGATAAAAAATATTTAAATAACAGCAAGTTTAAACTTGCTGTTATTTTTTGTTTTATAATTTTT
>JANQHR010000173.1 GCA_028282585.1 Bacteroidales bacterium | reverse complement strand
ATTTTTTGTGTTTTCGGCACTTTTCGGGGTTTTGTTTTATCTAAAGATACAAATAATTACTTGATATTCAAAATGTTATTTACTTAAGAATGTGCCTATTTTGGAATGAGAAACTTGACTAAAAAATGCGGAATGATTTTTCACTCCGCATAACAACAATCAAGTATTTAAATTCTAATAGAATTTCGCTCTTTTATCTACAATGTTTGCAGTTTCTTTTAAGGCTTCAAATGCTTCGTAATTTGCTCTATTTCTAAATTGAGTCATTGTTTGCATTTGTTGCATCTCAGGGTTTGAATTTTCTTCTTCTGCTATTGTTAAAACTTTTAATGCAAATACATTGTTTTCACCTTTGATCGGTCCAAAAACCTGATCCGTACTAACCGAAGTTGCAGCTGCAACCAACTTAGGTTCAATACCAACATTTGGAATAGAATATGATCTGAATGTAATGTCCGTTGCTTCAAAAACTTCGGTATTAAATTCATTTGCCAATACTTCCAAATTGTTATCTGTTGCCATAACTGCACTGAATTTCTCTGCCAGATACTTAGCTTTCTTCTCTTTTTTAACTTGAACAGTTACTTGATCTCTTACTTGATCAAGAGGTGCAACGCCATCTTCCCTTACTTCCGTTACAAAACCAATTACAAATCGATCGCCTAGCTCAAAAATAGGATTGTTTTGAGACTTAATAATACCATGTTTTTCCGTATCGTAAATCGACCGAATAAATTCTCTTGGACTTTCTAATCCTGCTAATTGCTGATCTGCTTCTTTTACATTTTGTGCAATTTTCTTAGCAAATCCCTCCGCTTCTAGAGCTTGTTGAAACTCTTCATATGTGTGATTATTACCGGCAAATTTACTAGCAAGAGCATATGTTTGTTGGTACGTTTCAGAGCTTGGTTCCAACTTACGGCCTAATATAGCTATTTTTACTTTTCTTTCATTTCTGGCTTTGTTAGTTACCTGAACAATATGCAATCCAAACTGTGTTGCTACTAATTTATATTCTCCAATATTGGCATTAAAAGAAGTATCACTAAATGGAGTAACCATTTGGTTAGCTCTAAACCATCCTAGATCTCCACCTTTTTCATTTGCCGCTTTATCAGAAGAATACTGATCAGAAAGCAAAGCAAAGTTTGCACCGTTCTCAAGTTGTTCTTTGATACTATCCGCTAAAGCAAAAATCATTTCTGAACTTTGGTTCTGGGTTGGTTGTAATAGTATATGTCGTGCTCTTACAGAATCCGGTACATAACCTATTTCTGAGAGTTTTGCAAGCATATAAGAATCATTCTCAAAATACGGTCCATATATATAACCTTCATCTGCATTCCACATTTCACCTTCCAGGATTTCAGGTAATTCGTCCTTTTTTAAAAAGATATTTTTATGTTCAAAATCGCTGTTAAGTGTTACAAATTCTTTATCATTATCAGTAGCAGCAAAATCCTCTTTTATATTATTGATCCAATCTTGAGTAGCTTCTCTATCTGCTTCGGATGCAACTACGTCAAAAGTGATATACTCAATATCTCTGCTTGCGTCTTGTTTAAATTCATTCTGATGAGCCTCATAATATGCCTTTAGGTCACTATTTTTAACTTCAATTAAGCTATCAGGAATAGAACTGATTTCTTGAGCAACAAACTCAAAATCAACTTTCTTATTAATATTATTCAATTCGTTTTGAGCTTCTGCTTTAGTAGAGTATAACCCTTTACTTATTAAGTTTGAGTATTTTGTAAATAACCTGTCTCTTATCATTTGATCTTCAATAAATAACCAGTAAGCCTTTTGCTGTCCGGTTGGATCTTGTTCATAGGTTTTTAAGAAACGGATTACGGCCATCGTATTTAATTCTCCTGTTTCAGGATTTGTAAATAAATTCTGAATAATAGGGTGGATATTTTCACCCTGAACCATGTCCCATAATTCCTGACTGCTAACATCTAATCCAATTTCATCATATTCATCTTCCAAAACATATTCTCTTACTAATTGGTTCCAAGTTTGCATCTGAATTCTCTGAACGGTATTTTCATCAAGCGTAGATTGCCCGCTACTAAACTTATTGATTTCCATCATCTCGTTTAGATCTTTTTGATACTTTTGATAAGGAATAGATTTTCCAGCAATCTCCGCTATTTCAAACTGCGTATTTGAAAATAATGCTCCTCCTGAATTCATAAAATCTCCTAAAATAAATGCAAGCAGTGCTAATCCTATAACCACTGCAACTAAAACTCCTGCGCGATTTCTAATTTTCTCTAATGTTGCCATTGAATATTGATTTTATCAAAATTTTTTAAAGGTTCGAATATACTAATTTTAATTATTTTAACTGCAATAAGCAGCAAATATTAACTTGCAAAGTTAGTATTTTAAAATTTTGTTTTCGAAATTTTTAGGGTCTAATTTAACTTATTAAGAAAAATCAATCTTGGTTGTCTGTACACTCTATTTTTATTAGTTCTAGGCGAGTATCGCTTACTTTTAAAACTTTAAATTTGAAAGAGTCAATTTTAATTTCTTCATTAGCTTTTGGTAGACTTTCGGTATGGTAAAGAATAAATCCGGCAATAGTTTCATATTCTTCGCCTACTGGAATATTTAAATGATATTTCTCATTGATATAATCTATTTCCAGTCTGCCGGAAAAAACAAAATCAGTTTTATTCAGTTTTTTTTCAAATAAGTCATCTGTATCATGTTCATCTTGAATTTCTCCAAATATTTCTTCCAGTATATCCTCTGTAGTTATAATTCCCGAAGTACCGCCAAATTCATCAACAACAACAGCTATATTTTGTCCTGATCTTATAAAGTATCTAAGTAGTTTATTTGCCGGCATCGATTCTGGAAAATAATTAACATTTCGTATGTTATTTTGAAAGGAAAATTTAGATTTAAATAGGCTTTTACTTTTAATAAATCCAATTATGTTTTCAATACTTTCCTGATAAATCAATATCTTCGAATAACCAGTTTCAATAAATTTCGATTTTATTTCACTATTAATATCGTTTAGTTCAACAGCAGTTATTTCATTTCTTGGAATCATGCATTCTCGAATTTTTACGTCAGGTAATTCAAGTGCATTTTTAAATAATTTTACTTCTGCATCGACTTCTTCATTACTTTCCAGGTGTTTCTGACTATCAGTTACCAGTTTGTTTAAATCTTCTTTATTAAAATCTATTTTTTGGTTCTCTTTAATGTTCTCCTTATAAATTAATTTAACGGGAATATTTGATAGCAATATTATGAGCTTTGTAAAAGGATATAATAAAATATAGATAATAATTATAGGAATAGCTGAAAAATTAACAATTTCATTTGAAAAATATTCTCCAAGGGTTTTAGGCAAAATGAATAATCCGGGGAATAATAAAATACCAATTATAATCGCATAAAATAAATTAGATAGAGATAAATGTATTGGTTGTAAAAATGAAAATATGTTACTTTTTAGTAATAAAACTAATGAGATAAGGCACAAAAAGAAACAAATATGAATGGCTATAGAAAATTCGGTAGTTTTTCTACTTATAAAATTTAAAATACGTTTATGATAATTAACTTTCGATTTATCAAGTTCAAGTTGCAAAGGGTTAATGGAACTGAATGCTGATTTAAGGATTAAGAATAAAAAGAGTAGAAAAAATAGTAATCCATATATATAGGGATCATCCATTTGAATTATCTTTTTTTGATTTTCTAATTTGTTTTCTTAAAAAGTACATTATAAATGCTATGAACGAAAATATAAAAAAGACATAACTTTTCGAAATTCCTTCATATATAGTTTGGTGAATTGCAGCGGAAATACACATCAATGCTACAATCAACCATAGGATCTCAAATATTTTCGCTACTTTTTTATTCATTTTCTACGCTTAATGTCCCGGAGGTTTTCTTTATCCTCCAATTAGATAAATCCTGGTTAGCTTCAAATCCTTTACCATGAATTATCCCATCTTGATTTGTTATCCGAACGTATCTGTCGGAATATATTTTTGCACTTTTTTGATCCCAAACAAGATATTCGGTGTTTAACGTGTCACCTTGTTCGCTTACCGAAACTACATCATTTTCAGCAGTCCATAACTGCTCAGTTTCATCATAAATACAATAATTTGCTTTTATAAAAGAGGTAACTTTCTGGGTTGAATCATAGAATTCAACGTATAATCCTTTAGGGAATTCTGTGTAAGGCTCGTCAGTATTAATATATCGGTTAATTTGTTTTGAAATTACTCGTACCTCAATTAAAGCATTTTTTGTAACAATAATTTCGGTATTTGTTACAGCAACGGTAGGAGCGTCTAACTCACTCGTAATCTCATTTATCTTTTCAATATTAGTCCTTTCACAAGAAGAAAAAAAGATAATAATTCCTAATAAAACAGGAATTATTATCTTTTGAAAAGAATAATTTCTTTTAATATTATCTTGCTCTAACTGTTGTAACTTCATTTATCCAACAACCAACTGTAAATTTATCTCCTTCTTTATATCCTTGAAAGAAAATTGTCTCATTATCTGGGAAATGTGGCCTGTAAGCTTCGATAAATTTATTAGCATCTTCTGTTAACCCAGCATCTACAGTTTTAGCTTTTATAAACTTATCTACAGCTGCCCAATAAACTGCTTTTTGTTGAAAGTCTTCTTCACCACATGACTTACTTGCAGCAGCATATATGTTTCCAATTAATAAATATGGATAACCACTTGTTGCGTCTAATTCAGCAGAGTTTAATGCATAAGTTCTTGCCTGAGAGTAATTTCCTAATCTTCGGATTACATCACCAAGCTCTAAATAATACTTAGCCTTTTGTACATCTTCAACTTCCAACTCAATAGCTTGTTTATAATATTTAGCTGCATCTTCTAATTTTTCATTTATATTAGAAAGTTTTGCTAATTCATAAGCTAATTTAGCATTTGGTTCTAAACTATTTAGTTGGTCTACTAATGTAAAAAATAATTCTTCTTCAGTACATTTGGTTGACCTTAACAATGCTGTAGATTTCTTTAGGAATTCAATATCTTCTGGAGTTTGTTCAAATTTCTTGGCATAAAATGGAATTAAGTCTTCGCAACTTGCTGCTCCACTAGATTCAAATGTTTGATCAATAGATGGTTTTGCTTTTTCCATATTTGCGCCTTTTTTACCACCCTTCGCAATAATTGCATCTATAATTTCTGAAACCATTCCATAATCGGAAACAACCTGGCCACCTTCAATTTCGCCTGCACTAAAAAGAGCCTTGGAAGTACTCATGAAAGTAACAAGCTCAGAAGGACCTGATTTAGTCTTTTCTAATTCAATAGATTGTTTTAATAAGTCATATCCGATTTTAAAATTTTCTGCAGTATTTTCTTTATATTTCAAAAATCTAACCCCCTTATAGCCAAGCACTTTTCCTTTTTCGCCAAAGTATTTAATTCTTTTATCGTAAATATTCATCATACTGTCAACAAGTATTTCTTTCTTTACAGCATCTTTTTCTTTTTTAATAACATCTTCAATCATTTTAATACCATCAATATAGATGTATTTACTTGCCTTTGGACATTCAGTATATACTATTGTCCAACCATCTAAAGCTAAGTCATAATTTTTTTGTCTTGCATATTCTCTATATAAAGATAAATTCTTTATACAACGAATACTATCCTCTCCATGCCCAAATCTCGAACCATCCTCAACTCCTTTTTGCCCAAACACAAAACTTATTGTGAGTGTTAAAATCAAAGTTGTTAAAATCCCTTTTGCTAATGTTTTCATTTTTATAAATTTTTAATTATTGAAATTTCCTTTTAATAAACCAAAAATCGTATAATGTTATATTAATACCAAATAACGAATAATTTTCTTCAATCAATCCACTTGAGGTTGTACCTCTTTTTCCATAGGTATATGAAACATTTAAGCTTGTCCTTTGATTACCCAACGGGAAACCTAATCCAAATGTTATGCCATAATTATTAATTTGTTCTCCATTTAGGTTTAAGTAACTGTTATTCAGAAAAGCACCAGCTCTATAGTTTATTCTTTTATAATAGTTGCGTAATGAAAATTTATTAGGTATATATTCAACTCCAAAATTAAAGTACTGATCAACTTCATAAACATCATTTTCGTTGATAACATCTACCTCCGACCAGTCTTGGTATGAGTAATCGAATCCAATTATAAACTTATTCTCAATTCCAGCAGTTAGTCCAAAACTAAATCTAGCCGGAACCTCAACATTAAAGTTCTCATCTGTTGATGATTTAATTGTATCTACCCTTCTGTAAGAGGTTTCTAGATAATCAACGATACTTAAATCATACCAGTTATAAGTTGTATTTAAAACGGCATTCTTCTTTTCCGATTTTAACGAAGAGTTATTAGAATAAGTTGCTCCAATATTGAAAAAATAATTTTCGTATATTTTTTTATAATATTGGAATCCAATATCATAAGTTATTTTTTTTACAGATATTTCATCAACAATTACAGTGGAATATTGACTTATATCATTAAAAATCATATTATATTGTTCCAGAGATCCAAACAAATAGTTAATATTAAACCCAACCGATAAACCATTTAATGGTTTGAAAGAGTTACTAATAAAAAGTTGATTTATTCCTCCATTACCATAATAATCATAATGCATTTGAATAGTATCATTTGGTGAATATTCTCCTACTTCTTGGATATTGTATCCAATTTTTGAATAAGGAGTTACTCCAAATGCTGCATACCACCACCTTTTTATTGGAAATGAAATTGCTATATGATCAAATGCAAAATCATTAAATTCAGCACTTGTTTCATTAGATTTCATATTTTTAAGCACGCCTCTAATCCCAATATCCAAAATAAAGGACATTGTATCTTGCGCACTAATTGATGCCGGATTCATATAGTTTATATGATTACTCTTTCTTAATCCGGTAGAAAGACCTCCCATGGCTTTACTATTATTGAATCCATTTCGGTCAATTTCTCCAATCCCAAAAATTGTATAAGGTGAGTTTGTAGTACTCTGTCCAATTAAATATGTTGAATTTGTTATTATAATTACTATTATTAATAAATATCGCCCAATCATTTTTCTTTATTATAGTCTAAAATTGTGTTTAATCCAATGTGATTTAAATTTAAGTTTACAAAGATGGTATTTTTTAGCTTTTTACCAAAAAAAATAGCATCTCCTCCGGTTAAAAATATTTTCAGGTCATCATAATGGTTTTTTAATGATTCTACGTAACCATTAATCTCATGTATTATACCATTCTGTACACCAGAAATAATGGCTGATTTAGTGGAGTTAGCGATTAATTTAAAATCATCACTTTTATTTAGAAGAGGTAACTTATCTGTATAATGATTTAAAGCTTTGAAACGCATTTCTAAACCAGGTGAAATGGTACCTCCTAAATATTGATTTTGTGAATTTAAGAATTCATACGTAATCGCAGTGCCCATATCAATCACCAAAACGTTGGTATTTGGGTAAATATTGTTTGCACCCACAATTGTTGCAATTCTATCTTTACCCAACGTATTTTTTGTTTTATATTTATTTTCAATAGGGAGGCTTGTATTTGAGTCTAGTTCAATAAAATAGGAGAATGATTTTTCTAAATAATTAATGATGTTAACATCCATAACACGAACGGACGATAATATTGTATTTTTAATTTCCGGATATTGATTAATAATGGATTGTACCGAATCTATCGATATGTTTTTATAAATAAAATTATCTATAATGTCATTATTTATAAATACAGCAAATTTGCTTCTAGTATTTCCTATATCAATAGTAAGATTCATTTAATAATTAGGTAGTTAGAATCAGAAGACAAATTTATTAAAATATTCTAAAAAATAGGATTATTATATATTTAATTACCCTATATGGGTAATTTTTTGAAATTTATCTAATGCATTCTGTATGGTTTCGATGTTATCAAAACTCAATGTAAGTTTATCCTTATTTTCTTTCATTTTAACTCCTTTAGGATTTTGCTGAACGAAATTTAAGATGCTAGAGAATACAGGAGATTGATAATACAGAGATTCTTGATTATTTATAAAATAAGCAACGAGTTTTTTGTTTTTTAAAATGATTTTCTCAAATCCTAAGTTAATAGCCATCCATCTTAAACGGACAACATTCATTAGTTCTATAGTTTGAGGTGGAACCTTGCCAAAACGATCTTTAAGCTGATTTTCAAATTCAATAAGTCTTTCTTCTAGTTCAATATTATCAAGTTCCCGGTATAATCGTATTCTTTCTGAAATATTATTAATATAATTATCTGGAAGTAATATTTCCAGGTCAGTATCAATTTGGCAGTCATTTATAAATTTTTGTTGTTTGATTTGTTTTTCAACGTTCTGTTTCTGCTCTTGTTCATATAACTCTTGAAAAGATGATTCCTTCAATTCAAGTATTGCTTCGTTTAATATTCTGTGATAAGTTTCAAAGCCTATATCTGTAATAAAGCCACTTTGTTCTGCACCTAACAAATTTCCAGCACCCCGAATGTCCAGATCTTGCATGGCAATATTAAATCCACTTCCAAGTTCCGAGAATTCTTCTATTGCTTTTAATCTTCTCCTCGCATCTTGAGTTACCGAAGTTAAAGGGGGAGCTATTAAATAACAAAAAGCTTTTTTATTTGACCTGCCAACTCGTCCGCGTAATTGATGCAAATCGCTTAGCCCAAAGTTTTGCGCATTATTTATAATTATGGTATTAGCATTTGGAATATCTAAACCAGATTCAATTATCGTGGTAGCAATTAAAACATCATACTCGTAGTTAATAAAATCAAGCATTATTTTTTCAAGTTTTTGTCCTTCCATTTGCCCATGTGCAAAAACTGTTCTTACATCAGGACATAACTTATTGATCAAAACTTCAATTTCAGCGATATTTTGTACTCGATTATGTATAAAAAATATTTGGCCATTTCTTTGAAATTCATAATCGATTGCTTCTTTAATAATATCTTCATTGAAAGTGTGAAGTTCCGTAATTATTGGATATCTGTTCGGAGGAGGTGTATTTATTATTGATAAATCGCGGGCGCCCATCATAGAAAATTGCAAAGTTCTTGGAATAGGAGTAGCGGTTAGGGTTAATGTGTCAACATTAACTTTAAGCTTTTTTAGTTTTTCTTTTACTGAAACTCCGAATTTTTGTTCTTCGTCAATAATTAATAATCCCAGGTCTTTAAACTGAATTTCTTTTCCAACAAGCTTGTGTGTTCCGATAATAATATCAGTTTTTCCAACAGCTAAGTTCTTTATAATCTCTGTTTGTTGCTTACGAGTTCTTAAGCGACTAATATATTCAATACTGCAAGGGAAATTTGCCAATCTTGATTTAAAAGTTTGGAAGTGTTGCAAAGCTAAAATAGTTGTTGGAACGAGTACAGCTACCTGTTTACTGTCCGCTACGGCTTTAAATGCTGCACGAATGGCAATCTCAGTTTTTCCAAAACCAACATCTCCACAAATTAATCTATCCATTGGAGTGTTAGATTCCATATCGGATTTAACAGAATTAGTTGATGACAATTGATCTGGAGTATCTTCATATATAAAAGAAGATTCTAATTCTTTTTGCAAATAAGTATCAGTTGAAAAACCAAAACCTTTTTGTTCTTTTCGCTTTGCATACAATTGAATAAGCTCTTTAGCGATATCCTTAACCTTTGATTTCGTTGTTTGTTTTAATTTTTGCCATGCACCAGAACCTAATTTGTAAATTTTTGGTGGTTCTGAATCTTTACCTTTATATTTCGAGATCTTGTGAAGCGCATGAATACTAATATAAACTGTATCTTGATCTTTATATACAAGCTTGATAGCTTCTTGCGTTTTTCCACTAATGTCAATTTTTTCGAGTCCGCCGAACTTTCCAATCCCATGATCTACATGAACTACGTAATCTCCTGGATGTAACCCGGTGAGTTCTCGCATGGTGATTTGTTCTTTTTTTTGGAGACTATTCTTAATTTTAAATTTATGATAACGCCCAAAAATCTGATGATCCGTATAAATACAAACCTTTAAATCATGATCAATAAATCCTTCGTGTATTGTTTTTAATATAGGCTCGAATCTAATTTCCGGGTTTATATCATTAAAAATCTCTTTTAAGCGTTCAATTTGTTTTTCGTTATCTGATAAAATATATGTTGTATAATTTTTATGATAATTTTCAAGAATATTGTTTCCTAGTAACGCAAAATTCTTATTGAATGAAGGTTGATATGAAGTATTAAATATAGTTTCTGTGTTTTTTAAAAAGGGTTTTTGTCCAAATTCAATTACGTTGAATTGCTTTAAATTTTCCAAAAAATCTTCTTTTAATATAATCTGATCCGTATTTTCTTGTTCTGTTAACTTTGTTTCTATTTCGGATATTTTATCTAGAACATAATGGAGATTTTCAACCCAAATAACTGAATTTTCCTCAAAAAAATGAAGAAATGATTCAGTTTGATTAAAATCTTCGTTATCTGGATTCGGATTTACTATTTTTGGGACAATGGCAATTTTATCGAAATTCTCCTTTGATAGTTGATTCTCAATATCAAATGATCTTATTGAGTCAACTTCATCACCAAAAAAATCAATTCGGAAAGGGTCGTCAGACGCAAATGAGAATATATCTATGATACTTCCTCTTATCGAATATTGACCTGGTTCATAAACGAAGTCAACATATTGAAAATGATATTCTTGCAATATTTCGTTAATAAAATCTATTGAAACTTGTTCTCCAACGTTTAGTTTTAGTGTTGAATTAATCAAATTTTCTTTATTAATGACTTTTTCAATGATTGCCTCAGGATAAGTAATAGTTATTTGTTTTTCTTTACTTGCCAACGATTGTAGGGTTTCTGCCCTTAGCAAAAGGTTTGCATTATCTTCCTGACCATAGATAACAGATCTTTTATACGAAGCCGGAAAGAATAATACTTCTTTTTTAGAAATTGCAGATAAATCATTGTGAAAATATGCGGCAGTTTCTTTATCGGGCAGGATGATTAAATGATTTTCTTTTTTCTTATTTATTATAGTGGAAATAAAAAAACTTTTTGAAGACCCAATAAGATTATTTAAAAATAATCTTTCATTTTTAGTAATAAGATCAACACATTCCTGAACCTTAGGATGATTATCAAAAACGTTATTTAATATATTTAATTCCAAAGCCAGATAAAATTATAAAAGGTAGTTGATATTCAACTACCTTGGTTATATATATTTTTAAAATTATTTTATTTGCCAAATTCTTTAAGAAATTTCTTGGCGTTTTCCACCATCTTCCTCGATCCAGTATAAAGAGGTACTCGTTGATGCAAAGTTTCCGGTTTAATATCCATTATACGAACATCACCATTTGTAGCTTTACCACCAGCTTGCTCAGCTATGAATGCCATTGGGTTACATTCATATAGCAAACGTAGTTTTCCTTTTGGTGCGCTGGCAGTTTCCGGATAAATAAAAATACCACCTTTTAACAAATTTCTATGAAAATCAGCAACTAAAGAACCAATATAACGTGCTGAATAAGGACGATTTGTTTCTGTATCTTTTTCCTGGCAATATTTAATGTATTTTTTTACTCCATCTGGAAACTTATTATAATTTCCTTCATTTAAAGAGTAAATCTTTCCTGCCTCAGGAGTTTTTATATTTACATGCGAAAGGCAAAACTCACCAATTCCCGTGTCCAGAGTAAATCCATTAACACCTCTTCCTGTTGTATAAACTAGCATAGTTGATGATCCATATATAATATAACCCGCAGCAATTTGTTTGTTTCCTTCCTGAAGAAAATCAATTAATTGTGCTTTTTCGCCACGAGGAGATATTCTTCTGTAAATTGAAAAGATCGTTCCTATTGATACATTAACATCAATATTGGAAGAACCGTCTAATGGATCCATACAAACAATATAGTTTCCATCCAAGGAAAGTTCATCGTCAAACGTGATAATTTCCTGATTTTCTTCCGAGGCAATTCCGCAACATTCACCACTATCACGTAAAGCTGCAGTAAATTGCATATCAGCAAAAACATCTAATTTTTGTTGACTTTCGCCCTGTACGTTCACTTCTCCAGCTTCTCCCAGTACATCCACTAGCCCAGCTTTATTTACTTTTTTATGTACAACCTTTGCTGCTATACCAATATGGTGTAGTAGATTTGAAAGTTCACCTTTTGCATATGGGATATGGGCCTGTCTACGAATTATAAATTCGTTTAAAGTGGTAATATTATAGCCTTTCATTAAGCGAGAATTAAAGAGTTAACATTAAAGAATTCAATGAACCAAATTGAATTTCATAATAATTTTATACAAAAATAATTTTAATTTTATGAATAAGAATAAAATCTCGAAAAAAACAGCTTAATGCAAAGTTTATTATGAATTGTAAGTGTTAAGAAAGTTAGAAATACTAAATTTGTAAGCTTTTGTAGATATTAAAAAGTTATTTTAAGAATGCTTGTTTTTAAATTTGGAGGTGCTTCTGTAAAAGATGCAAAAAGAGTTAAAAACCTTTTGGAAATAGTAAAAAGGTTTAATGATAATCTTATAATTGTTGTTTCGGCATTTGGTAAAACCACAAATGCACTTGAAGAATTATTAGAGTTTTCTTTTAATAATACCTCAAATTGTATAAATAAATTTGAGAATTTAAAGTCTTATCATTTTAAAATCATCAAGGATCTATTTCCAAATGACAACCATTCGATATATAATGAGATTGAATCCGAATTTGAAAAATTACATGTGGAAATACTCAAAAAACAACATGATTCGTACGATGTTAAATATGATCAGGTCGTTAGCTTTGGAGAAATATTTTCGACTAAAATTATAAGTGCGTTTCTAAATACTCAAGAATTTTCAAATAAATGGATAGATATACGAAAAGTATTTATTACCGATGATACGTACCGCGAAGCAAAAATTGATTTTGGGTTAACTAAGATTAAAGCAAAAGATTCATTCAACTTTAAAGAAAGCAAAATTTATTTAACGCAGGGGTTTATAGGCGGTTCTGATAATGGCTTTTCTACAACTTTGGGCAGGGAAGGGTCAGATTATACTGCTGCCGTACTTGCAAATATTTTAGATGCAGAAAAAGTTATTGTTTGGAAAGATGTAGAAGGAATATTAAACGCAGATCCTCAGTATTTTGAAGAAACTGAAAAGTTAGATAAACTATCTTATCAAGAAGCCGTTGAGTTAGCTTATTTTGGAGCAAAAGTTATTCATCCAAAAACACTTAAACCACTTCATAATAAAAATATACCCCTTTTTGTGCGATCTTTTATTGATCCGGAAGGTGAAGGAACAAAGATTGATTCTTTTAAAAAATATGACCAAAACCTTTCAATATTTATACTAAAAAAGGATCAAATGTTAATTAGCTTATTTCCCAAAGACTTATCCTTTATTATCGAAGATGAGTTGAGTAAAATATTCCAATATTTATCAGAGCATAGGATAAAAGTAAATCTGATTCAAAATTCAGCAATTAGTATTTCATTTTGTATCGACAACGCTAATAATAAAACGAAACAGCTTATAAAAAGACTTAAAGAAGACTATAAGATATTATATAATGATCAGCTGGAGCTTTTAACTATTCGCCATTATTCGGAAGAAGCTATTGAAAAGGTTACAAAAGATAGAAAAATATACATTGATCAAAGAAGCAGACATACGGCTCATTTTGTAATTAAGTAAATTCCTTGATTATCTTATCGGCAAGAAAATCCGAAAGTTTAATGTTTGATTCTTCTGTCCAGCCGGCGATATGAGGAGTTAAAACAACCTTATTACTTTTAATTATAAACTGAAAAGCTTCAGGCAGTTTATCACTAGAATGCAAGTTTTCAAATGATACTTGTTCATACTCAAGAACATCTAAAGCTGCACCAAGCACTTTCCCTGATTTCATATTTTTTACCAGATCAACAGTTTTCAATACCTTTCCGCGAGCTGTATTTATTATATATATATCTTTTTTAAAATGATTAATAAATTTGTCATTTACCATAAAACTTGTTTCTTCAGTTAACGGTACATGCAAACTTAAAATATCAGTTTGCTTATAAATATCCTCCAAAGATTTTTCAATCACGTATTCATCAGAATAATCAAATTTATATTTATCATAAGCTATCACATTCGCTTCAAATCCTTTTAGTCTCTGGGCAAAAGCGCTACCCATATTACCATAGCCAATTATGCCGACCGTTTTACCTTTTATTTCCAATCCTCGGTTACCTTCACGAACCCATTTCCCTTTGCGAACTTCAATGTCGGCTTTCAATATATTATTAAATAATGTAAGCAACATTCCTAAGGCTTGTTCACCGACAGCATCTCGATTACCTTCAGGTGAATTAAAACATTTAATACCTTTCGATTCTGCATATTCAATATCAATATTTTCTAAACCTGAACCAACGCGCCCTATGAATTTTAAGTTTACAGCTAAATCAAGAATGGACTTATCAATCTTAATTTTACTTCTTATTATAATACCTTCATAATTCGGAATAATCTTAATTATTTCTTTAATTGGGGTATCCGGAAGGTAATGTACATTAAATCCTGCTTGTTTTAATTTCTCTGAAAGTCTTACATGAGTGGAATCGATAAAAAGAACACGCATCTTATTTTTCTTCTTTATTAAAATATAACTTTAAATGCCGGTTTGTAGCCTCTGATTTCTCCTTGAAAGTTATATATTTCGTAAGCAAGCATTATAGAATGAACCTTTTTTATCATTTTTTGACTTTTAGTATCGAAATACCATGCTTCTTCGAATTGTACCTTAGCAATTTTTTTTCTACTAAACTCAGGATCTTTTTCCAAAGCTTTTATATCATCAATAGTTAATGGTTCATTGTAAAAAAATTCATAAGGTTCAAGATCTCCTTTATAAACTAATTTAAAGATTTCATCTACAAGGGTTTTTTTGTCAAGATTACGAAGAGTATATTCGGTCCATTCATCATCATCGGGATTTA
Organism: Bacteroidales bacterium; assembly: GCA_028282585.1. GTDB lineage: Bacteria > Bacteroidota > Bacteroidia > Bacteroidales > UBA12077 > UBA12077. The sequence goes on along the minus strand of JANQHR010000173.1, from coordinate 2,543 downwards.
AGATAATAACATCGGTTATAATGGTATCCGCAATTTCCATGTAATTACTCTCATTTCCAAGATTTAAATCTTTAGAATTAGATTGATTAAAATTGCAACTACTTATAAAAACAGAAGCAAAAAGAATCCAAATGTAAGTTTTTCTTTTATACATAATAAATATAGGAATATTTTTATCTGTCAAAAGCTAATCTTTGCCCTTTAACTGACTCATCAAACTTTCCATTATCATATACAACATGACCATTAATAATAGTATGCGTAATTTTTGATTTGAATGTTTGATCTTCAAATGGTGACCACATGCATTTATATAATATAGTATCCTTTTCGACTTTCCAGGGCGAATTTAAGTCAACAATTATAAGATCTGCATAAAATCCTTCTCTAATATAACCTCTATCTTTAACCTGAAAGATATCGGAAGGAGTGTGGCACATTTTATTTACAATTTCCGTTATTGTAAATTTACCTTGATGATATAACTCGAGCATGGCAACTAAAGAATGTTGTACTAAAGGCCCTCCAGAAGGAGCCTTAAAGTAAGTGTTGGATTTTTCATCAATCGTATGTGGAGCATGATCCGTTGCTACAACGTCAATTTTATTGTTTTTTAGCCCCTTTATTAATGCCTCTCTGTCATCCTTAGTTTTAATAGCAGGATTCCATTTTATTCGTGTACCGAACTTATCATAGTCATCATCCGAAAACCATAAATGATGAACGCAAACCTCGGCTGTAATCTTTTTATTTTTGGAAGGAACAGAATCAAAGAGCTCAAGTTCTTTTGCTGTGCTTAAATGTAAAATATGTAATCTTGAGTTATGCTTTTTTGCCAATTTAACTGCTAAACTTGACGATTTATAACAAGCCTCTTCACTCCTTAATAATGGATGGTATTTTATTGGAAGGTTTTCGCCAAACTTCTCTTTATATTTTACAGTATTTTTCTGGATTGTCTCTTCATCTTCGCAGTGAGTGGCAATTAATACGGGCGATTCTGAAAACACTTTAGATAATGAGTCAATGTTATCAACTAACATGTTTCCGGTTGAAGAGCCCATAAAAACTTTTATACCACAAATACTTTTAGGATCAATTTTTTTAATTTCTTCAATATTATCATTAGTTGCACCAAGATAGAATGAATAATTTGCCAATGATTTTTCAGCAGCAATCTTATACTTTTCTTCTAATAAATCTATAGTTGTTGCCTGTGGTTTCGTATTAGGCATTTCCATAAACGAAGTAATTCCTCCGGCGACTCCCGCTTTTGATTCCGTATATATTTCTGCTTTATGAGTTAATCCTGGTTCTCTGAAGTGAACTTGATCATCAATTACTCCTGGTAACAGATATTTTCCTTCACCATCAATGGTTTTAAAGACTTCAGTTTGTGTAATTTCCGAGGAAGTGAGTATCTTCTCAATTCTATCATCTTTAATTAATATACTTCCTTTAAATTCTTTTCCTTCATTAACGATGGTTACATTTTTTATTAGCAAATCATACATTATATATAGGTATTTATTTTGCCATTTCGTACTTTCTGAAAAAGCTTCTAAGTTTCATTTTAATTACTCCCCAAACAGCTTCGTTAAAAATCCCACCACTCATTTTAGAAACTCCTTCTTGTCTTTCGGTAAATATAATAGGTACTTCAACAATTTTAAACCCGAACTTCCAGGTTGTAAACTTCATTTCTATTTGAAATGCATATCCTTTTAGTTTCACCTTATCAAGATTAATTGTTTCTAATACCTTTCTTCTGTAACATTTAAAACCTGCTGTAGTATCTTTAATATTCATTCTTGTAATAAAACGAACATATTTCGATGCAAAATAAGACATAAGAATTCTACCTATTGGCCAGTTTACTACGTTTACACCTGTAATATACCTTGATCCGATTGATAAATCTGCATTTTTATTTTCACAAGCTTCATATAAACTAATTAAGTCTTCAGGATTATGTGAGAAATCTGCATCCATTTCACATATATAATCATAGTCCTTTTCTAACGCCCACTTAAATCCCTTAATATATGCAGTGCCTAATCCAAGTTTACCTTTTCTTTGCAATAAATGTAGTTGTTCAGCATATTCTTTTTGTAATGATTTTATTATATCAGCAGTTCCATCAGGAGAATTATCATCAATAATTAATAAATCAAAGGGTAATGGCAAAGAGAATACTTTTCGAACCATTCGTTCAATATTCTCCTTTTCATTATAGGTAGGTATAATAACTAGTCTTTTTTTATCATTCATTGCTGTCTATTTATGGTTATTACGGCTGAGCGAATATAAAACTTTTATTTCAAAATGGTTAAATTAAGGTTGCTGAACAATAAAAATAAAAAATTATTTTATTGTAATTTAATGGTTTATAAGAAACCCGAAAAAAAAATATAAAAAAAGAGTTGCAGAATTCAAAACAGTATTTATATTTGCACTCCCGATTTGGGGATAAGTTCTGATAGAGATATGATGAAATGCTGTGATTGAAAAAATAGTTAGATTTTTTCGCAAAAAATTTGGAA
>JANQHR010000145.1 GCA_028282585.1 Bacteroidales bacterium | reverse complement strand
AACCAACCGCAACAATGGAATGATTTGTACCCGGAAAAGAATTTATAACGCAAATCATATAATGAAATTTTAACCTGTCAGCGTTCTGGCAGGTTTTTTTATTATTGTTTTGAACTAACTTCTGTATGCCCGATCAGGCGATCGTAACCTCCCCTATAATCTTTATAATAAACCAATATCGTGTAAGTATTTTCTGTTTCAGAATGATTTCCTTCAATATAAGTAAAATCTGGTTTCCCTTTTTCCAGATAAACATATTGGTAATTATAATAACCTTGCTTTAGTTGTAACCTTCCTTCATATGCCTTTTGTTCAAAATTATACTTTAATTTATTATCTGATGTAAAATCATAATTTGTTAATGCACCCCATACATAAATATCTCCTTGATGCATTGGGGCATCCATATTTAGAGTAAAGTAGACGTAAGAATAGTCTGCTTCTGTTTCAGGATAATCACTCTTTGTAACATCTACTTTGAACAATCCATTTATGTCCGGAACAAACAAGTAATCATCAAATGTTCTGTCCCTATTTTCAACTAAAAGAAAATGATACATGTTATCAACAAAACTTATATTTTTTATGTTTTCAGCAACATAATGAATATTTTTTGTGTTAAAATGATGAAATTCATTTCCACCTTTGAACTTAAGTTTAGAAAAATTATTGTAAATAAATTCATTATCCTTGATCAAATCGGGTCGGTCTAAAATTAAAGATTGAACCCAATTCCTGTTCTGTAATACTTGAAGCTTTATATTCTGAGCAATATCATAAAATTCATTTTCGAAATATTCAACTACAATTTCCATTTCCTGATCATTATAAAAATAAGCTCCCTGATTCATGCTCTTTACTAAGGCTTGGATATCGGTTTTCCGTTCAACAACCAAAAATCTTTTACTTAATATAACTTCATCAGGATTAGAGTTTTCAAAAACCTGTAAAATATAATTACCCGATAGTACTGGGCGTATATAATCGTTCGGGATTTGAAGTTTGTAATGAATATAATCAACTGTTGTATTAAATGAGGTTTGATAATCTGATATCCGATCTTCGAAATACCCATCAATATATTCGCTTTGATCCAGGTCTGATCTTGTCCAATCTGAATTACAATGAACTATCGTATAGTAATAATCTTTGCTTTTTATATCCAGATCATCAAAAGTTAACGTAAGAAATTTTCTGCTACCTAAATCCCAAACAGGAAACGACAAGTCATCATCTCCTAAAAACATTAAGGCAGTTTTTATATTTTTTTTATAAATTCTATCCAGTAAAACCTCTTGTGCAATGGTTGATTTAGTAAAAAATATCATTGCACTAATAATTATTAAATACCTCATAATATTTGATTTGAAACAAAGATAAAAAAATAAGCCAGCAAGAATTATGCTGGCTTTGTTTTTAACTTTTTATTGTTCTGCAGAACTATAATATTTCATAAATTGAGCTCGTTCATAAATCATTGGTTTTTCAATCTTTTTAAGGCTTAATTTACCTTTAAGCTCTTCCAGTGAATCATAACCTTTCTGGCTCATCCAGCTTTCCATTTGCTGTTTCATTACATTGATTTGCTTTGCAGTATTTTTATATAATGTTGTTGCAACCTGCACGGCACTGGCTCCAACCAAAATATTCTTAAGAGCATCATAACCATTCGTAATGCCCGTTGATGCAGCTAAATCACAATTTACTTTATCAGAGATCATTCCTATCCAACGAATACAATTTGAATTTTCTTCAGGTAAACTAAAAATCCTCGAAGAAACAATTTCTTCCATTTCCAAATCCACATCAGGGCTGTAAAAATGATTAAATAAAACCATTGCCGATATATCTTCATGCGACATTTTTATTAAAGTGTCAGCCATTCCTGTAAAATATGTACTCAACTTAACCGCTACGGGTAATTTTGTATTTTTTCGAATACTTCGTATAATATCAAAATATGTTTCCTCTATCTCAGCACCATTAAACTTCTGGTCACCAGGCAAAACAAACATATTTAATTCCAGACCATCTGCACCTGCAGATTCAATTCTTTCTGCAAAGTTAACCCATCTTCCTATTGAAAAACAATTAAGACTAGCTATAACAGGAATATCAACTTCTGTTTTAGATTCTTCTATTAACCTTAAATAATTATCAATATTATGCTTACGCGTATAATACGAAATGTAATCGTTGGCATCACCATAGTTACTATAAATATTTGAAGTTGCGACAGCATCAATTTCCATCATTATTTGTTCTTCAAATAATGATTTTAACACCACCGCACCAGCACCATTAATATGTAAATTTTTTACTTTATGGACTGTATCTGTCATTCCCGAACTCGCAGCAATAATTGGATTCTTTAAATCAAATCCCATATATTTTGTCGAAAGATTTATCATATTTTTTATAATTTAATAATAAATAGTAAACAATGAACTTAAAATAATTGTTTTTATTGATATTTTGTAATATTAAGTTATTTATAAAATTTAAACACTATATATACTGAATTACATTTTATGACAAATGTCATTTATGCAATAATTTATATATGTTTATAAAAAAATAAAATTTATCTTTGCCAACACGAGTTTATTTTGGGTTTAACACTAGCTCACAAAAATCAGTAATTGAAATACTTGTATAAGGTTTTTTATTTTTTTGATTTATAGTGTTATTTTTTTCACAGTTTTGATAAACAAAGTTAAATTTGAATAGTTTTAACCATCAAAAAGAATAAAAAAACAGATTGTTTTATATATTTTTTAAATTTGTTAACACTGAATAAAAATTATAAGAATAACTAAGCATGTCTAAAGTTATAAAAATCAAAAAAGGCTTAAATATAAGCCTGCTTGGTACTGCCGAAAAGATAATGAAAAAGGCAGATCAGGCAGATCTTTATGCAATAAAGCCAACAGATTTCATAGGTATTCGCCCTAAATTAGTTGTAAAAGTTGGCGATAATGTAAAAGCCGGAACACCACTTTTCTTTGACAAATTTCAACCGGAAGTGCAATTTGTTTCTCCCGTAAGCGGCGAAGTTGTTGAAATTAATCGAGGTGAACGAAGAGCTATTCTTGAGGTGGTTGTAAAAGCCGACGCAATAATTGAATATGAACAATTTAAGGTTGCCGATCCTAAAGATCTTTCAAGAGAAGAAATAGTTGAAGCTTTACAAAATAGTGGACTTTGGCCATCTTTAAGACAAAGGCCATATTCTACAATTGCAAATCCAAATGATATTCCAAAAGCAATTTTTATTTCAGCTTTTGACAGTGCCCCTCTTGCTCCTGATATGGATTATATGGTTAAGGACTGTGTTGAGTGTTTCCAGAAAGGAATTAATGTTTTATCAAAATTAACTAATGGGAAGATTCATCTGAATTTGAACGCTGACTATCCTCCAGCTGATACTTACACAAAAGCAAAAAATGTTCAGTTAAACTATTTCACAGGTCCACATCCTTCTGGTAATGTAGGAGTACAAATTAACAAAATTGATCCGATCAATAAAGGGGATATTGTTTGGTATACGTATCCTCAAGAAATTGCTGCAATCGGAAGGTTTTTTGAAAAAGGTATTTACGACGCAACTAAGATTGTTGCTTTAACCGGATCTGAAGTAAAGAACCCAAAATATTTTAAAGTATTAAATGGAGCTTCTATTAAAAATCTTGTAAAAAATAATGTTAATGATGGAGAATTAAGATATATAAGCGGGAATGTTTTAACAGGATCAAAAATAGAAGATGATGGTTATATTGGTTTCTACGACAATCAAATAACTATTATTCCGGAGGGTAAGTATCACGAATTTTTTGGTTGGGCAGCACCTGGTTTTAAGAAATATACTGCTTCTCGTACACTTTTATCATGGTTAATCCCAGGAAAAAAGTATCGTCTGGACACCAACTTTCACGGGGGCCCTAGAGCTTATGTAGTAACTGGTGAGTATGAAAAAGTATTTCCAATGGATATTTACCCGGTTCAACTGATAAAAGCAATTATGGTTGAAGATATTGATAAAATGGAACAATTGGGTATTTATGAAGTTGACGAAGAAGATTTTGCCCTTTGCGAATATGTTTGTACTTCAAAAACCGAAGTTCAATCGATTATTAGAGATGGACTTGATTTGATGAGAAAGGAAATGAGTTAAATTAAGCTACCGGCTTCCAACTATTAGTGAATTTGATCCTTTATTCACTAAAAGCCAAAAGCTAAAAGCTAAAAGCTAAAATATTAATGAAATCGTTAAGAAGATATTTAGATAAATTAAAACCTCACTTTGAAAAAGGAGGAAAATTTGAAAAGCTGCATTCTACATTTGATGCTTTTGAAACTTTCATGTTTGTTCCAGATAAAGTAACTACCAAAGGAGCACATATTCGCGATTCTGTCGACATGAAAAGAACAATGTCTATCGTCGTGTTTGCGTTGGTTCCAACTATCTTATTTGGAATGTGGAATATAGGATTCCACCATTTTAAGGCCACAGGCCAAGAAGGTACATTATTTGAAATATTTTGGTTGGGTTTCCTTAGAGTACTTCCAATAATAGTAGTTTCGTACGGAGTTGGTTTAGGAATTGAATTTGCTTTTGCACAATTCAGAGGGCATGAAGTTAATGAAGGATTCCTGGTATCAGGAATGTTAATACCTTTGGTACTTCCAGTTGATGTTCCTTTATGGATGGTAGCTTTAGCTACGGCGTTTGCTGTGATTATTGGCAAAGAAGTTTTTGGTGGAACAGGAATGAACATTTTAAATCCTGCTTTAACGGCAAGAGCTTTCTTGTTTTTTGCGTATCCCTCCTATATGTCCGGAGATGAAGTTTGGACCCATGGTATGATCCAAGGCGAAGGAATAGTTGATACTTTTTCAGGCGCTACACCTTTAGCAGAAGCTGCAGCAGGAAATATCGATAAACTACCTCAACTATCTGAAATGTTCTTTGGAACAATTCTAGGCTCAATTGGAGAAACATCAACTCTAGCTATTTTAATCGGAGCAGCAATATTGCTATTCACTGGAGTTGGTAGTGCGCGTATTATGATCTCTACTTTTGTTGGAGGTTTAGTAATGGGGTTATTGCTGAATGCATTTTCAACTGCTGAAGGGCTTTCGGAAACAGCTCAGGCGTTTTTCAGTGTACCGGCATGGCAGCATTTAATGTTAGGAGGATTTGCATTTGGAGCTGTATTTATGGCAACAGATCCGGTTTCTGCTTCACAAACTCCTAAAGGTAAAATTATTTATGGTTTCTTAATTGGATTTCTTGCAATTTTAATTCGCGTGGTTAATCCTGCATATCCTGAAGGAGTAATGTTAGCAATACTTTTAATGAATGTATTTGCTCCACTCATCGATCACTATGTAATAGAAAATAACATCAAAAAACGATTAAAACGAGCAAAAATAAAAGCTTAAAAATATAGATATGAGATCATATAGTAACACGTATATTTTCATTTTTTCTTCAATAATGGTTGTATCTGTTGCAGCTATACTTTCTGTTGCGGCGATGACATTACAACCGTTTCAAAAAAGAAATGTAGAAATTAACAAAAAGCAAAATATTCTTACTTCAATTAATATTGAAAGTACAGCTCAAAATGCAGAAGAACTTTATGATAAATATATCATAGAAAGTTATGCTGTAGATTCTAAAGGAGAATTAAAGGAAGATGTTGATGCTTTTAAAGTTGACATGAAAAAGGAGTTATCAAAACCTCTTGAAGAAAGGAGCCTTCCTATATTTGTTAGTTCTTTAGAAGATTCTAAGCAATACATATTGCCGGTTTATGGAAAAGGGCTATGGGGCCCGGTTTGGGGGTATGTTTCGTTAGAGAATGACCTTTCAACTATTTTCGGTGCAAATTTTGCGCACAAGGCTGAAACTCCCGGTTTAGGTGCGGAAATTGAAACAGCCGAATTCCAGCAGCAGTTTTTTGGAAAGCAGATTTTTAATGAAACAGGAAAGTTTGTTTCAGTTAGTGTAGTGAAAGGTGGAACAGCAGACCCTAATTCTAAGTACGAAGTAGACGGAGTTTCTGGTGGCACAATTACCAGCAATGGTGTTGATGATATGCTTAAAGACTGCTTAAGTAGTTATGAACCTTATTTTAAAACATTAAAAAATAACATATAATGAGCGAAGAAAAAGAACCTCTCTTTTCGGGCAAGAATATCAAATTATTAACAGAACCTCTAAACGACAGTAATCCTATTACTGTTCAGGTTCTGGGAATTTGTTCGGCTTTAGCTATTACTGTTAAAGTGAAACCGGCATTTGTTATGGCAGTATCGGTGGTATTTGTTATGGCAGTATCTAATGTAGTAATATCATTATTAAGAAAAACGGTTCCCCCAAGAATCAGAATTATTGTTCAATTGGTGGTAATTGCAGCAATGGTAATCCTAGTTGACCAATTCTTAAAAGCTTTCTTATTCGATATTAGTAAGCAATTATCTGTTTTTGTTGGCTTGATTATTACAAATTGTATTATCATGGGACGTTTGGAAGCTTTTGCATTAAGTAATAAACCTTGGCCCGCTTTTCTTGATGGACTTGGAAATGCTGCCGGATATGGTGTAATTCTTATCATTGTAGCGTTTTTTAGAGAATTCTTAGGCTCGGGGACTATCTGGGGATACCAGGTAATACCGGAAGGTTTTTACGATTTTGGTTATGAAAATAACGGTTTTATGATTCTTCCTCCAATGGCATTAATTGTTGTTGGTGTAATTATTTGGGTACAACGCGCTAAGAATAGAAAACTGGTTGAATCAAACTAATTCTTAATCTCAAAAATTAGAAAAATGGAAAACTTAGTAAATATATTTGTCAAGTCAGTTTTTATTGATAATATGATATTTGCATATTTTTTAGGTATGTGTTCATATTTAGCAGTATCAAAAACGGTAAAAACTTCCACAGGTTTGGGAATAGCTGTAATTTTTGTATTAGGAATTACTGTTCCGGTAGATTATTTAATTCATAATTTCTTGCTTAAAGAAGGTGCTTTAGTTTGGTTAAGCCCGAAGTTTATTGATGTTGATTTAAGTTTCTTGAGTTTCATTATATTTATTGCGGTTATTGCATCAATGGTACAATTGGTAGAAATGATTATTGAGAAATTCTCACCAACATTGTATAACTCATTAGGCATATTTTTACCACTTATTGCGGTAAACTGTGCAATTTTAGGTGGCTCGTTATTTATGCAAGAGCGCGAGTATAATAACATTGCAGAAGCAACTGCTTTCGGGCTTGGTTCAGGTTTAGGTTGGTTCCTTGCAATTGTTGGTATTGCAGCAATTAGAGAAAAAATAAGATATTCGAATATTCCAGATCCTCTAAAAGGCCTTGGTATTACATTTATTATTACAGGTTTAATGGGAATGGCTTTTATGGGATTCATGGGAATTAAATTATAAATATTATAAAGAACTTTGAGAATGATCCTACTAACATCAAATTTTACGGTTATTCTGTTAAGTATTGCAATATTCTTAACAATTATTCTTGCATTAGTACTGGTTCTTCTATATGCAAGAAAAAAACTTATCCCGCAGGGAAATGTTAAGTTAACTATCAATGAAGAAAAAGAATTAGAAGTTAGCCCTGGTAGCACTCTACTAGCAACTTTATCTAATAGCGAAATATTTTTACCATCCGCTTGTGGTGGTGGTGGTACTTGCGCTATGTGTAAATGTCAGGTCTTTGAAGGTGGTGGAAGCATACTTCCAACAGAAACCGATTTTTTTACCAGAAAAGAAGCACAAAATTACTGGCGGTTGGGTTGCCAGGTGAAAGTTCGTAACGACATGAAATTGGGTATCCCGGAAGAAGTTATGGGAATCAAAAAATGGGAATGCGAAGTTATTTCCAATAAAAATGTTGCAACTTTTATCAAGGAATTTGTGGTTAAGCTACCCGAAGGAGAAGATCTTGATTTCCAATCTGGCGGGTACATTCAAATTGATGTACCTAAGGTTGAAGTCAACTTTAAAGATATATCTGTTGAAGAAGAATTCCGGGATGAATGGGATCAGTTCAATATGTGGGATTTAAAGATGAAAAACACAGAACCTACATACAGAGCATACTCAATGGCAAACTACCCTAAAGAAGGGAATATAGTTAAATTGAACATTCGTATTGCCACTCCACCTTGGGATAGGTCAAAAGGTGCATTCCAGAATGTTAATCCAGGAGTTTGCTCATCTTATATTTTTTCATTGAAACCAGGTGATAAAATAACAATTTCAGGTCCATATGGTGAATTCTTTATTAAGGAAACTGACCGTGAGATGATGTATATTGGTGGCGGTGCTGGAATGGCCCCATTACGTTCTCATATATTCCATCTTTTCCACACCTTAAAAACTGGAAGGAAAGTCACATATTGGTATGGTGCAAGATCAAAGAGGGAAGTTTTTTATGAAGATGAATTTAGAGAAATTGAAAAGAAGTTTCCTAATTTCAAATTCTATCTGGCTTTATCTGAGCCTAAAGAAGAAGATAAGTGGGATGGTTTAACAGGATTTATTCATCAGGTGGTTTACAATGAATATTTAAGTAAACATGAAGAACCGGAAGAGATTGAATACTACTTATGTGGGCCTCCTATGATGAATGATGCAGTTCAGAAAATGATCTACGACTTAGGAATACCTGATGAAATGTTAGCATTTGACGATTTTGGTGGTTAAAATAATCAATACATATCAGGCCGGATTGCAAAAAGCTTTCCGGCTTTTTTATGTCAAAAATCTTGCAATAAAGTTGATTTATACTTTAAATTCTTAGTAAATTCGTATTACTCATTAAAAAACTAATTAAACTCGCCATGAGAAATTTATTATTACTTATCCTTATCACTGTTATTTTAACAAGTTGTAATTTAAACCCTTCAAAAGATTATGTCGGATTTGGAGGTTTTGCCCAAGGAACTACTTATAGTATTACTTATGAAAGCCCCGATAGTATTAACTATAAAAAAGAAATTGATTACTTATTAGCAGAGTTTGACTCATCTCTTTCTACCTATAATCCGTATTCTGTTATTTCAAAAATTAATAAAAACGAATCGGATAAAACAGATGAATATTTAAGAACTGTATTTAAAAAAGCGGATGAAGTATACAATGCCACAAATGGATATTTTGACATTACTGTTGCTCCATTGGTTAATGCCTGGGGGTTTGGTTTTAAGAATAAAGAGAACATAACGAATGCAAAGATTGATAGCATCCTTGAATTTGTAGGTTTTGACTTAATCTATATAAAAGACTCTGTTATTATCAAACATGATGACCGAGTAAAAATAAATATGAATGCTATTGCTCAAGGATATTCAGTAGATATAGTTGCTCAGTTTCTCGAAGAACGCGGTGTAAATAACTATCTAGTTGAAATTGGCGGAGAGGTAAAAGCAAAAGGTGTTAATCGAAAACATAAAGTATGGAAAATTGGAATTGATAAACCTTTTGATAATAATAACGTTCCAGGAGAAAATTTACAAGCTATTATCAAACTTTCGAATAAATCATTAGCTACTTCTGGTAACTATCGTAAATTCTATATACGAGATGGCGTCAAATATTCTCACACAATTAACCCAAAAACAGGATACTCGGTTAACCATTCTTTATTAAGTGTAACTGTAATTGGAAATGATTGTATTACTGCTGATGCATTTGCTACAGCCTTTTTAGTAATGGGGTTAGAAAAAGCTTATGATGTAGTAATGAAAATCCCGGAACTGGAAGCTTACTTTGTTTATAACGATGAAAAAGGCAATTATCAGGTTAAGATGACTCCTGCGATGGAAAATTTACTTGAAAATATTTAATATACTAAAGAGCGAATCAATTATTAAAAATTGATTCGCTCCTTAGTTTTTCATTTTAGTTTCTTTTTTGAAACTCTTCTAATCCCGAATCAAGGAATTTAACAAAATTATCAATATTCAAGTCATGTCCTCCAGGCTCCACCAATGTTTCGCCATTGGTATCAACTAAAACATAATATGGCTGAGTATTAATATTGTATTTAGCAATCTGAAAATCAGCATTCTTTTTACCTAAGGTTTTTTTAACTTTACCATCAACAGTTGACTCTACCCATTCACTTTCTGGTAGTTTTGTCCTATCATCAACGTAAAGAGCAATTATTATATAATCTTCCCGAAGGCGTTTTAATACTTCGGGGTCTGACCATACCTTACTTTCCATCTCTTTACAATTAGAACATGCATGACCTGTAAAATCTAATAAAACAGGCTTATTCATTTTTTTTGCACAAGCTATTCCTTCTTCATAATCAAAATAGCCTTCTAATCCATGCGGCAAATGTAAAATATCTGAGTATTTAGGAGTTTCGCATAATGAAATAGGTTCAGTTTTTGAAACGCCAACATTAACCTGGGTTTTTGAAATATCAAATTGCTGAGCAGATTTCGGAGGAATTAAAGCAGATACAGCAGTCAGGTCGGCCCCAAATATACCAGGTAACAGGTATAATGCAAATGTAAAAGAAGCTATTGCTAGTACTAATCTTGGAACTGAAACAAATTTTACATCGCTATCATGCGAAAACTTTATCTTTCCTAATAAATATATTCCCATCAAAACAAATAAAATTATCCAAATTGCCAAAAATACATCACGGCTTAAAATTCCTAAATGGTAAGTTTGGTCAATATTTGAAATGAACTTTAACGAAAAGGCTAGAATAACAAATCCTAATACTACTTTAACAGCATTCATCCATCCGCCAGACTTAGGCATGTTTTTAAGTAATCTTGGGAAAATTGCTAATAATGTAAAAGGCAGGGCAAAAGCGAAACCAAATGCAAACATTCCAATTAAAGGCTCCAAAACATCACCTGCTGCCGCTTTCACTAACAAAGCCCCTACAATAGGTCCTGTACAACTAAATGAAACAACAACCAATGTAAATGCCATAAAAAATGAAGCTAAAAAACCTCCTTTATCAACCTGTCGATCAGCTTTATTAGCTAAACCTGAAGGAAGAACTATTTCAAACATTCCAAAGAATGATGCTGCAAATGCTAAAAACAATACAAAAAATATAGTGTTTGGAATCCAGTGTGTACTTAAACCTGTTGTAAAATCTGCTCCGGCACTGGTTAGCGATACAATTAACCCAACACTTGTATATAGTAATACAATTGATATTCCAAATATTAAAGCCTTAACTATTGAATTAAACTTTGAAGTTTGTCCTTGCATAAAAAATGAAACCGTCATCGGAATCATTGGAAAAACGCAGGGCGTAAGTATTGCAGCCAATCCCAAAACAAATGACAATAAGAAAAAACCCCAAATTGATTTGGATTCCATATCTGTACTTGAAGATGGTTCATCCTCAATTTCTACATGAGATGTTAAAGTTTCTGTCAAAGCTGTTGGTGACGTTGTTCCTTTCACGTTTACCTTAAAATCCGGATTAAAATAAACACATTTATCATCCTGGCAAACCTGGTATTCAACAGAACCTGTTATTGTAAAAGATTCTTCGGTTAGTAATTTTATTTTTTGAACAAATGTTGCTTTATGACTAAAATATTTAACCTTCATTTTAAATATTTCGTCCATTACCTCTTTAGGTTCAGGGCTTTCAGATGGAGTGCCAATCAATTCAAATTTATCAGATTCATCAAAATAAAATGTTGTACGAACTGGTCCTCCTTCATCAAAATATTGAGAATATAAATGCCAGTTCATATCTATATTAGCTTCAAAAATAACTTCAGCCATTCCGTCTTCACCCAGTTTAACTCTATTTTTCCATTTTACGGGATCAACAACTTGAGCAAAAACTCCATAAGTAAAAACAATTAAAATGCTTGTTAATAATGCTATTCTTTTCATGGTTATATCAATTTTAAGATCCCAAATTTAAACATTAAGTATTAAATAAAAAACAGACATACAATAATTAATATCTACATATTTAGATATTAACAATTATTAACAGGGTATGGTTTCAGTTGAATTATTAGTTACTTAATCCTTAATAATTTCTCCATTTGTATCAAAAAAATGGAACTCTAGAAGTTGATAAGAATTTATAGCTTCTATCTTAATGTTTTTCTTAAACTTAAGAAACCATTTAAATTTCTTGGATAATGGTCCCTTTTTAAGATAACCGGCAATAAACGGATGAACCTTTAAGGTGAGATTTTTATACTTTGCTTCGTTTACTAAAAAGTTCAAGTGATTTTCAATGTCATCAACCAATAAAACACTAGGTGCAATTTCTCCAGTTCCTTTACAGGTTGGACATTTTTCCATCACTTCTAAATTCAGTTCAGGTCTTACGCGTTGTCGCGTAATCTGCATTAAACCGAATTTACTAAGAGGAAGTATATTATGTTTTGTACGATCGGAGGCCATTGCTTCTTTCATCTTTTCATAAACTCGATGTTTATTTTCAGCATTATGCATATCAATGAAATCAACAACGATTATCCCTCCCATATCACGAAGTCTCAGTTGGCGGGCAATTTCATCTGCTGCTGCTAGATTTACTTCCAAAGCATTTGATTCCTGATCTTCACCTAACTTTGATCTATTACCACTATTTACGTCAATAACATGAAGTGCTTCAGTATGTTCAATAATCAAATATGCTCCACTTTTAAAAGAAACTGTTTTGCCAAATGATGACTTAATCTGTTTATCAACACCGTAATGATCAAAAATGGGTTGTTCCCCCTCAAAAAGTCTAACTATTTTACCTTTCTCAGGAGCAATGGTACGTATATAATCTTTTAGTTCTCGATAAACTGTATCTTCGTTTACAAAAATATGATTGAAAGAACCATTGAGAACATCGCGAAGAACAGCAGAAGTTCTATTTAACTCGCTTATAACAAGGCGTGGCACTTCACCATATGTTATTTTTTGAAATGCCGTCTCCCATTTTTGTACTAAGCCTCTTAATTCAGAATCCAGTACGGCAACTTTTTTCCCCTCGGCTACCGTTCTTACAATTACGCCATAATTTTTGGGTTTAATACTCTCAACAAGCTTTTTTAATCGTTTCTTTTCTTCAGGAGATTCTATTTTCTGTGAGATAGAAACTTTGTTAGAGAAAGGAATTAATACTAAATTCCTTCCGGCAATTGAGATTTCTGAACTTAACCTAGGGCCTTTTGTGGAAATCGGTTCTTTTGCAATCTGAACTAAAACTAACTGACCAGCTTTTAATACATCCGTAATTTTACCATTTTTATCAATATCCGGCTCAATCTTAAGCTTAGGAATAGATGGAGCCTTCCCTTTTTTAGATAAAGAACTTTTAACAAATTTACTTAATGTTCTAAATTGTGGACCTAAATCAAGATAATGTAAAAATGCATCTTTTTCATAACCTACGTCTATAAAAGCTGCATTAAGTCCAGGCATTACTCTTTTTACCTTGGCAAGGTAAATGTCTCCAACCGCAAACTGTAAATTTCTTTTTTCTTTATTTAACTCAACGAGCTGCTTATTTTCTAATAAAGCTATGGCAATTTCAGAGGTGGTTACATTAATTACTAGTTCAGTGCTCACTTTTCCTACTTCAAATTTAGTAATACTAATTAGTTACATAAAACAACTTAAACCTAAAGAAGATATACTTCGATAGGTTCAAATTATTAAATGGTAAGGATTGTTAATCCTATTTCTTTTTGTGACGATTTTTTCTTAAGCGTTTTTTTCGCTTATGAGTTGCCATCTTATGTCTTTTTCTCTTCTTTCCGCTTGGCATAATCTCAATTATTTAATTTAACTTATTCAAATTAACGCTTAACGTTATTTTTTACCTTAGTTACAAATCTTTTTGAAGGTTTGAATGAAGGAATAAAATGCTCTGGAATAATAATAGTAGTATTCTTAGAAATATTCCTAGCAGTTTTTTCAGCTCTCTTCTTAACGATAAAGCTACCAAAACCTCTTAAATAAACATTCTTATCATTTACTAATGAATCCTTTATGGTTTCCATGAATGCTTCAACTGTCTTTTGCACAGTTATTTTTTCGATTCCTGTGTTTTTTGAAATTTCGTTAACGATATCTGCTTTTGTCATTTTTTAAAAACTTTAATTATCAATATTTTAGATCATTTACATAATTTGAACTGCAAATATAAATGATTTCTTTCGATTAATAAAACACAATTCGGTTAAATTTGTCAATTAATTGAAAATTATTTTGTTCGGTAATTATGATGAATATAAGTGAAAACCTTATAGAGTGGTACTCATACAATAAAAGAGATCTTCCATGGCGCGATACGAAAAATCCTTATAACGTCTGGGTTTCAGAAATAATATTGCAGCAAACAAGGGTAAATCAAGGATTAGATTATTACTATAAATTCATTGAAAGATTCCCTGATATTAAAGCTTTATCAAAAGCTAAAATCGAAGAACTGCTCAAGGTTTGGCAGGGATTAGGCTATTATTCGCGCGCAAGAAATATGCACCATACAGCTCAAATAATAACATCAGAATATAAAGGTAAATTTCCTTCAAGTTATGATGAATTACTAAAATTTAAGGGAATTGGTGATTACACTGCAAGTGCTATTGCCTCTATTTCCTTTAATGAACAAACTCCTGTTTTAGATGGAAATGTTTTTAGGGTTATTGCCCGATTATTTGGAATTTCTGAATCAACACAAACCAACAAAGGAAAAAAGAAATTTAAACAAAAACTATATGAACTAATACCAAAAGAAGATCCTGGATCTTTCAATCAAGCTATTATGGAGTTTGGAGCTTTACAATGTATTCCCAGTAACCCGGATTGTAAAACTTGTCTATTTAATACAATATGTTTTGCATACAATAATAATCTGGTCTCGGATTTACCTCTAAAAAAACAAAAAGTAAAACAGCAAATAAGGTATTTCAATTATCTTTATATAACCTATAAGAAACAAACTTTTATGGAGCAACGAACCAATAATGATATATGGAAATTACTTTATCAACTACCTTTAATTGAAACAAATAAAAAATTAACTATCCTGGAACTTGAACAGACCAATGAATGGAAAGACATTTTCCAAGGTACTAAGCCTGAAATTGATATTGACTTCATTGAAAAAAAACATATATTATCACATCAAAAATTAAACACTACATTTTATAGAGTGAAGATAAATAAAACTAATTCTTACTTACTTAAAAAATATATGAAAATCGATATTGAACAACTCTCAACACTTGGAATACCTAAGCTTATAGAGAATTATTTCAAGGAAATTAACAAATAATTATTAGCTTTGGCTGTTCTTTAAAAATTTATACCTTTACATTCGTATTAATTTAATAAACTTAAAAATTATTATGGGAATTAACAAAGTTATCCTGGTAGGGAATGTTGGTAAAGATCCTGAAGTTCGTCATCTTGATAGTGGAGTTGCAGTAACAACTTTTCCTCTAGCAACGAGTGAAACATACCGAAACAAAGAAGGTCAAAAGGTTACAAACACTGAATGGCACAACATTGTACTTTGGAGAGGTTTAGCAGAAGTCGCTGAAAAGTATGTTAAAAAAGGTAATCCTCTTTATATCGAAGGAAAAATCAGAACCAGATCATGGGAAGATAAAGATGGAAACAAAAGATATACCACTGAAATTATTGCAGACAATATGCAAATGCTTGGTTCCAGACAAAGTCAGGAAGAAACTGCTGCATCTACACCTGAAAATAGTAATGGAATTGATATTGGAAACATCCCTGAAGAAGACGATTTACCATTTTAATTTGTAGAACTTAAACCATCTGTAGTTGGAACCTTCAGAACCATCCCCGTTTATTTTGGTATTTTTATCAAGAATTGTTATTCATTCACTTGATATATTTTCTATTGTTAATATATTAATTGCTATTGTACTTGTACTTATCTCAGCTATGTTATCTGGAGCTGAGATAGCTTACTTTAGTCTTAAATCGGAAGATATTAAAGAAACCGAAAAACAATCTGATGTTAGAAGCCGGTTAATAATTCGTCATCTTAATAAGCCAAAGAAATTTCTTGCGACAATTACTATTGCCAATGGTTTTGTTAATGTTTGTTTTATATTAGCAATGGGTATTTTATTAAATCAAATTTTTGATTTTTCTAATATTCTAACGCTTGGATTTATTATTCAAATTTCTTTTATAGCATTTATATTACTACTTTTTGGTGAAGTATTTCCGAAATTTTATGCAAAAAACAAACCTAAAAAGTTTGCACGCAGAACAGCTATTTTAATAATCATATTTGATAAAATCCTTCACCCTTTTAGTAATTTAATGGTTAATACTACATCAATTATTGGTAAAAAATTAGCCAATATCAAACAAAACATAACAATTGATGATCTTTCTCAAGCTCTGAACCTAACTACTAATCAAATTACAGAAGATGAAAACATACTAAAGGGTATAGTAAAATTTGGAAATATTGATGCTAAAGAAATTATGAAATCCCGTGTTGATGTTTTTGCAGTTGAAGTTGAAACCAAATTTAAAGAGCTGATCGGTTATATTATCGAATCAGGACATTCTAGAATCCCCGTTTATAGTGAAACTTTTGATAATGTTAAAGGTATTTTATTTATAAAGGATTTACTACCTCATTTTGATGAAAACGATGGATTTAAATGGCAATCGTTAATCAGACCTCCTTATTTTGTGCCTGAAAACAAGAAAATTAATGATTTACTTCAAGAGTTTCAAGCGAACAAAATACATATGGCAATTGTAATAGATGAATATGGCGGAACAAGTGGTATTGTAACTTTAGAAGATGTTTTAGAAGAAATTGTCGGTGAAATTACCGATGAATCTGATGAAGACGAAATCATTTATTCTCAGATAAACGAAAATACATATATTTTTGAAGGAAAAACTCTTTTAAACGACTTTTTAAAAATAGTTGATATTGATGATGATTTGTTCGAAGATGTAAAAGGTGATGCAGATACCGTTGCAGGTATAATTCTGGAGTTAACAGGTGAAATACCTGCCAAAAGCAAAAAAATTGATTTTAAAAATCTTACCTTTACTATCGAATCTGTTGATAAAAGAAGGATTAAACAAATCAGGGTAACGATTAACAAATAATCAAATTAAATGTATAAATCGCGTAGTTTAACATACATTGGTGTGTTTGCAATTGTTGGCTTAATTATTTTAAGCGGATGTAAAAGAAACTACACCCCAAAACCAAGAGGATATTTTAGAATAGATCTACCCGACAAGAATTATACTCGATTTGACACAACTTTTCCGTATAAATTTGATTATCCTGCGTATACTAAAATTGCAGAAGACAGAACCAAAGCTGCAGAAAAGTATTGGATAAATATTGAATATCCAGATTTAAATGGAAAAATACATATCAGTTATAAAGATATTAATAATAATATTGAACAGATTCTTGAAGATACGAGAAAATTGGCCTATAAACACACTATAAAAGCGGATGCTATAAACGAAAGAATGTTTATTAAACCGGAAAAGAATGTTTTTGGTATTTTGTATGAGATTGAAGGTAATGCTGCCTCATCAGTACAATTTTTTTTAACTGACAGTACAAATCATTATTTGAGAGGAGCTTTATATTTTAACGTTGCTCCTAATAAAGATTCATTAGCTCCTGTTTTGAATTTTGTTAAAAAAGATATCATAAGATTGATTGAATCACTTGAGTGGAAATAATTTGCTTGAAGATGGGATTGATTATTAGAGAACATTTTAATGATGACGTTGAGTTCGGCATTTGGGAAATTACCGAAGATTATAACACATTAAGATCAAAACTTATACTAGATGATAAAGATATAACCACGGTTGAAAGCTTTAAAAATCATCAAAGAAAGCTTGAGTGGTTAAGTGTAAGAACTTTACTTAAAGAAATGCTTGGTAAGGATGGAAAAATCGTGTACGGACCGGAAAGGAAACCATATTTGCACAATAATTCATTTAACATTAGTATATCACATTCAAAAAATTTTACTGCAATCTTAATGAGTAAAAAGAAAAGAGTTGGTCTGGATCTGGAATTTATGGCTAGTAAAATATTAAGAATAGCTGACAAATTTCTACGTCCTGAAGAATTGGAGCACATAGAAAAAGACCAGGAATTATATCATTTGTATTTGCATTGGTGTGCAAAAGAAGCACTATACAAGATCTGTGATAAAGTTGATATAAACTTTGTAACAAACCTGAGCATTGAACCATTTAAACCAAAAGAAAGAGGTATTATCACAGGAACTGTAAATAATAGTTACATGAACGAAAAATTCAGCTTAAATTACTTTACGCTTAAAAATTACTCTATAGTTTGGTGTTATAAATAAAGTCATACTTAACAAATTTTATTACTTTTAATTACATTAAGCAAATTTCAGGAAATGATTTCAGATTTTATCAGTAAAAGCATTGCCAACAAAAAAAAACTTTTCGCTTTATTAATAGATCCTGATAAGCATACAACCAAATCTCTAATTGATCTTTGTAAAAATGCTAATGACTCTGGCGTTGATTTAATTCTTGTTGGAGGAAGTTTGCTAAATAATGATATCGGTTCTTCAATAGAAATTATCAAATCCATTTCTAAAATTCCGACTTTGCTTTTCCCTGGTAACCTCCTGCAAATATCAAATAAAGCTGATGCAATTCTTCTTTTATCGTTAATTTCAGGAAGAAATCCCGATTTACTAATTGGAAACCATGTGATTGCATCTTCTCACATCAAGAGGAGTAATTTAGAGGTTTTACCAACCGGTTATATATTAATTGAAGGTGGGAAAACTACTTCGGTTGAATACATGAGCAATACAAAACCAATTCCTTCCGATAAAATAGACATTGCTGTTGCAACCGCCATTGCTGGTGAAATGCTTGGATTAAAATATATTTATTTAGAAGCAGGAAGTGGAGCTAATAATGTAGTTAATTTGGGAATGATAACGAATGTAAAGAAAAATATTAGCATCCCTTTAATTGTTGGAGGTGGATTCAGAACAGAAGATGATATCAAAAAAGCAACATTTGCCGGTGCAGATATTATTGTTGTCGGTACCACATTAGAACAAAAACCTCATGTATTACCCTTTCTTGTAAAAGCGTGTAAGAATTAATTTCTTAACAAAATTTTAGAAATATTTAATCTCTTTCTTCGTTTAATATTAAACCAATAATATTATTTGTAGTCTATTATGTGTATGCATTACCGCAAATGTATCTTTAAGAATGAACAATCAAAATTTGAACACCGTACATCAAGAACTTATAGGTGAAGTTTGGAAACCATTGCAAATTAATGGGATGGCTGCTAACGAAAAGTATGCCATATCTAATTATGGTAGAATTAAAAGTTATAAGGTAAATAAAATTGAAGGCTCTATTATAAAAGGCTCTACCTTAAAAGGTTACAAAATCTTAAATATTAAGCTAGAAACTGAAAAAAGAACAACAAAGTATATACATAAATTAGTTGCTGAAACTTTTATTCCTAGGGATAATGATCTTCAAAATTACGTTATACATCTTGACTTTGATAAAAGTAACAACCATACGGATAATTTAAAATGGGTAACACAGGAAACTATGTTTGCCCATCAGAAGATCAATCCAAACTATAAACGTGGTGCCATTAATTATGCAAAGTTAACAGAAACCGACGTTATACGTTTAAAGAAAAAACTTAAACGAGGAAAAAACAAACTATATAAATTAGCTAAAGAGTTTGGAATAACGCACACTCAATTAAACAGGATAAGACGAGGTGAAAATTGGGGGCATATTCAGGTGGATTAAACTAATATAAGATAAGAGGTTACCAGTAGCCTTCATTGCTAATCTCATAAGCATTCTTCTTTGTAATTTAGGATTCATCAAAGAGATTAATATAAAATATTAAAAAGCTTTTTGAGATTAGCTTTTAATTTTTTAGGATATTTTTTTGTATCTTGGGTTTTAAAATTTTAACCCGGAACCAATGAAAAAGCCTATTCGTTATTTACTTATGCTCTTAATCTTAAGCATAAGTTTTTCACAAAACCATATTTTTGCTCAAAAGCATGTACAAGATAAACCTACTCCAGTAGATGGAATGGAAACCTCAATTCATCATGAAAAAGGTGATATAGAACATGCAATTCATGAAGAAAAACAATCAAATGGGCATAAAGAATCAGGGCATGGAGGAAATATGAGTCCCCTTTTCTTTCTTATAATTGCTTTAATTATTGGTTCAGGAACTAGGCATTGGCTCAAGAAAAGCCCTTTACCTTATACTGTTACGCTACTATTGATTGGATTAATCTTAGGAGCATTAACGCGCCTTGGATATTTTGGAGAATGGCATATCATTGGATTAAAATTAAACACATCTTTTATAAGTGATGCTGTCGGGTGGGCAGGAAAAATTGACCCACATTTAATTTTATACATTTTCCTTCCGACATTAATATTTGAGGCCGCATTCGCAATGGATGTTCATACGTTTAAAAAAACTGCTGTAAATGCTTTTATACTCGCAGTTCCGGGCATTATAGTTGCATTAGTATTAACGGCTATCATAGTTTTAGGTATAAAAGCTTTAGGTATCGGACTTACAACTTGGACCTTGTCTATTGCATTGCTTTTTGGAACAGTAATTAGCGCTACCGATCCGGTTGCTGTTGTTTCACTTTTAAAAGAACTTGGAGCCAGTAAAAAACTTGGAACACTGGTGGAAGGAGAATCCATGCTAAATGATGGTACTGCAATTGTAATATTCATGGTTCTCTTATTAGGGATTACGGGAACTGCTTCTGACGCTTCACCTATTGTTGAATTTTTAAGAGTGGCAGTTGGTGGAATTCTGGTTGGACTTGTTGTTGGTTACATAATAATTGCCTGGGTAAAAAAAGTATTTAATGATGCTTTAGTAGAAATAACGGTAATCGTGGCTGCAGCTTATATGACGTTCTATATTGCAGAACATTTCTTACATGTTTCCGGAGTTTTAGGTTTAGTTTCTCTTGGATTATTAATGGCTAGCACAGGAAGAACAAGAATCAGTCCTGAGGTAGAACA
The DNA here is from genome assembly GCA_028282585.1 of Bacteroidales bacterium. Taxonomy (GTDB): domain Bacteria; phylum Bacteroidota; class Bacteroidia; order Bacteroidales; family UBA12077; genus UBA12077. The sequence goes on along the minus strand of JANQHR010000145.1, from coordinate 31,419 downwards.
TTTCTTACATGAATTCTGGGAGCTTTTTGCATTTATAGCAAATACATTGATTTTTTTAATTGTTGGAGTTGTTATATCAGATAATATAGTTTTTACAGCCAACGATTTTGTTGTACTTATTTTATTATACATAGGAATTCATGTTGTCCGAGCTATTGTGATAACAATTTTCTTCCCCGTAATGAAAAAAGCAGGTTATGGTTTATCTAAAAAAAATGCTTATGTTATATGGTGGGGAGCTCTTCGTGGGGCAATTGGTTTGGCATTAGCGCTAATTGTAGCAGGAGAAGAATCAATTGATAGACATATTCGTGACCAGTTCTTGTTTTATACCGCCGGAATAGTAACCCTGACTTTACTTGTAAATGCAACTACTATAAAAGCGCTTTTAAATAAGTTAGGATTAACAAGTATTCCACCGGCCAAGCAAAAAATGATCTTAAATGCTAAAAGTTATCTAAGAACAGCTGCTGAAAACTCTATGGAAAAACTTAAAAACGATAGATTTCTCGGAAGAGCTAATTGGGATAGCGTAAAAACATATCTTCCTGAAGAACCAGAAAATGTTGAAATAGTATTACAAGAAGGAAAATTTGCCAGTCTTTATGAAGCTAGACGCCGTGTTCTGGAAAAAGAAAAAAGTAGCTATTGGAATCAATTCAAAGAAGGACTGTTAGGCCCAATTGCCGTGCGAAATTTAACAGATGCTATCAATGAAATAATTGACTCAGAAGGAAAAATATCTCTTTCTGAGAGAAAAGATCTCGAACAATTATGGCAAACACCTAAATTTTTAAGCAAACTCCAATCATTACCAATTTTAGGTAAGATATCACAAAGATTCTTTATTGAAAGATTAGCAAATAGTTATGATGCGGCCAGGGGGTTTGTTGAAGCTCAATATGAAACATTAAAATTAGCAGAAGGTATGGCTATTAGTTCTGATACAGAAGAATTAACAATTGATCAAGATATTGCAACTATAGAAAGTGAAATTAATGAAAACAGAATACATGGATTAACCTTTTTAAGAAACCTTAAAAACACTTTCCCCGAAATTTATGACTCAATTGCAACCCGTCAGGCAATTCGTTCTAATTTGAATACTGAGCTTAAAATTGTTGAAAGGCTTCAAAAGAAGGGACAAATTGGTTCAGACGAAGCATATAAAATGATCGAAAGCATCGAAGAAAGAATGAAGAAACTGGTTGATTCTCCTCCGGAAATTAAACCACCGGAAAAAGCTAAATTATTACAGGAAATTCAGTGGTTAAAAGAACTGGATAAAACCTCGTTTAATAAAGTGGTAAGTTTATTCCAGCATAGAAATTATACAGTAGGTGAAAAAATTATAAAGGAACATGGGCAAGTAGATGGTTTATACGTCGTTGCTCGTGGATCGGTTAAAGTAACAATAAATAAAAAGCTTATCGATATATTGGGAAAAGGAAGTGTAATTGGCGAAATAGCAGTATTAACAAATGTTCCAAGAACAGCAACAGTAACTGCAGAATCGCCTGTAACAGTGCTTCGTTTAACTTCGGTAAGTATGCAACAAGTTATTCATGATAACCATACATTAGAAGATAAATTATGGCAAATCGCTGCTCCTAGGCTAACAGAAAATATTATTTCCGAACACAAACCCTATAATAAAATGCAGCACTCTGATATACAAAAAATGTTATCTAACGGTGAATTAATACTTGCAAAAAAGGTGCGTAATATAGATTTGGAAGATAAAATTGGAGTTCTGATTACTGGCAAAGCCATTAGGGCAAACAATGAAAATATTGAAGCCCCAAGTATGATTGTTGACAAAACAATCACCTTAAGTAGAGATAGCAGGTTATTTGTTTTTACCAAGTAAAAATAATTAATTCATAAAATCAATCAATCATATGATAAGCATCAGTAGAAACTGATGCTTTTTTATAAACACAATTAACAAACACGGCATTAAAAAAGCAAGTATAGATTTTCTAAAAGATATATATAGCTTCTTATCCAACTATTCCTTCAATTCAAAAATTGGTTTGCCAATTGAAGCATTCGGAGCAGTTATATTCAATATCCAGGAAATAGTTGGTGCAATATCTATTACCTCTGTTGGCCTATCAATTTTGGAATTTTTAATTCCCCAGCCTAACCATATTAAAGGAACATGAGTATCATAATTATATCCCGATCCTGATTTAGTAACATATCCGTTCTTCTCGATCCAGCCAGGTTCTAAATTTATGATCACATCACCGGATCTTTTTTGATGAAAGCTATTTTGAATTTTTTGATTAATGCCCGATTCAAAGTTAGTTGAGTTTATTGTTCTGGCCGGCAAAGCATTAGCAACCCCGTTAAACTGAACCATAAAATCTGCTACTTTGTTTTGTATTTCATATAAATCTATACCTGATTCATCAATTAACGTTTGATTGAAATATAGTTGTCTGGAAAAATATGTTTTAACCCACTCTCCTTCCTCATAGAGAATACTTAGATAGCTGTTGAGTAAAGTCAAAGATTTTTCCCCGTCAAATACACCCGCATTTTGCTTTTTAGAAATTAAGTATTCGGGAACGTCCGAAACACCCCGATCAGACGTTAAGTATAAGAGTACATTTTCTAATCCTATTTCATCATCTAAAAATCTAATAAAATGTTCAATGTCATAATCCAACCTTAAGAACAAATCTTCCATCTCAACTGATCTGGGGCCAAAAAGTTCTCCACTAAAATGGGTTGCAGCAAAACTTACTAATAACAAATCCGTATATTCATCTTTTCCTAATTCCTCATTTATTATTGCGGAAACTGCGAAATCCTTTGTATAGGTATTTCCAAAAGGCGTATATTTTAAATATTTATAGTTTCCGGAACGATTTTTCAAATATGTTAAGTCATAGGGAAAAGTATAACGATAATTTCTGAAACCAATTTCAAAATCACTATCATCGGGCAGGCTCTTTTTATAATTATTTGTTAGTGAATACATGCTTGCCCAGTTCTTTTTCATATAAATATCCTGAAAACCTTTCAGATTAAATTGCTCAACCCAGGCCGGGAGACTGTTTGTATAATAATTTCCTGTAATCCAGCCCCCATTATGATGGTTAAACCAAAAAGCATAGTCAGCCAATTGCCCTCCCGCTATAACAGAAGAAACAGGATTTAAAGAAATTGAAATTACTTTTGAGCTGTCATTTGTTGCTAACTTAAGTTCATCACCTAATGTTGATGTTAAAATATGATCTGGTGAGTAATTTCCTACTGATAGAAAACCATCAATCAAATTAAATTTAGACTGATCGGCACATTCAACTATTTCATCTGCAAGCCTATTGTACCAAACATCGGATATAATGCCATGATAAGATGGATAGGTTCCAGTCGCGATACTTGCTTGCCCCACACCATTTTGAGTAATTAAGTAGTTATGATAGGTTTGTGTACAAAATGCTCCTTCATCAATTATTTTTTTGAATCCATTTTCTCCAAACGAATCCCAATAACGAAGAAGCATTTCATACCTCATTTCCTCCACAACAATTCCTACAACAAGCTTTGGTGGTTTTTTAAATTGATTTTGTGCAAATAAATTATTTATTTGTACAAATGAAAATATTAAAAAGACAGATATTTTAAGTGCTGATTTTAGCTGCATTTTAACAACGAAATTGATTATATACTCCGTGCTAAAATAAATAAAACTCCAATACCTAAGAAAATACTTATTAACAAATTTGCCACAGCAAAAAAATAATTACCAGATCTTATAAGCTCGAAAGTTTCATAGCTAAACGTTGAAAAAGTACTAAATCCACCACAAAATCCTATAATCAATAACGCTTTTATATTTGGAGAAACTACAAATCTTTCTGCGGTAAGGTACAAAATAACACCTAACAAAAATGTGCTTATAAAATTCGCTGCTAAGGTCCCAACAGGATTTATATCCTTAAAATTTGAAGTTACTAATTTCGAGATTCCAAATCGGGCAAGACTTCCTAATCCTCCTCCAATAAAAATTCCAATAAGTATATTCATTTAAATCTACTATACATTAAATCTTATATGCATAATATTACCGTCCTCAACTACATAATTCTTACCCTCAACATGGAACTTTCCAGCATCCTTAACCTTAGCCTCCGAACCTAGTTCAATAAAGTCATTATATTTCATAACCTCAGCTCGGATAAAACCACGTTCCAAATCACTATGAATTGCTCCTGCCGCTTGTGGAGCAGTCATTCCTTTCTTAATTGTCCATGCTCTGATTTCCTTCGGGCCAACTGTAAAAAAGGACATAAGATTTAATAAAGAGTAAGCACTTCTAATCAGTTTATTTACTCCCGGCTCAACTAAACCAGCATCATCAAGGAATTCTTTTCTATCCGTTTCATCCTCTAGGTCAGATATTTCCGCCTCCAATTTGCCTGCAATTACAAGAATTTCTGTATTTTGATCTTTTAATGCTTGTTTAACTTTTTCAACATAAGCATTCCCATTTATAGCCGATGCATCATCTACATTACAAACATAAATTATTGGTTTTGAAGTTAATAGAAACAGATCATCCAGATGCTTTTTATCTGCATCGGAGATTTCATAATCCCTTGCATTTTGCATTGATTCCAGATGCTCTTTCAATCCTATTAAAACTTCAACGCCTTGTTTTGCATCTTTATCTCCTATTTTAACAAGTTTCTGATATCTTTCAATTTTCTTGCTTACCGAATCAACATCTTTAACTTGCAGCTCAAAATCAATAGTTTCGATATCACGAACAGGATCAACTGAACCATCAACATGAGGCAAGTTTTCATCATCGAAACATCTTAAAACATGAATTAGGGCATCTGTATTTCTAATATCACCTAAAAATTTGTTACCAACACCTTCTCCTTGATTTGCACCTTTGGTTAGCCCCGGAATATCTACAATTTCTACTGTAGCAGGAATAAGTTTTTCTGTAGGTTGAAGTTTTTCAAGTTCTAACAAACGATTATCCGGGACATTAATAATTCCTATATTTGATTTATTTGAACTAAATGCAAAATTTGTTGTCTCAACTTTGGTATTCGACATACAATTAAAAATTGTTGATTTACCAACATTTGTTATTCCAAGAATACCGCACTGTAAACTCATAATTTAAATATTTAAAGATCTATATGAAGGCTCAAAATTACATTTTTTCAGTATTTTATAAAGAGCTTTTAAATAAAAAATATAAAAACAATTATTTAAAACATGTTAATAATAAATTGAGTTCATTTTCCTTATATTCTATTGAAAAACTGTAATTTTACAGCCTTGTTCTCTAGAATATTAAATTCACACTTAAAATATAAAATGACTAATATTCAAAACTTAAAACAAATAGCATCACAAGTTAGGAGAGATATTGTGAGAATGGTTCATGCCCAAAATTCAGGACATCCTGGCGGATCTTTAGGTTGTACGGATTTTTTTACTGCATTATACTTTGAAATTTTAAACCATAATCCTAAAAAATTTACCATGGATGGTAAAGATCAGGATTTATTCTTTTTATCAAACGGACACATTTCTCCAGTTTGGTATAGCATTTTGGCTCGTACAGGCTATTTTAAACCAAACGAACTTTCTACTTTTAGAACACTAGACTCCAGGCTTCAGGGGCATCCAACACCTATGGAAGGATTACCGGGGGTTAGAATGGCATCAGGCTCTTTAGGTCAGGGATTATCTGTAGCATGCGGTGCGGCTCTTACCAAAAAGTTAAACGGAGATAATAAAATAGTTTATTCTCTGCACGGTGATGGTGAATTACAAGAAGGTCAAATATGGGAAGCTGCCATGTTTGCTGCTCAACATAAGATTGACAATTTAATTTCAACCATTGATTATAACGGTCAGCAAATTGATGGACCAGTTGATAATATTATCTCTTTGGGAAACTTAAAAGCTAAATGGGAAAGCTTTGGCTGGGAAGTTTTAGAAATGGATGGTAATATTATTGAAGAAGTTTTAGAAACCTTAAATAAAGCTAAATCGTTAATTGGTAAAGGTAGGCCTATTGTTATATTAATGAAAACTGAAATGGGTATGGGTGTAGATTTCATGATGGGAACACATAAGTGGCATGGAGTTGCGCCTAACGATGAGCAATTGGAAATTGCACTTGATCAGCTTGAAGAAACTTTAGGAGATTATTAAACTTCAATTTAAATTTTAAAATGAAAGGGTTATGAAGAACATAGTTATTATTGCACACGATGTAAAAAAACCGGAAATGGTTCAGTTTTTAAATGATCGAAAAGACTGGATTTTTGGAGTAAACCTTATTGCAACCGGAAGAACTGCCGAATATGTAGAATCGCAAGGTATTAAAGTTCAGCATTTAAGTCCAGGTAAATCTGGGGGTTACACGGAAATAACAGAACTGATTAAAAAGAAAGAAGTAAATATTGTGATTTTCTTGCGTGATCCGTTAATCAAGCAAGGACATCATGAAGACATCCAAAAATTACTTGAAGCCTGTAATATGTATAACATTCCGTTGGCTACAAATTATGCAAGTGCAGAATTAATGATTCTTGGTCATATTAAAAAAGAAGATTACGAGCGAAGAAGATCAATGGATAAATAATTTCAAATAAAAATTAATTGAAAAATATTTTAAAATACATCTTTTTTTGCTTTTTTATAGCTTTTGCTCTTAACTTAAGTGCACAGAAAAAATCGGAACCACCTACTTCGAGAATATTGTTTATTTTTGATGCATCCCAGAGTATGTACGGTACTTGGGAAAGCGATAAAAAAATCAGTATTGCTAGAAATTATTTAATTCATATTATTGATAGCCTCGAAAAGATGCCAAATATTCAAATGGCATTAAGAGTTTATGGTCATCAAAGCCCGGTACCTCCTCAAGATTGTAGCGATACGAAGCTTGAGGTTCCATTTACATTTGGAAATGCCGGACAAATAAGGCAAACACTTAGGCATATTATACCAAGAGGGACCACTCCAATAGCCAGTTCATTAGAATTAGCTGCAAATGATTTTCCTGAATGTGATAATTGTAGAAACATTATTATTCTTATAACAGATGGTAAAGAGGAGTGTGATGGTGATCCTTGCCAGGCATCTTTGAATCTGCAAAAGAAAGGAATTATACTTAAGCCTTTTATAATCGGTATTGGTATTGATCATCATTTTGAAAAAACCTTTGAATGTGTTGGGCATTTTTTTAATACTCCCGATGAAGAAAAATTTGAAGAGGTGCTGGGTATCGTAATTTCCCGCGCATTAAACTCAACAACAGCCCAAGTTAATTTACTTGATATTTATGGAAAACCTACTGAAACTGATGTTAATATGACGTTTTTCAACCATGTTTCAGGTAGAGTAAAATATAATTTTGTGCATACAATTAATTATATGGGCAATCCGGATACTTTAATCATAGACCCTCTAATAAACTATGATCTCGTTGTTCACACTATACCACCAGTAAGAAAAGACAACATTTCTTTATCAGAAGGAAAACATACAATGATAGGTTTAAATGCTCCGCAGGGCTATTTGAATATTTCATGTCCCGGAAGTAGCCAATATAAAAACTTGGATATTATTATTAGAAAAGATGGACAATCTGAAACTTTAAATGTGCAAAAAAATAGTACTACAGAAAAATACATAGTCGGCGAATATGATTTAGAGGTATTAACCATACCTAGGATTTATATTGAAAATGTTAAAATTGACCAAAGCTCTACAACTTATATTGAAATTCCCCGACCGGGGATTGCTAACTTTTCACTTTCATCTAGTGGTTTTGGAAGTTTATATGTAGAAACAGCAGATACCTTAAAATGGATTTACAATTTGGATCAAAAACTATCTAGACAAAATATATATATGCAACCCGGAAATTACCGGGTAGTATTTAGGCCAAAAAATACCAAACAATCAATTTATACAGTAAATAAAAAATTCACAATAAAATCAGGATCATCAAATAGAATAATACTTTATTAAAATAATATGAAAAAGTTCGAATATAAAGAGAAGAAAGATACGCGATCGGGTTTTGGAGCCGGATTATTTGAATTAGGAAAAAAAAATGAAAATATAGTTGCATTATGTGCGGATTTAACGGGATCATTAAAAATGAATATGTTTGCTGATGAGTTTCCTGATAGATTTTATCAATGTGGTATTGCAGAGGCAAATATGATGGGAGTTGCAGCAGGTTTAACAATTGGTGGAAAGATTCCATTTGCCGGAACATTTGCAAATTTTGCTACCGGACGTGTTTATGATCAAATAAGGCAATCGATAGCTTATTCAGAAAAAAATGTAAAGATATGTGCCTCACATGCAGGATTAACACTTGGTGAAGACGGAGCAACTCATCAAATAATGGAAGACATCGGCTTAATGAAGATGCTTCCGGGGATGGTAGTCATCAACCCTTGTGATTACAACCAAACAAAAGCTGCCACAATTGCAATTGCTGAATACGAAGGACCTGTTTATCTTCGCTTTGGACGCCCAAAAGTTCCAAATTTTACCCCAGAAGATCAAAAATTTGAAATTGGTAAAGCGATAATATTAAATGAAGGAACTGATGTAACGATTGTTGCAACGGGTCATCTAGTATGGAAATCTATCGAAGCTGCTACAAAACTTGAAGAAAAAGGAATATCAGTAGAGTTAATTAACATACATACTATAAAACCTCTTGACGAAGAAACCATTTTAAGTTCAGTTTCTAAAACAAATGCAATTGTTACAGCAGAAGAACATCTTTTGAATGGTGGACTAGGAGATTCTGTTGCTCAGCTTTTAGGTAGAAAAATGCCAACTCCAATAGAATTAGTTGCTGTCAATGACGAATTTGGTGAAAGCGGAAAACCTGATGAACTTTTAACCAAGTACGGGATTGATACTATTAATATAGTTTCTGCTGTAGAAAATGTTCTAAAAAGAAAATAACATTATCTTTGTAATCACTTTTTATAAACGGTGAACTCTTCACTGCACTATGTCAGATTACAGCGATAAGGAGTTATTAACTCTCTTTAAAGACAACGAAAAGCGCAATTATGCATTTAACCTGATAGTCAGAAAATATCAGGTTAAACTATATTGGCATATTCGAAAAATTGTAATCAAACATGAAGATACAGATGATATACTCCAAAACACTTTTGTAAAGGCGTGGAAAGGACTGGATGGATTTCGTGAAGATTCAAAACTATATACGTGGTTGTATCGAATAGCAACTAATGAATCATTAACATTTTTAAAGCAACAAAAAACAAAATATTTAATGCCTTTAGTTGATTATGAAAACCAATTAAAGGAAAGCCTTGAAAGCGATGAGTATTTTAATGGGGATGAAATACAACGTAGGCTTCAAAAGGCTATTCTCGATTTACCTGAAAAACAGCGCATTGTTTTTAATATGAAATATTTCGATGAAATGAAATATGACGATATGGCGAAAATACTTAAGACATCAGTAGGTGCATTAAAAGCATCATATCATCATGCGGTAAAGAAAATTGAGAATTATTTTAAGGAAGATTAAACTATTAATTTATTTAAATGTCAAAAAGGCAGGGAAAAACAATTAGGGGACCTTATGAAAATGAAAAATTTTAACAAGAAATTGGATAAAATTAAGGCAAATAGCAGTAATCCGTTTTACGTTCCGGATGGATATTTTGAAGACTTTCCTACAAGAATTCAAGATAAGATTATATCTGAAAATAAGGAATATAGCTGGATATTTAAGCTATTTAAATATGTAAAGCCTCAATTTGCTCTAGGTTTTATGATCGTTGCTTTTACAGTCATCGCTTATACCACAGCAAATTTTATTTTATCAAATCGTACCAACAATATCGATTCTGAGTTATTTACAAGAACAATAGAAGTCGACCCGTCTGAATTTACAGAGCAACATTTTATAGATATTTTGTTAGAGGATGAAAAAAGATTTGAGGAAGATAAAAAAGAAGAAACGGATTTCTATATTCATTACTTAGTTGATGAAGATATCGACTATGGAACTTTAATTGATGAGTTATGAGAGCGATAAAATTTAAACACGTCCAAACATTAGTTCTAGTTGTAACTTTAATTATTTGTGCCATTTCAACAAATGCACAAGAAGAATCTAAATCACATAAAGAACAAGAAATCAAATCTGAAAGAATTGCATTTTTTACTGATAAAATTGGTTTAACTCCTGGTGAAGCTCAAGTTTTTTGGCCAATTTACAATGCCTATTGGGACAGGAAAAATAGTATTATTGCTGATCGAAAAGAAAAGATGACCTATTTTGCCGAAAATTCTGAAATCATGACTAATGAAGAAATGATAAAATACGCTGATCAGTATATTCATTACGAAATGGAATTAGCAGAACTTTTAGATGAGTATCATGTAAAATTTAAAGAAATATTACCCATTGATAAAGTAATGAAAATTTATCTGGCTGATTATGAATTTAAAACCTATCTGCTTAAGAAAATAAAAGAAAGTGGGAAGGATGATAAAAAGAAAGATTAATAGCCAAATTGCGCTAATTATATAAAAAGCCCCTGGTTGGGGCTTTCTTATTTATAAAAGTTTCAAAAAAATATTATTTTTCCGGCAAACCTAATTCAACTTCTTGCAAATACTCAACCGAACGAGCAATATCATCATACATGGTTTTGTCATCTTCGATAAATTTCACTTTTTTACGATAACCTTCTACAAATTTCTCAATAAAAGGTGAAGATTTTGCAGGACGTTGGAATTCTAATGCTTGAGCAGCATTAAATAATTCAATTGCTAATATTCTTTCTAAATTTTCCGCAACCTGGTATGCCTTAGATGCAGAATTAGCTCCCATACTTACATGGTCTTCCTGTCCTTGAGATGACTCAATCGTATCAACAGAAGCCGGCGTAGAAAGTTGTTTATTTCTACTTACAATTGATGCCGCGGTATATTGCGGAATCATAAAACCGCTATTTAAACCTGGATTTGCTACTAAAAAAGGAGGCAACCCTCGTTTTCCGGCTAACAATTGATATGTTCTTCTTTCAGAAATACTTCCTAGTTCGGCCATTGCTATACACAAATTATCCAATCCCAAAGCTAGTGGTTGTCCATGAAAATTACCTGCTGAAATAACTAAGTCTTCATCTGGAAAAATTGTTGGGTTATCTGTTACAGCATTTATTTCATTATTAAAAACATAAGAAACATAATTGATTGAATCTTTAGAAGCACCATGAACCTGAGGTATACAGCGGAAAGAATATGGATCCTGAACATGCACTTTCGGGCGGTTAATTAATTCACTTCCTTCTAATAAGAACCTCATTCTGCGAGCAGTTTTAATTTGCCCCAAATGATGTCGAACCTGATGAACTGAATCATGGAACGGTTCAACCCTACCATCAAAAGCTTCCAACGAAACAGAGCTTATTACATCGGCTAACTGGGATAATTTCCAAACTTTTAAGATCAGATAAACACCATAAGAACTCATAAATTGGGTTCCGTTCAATAAAGCCAATCCTTCTTTCGATTTCAATTCAATCGAGTTCCAATTCATCTTTTTCAATAAATCTTCGCCTTTTAACCTTTCTCCTTTATAATTTACTTCTCCCATTCCTATTAATGGTAAACACATATGAGCCAATGGTGATAAATCTCCGGATGCTCCTAATGAACCATACTGGTATATTACGGGTAGTATATCCTGGTTAAAGAAATCAATTAATCGCTCAACTGTAGATAATTGCACTCCTGAATGTCCGTACGAAAGCGACTGTATCTTCAGGAGAATCATTATTTTGACAATCTCTTGCGGAATTTCATCTCCTGTACCACAAGCATGAGACATTACCAAATTTTTTTGAAGATTACCTAGATCTTCTTTAGAAATTCGCTTATCGTACAACGCACCAAATCCTGTATTAATACCATAAATAGGTTCACATTGGCTTGACATTTTATTATCAAGATATTCGCGGCATTTGATAATTTGATTTTTTGATTCTTCCGATAACGCAAGCTTATAACCTTCTTTTAGTATTTCATTAATTCTATCAAAAGTTAACTGATCGTTTGATATATGATGTATTTTTCCCATCTATTATAAAATTTTAAAATGTCATTGTTTTAATTAACCTTATTCACAAAAGCACTTAAAGTCATGGAAAGCGAGTATCTCCTCCAACAAAATGAACAGGACGTTTTCGTTCTTTTCTATTAATTTTCAGGTTTTTATATCTCATTTTGAATTTTATTCAATAATTCTTCGAATTTCATCTTTGATTGTTCACCCAAGTTCATATTTTTAACAGTTATCATTCCTTCGTCCATTTCGCTTTCACCGACTAAAATAACATAAGGAATGTTTTTATTGTTTGCGTAGGCCATTTGCTTCTTCATTTTAGTCGATTCCGGAAATATCTCTGCATTTATTTTATTGTCTCTTAGCTTTTGTAACAGTGGTAAGCAATAAGCCTCTTCCTTTGATCCAAAGTTAACAAACATTACTTTCGTAGATGAAACTATTTCTTCTGGAAAAATTTTCAATTGCTGCATTACATCATAAATACGATCGGCACCAAACGAAACCCCCACTCCTGAAACATCATTTAAACCAAAAACCCCGGTAAGATCATCATAGCGACCTCCTCCACAAATGCTGCCAATTTCTACATCTTTTGCTTTTACTTCAATAATTGCTCCCGTATAATAATTTAACCCTCGTGCCAACGTCAAATCAAGTTCTAGTTCAGTCTTTATTTCTAATGTTTCAAAATAGTTAAGAACAGTCTCAACTTCTTCAATTCCTTGTAATCCTACTTCAGATTCTTTCAATACGTTTCTTAAAGAATTTAGTTTAGCATAATTTGATCCTGATAACTCAAATATTGGATCTAATTTTCCAATAGCGCTTTCCTTGATTCCTTTTGAAAGAAGCTCTTCATTTACCTTTTCTCTTCCTATTTTGTCTAGTTTATCAATAGCTACCGTTATATCAATAAATTTATCCGGTTCACCTATCACCTCTGCAATACCAAGTAAAATCTTACGATTATTTAACTTTACAACTGTTTTAATATTCAGTTTTTGAAATACCTGATCAATGATTTGAATTAACTCTACCTCATTAAAAAGCGAGTTGCTTCCAATAACATCTACATCGCATTGGTAAAATTGGCGATATCTTCCTTTTTGCGGACGATCTGCGCGCCAAACCGGTTGTATTTGATATCTTTTAAAAGGGAATGTTATATCATTTCGATGCTGCACAACAAAACGTGCAAAAGGAACAGTTAAATCATAACGAAGACCTTTTTCAGAAATCTCTAATGCCAATTTACTCGATTCTACGTCTAATAAATTAGAGTTTACTTTTGAAAGATAATCTCCAGAATTCAAAATTTTAAAAAGAAGTTTATCTCCTTCTTCTCCATATTTACCTAATAGCGTTGAAAGATTCTCCATAGCAGGAGTTTCAATAGGTAAATATCCATATCGTTTGAAAACATCTTTTATGGTATCAAATATAAAGTTTCGCTTCACCATCTCAACTGGCGAAAAATCCCTGGTACCCTTTGGAACAGATGGTTTTTGTGCAGCCATTTTTGTCCTGTTTATTTAATTATTGTGCAAATATAGAATAAAATTATACTGTTATAAAGCTTTCGTTTAATAACATAAAAAAGAGGCTTCTCTTGCTTTACAACCTGGAAGCCTCTTCTATTTCATTTTTTTATTTTTTACTTTTTCTTGGCTAATTCTTTAAAATCTTTATCGAGAAAACCATCAAAATTCTTACCCTTTTGAACCCAGTGCCAATTGAAATAATAGAAATTGGCATCCTGAGCACCAATAATTATTTTATAACATCTTGCTCTTAAACGAGTTCCCTGCGGACCTACTTTATGAAGATAAACAACATCTTCATCTCTATTCTCTATAGCTTCTTCGATTTCTTTTCTTGTTACAAACTTCACTTTATAAGGATAGATTTTTTTAATTTTGGCTTCTGTATTAATATTTGGAGCTACTTCATCTTTAACCAAATACAATGTTTTTTGCTTAATATCTTTTGTAAACTCATTATAATACTCGAAGATATTTTTCTTAATCATGCCCGGATTATCGCGCATATTCTGAATGTGAGTTTGCATAAATCTAACCAACGATTCCATTTTATATACCCAAAACTCCTCGTCTACTTCTGTATACGAAAGTGGGATTGCTGCAATATCAGGTAGATCTTCGAATGTATCAAGCCCTTCTTTCCCAATGAATATATGTAAAAAGTTATAACGTACTTTTGTCTTATCATTCTGGAACACTACCTGGGTCATCATTAAAAATGATTTATCAGGATCATTATACATTTCTTCAAACTGGTCTAATGAAATAAATTCAAATTCCGTTAAACTCCAGGCATTCTTAACTGCCTCCTGAATTTTAAAATTATATGCTGCAATCGGATTCGATTCCAATACAACATAGAGTTTCGAATTTAAGAATTGGTTTAAGTCAGCTTCGGTAGGAAGATATTCTTGCGCCTTTAAGGTCAGAGCTGAAATACTAATAATAATGGCTAAAATAATTTTTTTCATATCTGGATATTTGTTGATTTTGTGTTTTTAGTTTAATTTAAATACGTTTGAAATTCTTTGTTAATTATCCGTTAGAAATAATACTCTTTATTGTTGGGAAATTGTTCCGTAAATACTATCAATAATCAAAGATTATCATGTTTTTATCAAAAAATTTGTATATTTAATTCACAATGAATTTTTATAACGGATATTTCAGTAAATTTACAAAACTAATTTCAAAAAGCAGCTAATTTTCTATTAACCCAAAGTTTAAGTTTCTATGAATTTTATCGATAAGATTATTAAACTATGCACGATAAGCCCCGATAAGCTGGACTTTAAAAATGAGTATTTTTATAAATCGACAATTCTTAATTTTTATAGTTATACTTCGCTTGCTTTACTTTTAATTTTTACTGTATTAAATGTATTCAAAGAAAATTTTATTAATGTTATAATTGAAGCTGTTTTATTTGTATTGCTTACAGTAAATGTAATTGTATTCAGAAAACGTGGTAACTTTTTAAACGCATCTCTATTTTATTCCATTGGCTTTGGGCTATTTTTATTATGGCTTTTATTTAAAGGGAATGTCAGTAACCAAGGTACAGTGTTTTATGCCCTTTATCCTGCTTTTATTATCTTAATGTTAGGTAAAAAAAGGGGAAATATTTCTTCACTTGTATTCTTTGTTTTATCTAGTATAGTAATTTTTATTCCGTCCTTTTTTGGTATTTTAACTGATTATGAATTGCTTAATCAAATCATGTATGTTTTGCTTTTTTTTATTTTTTTTATTTTCGTAAATATTTATGAAAATATTTGGGAAGGTCGAATAGCGGAGCTTAATGTTGAAATTCAAAAAGCAAAACACGAAACACAATCCAAAGAAGAGTTTATTTCAAAAATATCACATCAGATACGAACTCCACTTAATAATTTGGTCGTTGTAACAAACATAGTTAATACATTTAATCTTGATGAAAAGCAAAAAGACCTAATTGATACTATACAAGCCTCTACCAATAATTTGGTCAATGTGGTTAATAATATAGCTGAAATTTCTAATGTCGACTTGTTACAAAGTAAGGACTACAATCAGAATTTTAATTTAGAATCAACAATTAGAAACACAATTAATTTATTTACTGATGAAGATTCAGATGATTTAAAATTTCCTTTAAAAATCTCAGAAGATATAGATTTTCAATTATATGGCGATCCTGTTAAGATTAAACAAGTATTTCTAAATCTTATCGAAAATATTCTTAAGAAGACAAAAGGTGGTAAAAAGTTAGTAGATATAAATATTAAAAAGTTAAGTGAAATAAATAATGTTGCTGAAATATTATTTAATGTTTCAACTGCTGAATTGGAACAAATTTCTGAAATAACTAAAATTCAGAATACAGAAAAAACAAAAAAGGGAAGAAATGAAGCAGTAATAAAACTACTTGAATTTAATATTGCGAATAAGATTATTGAATCACTTGGAGGTGATATAGAATTTGAGCTTTCTACTGACAAATTTGAATTCAAATTTATACTTAAGTTCACAAAAGGTGAACCTCTGTTAGATGAAACGACAAGAAGAATTTCTGAATTTGATTTACCTGAGATCAAATCTGAAGGTAAGATTGATTTAAAAGATGCTAATATCTTGTTAGTAGAGGATAACCTAATAAACCAGAAAATTGTATTATTAAGCTTAAAAAAGGTTGTAAAAACTGTTGATATTGCTAATAATGGCAAAGAAGCACTTGATAAGTTCGGATCAGCTAAATATGACATTATTTTAATGGATATTCAGATGCCAATTATGAATGGTATTATTACTACCAAAAAAATAAGGAGTTTGGAAAAAAGTACCAATTCACACACTCCAATTATAGCTATTACCGCAAACGCATTGTTAGGCGATAAAGAGGAGTGTTTAGCTGCGGGGATGGATGATTATATTAGCAAACCATTCCAAATAGAAACACTTATTAATAAGATGGAACAACAACTTAACAATTAACGACCAACTCCCACTCTTATTTGGGAAAACTATGGATAAATTTCCTGTAAAAATTATGAAAACGCCCCTTTTTAGAGCAATTATATCTACCTAAAGGGAACATTAACATTAAAGATATTGTATTTTGGAAAAGGCGTTTTATATGCCATCAAATACCTTGAAATATACTCAATAAAAATTATATCTACTTAATTATTGGTTTTACTCAATTTCTGGTCTAAATCCTAGAATAAGAACATCATCTACTTGCTCAAAGTCACCTTTCCAATCTTCGAAACTCCTATCAAAATATGTTAATTGTTGTTCAAGAGGCAATTTATGTATGGTAAGTAACAAGTGTCTAAATCTGCGATATTTATATTTTTTTCCTTCTGGACCTCCAAACTGATCTGCGTAACCATCAGAGAACATATAAAAAATATCGTTTTTTTGAAGTTTTACTTGCGTTTTAGTAATTTCATCACTTTCTCCTTCACCTAATAATCCTACTGAGAACCTATCCCCTCTAATTTCCTCAATTTTATTATTACGAATCATATACAATGGTCTGAATGCTCCGGCAAATTCCAATTCAGCCTTCTTTTTATCAATAACACAAAGAGCAATATCCATTCCATCCTTTATTCTCGCTTTATCTGCAGTTTTTCCGAAGGTTGTTGCCACACCATTATTAAGCTGCCTTAATATACTTTCTGTGTCTTCAATTTTTTGTTCTTCTGTAATATTACGTAACAATTCAAAACCTATGATTGACATAAAAGCTCCCGGCACTCCATGACCTGTACAGTCTACAACTGCAACGAAGATTTTATCATTTTTTTCATTTATCCAGTAGAAATCTCCACTTACAATATCTTTAGGCTTATAAAGAATAAATGAAGATGGTAAAACAGATTTGAATTGATCTTTGCTTGGCATTAATGCCTCTTGAATTCGTTTTGCGTATACAATACTATCCGTAATACTCTTATTTTTAATTGTTAATTCTTCTTTTTGCTTAGCAATTTGCTTGGCTATTTGTTCTTTTTCTTTAAGTTCCTGATTTGATCTTCTTAATGTTCTTGTCCTGTATTGAATTAACCAAAAAATCAATCCAACCGAAATTAAAATATAAGCTAAATAAGCAAAACTTGTTTTCCATATTGGCGTTTGAACTATGATATCAATACTCGCGCCTTCCTCGTTCCAAATATTATCGCTATTGGAGCCTTTAACAGTAAAAGTATACTTTCCCGGAGGTAAATTAGTGAATGTTGCATACCTTCTATTTCCTAAATGAATCCATTCCTCTTCAACCCCTTCTAATTTATATGCATAGTTATTTTTTTCTGGAGAAGTAAAATCAAGAGCTGCAAATTCAATAGTTATTAGGTTGCTTTTATAAGAAACTTCGATTTGCCTATTCTTTCCAACCGTTAAATTTTGAGAATATTGATCAGCAAGTACCTCAACAGCAGTTATTTCAATATTAGGTTTATTTTGATTTTTTACAATTGAATCCGGATAAAAAGAATTATAACCTGCTATTCCTCCAAAAAATAACTCACCATCTTCAGATTTAAACGAAGCACCATGATTAAATTCAAAGTCTTGCAATCCATCGGAAATTCCAAAATTATTAAAAATCTCTGTTTCGATATTGAACTTTGAAAGTCCTTTATTTGTACTTATCCAAATGTTTCCTGAGTCATCACTTAAAATCGAGTAAATTAAATTGTTAGATAATCCATCCTTTTCATTAAAAACTTTTACTTGGTTTGTATTAAGATCAAATCGGTTTAATCCTGCATTGGTTCCTAGCCAGAGATAATTATTCGAAGTATCTTCATAAATACAAAAAATCTCATTGCTACTAAAACAATCAGAACAATTATTACTGGCTCTCTCAAATCTTTGTAATTTATTTGTTTTAAGGTTTAATTTACCTAATCCTCTTTGTGTAGCAATCCACAACAAGTCATTACTTTTTGATAACCAGATATCATAGACCACATTCGAGCCTAGGCTTGTTGAATCTTCCGGATTATGATAGTAGCTAACAACAGTATCTTCTAAAATATGATGTAGGCCAAATTTAGATGCTACCCATAAATTATTATTCTGATCTTCAAGAATATTATATATTCGATTATTCTTTAAAAGATTTTTAAGAGCAGTTTTTTCAAATAACTCGAAACTATTTGTCTTTTTATTATAAAAACATAAACCATTTTGAGTCCCCAGCCACAATTTTCCACTTTCATCTTGAAATATTCGATGAATATAGTTGTCTATAATACTACTATTTGAAGAATTGTATAACACTATTTCTTTTGTTTTGGGATTAAATATATGCAACCCGTAACCCCAGGTGCCAATCCAAATTAGATCGTCAACTTTATGAATGGCCGTCACATAGTTATTTGAAAATAATGGTGTATTATCCTCAGATTTATTATAAAGTTTAAACTTTTTCTTCTTGTTTTCTAATTTTAGTAATCCTTGAAAGGTTCCCATCCAAAGAATATTTGTGTGGTCTTGAACAATATCTGTAAAAGTGGTTGTAAGAATTAATTCGTTATTATATATAAAACTATTGTAAACCTTGAAGGCTTCAGTTGATTTGTCATATTTATTTAAACCATCATTAGTAGCTATCCACAAGTTACCTTCTTTATCCTCGAAAATATCATTTATGATATTATTGCTTAAACTTCCGGCTTTACTTTTATCACTGTAAAATCTTGTAAATGTTTCGGAATCCCAATCGAACTTGTTTAATCCATTCTCAGTTCCTATCCATAAATTATATTCACTATCTTCATATATAATTTTTACAGCATCATTACTCAAACTTCTTTTATCTTCTGGATTATTCCTGTACCTTTTAAATATTTCCAATTTTCTATCGAAATAATTTAAACCGTCCTTTGTACCAACCCAGAGTTGGTCCTTATGATCTTCAAAAATTGAAAACTGTGCATTAACAGAAACGAAATTAAATACATCATTATAATGCTCATAGTGTCTGAACTTATTACTTCTTGGATTAAATCTTGATAAATAATTTTCAGTTTTTATCCATATATAGCCGCTTTTGTCTTGATATACGGTATAAACTTCATTTTCGCGTAAAGTGTTTATATTATCATTGCCAGAAAAGAAATGAGTAAATACCTCAGAGTAAATATTGTATCGGTTTAATCCATAATTTGTTCCGACCCAAATGTTCCCATCTATATCTTCATATATACAATTAACGAAATTATTACTTAGAGAATTCGTATCAGCAGGATCGTTCTTTAGTACCTTAAAATTGTAACCATCAAATTTATTTAAACCATCTTGGGTGCCAATCCATATAAAGCCACGACTATCCTGAATTAGACAATTCACACTGGTTTGCGAAAGTCCATGTTCGATAGTATAATGTTCAGCTCTTAAAACCTGTGCCTGACTATTAGCAATAAAGAAAAAAGGGTAAAACCCGATTAGAATAGCAAATAATATGGAGAGTTGGAGCTTCATTTATTTATTGCTAATTTAATATTTAATCAGGTGAAAGCAAAGTGATAACCGTATATACTTATTTAAATTAATAATTAATCATTTGCAACAGCACCTTTATTTCTATTTAGTTTTCTATACTTTAAAGAAGGTGAAACAATAAAATCTCCTAATCCTAAATTATTCCATTTTTGATCAATTTTTTTTATTGTTTCCTCATCAGAAACTACGACATTTGGCCAATCTCTTTTAAAACCATCACGTTTTAATGATTTTCTAGTTGCGTCTATAAATACTTTTGAGCAAGTTTTTTCATTCCCTTTTAAAATTACCGAGTCTCTTTTTGGGTCAATATTTCCTGATGAAATCCAAGCTATCATACTTACATCTTCGATATCGATCTCATGGTCTACAAAAATTATGATTTTTATAGATGATAAAGCTTTTTGTTTATATAATAGTTCCGATAATCTCTCAGTTTGTTGTTTGCTTTCCTTTTTAATTGACACAACTAAAATGCCGTATTCTGCAAGCAATTTAAGTTCCTGAATTTCAGGGGATATATTTAATTCATCAATATTAAATTCTTTAGGTTCAACTTTATTGATTAAAATTGATTCATCAATTTCTTCTTTAAATTTTTTAGTTGCATCAATGCCCAGTTTACTTCCAAAGGTATATTTTGAAGATGAATGATCCAAAACATCTAAAGGACCAGTGCTAAAGTGAATATCGCTTTCGGGATTTAAATTATCATATATGATTTTTGCTAACTCTTTGTAATTATGAACATTAATGTCCTGATCTACAACAATCATTATTTTATTAAACATCATTTGTCCTGCTCCCCAAAGAGCATGCATAACCTTTAGAGCTTGTCCCGGATAAGTTTTATTGATTTTTACTACTGTAATATTATGAGCAACACCTTCAAAAGGTAAATCATAATCAATAATTTCAGGTAACATTGCTAAACGAATTGGCGCTAAAAAAATGCGTTCTGTCGCCTTTCCTATCCAGGCATCTTCCATTGGAGGTACCCCAACAATTGTGGCCGGATAAACAGCATCTTTTCGATGGGTTATGCACGTAACATGAAATTTAGGATACCAATCAGCTAATGAATAAAATCCTGTATGATCACCAAATGGACCCTCCCAAATAAAATCTTCCTCAGGATCAACATAACCTTCAATGATTATATCAGCATCAACTGGAACTTCTATATCCTGTGTTATACATTTTATTAATTCCACCTTTTGTTTCCTCAAAAATCCTGCTAACAAAAACTCATCTACATTATCTGGTAAGGGTGCAGTAGCAGCATAAGTATATGCCGGATCTCCACCCAAAGCAACAGCAATTGGCATCTTTTTACCCATTTTTTTATATTCATCAAAGTGTCTTGCTCCAACTTTGTGCTTATGCCAATGCATTCCTGTTAAATCTTTCTCAAAAACCTGCATTCGGTACATCCCAACATTTCTAATTCCCGAAACTGGATCTTTTGTAATTACCATTGGTAGAGTTACAAACGGACCTCCATCTTCTGGCCAACACTTCAGTACAGGCAACTTACTTAGATCAGGTTCTTTGCAAATAACTTCTTGTGATTTACCTCTGCCTGCAATAGTTTTGGGCATCCAAGAGGAAATGCTTGATAGCTTGGGTAAAAGTTTCAACTTATCAAAAATATTTGATTTTGGTCCGGTTATATCTGTAAACAATTCTTCAATTTCCTTTCCGAAATCATCTAAAGACTTTACTCCCAATGATATACACATTCTTTTATAAGAACCCATTGCGTTTATAAGTAGAGGAAAGCCAGTTCCGGTATTTTCAAATAAAAGTGCTTTTCCGCCATCCTCTGATTTGGATAAACGATCTATAACTTCCGTTATTTCTAACTCAGGATCAACAAATTCTTTAACACGAATCAGTTCTCCTTTCATTTCTAATCTATCTATGTATTGAAGTAATGATTTATATGCCATAAGCTTAATTTATGAGTAGAGTTGAAATATACAAAAAAAGGCTGAAATCCATAATCAGTTTCCAGCCTTTGATTGATTATTTAAAGAATTTAGATAAATTTGAAATCCTTTCCTAAATAATTAGCAGAACCTCCTAAAGCTTCTTCTATCCTTAATAGTTGATTATACTTGGCAATTCTATCAGAACGAGAAGCAGAACCTGTTTTAATTAAACCGGTATTTAAGGCAACTGCAAGATCAGCAATCGTCGTATCTTCAGTTTCTCCAGATCGGTGACTTATAATCGATGTATAAGAATTTTCCGTTGCTAACTTAACTGATTCAATAGTTTCAGTTAAAGTGCCAATTTGGTTTACTTTTATCAGAATTGAATTTCCAACATTTCCTTTAATCCCTTGTGATAATCTTTTAACATTGGTTACAAATAAATCATCTCCAACCAACTGCACCTTATCTCCGATAGTTTTTGTTAATTCTGCCCAACCAGTCCAGTCATCTTCATCTAAACCATCTTCAATTGATAAAATCGGATATTTTTCAGCCCATTCTTTCCAGTAATTTACCATTTCAGAAGAAGTCATATCTTGATTCGTTGATTCAAAATGATAAATCTTTTTTTCTTTATTATAAAACTCTGAAGCAGCTGCATCTAATGCAATATAAATATCTTCTCCTGGTCTATATCCAGCTTTTTCAATAGCCTCTAATACCACCTCAATAGCTTCTTCATTTGATCCTAAATTTGGGGCAAATCCACCCTCATCGCCAACATTCGTCGAGTGTCCCTTAGACTTCAAAACAGCTTTTAAATGATGGAATACTTCAGTACCCATTCTTAATGCATCACTAAAAGTTTCAGCACCAACTGGCATAATCATAAACTCCTGAATATCTATTTTGTTATCAGCGTGTTGTCCGCCATTTAAAATATTCATTAATGGTATTGGTAATGTATTAGCATTAACTCCACCGATGTATCTATATAATGGCAGACCATATTCAGTTGCTGCAGCTTTTGCAACAGCTAAAGAAACTCCTAACATTGCATTTGCGCCTAAATTTGATTTATTTTCAGTTCCATCAAGCTGAATTAAGGCATTATCAATGCCAGTTTGATCATCAATAAAATAACCTTTTAATTCATCATTGATAATTGTATTAACATTTTCAACTGCTTTAGTAACACCTTTACCTAGAAACTGTGATTTATCACCATCTCTTAATTCAACTGCTTCGTGAACACCTGTAGACGCACCAGAAGGAACAGCTGCTCTTCCAATATAACCCTCATTTGTAACTACTTCAACTTCAACTGTTGGATTTCCTCTTGAATCTAGAATTTGTCTTGCATGAATACCCGCAATTTGTCCCATAATAATATAGTTTTAAATTAATATTTATAAAAACCCAATAAGCTATCAAATTTAGTCAATTTTAGGCATTTTTAAATAAAGTAATGTTTAATAAATTCATAAAAAAAGGCGGTATTAACCGCCCTTTTAAATATATGAAGTATTTTTTACTCTTCTGTTTTCTCTTCAGTGCCTTCCTCTTTCTTTTCTTCCTTAGCAGGTTCTTCTTTCTTCTTATCTTCTACTTTTTCCTCTGTTTTAGCTTCAACGGTTTCAGCCTCACTTGTCGGATCTGCCTTGTCGGCGGAAATGCTATCAGGTTTAACTTCCTCTTTTGCTTCAACCTTTGCTTTCGGTTCTTCTACGACAGTTGTATCTTCAGCTTTAACTTCTTCTGGAGCTTCTTCTGTTACAGCGGTTTCAACTTGTTCCGTTGCCTGAGCTGTAGCTTTTTTACTACCACCCCTTCTACGTCTTGTTGATTTCTTAGTTGTTTCTTCCTTAGCTGCTAATAAGTTCTCATTATAGTCAACTAACTCAATGATACACATATCAGCATTATCTCCTAAACGAGTTCCTGTTTTTAATATTCTTGTATAACCACCTGGTCTATCTGCTACTTTTGTCCCAACCTCTCTGAAAAGCTCTGTGACAGCATCTTTATTTTGTAAGTAACTAAATACAACCCTTCTCGAATGAGTTGAATCATCTTTAGCCTTGGTAATTAAAGGCTCAACATACATTTTAAGAGCTTTTGCTTTAGCAGTTGTAGTTGTAATTCTTTTATGTAAAACCAACGACGCTGCCATGTTTGCCAACATTGCCTTTCTATGCGCACTCTTTCTTCCTAAGTGGTTAAATGATTTTCTATGTCTCATCTCCGTTTACTCTTTGTCTAATTTATACTTAGTGATATCCATTCCAAATGTCAAATTCATTTGGCTAAGTAAATCTTCTAATTCTGTTAATGACTTTTTACCAAAGTTTCTGAACTTCAATAAATCGTTTTTATTGTATTTAACCAGATCTCCTAATGTATCAACTTCAGCAGCTTTTAAGCAATTTAATGCTCTTACCGAAAGATCCATATCAACTAATCTAGTTTTTAGAAGCTGACGCATATGCAATACTTCCTCATCGAACTCCTCGTTTGCATATTTTTCATCAGAATCAAGTGTTATCTTTTCATCAGAGAATAACATTAAATGATAAATCAGAATTTTAGCTGCTTCTTTTAATGCTTCTTTTGGATGAATTGACCCGTCAGACTCAATTTCGAAAATTAGTTTTTCGAAGTCGGTTTTTTGCTCTACACGATAGTTTTCGATTGTGTATTTTACGTTCTTGATAGGAGTATAAATAGAATCTATAGCAATAATGCCAAATTCTCCATCAACCGGTTTGTTTTCTTCTGAAGGAACGTATCCTCTGCCTTTGTTTACAGATATTTCCATTTGAAGTTTTACATCTGGCTCCATTTCACAAATAACGTGATCAGGATTTAAAATTTTAAAATTGGTTGAAAAGTTATTTATATCTCCAGCTTTAAATTCATTTTGCCCTGTTATAGTTACAGTAAATTTCTCATCTTCTGCTTCTTCTACATTGCATTTAAAGCGTACTTGCTTTAAGTTAAGGATAATTTCACTAACATCTTGAACAACACCAGCGATTGTAGAAAATTCATGTTCTACACCTTCAATTTTAATTGCTGTAATGGCGTATCCTTCTAATGATGATAGAAGAATCCTTCTTAAAGAATTGCCGACTGTGATTCCATATCCTGGTTCTAAAGGACGAAACTCAAACTTACCGTACGTTTCGTTTGCCTCAACCATTATGACCTTATCGGGCTTTTGAAATGCTAAAATTGCCATAAATAATGAGTAATTATTTTTATTTAGAATATAATTCTACGATTAACTGTTCTTTAATATTCTCAGGAATTTCTGATCTTTCAGGTACATTTAAGAATTTCCCTGCCATCTGATCATTATCCCATTCAAGCCAAGAATATTTGTTGTAACGAGCTGATGATAAACTGCTTGTTATAGCCTCAAGAGATTTTGATTTTTCTCTAACACCAATAATATCATTAGCTTTTACAGTATATGATGGAACATTAACAACATGTCCATTAACTGTAATATGCTTATGAGTTACAAACTGTCTTGCAGCAGCTCTTGTAGGAGCAATACTCATTCTGAACACTACATTGTCCAAACGTGATTCTAGTAATTGCAACAAGTTTTCACCTGTAATACCCTTTTTTCTTGAAGCTTGTTCGAATAAGTTAAAGAATTGCTTTTCTAAAACACCATAAGTGTACTTAGCTTTTTGCTTTTCCATTAACTGAATACCATATTCAGATACTTTCTTTCTTCTTTTATTCGCACCTTGTTCTCCAGGAGGATAATTTTTCTTCTCAAAATGTTTATCAGGTCCGTAAACAGGTTCTCCTAATTTCCTCGCTATTTTCGATTTTGGTCCAATATATCTAGCCATGAATCTTTAATATTAATCTTTTTCAATCAACTAATTTAAACACGTATTAAACTCTTCTACGTGCTGGTGGACGACAACCATTATGTGGTAATGGAGTTACATCCGTAATTTCAGTAACTTCGATACCAGCATTATGGATAGTACGGATAGCAGACTCTCTACCAGCACCAGGTCCTTTTACAAATACTTTTACTTTTCTCAACCCTAAGTCGTAAGCTACTTTTGCACAATCTTCGGCAGCCATTTGTGCTGCATAAGGAGTATTTTTCTTAGATCCTCTAAAACCCATCTTTCCAGATGAAGACCAAGAAATTACCTGTCCATTATTATTTGTTAATGAAATAATAATGTTATTAAAAGAAGCATGAATGTGCGCTTGTCCCGAAGCTTCAACCTTTACAACTCTTTTCCTAGATGATCCAGTCTTTTTTGCCATTTCCTTAACTATTATTTAGTTGCTTTCTTTTTATTAGCAATCGTTTTCTTTTTTCCTTTTCTGGTTCTCGCGTTATTCTTTGTACTTTGCCCTCTAACAGGAAGACCAATACGATGACGAATACCTCTGTAACAACCAATATCCATTAATCGCTTAATGTTCATTTGTGTTTCGGAACGTAAAGCACCTTCAACTTTGTACTTTTCGTTCACTACTTTTCTGACTTTTGCAATATGCTCGTCGTTCCAGTCTTTTACTTTTATATCATAATCAATTCCTGCTTCATCCAGAATAGCTTCTGCAGTACTACGACCAATTCCGTAGATATAGGTTAAACCTATTACACCTCTTTTATTCTTTGGTAAATCTACTCCAACAATTCTTGCCATAAATCTTTTTTAAAAATTAAAAGTACAAAAATAATAATTTATCCCTGACGCTGCTTAAACTTGGGATTTTTTTTGTTAATAACGTATAGTCTACCTTTGCGTCTAACAATTTTGCAATCGCTACTGCGTTTTTTAACAGATGCTCTGACTTTCATTTCTCAATTTTTTTATTTATATCTATATGTTATTCTTCCCTTAGTAAGATCATAAGGTGACATCTCAACCTTAACTTTATCTCCAGGTAAAATTTTAATGTAATGCATTCTCATTTTACCAGAAATATGAGCTGTTATTACGTGACCATTTTCAAGCTCTACTCTGAACATTGCGTTCGATAAAGCTTCAATAATAGTTCCGTCTTGTTCAATCGAAGGTTGTTTTGCCATAAATTAAATCTTATATTTTGTTGTTTCTTCTATATAATCAAATGTTGATAATATATCTGCTTTTCCTTTATTTACAACAACTGCTAGTTCATAATGAGCTGATGGTTTTCCATCAATCGTTTTTATAGTCCACCCATCGTTTTCCTGTCGAATATATTTACTTCCCATATTTATCATTGGCTCAATACATAAAACCAAACCTTCCTTAAGAAGTACTCCTCTTCCTCTTTTTCCGTAATTAGGTACTTCCGGTGCCTCATGCATATTTTTACCTAATCCGTGCCCTACCATTTCTCTTACAACTGAATAACCAGCATTTTCTGCATGAACCTGAACGGCATTTCCAACATCTCCTATTCTTTTTCCTACAACCGCATTTTCAATTCCTTTGAATAAGGATTCTTTTGTGACTTTAAGCAAATTCATTGCTTCTTCACTTACCTCTCCAACTGGGAATGTATATGCCGTATCTCCATAATAGCCATCCATAAAAGTTCCGCAATCAACCGAAACAATATCGCCATTTTTCAAAACATAATCAGAAGGTATTCCATGTACCACCTGATCGTTAACTGAAGTGCACAATGTATTTGGATATCCGCCATAACCTAAAAAACCGGGTACCGCTCCATTATCTCTAATATATTCTTCCGCTCGCTTATCCAATTCTAATGTTGTAACACCAGGTTTAATAAGCTTTGCAACTTCAGCCAGAGTTTTTGAAACTAGCAAATTGTTTCTTCGGATAATTTCGATTTCCTCTTCTGACTTATAAACTAACATCAAAGAACGTTGTAATAATATTTTTAGAATTAAATAGCAGAACCTCCACCAGCTCTACCTTTAATTCTTCCAGATTTCATTAATCCATCATAGTGTCTCATTAATAGATGACTTTCAATTTGTTGTAAAGTATCTAAAACAACACCTACTAGAATTAATAATGATGTTCCACCATAAAACTGCGCAAATTGACTATTAACACCACCTAATTGTGCAAAAGCTGGTAAGATAGCAATTATTGCTAAGAATATAGATCCCGGTAGCGTAATTCTTGACATAACTGTATCCAAGAATTCAACTGTTTTTCTACCAGGTTTTACTCCCGGAATAAACCCTCCATTTCTTTTCATATCTTCTGCCATTTGAGAAGGATTTATTGTAATGGCAGTATAAAAATATGTAAAGAGAATAATCATTATTGCAAAAGTAAAATTGTACCAAAAGCCAGTAATATTTGCAAATGCAGCCGCGAAACCTGTTAGAGTTTCTGAATTCGCAAATCCAGCAATGGTTAATGGAATAAACATTAAAGCTTGTGCAAAAATGATAGGCATTACACCTGCAGAATTTACTTTCAATGGTATATATTGTCGAACACCTCCGTATTGCTTGTTACCAACGATTCTCTTAGCATATTGTACAGGGATTTTTCTTGTACCCTGAACTAATAAAATTGTTGCAATAAATACAAAGAACAATATAACTATTTCTAGTAAGAAAGCTACTAAACCACCTCCCTGATCTTCTAATCTACTGATAAATTCTGCAAAAAACGCAAATGGTAAATTAGCAATGATACCAATCATAATGATTAATGAAATACCATTACCAATACCTTTATCGGTAATTTTTTCACCAAGCCACATTACAAACATGGTTCCTGATGTAAGAATTACAACTGACGAAAACCAGAAAAAGGTTCCTTTTAATACAAACGCTGCTTCAGGTAGCTGAACTTGTAAGTTCCTCAAGTAAGCTGGAGCCTGCATTATTAAAATAGCTACAGTTAGATACCTTGTAATTTGGTTAATTTTTCTCCTACCACTTTCTCCTTCACGTTGCAATCTTTGGAAATACGGAATAGCAATTCCCAATAACTGAATTACAATAGAAGCAGAAATATAAGGCATGATACCCAACGCAAAAATAGATGCATTTGCAAATGCACCACCTGAAAACATGTTTAAAAGACCTAAAACACCTTCAGAAGTTTGATTTTTTAATGCAGCTAGTTGACTTGGATCAATACCTGGTAAACTAATAAAACTACCTAACCGATAAATTAATAGTATAAATAAAGTATAAACAATACGATACCTAAGGTCTTCAATTTTAGCTATATTCTTTATTGTCTGTATTAAGGCTCTCATTAAATTATAATTTTACTATGGTTCCTTCTACTTTTTCAATTGCCTCTTGAGCTGATTTAGAAAAAGCATGAGCTTTTACTTCTAATTTTTTAGTAAGTGTTCCATTACCTAAGATTTTAACCAAGGCATTCTTCTTTACTAATCCAGCATCAACTAAAGCTTCAACATCAATTGTAGTTAAACCTTTCTTTTCAGCTAATTTTTCTAAAGTCTCTATATTAATTCCTTTATATTCTTTACGCGAAATATTTGTGAAACCAAATTTTGGTACACGACGCTGTAAAGGCATTTGTCCACCTTCAAAACCAACTTTCTTTGAGTACCCAGATCTCGACTTTTGTCCTTTATGACCTCTTGTAGAAGTTCCACCTTTACCTGATCCTTGTCCTCGACCTACTCTTTTGTTAGTTTTTGTTGAATTTTCAGCTGGTTTTAAGTTACTTAAATCCATATCTTTACTTTCAATTAATCGTTATTACTTTTCTTCAACCTTTAGTAAATGTCTTACCTTGGCAATCATACCTTGTATTTGAGGTGTACTTTCAACCTCCACTGTATTATTCAACTTACGAATACCAAGTGCTTCTAAGGTTCTTTTTTGGCGTTTGGTACTTCCAATCCCGCTCTTTATTTGTGTAACTTTTATCTTCGCCATGAGATTTTAATTAAAGGTCATTATCCATTAAATACTTTGTCAAGGGTTACACCTCTTTGTTCGGCTACTGATCTTGCATCGCGTAATTGTAATAATGCATTAATCGTAGCTTTCACTAAGTTATGAGGATTACTTGATCCCTTAGATTTTGCTAATACATCGGTAACACCAACACTCTCTAGTACCGCACGCATTGCACCACCCGCTTTTACTCCTGTACCACTTGAAGCAGGTTTTAGAAAAACCTGTGCACCGCCAAAGCGAGAAATTTGTTCGTGCGGAATTGTTCCTTTATAAATAGGAACTTTAACTAAATTTTTCTTTGCAGCTTCAACTCCTTTTGCGATTGCGGTTGTTACCTCTTTTGCCTTACCAAGACCGTAACCTACGATACCATCTTCGTTACCAACAACAACAATGGCAGTAAAACCAAAATTACGACCCCCTTTAGTAACTTTTGTTACTCTTTGAATACTAACGAGTCTGTCCTTTAATTCTAAATCGCTGGTTTTAACTTTTCTTATACTTGTTGACATAATATCTTATCTTAAAATTTAAGTCCACCCTCTCTGGCAGCCTCTGCTAATGATTTTACTCTACCATGATATAAATAGCCGTTTCTATCGAAAACAACTTCTTTGATTCCATTTTCCAAAGCTTTTTTAGCAGCTAAATCACCTACTAATTTTGCTTGCTCCATTTTAGGCACATTTCCTTTTTCAGCTATTTCTTTATTTCTAGAACATACTGAAAGTAATGTTTTTCCTTCAAGATCATCTATAAACTGCACATAAATCTGGTTATTGCTTCTAAAAACAGACATTCTTGGTCTTGTTGCAGAACCGCTAATGTGCTTACGAATTCGCTTTTTTATTCTAAATCTTCTCTCTTGCTTTGTTAAAGCCATGACTCTTGTTTTTTAAACGTTATACACTTGCAGATTTACCGGCTTTTCTACGTAATTGCTCACCGACAAACTTAATACCTTTACCTTTATATGGTTCAGGTGGTCTAAGAGAACGTATTTTTGCAGCAACTTCACCTATTAATTGTTTATTAACACTTGTTAAAGTTATAATAGGGTTAGCTCTTCTTTCCTGCGCTGCTTCAACTTTAACATCAACAGGTATTTGGAAATGAATATCATGAGAAAAACCTAAGCTTAACTCCAATATTTGTCCTTTAGCTTCTGCTCTATATCCAACACCCACAAGCTCTTGCTTAATTGTATATCCTTTCGATACACCAACTACCATATTGTTAATTAATGAACGATATAAGCCATGTAATGATTTATGTCTCTTTTCATCCCTTGGTCTTTCAACTACAACCTGGTTTTCTTTTACTTCTATTTTGATTTCAGGGTCTACTTGCTGCGAAATTTCTCCTTTTGGTCCCTTTACCGTAACC
>JANQHR010000097.1 GCA_028282585.1 Bacteroidales bacterium | reverse complement strand
TTATTATTCTAATTAAAAGTAATATTACATTTTAAAAGCTAAAACATTAAATCATGTAAATAAGGGTATTATTGGATTTTTAAAATAGCTTTCATAATTAAATGTTACATTGACTCACGTCTGCTTACAGGTAATATTCCATTATTCTCACTATTCTACATTTTATCTCAACTTTTCAGAAAACCTTACAGCGATAAGTTTAAAAGTCTGTAAATAATCTATGAATAGTACAGGTTAACTCCGGTTATAGAAATACTGATTTGATAATTCATCAAATAGTTATTTATCTTACATCATTAGAATAATTCCGGTTTTTTGAATTATTTAGCTTAGAATGATTTAATTTTGTAGCTCAATTTTTTAGGAGGGGAAATGGAAACAAGAAATAAAAACATTAGGCGGTTACCTCAATGGATGAAGATGCAAATGCCAAAAGGTGAATCGTACTCGAAAGTAAAAAACACCGTTAAAAAACATAATTTGCATACTATTTGCACAAGTGGTAATTGCCCCAACATTGGTGATTGCTGGAATCGTGGAACAGCGACCTTTATGATTTTAGGAGAAATTTGTACTCGTTCTTGCAAATTCTGTGGAGTAAAAACCGGAAAGCCATTACCCGTTGATTGGGACGAATCAAACCGAATTGCGGAATCAGTGAAGCTTATGAACGTAAAACATTGTGTAATTACTTCTGTTGATCGCGATGATTTGGATGACGGCGGTGCTGCTTTTTGGGCTGATACAATCAAAAAAATCAAGATATTAAATCCAGGAACAACCATAGAAGCGCTTATTCCCGACTTTGATGGAGTTGAGAAGGATATTCATCAAGTAATTGAAGCAAATCCTGAAGTTATATCGCATAACCTGGAAACTGTAGAACGATTAGCTCCACAAATAAGAACCAGGGCAAAATATAGGCGAAGTTTACAAGTTATCGGTCAAATTGCAAAATCCGGTTTAACCGCAAAATCGGGAATTATGCTAGGATTAGGAGAGATTGAGGAGGAAATTGTTCAGACTATGGATGATTTATTATCTGTAGGTTGCGAAGTAATGACCATAGGACAATATTTAGCTCCAACAGCTGACCATATGCCTGTTGTTAAATATGTTACACCTGAAAAATTCGAGGAGTATAAAAAAATCGGATTAGAAAAAGGGTTTCGGTTTGTAGAAAGCAGCCCTTTGGTAAGATCATCGTACCGGGCTGAAAACCATGTGTGTTCTAATTAAAGAATTCACTCTCCGGTCTCCTCCCTCCAAGGAGGATATAATTACACTTGTTCTCCCTTGAGGGAGATGCCTGAAAGGCAGAGGGTGAAAAAAGAGTAATTATGTTTTTTATACATTAAATTGAACCAATTTGGTATTTTGAAATGAAGCAAGTAAAATTTGAAGATTTAGGTTTAATCGAATATAAAAACGCCTGGGATTATCAGGAAAAAATATTTTCAGATTACATTAAAATTAAAGCAGAGAACAGAGATTTGCCTGAAAACCAGCAAGAAGAAATTGAAGGGAATGTATTATTTTGTGAACACCCTCATGTTTATACTCTGGGAAAAAGTGGGGAGCAAAACAATTTATTGATCAACGATGAGTTTTTAAATAAGATACAAGCAACATATTTTAAAACAAACCGTGGGGGAGATATAACGTATCATGGTCCGGGGCAAATTGTAGGTTACCCGGTTATTGATCTTGAGCGTTTTAATTTGCAGGTGAAACAATATATTGCTAATTTAGAAGAATCAATAATTCTTGCTTTAAAAGAATATGGAATTGAGGCCGGAAGACTGCAAGGAGCAACAGGCGTGTGGTTAGACTCGGATACTAATAGGGCAAGAAAAATTTGTGCGATTGGCGTAAAAGCAAGCCGTTTTATAACAATGCATGGATTTGCTTTAAATGTCAACACAAATCTCGAATATTTTAATCATATAAATCCATGCGGATTTATTGATAAAGGAGTAACATCTATGGAGAAAGAATTAGGTGAAAAACAGGATTTTGAAAGTGTAAAAGATGCTCTCAGAGAAAAAATGAAACAGGTATTCGGGATGAA
Organism: Bacteroidales bacterium; assembly: GCA_028282585.1. GTDB lineage: Bacteria > Bacteroidota > Bacteroidia > Bacteroidales > UBA12077 > UBA12077. The sequence goes on along the minus strand of JANQHR010000097.1, from coordinate 106,566 downwards.
TCTTACCTGATTAATTCATAACTTTTATGAATATTTCAGGCTTTAAAAAGTAAAAAAATATGGAAATTATATATGGAAAAAAGGTGGGTGCTCAAAAAGCAAGGGAGCAAGGAAGAAAATGAGAAACTGGCAAACGAATTAAACATAGAACCCGCACTAGCAAACCTCTTAGTTCAAAGAGGTGTTAAATCGTTTGATCAGGCAAAAGCTTTCTTTCGTCCTCAACTCGATGATCTTTATGATCCTTTCTTAATGAAAGATATGGATCGAGCCATTGAACGCATCGAAAAAGCAATTGAAAGGAATGAAAAGATCCTGGTTTATGGAGATTACGATGTAGATGGAACTACATCTGTAGCATTGGTTTATTCCTTTTATAAAGAAATTTACGATAATATGGGTTATTATGTCCCCGACAGATATAGCGAGGGATACGGAATTTCTTTACAAGGAATCCAGCATGCACAAGAAAATGACTATTCCTTAATTATTGCGCTGGATTGTGGTATAAAAGCCAATGAGAAAATTAGTTATGCCAAACAAAATGGAATAGATTTTATTATTTGTGACCACCATTTTCCTGGAGATGAATTACCTAATGCTGAAGCAGTTCTTGATCCAAAAAGAGAAGATTGCGAATATCCTTTTAAGGATCTTTCCGGCTGCGGTGTTGGATTCAAATTGATCCAGGCATATGCTAAAACCAATAATATTGATTTCGATAAATTGACGCAATACCTTGATTTAGTTGTGGTTAGTATAGCTTCTGATATTGTTTCAATTACGGATGAAAACAGAATACTAGCTCATTATGGATTGATTCAATTAAATAAAGACCCTAGGGAAGGATTAAAATCTATAATTAATTTATCTGGTTTAGCGGAAAAGGATATTGCAGTTGAAGATATAGTTTTTAAAATCGGTCCGAGAATTAATGCTGCCGGTAGGATGGAATCAGCGGACAAAGCAGTTGAATTACTATTAGCAGTTAATGCCAGAAAAGCAAAAGTAGCAGCAAATAGCGTGAATTTTTTTAATGATGCCCGTAAAAACATCGACCGAAATATAACGCAGGATGCTTTGCGTTTGCTAGCCCAAGAAGAAGAAAAAGGCATTAAGAAAACGGCAACAATACTTTATAATTCGAAATGGCATAAAGGTGTTGTTGGTATAGTTGCTTCTAGATTAATTGAAACTTATTATCGCCCAACTGTGGTTTTAACAGCTTCTAATGGATTGGCAACAGGTTCAGCAAGATCTGTGGTGGGATATGATATATATCAGGCTATAGAATCATGTAGTGATTTATTGGAAAACTTTGGAGGGCATATGTATGCTGCCGGGTTAACACTAAAAATTGAAAATGTTCCAAAATTCGCGGAAAGGTTGGAAAAGATAGTTAGCGAAACTATTAGCGAAGATCAATTAGTTCCGCAAGTTGATATTGATGCAAGACTAAAGTTGAAAGACATTACTCCTAAATTCTATAAGATCTTAAAGCAATTTCAACCATTTGGACCAGGAAATATGGCACCGGTTTTTGTAACAAAAGATGTTGCTGATAATGGTGAAGGAAGAATTGTTGGATTAGGTAAAGAGCATTTAAAACTTTCTTTGGTGCAGGAAGATGAGCCATTTAAGAGCTATCCGGCAATTGCCTTTCAACAAGCCAATTTATTTGAATATATAAGTTCCGGGGATTATTTTGATATCTGTTACTCAATTGATGAGAATAGCTTTAGAGGAAATATAACTTTACAACTAAACATTAAGGATATAAAGGTAAACAGCATAGTTGAGGAGCCACGTGTCTAAAATTTAAATCTAACCTGTATCTTAATCTCTGATTTAGTGTTCCCGTTAATTTGGTTTAACCCTGATGAAATAATATCCTTATCAGAGTAATAGGTTTGCGAATATTTCAGCCAGATATCCGTAAAATTAGTTATGGAGTATTTTAAGTTAAAGTAAGTTCTGGTTCCTTTTGAATAGTATGCGGGAATTGTAAAAGCATATAATATGTCGCTTTCATATGCATATATTCTACTATCATATGAGTCAGTATCGAAAACTGCTAATCGCATGTTTAGAGATAATGGAATTCTTCGGAAATTGTAAAAAATGTCCTGGTAAACCATATAACCATAACTAGAGCTTTCATTTTCTTCAGAAAAAGAAGAAGTTTCTATCCGGTTTTTTAAAGATAAACGATCACTTATTTTTGAATTAATATTAAATCTGATTTTAAATAGCCTTTGATTTACTAACTGATCAATTCCTGATTCAATATTTTGGCTAACCAATTTTTCTTCATTTTTTAACCTAAAGTACATACTCAAATTTTTGTTAGGCGCAAAATCTGTTTGAACAAACCAGTCATAACCACTTGAAGGGGCATCAACTCCAAATTTTAACCACTCGAATTTATAATTGTCATAGTATGCAGTTACCTTCCAGTTTTTTATCGGATGTATTTCTAGTCCAAAATATAATCCTGATTCATTTCTATTTCCTGATGATTCGGCAAATGCATTGCCGTAATTTGATTGAAAATTCCTTTGGTATAAACGATGAACCGCTGATAAGGAGATTTGAGGTGCTAATCTTACCAGCATTCCGTTTAAGAATGCTTTTCCTCCATTCTCACTAATTGCTTCTTCCCCAAAGAAATTCAGGTTCATTAAACTAAATTGATAATCGATACTTACGATGGTGTTTTGATCTCCTTGAAAATCAAATTGGTTTTCTGGACTTATATCTTTTAAAAGTTCTGCATCGTATTTATACGTTAATCCGGTAATTCCGATTTTAAATAATGAGTGGTTAAATGTAATATTAGCTCCGATAATTTGTTCTCCAATTGCATCTTTATCTGTTATCTCTGAAGGAGTTGAATGATATCCTGAATTTTGAAAAGATGATACACTGGCAATTTCATTATCTATGCTATCCTGAATATTTGCATCAATATTTTTGTTGGAATAGAATGCAGAAAGTTCAAGATTTTTAATTGAAACCGTTGATCCTGCACCACGCATAAATACATTTTCATTCGTTGATGAGTATTTTTTCAATCCTTGTGCTTTTTTTCTGACATTTAATACATATGGCGTTTTGCCTAATGCCATATCCGACCAAAGAAGTAAACCTTGCCCAAATTTTGCCTGAAAATCGCCTAACGTAATTGTTTTAATAAATCCTATATCACTTACTTGAAGATGAGCAGAATAATAATCGAAACCATTTTGATTGTTACCAGTAAAAAATTCTTCACCAGGATCTTTTTCAGCTGTAATTCCCCAATAAATCTTATCCTTATAATTATATTTGTATTTAGCGTAAATTTTATATGAACTGCCTAAATATCTTGAATTAGGGCTTGCCAACAATGCTGAGTCAGAGACCATGGAATAGCCAACCTGTTCTTCCAATACCTCTTGTCCGCGTATGAATAACTGGTTATTACCATATTTAAGTGCATACCTAAATTTAAAACTATCGTCGGCTTTGGTCTCAGAAATGGTTACGAAAGGGAGGATAAGCAAAATATCGCTCAAAGAGAATCCATAAACCAATTGTAGTTCATAGATAGATAACATTTTGCCATTTTTTCTTATATAATCAAGCAAGCTTTTTATTTGAAAATCATTTAAAACCTTTAATTTTTCTAATTCTTCCTGTGTTGCCTTGTTTAAGTTGATCGGGTTATTAAAGAAATAATTTAAATCATCGTACAAACTGGTATAATCCAGTTCTTCATCGGTACTACTTGCTATATCTTCAATTAAATCCTCGAGAGTTTGTTTAGTAACGGGGTCTTGTTGAGCGATTAATTTATTGTTCAGAATAAGAATCAGACTAAATACAAAAAAATATTCGATTATGCTTTTAGAACCCATAGCTTAATGTAAATGAAGGAGTGAAGCCTAAAGTTTGGTGCTTGGAGAAACCGACATGGGCATTGACGTTGATATAGTGAAATCCAATACCAAATGAATATTTTGAAGGATTTGTCGAAATACCCACTTGCAATGATACAACTTCAGTTAATTTGTAATCTAATCCTGTCTTAAAAACAGCATCATGGTTTAGATTTTTTTCGGTTCCAATAGCAAAAAGTACTTTTTCTGAAAAAACGTAACTTAGGCCTAAATTAAAAATGGTAGGAATCTCTTCATCACTCATTTTACTTCGTGACGGATTATAAACATGAGCACCAATGAATAAATTTTCTATAGGTTGGGATAGGATGCCGATTTCGAAATTTACTGAACTTGAGTTTCCATAATTTCCTGCTATATGAGTGTTTAAATAATTTAATTGTAATCCAACCGAGAAGTATTTTGAAAAACTCTTTCCGTAAGACAGACCCACTTGCATTTCATTGTATTGTGAATAGCCAAAATAGGAATAGGATGCCCCAATTGTTCCGGTTTTTGTAGGTAAAACAAAAGAAATTCCTTGAATATTTTGTTCCTTTATATATCCGGATTGATGAAAAGCACCTATAGAAATATCTTCTAAATATCCTAAACCAGCTTGATTGTGGTATATTGACCATACATCAATTAATGTGACTGATGCATTTGCCATCGCAGCGGATTTCCCTTTTTCGAGTATATGATTCTGAGCAGAAAGTCCTGATTTAAGATTAAAAATTACGATTAAAAGGAGAAATATTAATCTTTTGTAAATAAAGGTTAAGTTCATATTAACAAGGCTTCTAAAAATTTATTCGATGAAGATACGATTAATTCCTTATTCTAAAACTAAGCAAAAACTAATTTAAAATTTGTTAAAAACTTTGTTGATATCTTGCGTTCTGTGTGAACTAAAATTAACACAAATAAAAGGATTTGTTAATGTGACTTTGTCATTTTCGAAGTGAATTTAAATAACACAGTCATGGAAAATCTAAATTTTATAGAAATGAGCCCTAGTGAGGCTTTCGAGAGAATGCAAAATATTCGTGAGAAGGTGCATCTTGATTTTGCTTCACATCAGGAAATCGAAGAATTAAACGAATTAGAATATATCTTACAAGACACTATTGACGATTTTCAATCGGAATTTTGGGTATAAAAAATAATGTCTGAAAAGTTAAATTGTTTATTAATTTAGATTTTATTACTTGGTGAACATTGTGTCTTCTTTGTGTATCTTCGTGTAACAGCTTTTTATAATTTTACCACAAAGTTTCTCAAAGCAGTCACGAAGAACCCCAAAGACTTTTCAGACATTATTTTTTTAATTTGTTTTATGATCATATTTAATTTTTGCCAGCTCTTCGTTAGCTTTAATTATCTTCGATTTTAAATTTTCTTTATAATCAATCAAAGATTGCTTTAAATTTTCATCACCCGCTGCCATAATTTGCGCTGCTAAAATTCCTGCATTTTGTGCTCCATTAATTCCAACTGTTGCAACAGGTATTCCAGGAGGCATTTGAACTATTGCTAATAAAGAATCCATTCCATCTAATGATGCATTAATTGGAACACCAATTACCGGTAAACTAGTCATTGCTGCAATTACTCCGGGTAAATGAGCAGCCATCCCTGCACCTGCAATTATTACTTCAATTCCCCTGTCCTTTGCACCTTTAGCAAATTTTTCAACTTGTTCAGGAGTTCTATGTGCTGATAAAGCATTAATCTCAAATGGAATTTTGAATTCATCTAATATTTTTGCTGCTTTTTCCATAACCGGCAGATCTGATGTACTGCCCATGATGATACTAACTTTTGGATTCATTTTCTAAGTTAAGTTTTTAAAAGTTTAAACTAGATTTAAAGCATTAATTTGTATTTTCGCCAAATATTTTACAAAGCTAATATTATAATTTAAAATTGCCCCAATTGTTCATTTCATTCAGAAAAATCAAAAATAATGAAGCAAATTAAATTAAAAGATAAAACATTCCAGGTATCTATTCCTGCTGAAAAAATTCAAGATTCAGTAGTACAAATGGCTCAGAAAATAAATAAGGATTATGCTGATAAAGAATTACCATTGTTTATTAGTATACTGAATGGTTCTTTCATGTTTACTGCGGATTTATTTAAACACATTGATTTTGTTTGTGAGGTAACATTCTTAAAATTAACTTCATATAAAGGTACATCATCAACTGGAGCAGTAAGGCAATTAATTGGAGTAAATGAATCGATCCAGGGAAGAGATGTGATTGTTTTAGAGGATATTGTTGATACCGGAATTACTTTAGAACAAATCCTTGGACAATTAAGAAGTTTTGAACCAGCAAGTGTTGGAGTAGCTTCATTACTGTTTAAGCCCGAAGCCTATAAAAAGGACTTTAAAATTGATTATATAGGAATGGAAATCCCAAATGATTTTATTGTTGGTTACGGTCTGGATTATGATGGACTTGGAAGAAATTTACCTGATATTTATTCAGCTATAGAATAATATTCAAATTAATATTTTCAAAAAATTGAGTATTAATTAACAAATCATAATTTTAGACTTCCACGGAATTTATCATTATTCTAAAATCAAAAGCAAAATTAAATAAATGCTAAACATCATTTTATTTGGACCGCCAGGGGCTGGTAAAGGTACGCAGTCAAAGAAAATTATTGAGAAATTCAATTTAACACATATTTCTACCGGTGATGTTCTTAGAAAAAACATTGAGGAAGGAACACTTTTGGGAATTGAAGCAAAGAAGTTGATTGATGACGGAAACTATGTAACCGACGAAATGGCAATTGAGATTATTCATAACGAATTATCAATGCATCATAATCCCAATGGTTTTATTTTTGATGGTTTTCCAAGAACTACTTTCCAGGCGGAGAAGTTTTCACAAATACTTTCTATACATGGCGGAGACGTAAATTTAATGATTTCAATTGAAGTTGAGGAGAGTTTGTTGATTGAAAGATTAATAAATCGGTCAAAAGAGTCGGGTAGACCTGATGACAGACAAGAGGATATTATAAAAAAACGAATTGAAATTTACCACAATAGAACATCTTGTATCAAAGAATTTTACAAATCACAAGGAAAGTTTGAATCAATTAATGGAAATGGAGAAATAGATATTATCTTTGATAAAATTTGTTTGGTAATAGCAAAATATAATTAATGGCAGGATCGAATTTTGTAGATTATGTAAAGATATTTTTCCGATCAGGAAAAGGTGGGGCTGGTTCTTCTCATTTGCACCGAGAGAAGTTTATACCAAAAGGTGGTCCTGATGGCGGTGATGGAGGTCGTGGAGGACACGTCATTTTAAAAGGGAAAGCTCAACTTTGGACCTTACTTCATTTAAAATATCGCAAACATATTTTTGCAACAAGCGGTCAGGCTGGTGCAAGTGCTCAAAAAACAGGCGCAAATGGAGAAGATATAATAATTGAGGTTCCATTAGGAACGGTCGCTAAAAATTCAGAAACAGGCAATGTATTATTTGAAATTACTGAAGATGGAGAAGAAAAGATTTTATTAGAAGGCGGAAGAGGTGGTTTAGGCAATACACATTTTAAAACATCAACAAATCAAACTCCAAGATATGCACAACCGGGTGAGGATGGAAAAGAAGGATGGCATATTTTAGAACTTAAAATTCTTGCAGATGTTGGTTTAGTTGGGTTCCCCAATGCAGGAAAATCTACATTACTTTCTGTTGTTTCTGCAGCAAAACCTAAAATTGCAGATTATCCGTTTACAACTCTAGTACCTAATTTAGGAATAGTTCAATATCGTGATATGCAATCATTTGTAATGGCTGATATTCCTGGAATTATTGAAGGTGCACACGAAGGTAAAGGATTAGGATTACGTTTTTTACGGCATATCGAACGAAATTCGATGCTTTTATTTATGGTACCTTGCGATAGTGATGATATTCACCGGGAGTATAAAACTTTGATTGGCGAGCTTGAAAAATACAATCCTGAACTTTTAGATAAAAAGAGAATTTTGGCAATTACAAAGTCAGATATGTTAGATGATGAACTGATTCAGGAAATAAAAAAAGATTTACCGGATGTTCCTCATTTGTTTATTTCGTCTGTATCGCAAAAGGGAATTCAGGAATTAAAAGATTTAATATGGTTACAACTTGTTTAATACAAACATTATGTTAGAATTTCTAAAAAATATTGATACTCAATTATTTGTTTTTCTTAATGGAATTCATTCACCAGCTTGGGATAAAATTATGTGGTGGATAACTGGAACAAATTCATGGATACCAATGTATGCAATTATTGTTGGTTATATTATCTATAAGTTCCGATGGAAAGCAATAATTACATTAATTTTTATTGCCTTAGTTGTAACATTAACCGATCAAATTTCAGTCCAGGGTTTTAAGGAAGTTTTCCAAAGATTACGTCCTTGTCATAATCCTGAATTGAAGAATATTGTCCATTTGGTAAATAATAAGTGTGGTGGAAAATTTGGATTTGTATCGTCGCACGCAGCAAATACTTTTGGAGTTGCATTTTTCTTATCTAACTTATTTAAGAACAGGTATTTTTCTTTATTTATTTTTCTTTGGGCCTCGGTAGTTTCATATAGTAGAATTTATTTAGGTGTTCATTACCCATTTGATATTTTAGGCGGTGCAGCTTTAGGTTGTTTACTTGGATTTTTAGTTTACGTAGCACACAAATTTACTCAAAAAAAGTTTGCAAAGTATTTTAAATAAATCTATATGCTTTGTATTCAAAACGAAAATACAAATCCATATTTTAATCTGGCTTCTGAGGAGTATATTCTAAGAAATTTTACCGATGATTGTTTTATGCTATATAGAAATACGCCTTCTATAATTATTGGTAAACATCAAAATACTTTAGCTGAAATTAACTATGAATTTGTAAGAAAGAATAACATTGATGTATTAAGAAGGTTGTCCGGCGGAGGGACGGTTTTTCATGATTTGGGAAATCTAAATTTTGCGTTCATTCAAAATGCAGAAAAAGATGATAATCTTGTTGATTTTAAAAAATATACGAAACCAATCATCGAAGTGCTGCAGAATCTGGGAATAGATGCAAAATTTGAGGGTAGAAATGATATTATGATAAATGGTAAAAAGATTTCCGGAAATGCGGAACATGTTTATAAAAAAAGAGTTCTTCACCATGGGACATTACTATTTTCATCCGAATTAAAAGATTTATCAGGTGCTTTAAAAATTAACCCATTAAAATATAGTGACAAAGGTGTTAAATCTGTAAGAAGCAGGGTTACAAATATACTCGATCATTTAAAAGAAGAAATATCGATTAAAGAGTTTAGCGATAAGATTTTATCTTTTATCAAGTCAACAAATAAAAAAGCCAAAATTTATCAATTTAATCATAACGATATTAAACAGGTTAATAAATTAATTGAGGATAAATATTCAACTTGGGAATGGAATTATGGATATTCACCAGAATATACTTTCGAAAAAAACATTCAGCAAGGTAACAAGAAACTAGAAATAAAGTTAAAAGTAGAAAAAGGAGTAATTAAAAAAGTGGACTTAATAGGCAATATATTTGAAAACAATCATTTATTAGAAATAAAAGAACTCCTGACAAATATTGAGCATAAAGAATCGTCAATATCAAAATCTTTACAGCTAACTTTTAACAAAATTGCCAATAAAAATATTCAACTTCAGGATTTTGTATGGGCTTTATTTTAACCCATAATTTTATACACATAATCAGAACTGATCAACACTTTAAGGCAATACAATGTTTTCTAAATACGGGTTTTAGTTGACTCGAAAACGAATTCTTTGTATATTTAATTGAATAATTCTCCATTCTCTTTGTTTTAAACTGATATTCAGATTAATTATATATAACCTAAAACCCAAAGTTATGCAAAGGAAAATAATAACCATCTGCTTAATTTTAGTCTCGTTAATATTTGTTCAATGTTCGCAGAAAGTTAAAAAGGACGAGCAAAAACCCCAAAGTAAAATAGAAAGGCTAGTAGCAAATTATGCTGATGTAAAACTAGAAACTGATTTAAACGTTTTAAGCGAGAATCAGAAGAAAATGTTGCCATATTTATTTGAGGCAGCGGAACTTATTGATGAACTCTATTGGGCACAAACCTATTCGCAAAGTAGTGAACTAAAAGAATCAATCACTGATTCCAATGTAAAGAGGTATTTTGAGATCAATTATGGTCCCTGGGATAGATTAAATGGAATGCAACCATTTGTGGAAGGTGTTCCAAAAAGATTTGATGGAGCAAACTTTTATCCCAGAAATATGTCTTTTCAGGAGTTTGATGGATTTTCTGATTTAGAGAAATACAGTTCTTATACCCTGGTTAGGAGAAATGAGTTAGGAAGTCTAATAACCATACCTTACCACGTGGCTTATAAGGAAAAATTGATAAAGATTGCTGATCTAATGAAGAAGGCAGCGGATTTAGCAGAAGATAAAAGTTTTAAAAAGTACCTGGAATTTCGAGCAGAAGCTTTACTTACCGACAAATTTTATGATAGCGATATTGCCTGGATGGAAATGAAAGATAATTTAATAGATTTTATTGTGGGGCCAATTGAAGATACGGAAGACAGGCTTTACTATACAAAAGCATCCTATCAATCAATGATCCTAATAAAAGATAAAAAGTTTAGTAAGGATCTTGAAAAATATTCACTTTTGCTTCCTTTTTTACAGAAAAGCTTACCTGTTGATGATACGTATAAAACTGAAATTCCCGGTGATTTATCAGACATAATGGTGTATGATGTTATATATTGTTCTGGTTATTGGAATACAGGAAGCAAGAAAATTGCAATTACATTACCAATTGATGGTCAGGTTCAGTTAAAAGTAGGAAGTCGAAAGCTTCAATTCAAAAATGTTATGGAGGCTAAGTTTGATAAAATATTAATGCCCATTAGCGAAATATTAATAGATGAAGATCAGCTAAAACATGTAAAATCAAAAGCATTCTTCGAAAATACTATGTTTTACGAAATTGGAAGTGCTTTAGGAATGAAAAATACTGTAAATGGAAATGGAACGATACGCGATGCTTTAAAAGAGCAATACAATGTAATTGCTGAATGTAAGAATGATATCCTTAGTTTGTTTTTTGTTACCAAGTTATATGAAATGGGAGAAATGAGTGAAGGTGATCTTATGGATAATTATGTAACGTATATGGCTGATGTTTTCCGTTCTGTAAGATTCGGAATTTCAAATGATCAAGGTGTGGCAAATATGATTAGATTCTATTATTTTGAGGAAATGGGAGCTTTCGAACGTGATAAATCAGGAAAGTATAAAATTGATTTTAATAAAATGAAAGAAGCAATGTTGAAATTATCAGAAGAAATATTGGTTATACAAGGAGATGGTAATTATGACGCAGCAAAAAAGCTTGTTGATGGTAAAGGATTTATACGCGACGAGTTATTACAAGATTTGTATAGTATCCAGAAAGCCAGAATTCCAAAAGATTTAGTCTTTATTCAGGGAATAGAAGAAGCAAGTAAACTAAACTAATAAAAACAAAAGGGAGTGTTAAACTCCCTTTATTATTTAATTTTCTTCTTCCTCTTTCTTTGGTGGTTCAAAACCGTATGCCATTCCTTCTACTTCATAAGTGGGAGGCTCTCCAAATCCACCAACCGATTGTTCTTTTGTAATAAGAACTATTGTACCTCCTAAATTTGCTGCTCTCTTCTGAAGTCTGATACGTGCACTTTTTTTAGCAGATTTTGCATTCCGGCTACCTGCAGATGATTTAGCATTAACCTTTCCTAATTCGTACAATCCTTCAACATCATTTTTCCTATCAGTTAAAATAACAGTTTTCCAGTCGCCCTCTTCAACCATCATAATAACCGGTTTGTTAAATACTTCTTTTCTACCGTTACTAAATACAATTTTTTGAATTTGTTTTCTTTGTAAAGTTATAACTTCATCCTTACCTGGTTCAAGGTACCTAACCATTGAAGATGATATATTTTTTACTTCTACAACTAATTTTCTTTTACCTAACATGTAAATTGTGTCAAGTTCAGTCTGCTCTTCTTGTGCCATTAATGGTAAACTCATAAAAAAAGCCAGCAATGAGATAATAAAGGTTTTGGTTTTCATAATTCCTGAGTTTTATTAGTCAAATAAGAGTTCTTATTCTGCGTGAAATTAATAAGTAATATATAATTTTCAAAAAATATACCAAGATTGAAAATAATTTAAAGTGAAAACAAATTATTAAATTAATCTGATTAATACATAAACGAAATAATTTAATAATTAATCAGCTTTGTCCGGAGTTATTTTATAATATTTTATAAATAATTACAAGGCTTACCCCCCGAACAACTATAATTAGTTCGGTTTCGACTACAAACTTATGGTTTAAGTAAAAAACTCATGAACTTTTTAGCGACTTTCATAACTGAAAAAAGTAATTTTTCAAGTTAAAACGATACTTTTGTAGAGCTTATTATTTTTGAAAAACACTTATGTCAAGAATAGTCTTCTCAGTTTACGTTTGGTTAATGATTATTACTTTAACAGTAACTCTTTCACCAATGTTTTTTTTGGTTTGGCTGTTAACTTTTTTGATTGACAAAAATTTGGTTATTCTGCATAGTTTTGGAAATTTTTGGGGTAGCCTTTTTACTATTCTAACCCCTGGATGGAAAGTTACTTTAGTTGGTAAAGAAAAACTTAATAATAAAACAAAAGTTGTTGTTGCAAATCACCAATCACAAGAAGATATACTTGTAATTTACAGATTAGGGTTTAGATTTAGGTGGATATCAAAAGCGGAAGTCTTCAAAATTCCATTTTATGGATGGTTTATGAAATTAAAAGGTGACATAAAACTACAAAGAACAAGCAAATCGAGTATTAAAAAAATGATAATTGATGCTGAAAAAGTTCTTAGGAATGGATCCACGATAGTTATATTCCCGGAAGGTACAAGGTCTAAAACAGGTAAAATAGGAAACTTTAAAGAAGGAGCATTTAAAATTGCAAAAGAAGCAAAGGTCCCAATTTTACCTATAGCTATTCATGGAACTGATTATCCGCTAATTTATCCTTATGGCATTTTTAAAGGGAAGCATAAAGTACGCGTTAAAATATTAAACGAGATTTCTTACGCGTATTTTAAGGATAAAGAAACTAATGAGTTGGCTTCGGAAGTCAAGGAATTAATTGAGAAGGAAGTAAATTTAATGAACTCTGACAAAGATGCAGGTTGATAAAATCATTAAAATATATAAAAATCGAACTGAAAGGTTCAATCAGAGCTTGTCCAAAATAAAGAATAATCTAATTTGGGTAAGTATTCTCAGGTTTGTTTTTTTTATACTCACTGTTGTGGTATTCATAAAGCTGATCAAAAGTTTTAGCTGGTTAATGCTGATATACTTTATAGGAATGATATCAATATTTATTTTTCATGTAATTTTTTATATAAAAAGAACAGAAGTTTTAAATCACATAAAAAATCTTGTTCAGATTAATAATAATGAGATTATAGCATTACAAAATGATTATTCTTCATTTAATACCGGAAAAGAATTTATTGATAGGGAGCATTCCTACTCATATGACCTGGATTTATTCGGCAAAGGTTCAATATATCAGTATTTAAATCGGACTGTTACTTTAGTGGGTGCTGATTTATTAGCTAAAAGGCTTACAAAGACAAATGATACCAAGCGTGAATTAATCTTAAATCGTCAAGAGGCAATTACTGAGATAGCAAAAAAGATAGACTGGCGGCAAAACTTTATGGCAACTGGTTATACTTTTAAGGCTACAAAAGATGATAATAAAAATATTGATAAATGGTTGGATAAACCAATTTTCTTTATAAAAAAATCAGTATATAAGATTTTGGTTGTTTTTCTTCCTGTTATTACCTTAGCTTTTCTAGCTTTGTTAATAGCGGGTGTTTCTCATTATTCGTGGTTTATATTATTGGCACTTTCTCAACTTTTTTTTGCCAGTGTTTTATTAAGGCGTACTAACAGGGAACAGAGGATGGTTTCTGAGGAAGTAAGGATTTTAAAAATCTATTCAAGGCTAATTCGGCATATTGAAAAAGAAAGATTCAATTCAGTAGTTTTTAGTGATTTGCAAAATGCATTAAAGGTTGATCAAACAAATGCTCAAAAAGCTCTAAAAAAATTAATTAAAATTATTGATGCTTTTGATACGCGGCTAAATATTTTTCTTGGAATAATTTTGAATGGAATCCTTATGTGGGATTTATTATCAATTATGCGTCTGGAGAGGTGGAAGCTGAAATACGGAGGAAATATAAAAAAGTGGATTGATGTTATTGCTGAATTCGATTTTTATATTTCTGCAGGAACTTTTTATTATAACAATCCAGGCTACGTTTTCCCTAGTATTACTGAAGATAAAGTTCTATTAGCAAAAGAACTCGGGCACCCTTTAATTCCTTTAAAGAAAAGAGTAAATAACGATTTTAAAGTAGAGAAAACAGGTGAGATTGATATCATTACCGGCGCAAATATGGCAGGAAAAAGTACTTTTTTAAGAACAGTTGGAGTTAATCTTATTCTTGCGCTCAATGGATTTCCAGTTTGTGCCAAAAAGTTTGAATTTCGAGTTATGGAGTTATTCTCCGGAATGCGAACAGCTGATTCTTTAAAGGAAAATGAATCATATTTTTATGCGGAACTAAAAAGACTTAAATATATTATCGATAAAATTAAAGATGGTAAGCTGACATTTTTATTATTAGATGAGATATTAAAAGGAACCAACTCTGTTGATAAAGCAAAGGGGTCTTGGAAATTCGTTGAGAATTTAATTAAATTAAATGCAACGGGAATTATAGCTACCCATGATTTGTCATTGTGTGAAATGGAAAATGGTTATCCTGAAAATATAGAGAATAAATGTTTTGAGGTAGATATTAATCATAACAAAATTAATTTTGATTATAAACTACGACCGGGAATAACCAAGAATATGAATGCTTCGCTACTAATGCAACAGATGGGAATTTTTTCAAATTAACAATTTTTCAACAATCTGTAAACAGCATTTCTCGTTGGTTTTTATTTAATTTGCAGGGATTGTTCAATTATCAACAGTTCTGGAGCGATCTCTGTTGATAAACTCTTTGAGCAACCACTTTTCTTTTAATTATATTTACGAAAAATTAGGTGAAATGACGGCAATTTATACAGAAGACAGCATTCGTACCCTCGATTGGAAAGAGCACATTAGGAAAAGACCGGGTATGTACATTGGGAAGCTTGGTGATGGATCTTCTCAGGATGATGGCATTTACGTTTTATTAAAAGAAGTTATGGATAATTCCATCGATGAATATATGATGGGATTTGGAAAAACGATCGAAATTGAAATGACAGACCATTTCGTTAAGGTTCGCGATTATGGGCGCGGAATTCCCTTAGGAAAATTAAAGGATGTAGCTTCGAAAATGAATACTGGTGCAAAATATGACTCAAAAGCTTTTAAGAAATCAGTAGGATTAAATGGAGTAGGTATTAAAGCGGTAAATGCACTATCGACAAGTTTTAGAATTGAGGCTTTTCGCGATGGAGAAAGAAAATGCGTTGAATTTGCAAATGGTGAAGTTGTAAGTGATGATCCAATAGAAAAGACTAAAGATAAAAATGGAACCCTAACTACTTTTGTTCCTGATAAAAATATTTTTGGGAATTATCATTATATTGAAGAATATGTTGTATCTCTAATTCAGAATTATGTTTTTCTTAACTCCGGTTTGACTATTAAACTCAATGGAGAAAAATATTATTCTGAAAATGGTCTTCGCGATTTATTAGATCAGAATATGAGTTTTGAAGGGTTGTATCCAATTATCCATTTAAAAGGCGAAGATATTGAAATTGCAATTACACATAGCAATCAATATGGTGAAGAATATTATAGTTTTGTAAATGGACAGCATACTACCCAGGGAGGGTCACATTTATCTGCATTTCGAGAGGCATATGTGAAAACTATTCGTGATTTTTATAAAAAGGATTTTGATCCATCGGATATTAGAACTTCAATAATAGCAGCAGTTAGTATAAAAGTTGAGGAGCCGGTTTTTGAGTCACAAACAAAAACAAAACTTGGATCTAAAAATATAGCACCAAATGGGCCTACTATAAGAAACTTTATTGGTGATTTCCTTAAAAATGAATTAGATAATTACTTACATAGAAATGCTGAAGTTGCTGATGCTTTACATAAGAAGATCATTGAATCGGAGAAAGAACGCAAAGCAATTTCGGGAATCAAAAAATTAGCTAAACAAAGAGCTAAAAAAGCAAGCCTTCATAATCGAAAATTACGAGATTGTAGAATTCATTATAATTCGAAAGATGAGCGCAAGAATGAAACAATGATTTTCATTACCGAGGGTGATTCGGCAAGCGGATCGATAACAAAATCTCGTGATGTTAATACACAAGCTGTTTTTAGTTTAAAAGGTAAGCCACTAAATACGTATGGTTTAACTAAAAAAATTGTTTACGAAAACGAAGAGTTTAATTTGTTGCAAGCTGCATTGGATATTGAAGAAGGAATTGAAAACCTTCGATATAAAAATGTAATAATTGCAACTGATGCCGATGTGGATGGGATGCATATTCGTTTGTTGTTAATTACTTTCTTTCTACAATTTTTCCCTGATTTAGTTAAAAATGGGCATTTATACATTTTACAAACACCACTTTTCAGAGTAAGAAATAAAAAACAAACTTTTTATTGCTATAGCGAGGAGGAAAAAGAAAAGGCTATCAAGAAATTAAAAAACAATCCGGAAATAACTCGATTTAAAGGTTTAGGCGAAATTTCTCCTGACGAGTTTAAGCATTTTATTGGTAAAGAAATTCGTTTAGATCCCGTAAGATTAAGAAAGGATGATGCAGTTAAAGATTTGCTAGAGTTTTATATGGGTAAGAATACCCCAAACAGACAAGATTTTATAGTGGAGAATCTTAAAATTGATGTTGTAGATTAATTATCGAATTTGATCATATATAGATAAAGAGACAGAATGAGTAAAGAGAAAAAGGAAAAACCTGATCAAAACACTGAAGAAGCAAAAGGTCCAAATTTGGAAAAAACGGAAGGGAAACATAGCGACGAATTACATAAAATAGTTCATTTATCGGGGATGTACAAAGACTGGTTCCTTGATTATGCATCTTATGTTATTCTTGAAAGAGCAGTTCCGCACCTTAACGATGGGCTAAAGCCCGTTCAGCGTCGTATCCTTCATGCAATGAAGCGGTTGGATGATGGAAGGTATAATAAAGTTGCAAATATTATAGGTTATACCATGCAGTATCACCCTCATGGTGATGCTTCTATTGGTGATGCTTTAGTTCAGTTAGGACAAAAAGACCTGTTAATAGATGCGCAGGGAAACTGGGGTAATATTTATACTGGAGATGGCGCAGCGGCTCCACGTTATATTGAAGCGCGTCTTTCAAAGTTTGCTTTGGACGTAGTTTTTAACCCGAAAACTACAGAATGGAAAAAATCATATGATGGAAGAAATGACGAACCTGTAACTTTACCTGTTAAGTTTCCATTATTATTGGCACAAGGTGTTGAAGGTATTGCAGTTGGATTAGCTTCAAAAATATTACCTCATAACTTTAATGAACTTATTGATGCTGCAATTGCATATTTAAAAGGTAAAAATTTTGAATTATATCCCGATTTTCCAACAGGTGGAATAGCAGATTTTAGTAAATATAATGATGGCTTAAGGGGAGGGTCCATAAAGGTAAGAGCCAAAATTGAAAAAGAAGATAAGAAAACTCTTAAAATTACCGAGCTTCCGTTTGGTAAAAATACTCAAAGTTTGATCGATTCAATCCTTAAAGCTAATGATAAAGGAAAAATAAAGATCAGAAAAATTGACGATAATACTGCAGAACATGTAGAAATACTGATTCATCTTCCAGCAGGTACATCTCCTGATCAAACTATTGATGCACTTTATGCATTTACAGATTGTGAGGTGCCAATCTCTCCAAATTCATGTATCATTGATAACTCAAAACCAGTTTTTATTGGAGTATCCGAGATTCTTAAGAATTCTGCAGATAATACGGTTGAGTTATTAAAGCAGGAACTTGAAATTAAGAAGAATGAATTGCAAGAAGCATGGCATCTTTCATCATTAGAAAAGATATTTATTGAAAATAGAATTTATCATGATATTGAAGAGTGCGAGACTTGGAAATCAGTTATTGAAACTATCGATAAAGGTTTAGAACCATTCAAGAAACTTCTTCTTAGGGAAATTACGGAAGAGGATATTATTAAACTTACCGAAATTAAAATTAAACGAATTACTAAGTTTGATGTTAAAAAGGCAGATGAATATATTAAGGGCATTGAGAATGAGCTAAAAGAAGTTCAGAATCATTTAGATCATATTATTGATTACGCTATAAATTATTATAAACAGATTCGAAAAAAACATGGTGATGGCCGTGATAGAAAAACTGAGATTCGAAATTTGGATACTATTGCTGCTACTCAGGTTGTAGTTGCCAATGAAAAACTTTACGTAAATAGAGATGAGGGTTTTATTGGTACAAGTTTGAAGAAGGATGAATTTGTTAGCGAATGTTCAGATATTGATGAAGTTATTGTGTTTCTTAGAGATGGTAAATATATAATTACTAAGGTTGATGATAAAGTATTTGTTGGAAAAGACATTGAACATGTTGCTGTGTTTAAACGTAATGATGACCGAACTATTTATAATATAATTTATCGGGATGGATTAAATGGTGCCATAATGGTTAAAAGATGCGCCATAAAGGGAATTACTCGCGATAAGGAATACGATATTACAAAAGGAACCAATAAATCAAAGATCCTTTATATGACAGCTAATCCTAATGGAGAAGCTGAAATAGTTAAAATTTATTTGCGTCCTAGACCAAGATTGAAAAAGCCAGTTTTCGAATTTGATTTTAGTGAATTAGCAATCAAAGGGCGCCAATCAATGGGAAACATTCTAACTAAATACGCCCTTCATAAAATTGTACTTAAAGATGAAGGTGTATCAACTTTAGGTGGAAGAAAAATTTGGTTTGAGGAAGAGATTCTTCGATTGAATGCTGATGGAAGAGGGGATTATGTGGGAGAATTTCACGGGGATGATAAGATTTTAGTTATAACCAAATCTGGAAAATATCGTTTAAGTTCTTACGATCTTATGAATCATTTTGAGGATGATGTAATGTTAGTTGAGAAATTCAGACCTGCGAAAATTTTTTCAGCAGTTTATTATGATGCCGATTTGGAGTATTATTATGTAAAACGATTTACAATAGAACCTTCAGATAAACTAACCAGCTTTATTGGCGAAAATGAACAGTCGAGGTTACTGAAACTCACGGAAGTAGAATATCCAAGACTGGAAGTATCCTTTGGAGGCAGACATAAAAACAGGGAAAATGAAATAATTGAGGTAGCTGAATTCATTGGCGTAAAGAGCTATAAAGCGCGAGGTAAACGTTTATCGAATTATGAAGTAAAGGTTGTAACTGAACTTGAACCCTTGATCGTAGAGCGAGAAGAGCCTGAAATAAATGAAAATAATGATGAAACAGGGGAAGAAGATAAGTCTCAAATGAGTTTATTTGGCGAAAATAACGAATAGTTTTACATTTTTGTTGCTTTAGGAATTTTTGTATATTTATTTAATCAAAAATTGTGTGTATGAGAGTTTTTCTGATTGGTTTTATGGCTAGTGGTAAATCTTCAGTGGGGAAAAAACTGGCTAAGAAAGTTGATCTACCATTCGTTGATTTGGATGATTATATCGAAGAAAAATACAATGCTACGATTCGTTTACTTATCTATGAAAAAGGAATGGACGTATTCCGTGAAATAGAAAAGAATTCTCTTGACGAATTAATTCACAAATATGAGAATGTTTTAATATCAACCGGAGGAGGAACCCCTTGTTATTTTGATAATATGAGTTTAATGAACTCAAAAGGTAAAACTATTTACCTGGAAGTTGATATACCTACTTTGGTTGATCGTTTAATGCATTCCAAGAAGGATAGGCCATTAATTTGGGGTAAAACCCGCGAAGACCTAACGGTATATGCAAAAGATCTTTTAAGTAAAAGGCAACCAGACTACGAAAAGGCCCAACTTACAGTAAAAGGGAAAAACGTAAAAATAGAATCCTTGGTGGAGTTAGTTAAAAACTAATATGCACTAAATTTTAATTCCTATTGCCAGAACATCATCAACCTGTTGTTCTTTACCTTTCCAATTTATAAAAGCCTCAAATAATAAACGCTTTTGTTCGGTCATTTCTTTCTCATGCACTTCCAGAAGTAATTCACGAAGATTACCGATTCTAAACTTTTTACGCAGTGGGCCTCCGAATTGATCGGCAAAACCATCAGTGAACAGATAAAAGATATCACCGCTTTGTATATCCATTGTGTGGTTTGTAAATGAAGCAATTGATTTTTCAGAAATACCTACTGGCATTCTGTCCGCTTTAATTACGTTAAGCATATGATCGTGAATATAATATAAATGGTTGTAGGCTCCGGCGTATTCAAGTTTCATTGTATCATAATCAATTGTTATCAAAGCCACATCCATTCCGTCTTTCGACTCTTCAATGCGATTAGCATGAACCATTGTTTTAATGATCTTTTTGCGCAATTCATTTAAGATTTCATTTGGAGTAACAATATTTTCATCGTACACAATTTCATTAAGAAAATTAATTCCAATTATGCTCATAAATGCACCTGGGACTCCATGACCAGTGCAATCAGCTGCAACAATTACAGATTTATTTTGAGTATGGCCAACCCAATAAAAATCGCCACTTACTATATCTTTTGGTTTGAATAAACAAAAACCGTTTTTAAGAACTTTTTGTAGTGTAATTTTATCTGGAAATAAAGCTATCTGAATATGTTTAGCATATTCGATACTGTCTGTAATATCTTTATTTTGTTTTATAATTTTATTGGTTTGCAGTTCAGATAAATCTCTTTGTCTTTTAATTTCATCTCTTTGAGCTTCAATTTCATCTCTTTGAGCTTCAATTTCCTCTTTCTGTTGAAGAACTTCTACATTTTTGGTACGCAAAGTTTGATTGTTATCATGTCTTAATTTATTTATTCTTAATAGTATAAAAACAAGAATAAGAATGATAAAAAGAATTGAGAAACCAATAATATTCAAAATTGACTTTTGGTGTTTTTGCTTTTGTAATAAACGAATTTCTTTTTCTTGTTTATCAGACTTATACTTCAGTTCAAGTTCAGCTATTTGAGTGTTGGTTTCTTCATTAATCCTATTATACTTTAAATCATAGAATTTTTCCAGAAATACTAATGCTTTTTTATACTCTTCAATTTCTTTATAAATCTGATAAAGTATATCATAATTAAGTTCTAATGAATGGTAATAGGAATATTTTTCACAAAGTTCAATACTCTTGTTACAATAATCAATAGCTAATTGATAATTTCTAAGTTTTAAATGAATTCCTCCAAGATTTAGATAAGATGTTGAAATGCCTTCATTATCTTCAAGTTCTAACTCAATATTTAATGATTTATTATAGTAATCACGAGCTTGTCCGAATAAATTAAGATGTTCATGCAGCACACCAAGGTTATTATATGTGCTACTTAATCCACTAATATCATTAAGTTCAAGATTGATTGCCATTGATTTTTCATAGCAATGAATGGCTTCTTTGTAGTTTTCAAGTACGCGATAAACTATTCCCAAGTTATTGTAAGCTCTTCCAATTCCAATCTTGTTTTCTTTTTCTACCTGCGTTGCAAGAAACTTCTTGAAATAATTGAGAGAACTTTCATAATTTTCCTGAAAGAAATAAGCCTCTCCTAAAATCTGATAGCAATATTCAATAACACATGTACTATCATAGTTTTCAGCTAAAATCAAAAGTTCATTAGCTAATCGAATGGCTTTATCTGGTGAATGATAAATATAATGTTCTGTAAGAATTTTATAGTAATTGAATTTATTTACGCCAGTTGAATATTCGAGTAAGGTTTCAATTGAATCAATGCTATATCCTAAAGAGTCGAGGTTGTAATCTTGAGCAACCGATTTTTTAATACTTAAAGCGGATAAAAAGATAAGAGAGAAAATAAAAAAAGCTGGTATACAATTTTTCATATCAGCATTTAAAAGAGTATTAATACATCTATCTCCTAAATTACGAAAAAAATGACAAAAGGATTCAATTAAGTTTTTCTTTTTAAGGTAAAAGGAAGCACAACTTAGCGCTTTCCGGGATTTATTTTAAGCAAAAATCTGCAAATCGTGAAGTTTTTTATACACACCTTTTTTCTCAAGAAGTTCATTATGCTTGCCCCTTTCAACAATCTCACCTTCATGCAAAACACAAATTTCATCTGCATCGCGCACTGTTGATAAACGGTGTGCAATAACAATTGAGGTTCTGTTTTCCATTAATTTAAAAAGCGCATCCTGAACAAGCTTTTCCGATTCAGTATCAAGGGCAGAAGTAGCTTCGTCCAGTATCAAAATTGGAGGATTCTTTAATACAGCCCTGGCAATGCTTATTCTTTGCCTTTGTCCACCTGAAAGTTTACTACCGCGGTCTCCAATATTTGTTTGATAAGCATTTTCGGTCTGTAGGATAAAGTCATGAGCATTGGCAACTTTAGCTGCGGCAACTATTTCCTCTTCTGTGGCATCTTCCATACCGAAAGCAATGTTATTATAGATAGTGTCATTAAAAAGGATAGATTCCTGACTAACGATTCCCATCATATCCCTAAGATCTTTAACTTTTAGATCCTGAATATTGATTCCGTCAATTGAGATTTCACCTTCTTTAACATCATAAAATCTTGGAAGTAGATCTACCATAGTTGATTTCCCAGAACCTGATTGTCCAACTAATGCAACGGTTTTACCTTTCTCAACTTTTAAATTAATATTTTTGAGAACGTAATCCTCAATGTATTTAAAATTGAGATTTTTATATTCTACTACGTTTTCAAATCTTTCTTTTGATTTAGCATTTGGTTTTTCAGTAATTGTAACATCTGCATCTAAGATTGCTTCAATTCTGTCAACAGAAGCTAATCCTCTCTGGATATTATAAAAGGCGGTTGAAAAATTCTTGGAAGGAGTGATAATTTGTGAGAAAATAACTAAGTATGCAATAAAGGTTTGAGGTAACATACTTACGTCCTGGCTAAGTACCATACTTCCTCCATACCACATAATAATTATGATCACAATTGTAGCCATAAATTCACTGTAAGGTCCTGCAAGGTCCCTTCTTCTCCAGATCTTATTCATTAAAGAAGTGTATGAATTATTTTCATCAGCAAATCGCTTATCAATTTTTTTCTCCATATTAAACGCTTTTATAATTCGTAAACCGAAAAGCGTTTCTTCTATATATGATATGATTAAACCTAATTTTGATTGACCTTTGGCAGATTTCTTTCTTAATGATTTCGCTGTTCTACCTATTACAAAACCAGATATCGGAAGCAATACTAAAACAAATAGGGTCAGAAATGGACTCATTGAAAATAAGACAACAAAGTATACAATCATTGTAATCGGTGCTTTTAAAGCATTATTTAATGATTGAACTACGGAAATTTCAACTTCCTGAACATCATTGGTCATCCGGGCAATTAAATCCCCTTTCTTTTCATCGGTAAAGTAAGATAACTGAAGTGATAAAATCTTATTATTCAAACTGTTGCGAATATCGCGCATTACTCCGTTTCTAATTGGAGCCATTACATAACTGCTTAAATAGTGAAAAATTGTTTTAAAAAATACAAATACGACAACTAAAATACTTACTGTTAATAAGGCAGAATTTTTACCTTGATTTATTATAATCTGGCTTAAATAATAATAGAAATATTCTTTTATTACTTCCGCGTTTAAAGAAAATTCAACGGGATTTTCCACAAGTGGTTGATTGTCGAAAAGAATTCCAAGAAATGGAATAACCATTGTAAATGAGAATAAAGAAAATACGGTTGAAATTAAATTAAGTGAAACGCTGGAAACACCTTTAACCCAATATGGTGCAATATATTTTAAAACTCGAATAAATCCACGCATAAATTTAACTTAAAATTAGTAGGGGACAAAAGTAGTAAAATTTAAGCAAGAAAATCAGAAATCAGAAATTGCCGGAGTTAATATTTGCAGTTTTTACAAATTTTTAACATTAGTTAGAATTGAAAATAAATGAATGGCTGAATTTCGGCCGATTTAACCTGATATAAAATAAAAATGACTAACGATGCAATAATCACTTTTAGCATAATATGAGATTTAATAAACCATCCTCGATAATTTTCTTTAAAATGAGAAGGTAACCAGTGAATTGCAAATCCCAAAATAGTTATTAAGAAAATCTTAATGTATGAAGAAAACATTATTGGTATTAGCTTAAATTGAAAATTATTTGCGATTTGACTAATCATTCCAAAAGCTTTATCCGTATTTTCCGCTCGAAAAAATATCCAAGCAAAAGTTACCAAATGAAATGTTGTAAAGACAGAGATAAAACGAAACAGAATATTTTTACTGGAACGTGAAGTATAGTATTTACTTAAAGAAAGATTCAATTTTACCCAAAGTTTATGAATTACTAATCCCAAGCCATGTAAACCTCCCCAAATAATAAATCGAATATTTGCCCCGTGCCATAAACCACCAAGTAGCATAGTTATCATTAAGTTTATGTACATTCTGGTTTTTCCCTTACGGTTTCCTCCTAATGGGATGTAAAGGTAATCTCGAAGCCATGTGGAAAGAGATATATGCCATCTTCGCCAAAAATCGGTAATATTAATAGCTTTATATGGGGAGTTAAAGTTTATTGGCAATCTAAACCCAAGTAATAATGCAACTCCAATCGCGATATCTGTATAACCTGAAAAATCGCAGTAAATTTGGATTGAATATCCATAAACTGCCATTAGGTTTTCAAACCCTGTGAAGGATGTAGGAGATTCAAAAATTCGATCGACAAAATTTATAGAAATGTAATCGGAAATAAGCATTTTTTTTATCAATCCATTTAAAATGAGGAATACAGCATGGCCAAATTCTTGTTTGGTTAGTTTATACTTTTGGTAGAGTTGTGGTACAAATTCGGAAGCCCTAACAATAGGTCCTGCGACCAGTTGTGGGAAGAATGATACATAAAATCCAAAATCAATAATGTTTTTGACAGGCTTTACTTTTCCTCGGTAAACATCAACCGTATAGCTTATTGTTTGGAAAGTATAAAAAGATATTCCTACGGGTAATATAATCCTCGAGATATCAAAGCCTGATCCGGTAAGATCATTTGTCCAGGAGGCCAGGTAATTGAAAACCTCAAAGTTAGTTTGGAATGTTTTATTGATTATATCGGTAAAAAAATATGTGTATTTAAAGTACCCTAAAAGACTTAGATTGATAATAATACTCGTTGCAACAAATATTTTTTTCTTTAAAGATGTTTTCGAATTATAAATTAGTTGCCCAAGCGTAAAATCTGCAATTGTTGAAAAAACAAGTAATGTAAAGAAATATCCTCCTGATTTATAATAAAAAAACAAACTCATGAAAAACAGGTAAGCATTTCTTAATGGATTTTTTTTATAGATGAAAGAATAAATTCCAAGCAAAAAACCAAAAAAAGCCCAGAAGTATAACCTGTTAAATAGCAAAGGCTTCGCCTCGGAATATAATAATATTTCTTTAAGAATATCCACTAGTGCTTTTCAACTAATTTAATTAATGCATTTACAAACAATTCTCCTTGCACCTCATACCCTTTCTTTTTGAAATGGATCTTATCTTCACCTGTTAATCCTTTTTTATACCAGCTTTCAATAGAATTTTCACTGCCCATAATCGAATAAAAATCCCAACTTAATAAATTAAGTTCGTTGCATACGTTTAATATATTTTCTCGAACAGCTAAAACATTTTTATTTGATTTTCCCTTTTTGAAATGGTCATTTGGAACGGTTAACAAAATATTAGCTTTAGGAACCACATCTTTGATTTGAAAAATCAGATCTTTTAATATATACTCATGCTCAATTATATTGAAATCTACATCGAACGCTTCATTTGTTCCAAGCGATATAATAATTAAATCCGGATCGATATTTAAAAGGTCATTTGATAAATAATCACATTTAAGGTAAGATTGTGCTGTGGCGCCATTTATTCCAATTGCATGATAGCTGATGCTTCCACTAGAATTATCAAATATTAAACCATATAATTCAAATTGGTTTTTATTTCCGGTAGTGAATACCTTTACTGAAATCGAGTCTGTAAGATTTTCCAGATTAACTATAGAAATGCCATTTTGTGTTTTAGCTTTAACATTATTTACATAAATATCAACGGAATCTAAAGAATGAAATAGCCTTACTGAATTGAAATAGTATTTTACAGGATAATTGTACTTTTTATTTTGCATTTTGATTTGGAACGATGTTGTAGAATCCTCAGTTCTTACTGTAATTCCTGATAGGCCAAGGCTACATTTTTTTTCTATGTCAATATTTTTACACCATTCCCATTTTCCTGTATAATCCACTTTATAAAAGAACGGATTATTCGTTTGAGCGATAGTATACGGAAAAATAAATCCTGGCGAAGCAATTGTATCCGTAATAAATTTTTGAAATAATCCTTGTTTAATTTTTTCTGTTAAAAAGCCGGCTTGCAAATGTGAATCACCAAGGTGAACAATCTTGATAGGTTTTTTCTGAGTGCCGATTTTCGCAAATTTTTCTATAAAAGTAAATGCTTCTGCGTTATCTGTTCTCGCTATAAAATTTCTGTTACAATCTAAAAACAATAATGTATCACAACTATTTTGACTATAAGTTGAAATAGCAATTGATAGAATTAATATTTTAATGATCAATATTCTCAATTTTCAGAAATTTATTATAATCATGCATTAAAGCTTCAAAAAACATTTTTGATATTACAACTGATCCTTTCCAGGTAAAATGCGTATAGTCAGTTCTAGCCAAAGGTGGATCATTATGTACCCATGATGGCATGGAGTTTTCTCCACCCATAGCTTCATACATATCCCAAAACACACAACCTGCTTTAAAGGCAGCATTTTTCTGTGCTTCTCGAATTTTTACAATATTAGGATAGGATACAAATCTTCCATATTTATTTTGCGACATATCAGAAACCCCAATAACGATAATACAAATGTCAGGCCTGAGTCCTTTTAGGGTTTTTAATTGTTTATAAAATTGTTTTTCATAATAGGAATAGTCATCTACCACGTGGGGGACAAGATTAACACCAAATTGCATTATAATTAATTTGGCATTAATTTGCTGATACATAGACCTAAGAAAAGCAATGTCAGTTTTTGTAAAATCGGTTCCACTACTTCCACGTAATGGAATATTATCAACGGCAATACCGGATTGATCATCTAAAGCAATTGCGTAAATATCAGGACTATCCTCACCTTTAAAACTTATGGTAATTTCATCTAAACTTCCTTCAATATCCCAGGTTATAGTACTTAATTGATTTGATCTTGCAATTAATTCCGCATCAAGCGTATTTTCCTTATACTTTAATTCAGCAATGAAAGGTTTTTCATTATATCCGTAAAATACTTTACATTTTTTGAATTTTCGAGTGCGTAAATATGTAATATTTGATTTATATAAATTGATCTCTCCAAAATACATTTTGTTTTCAAATGAATTTAATGGCACGAATCTGCCAAAACTCATCAAGGCTCCCAGTCGCTTATGGGTAATATTTCCGTTTTTAATACTTTGAATTGTGAACCGTTCCCAAGTACCATTCAGGTCCAGGTTCATTGAAATATTGGTACCTTTTATTATAACGGGGGCAAACATTCCAATACCGTAGCCACCAAACTGTTTTTGTAACTCATTTCGAATATAAGAACTGATACGATCTCCTTCTATTTGAGAATCACCATAGTGTAAAATTCTTATAAGTTCTCCGGATTGGTTTAGGTTTTTTAAATGATTGAAAAAGGGATATAAGGTTTCTAGATTATTATTAGGATATTCAAGCCTTTGAAGAATCTCACCTGGTTGTGTTTTAGTCGTTATTTTGGTTTTAATTTCGTTTTTAACGATTGTATCTTTTGGAATTTCAGCTTTTAAAGAATCGGCAACAAGAATTGAGTCAGAATTATTTATGGTAGTATCTAATACCAGATCTTCTATATTTTTAGTAATTTCCTCTTGATGATATTTTAATATTTCTGAAATATCCGCATATTTTGATTCTTCTGGCGTAAGTACATTTCTGATATCAGGAAATCGAAGAAAGATATTATTTCTAATCTGGATTCCATCCTTAGGAAAAGCCATCGATATAACAAAAAGCAATATAAAAATACTTATTAGAAACAAAAAGATTTTGTAAGGCTTCATTTAGTTACACTTGGATGCTTTCAATTTGATTTCTAAATATATCAATATTTCTTTAAAATAAGTGGTAAATAAATAATATGTTTTGTTTTGATTATAATTAAGTAGTATTAAAAATTAAGGTAAGAAATGGGAAGATTCTATATAATGTCATCTTCCCACATACGTTAAATTATTTTGTAACGATAAACCTTCTGGTATAAGTATTTTGCTCGCTGTTTAATCGTAAAATATAAATTCCACCGTCTAATTCGTTCAAAGGTAATTCTATGGTTTCACCGGATCCCAAATAATTTAGATTATTTGAACGAATTATTTGCCCTGACATATTTAAAATTTCGAAATTTGCATATTCAATTCGTGCATCCAGATTTTCTATAAAGATTGATTCCTTTGCTGGAATTGGATATATATTTAAAGATTGGCCTATACTTCCGAAAACATTAGTGGAAGTTGTAGTTAAAAGACTTTCGATTACCTGCTTTGCGTCACTTACCACACCAGACGTTGCATTAGATGTTGCCTTGAATTGAATAGTGCCACTTTGATCTATAACAATAATACGATCATAAGTTGTACTATATAAAGATTGAACCGAAGACCCAGTCATTGCAACGGGATAAGTAATGCCGGTTTGATTAATAAAATTTTCAACGCCCGATTTATTGCCATCCCATGTATCAATTCCCAATGCCACAAAATCTGAGTTATCTTTAAAAGCATCATAGATACCAGTTTCAGTATTATTTCCATTAGCTAAGCAGTGTGGACAACTGTAACCAAAGAAAAACAAAAATATTACTTTTCCGGCATGATCAGACAAAGTAAATTCATTTCCATTTACTGTGTTTAATGTAAAGTCAGGTGCAGAATCTCCAACACCTTGAGCTAAAACATTAGTTTGCGCAAAGTTAAGAATTTGGAGACATATTATTAAAGTAAAAATTTTCATTGTTTTCATATCATTTAGTTTATATGTGTGACAAAATTCTGATTTCTAAACCCTGGAAATCTAATACATCATAACAAATTCCGGAATTACATGCCGGCCCACCTCTTCTTTTTCCATAGAATATTATTATGTTATGTTTGTTATTTGGTCGGTAAGAAAGTGTTCCTCCGGGATAAAAAGCGTATTCTTCATTTTCATTTAACAAAAAGGGATCTTTACTTATTTCTAAAAGAGCCGATGTAGTTAGTTTATTCCTGATATTAAACTGATAAGAAAAATAAAAATTATAAAATTTGCTTGTTTCAATTACTTTCCTTTCAACAAATTGTATTTGGCTTTCTATTATGCTATTTGCTTTATTGTGGCTAATATCAAAAATAAATCCTCCGGAATATCTGTTATCTTCATTTGTAAACGGATCACTAGAATAATCTAAAAAGAAGTTTGCTAATATTTGTTCCCCAAATTGAGTTTGGTACTCGGTAAAAAATTCTTTAAAAAGATACGATTTCGACTCTGATATTTCGTTATAAGCTATTGAATGATTAAAAGTAAAAAGATTGTTGTTGGGTAATCTGTAATAAATATCCAGTTGATAACCTCGTTCGTTAGATAAAATCGGAACATGAGTACTTCTATTTAATAATTTATAAGAATGTTCTTTAACCAAGGTTGGAGGGTCAGATATTCCTGAACCTATTGAAAAATTCTTGTAGTCTTTTAATTCTAAACTTATTCCTAGTCTTTTCCTAACGTAGTTTAAACTAAAATAAAAACCATAGGTACTATCATTATCAAATTTAAGTTCTGCATCGGATCCAGCTTTTAAAGCTAATTCTGTATATAAAGATAAATTCTTTGTAATCCCGCTTTTCATATATGTAGAAACATAGTTATCATTATTTTCGGCAATCTTATGATTCATAAAAATGGTTCCTAATCCAAGTTTTTTATGCCGAAAACTAAGTTCTGCTCCCTGCACTAAATCTGGTCTGCGCTCGTTTTTGCTTAAAGTTGGGGGAAGTGTAACATCTAAAACTTTTCCATAAACCCCTTTTATTTTAAATTTTCCCAGCTTATAATTTATTTCTGCTCCTTCAAGGTCTTTGTAGAATCCGTACCTTACTCTAAAACCTCGATCTTCCCAAATGGAACCAGGAATCTCATAAGTTCTTAATAACAACCCTCTCCCAAAAGAGGGATATATATTCCCAATTGCAATGGATAATTCTTCTGTTTTAAATTTAGCTCTGTACTGACTTATGTTAGTATAACTTTTGTTATCATCAAAAGACGGGTAATACTGTTCAATTCTGGTTTGGAGAGTGATTGATTTAAATTTGTATGATAAATTTAGTTGATCATATAATGATGATTGATATTCAGGCTCCAAACCCGGAATATTTCCTAATTGGTATTCTAACAAATTACTGCCTCTGAAAACACCCTGACTATGAGCGTTGGTGGAAAAAACAATTATAATTACAGATAGCTTTATGTATTTATATCTATTCATTTAAAAGAGCCTCAATTTTTTGTTTCAGGATTATTTCATCATTATTGGAATAACCAATATGCGTATAGAGAATCTCGCCTTCAGCGTTAGCAATAATTAAAGTAGGAAGCGAACTAACTAATAAATCATTCATTAAAACCTGATCAGTATCAAGTATTACAGGGTATGTAATGCCTAAAGAGTATGCAAAGGGTTTTACTTTTGAACTGTTACGTGGACTATCTTCGTTAACTCCAATGAAATTTACGCCGGAATCTTTAAATTCTTCTGATAACTGAATTAGTTTAGGAATTGATTTGATACAAGGTTTACACCAGGTTGCCCAAAAATCAAGAACAGTGAGTTTTTCACCCTTAAGTTCAGATAGCTCAACTTCACTTCCTTCCATATCAATAAACGTATAGTTGTATATTGATTGCCCTTTAGCGGAGGTAGATAAAATATTTGATATTAATATCAGGCTTAAAAGATAATTTATTAATTTCATTAGATTTATGTGTTTAAAGTTGTCTATTTGCCGCTTATGCCCTTTTTTCGCATAAACTCATAAATTCGGTTTTATTGACTAATAATTAGTTGACAAATTATAAAATAGAAAGTTCACTTTTAAGTTGCTTAAATCAAGAGAAAATTTGAGTTGCAGATTTTGCTTAATGTTAATGGAGGAAAGATTTTGAATAAACTTTTTTAGAAAGAATGATTTATTGCTATCGTTAAATTAAAACTTGTAAGATAAACTAGTATCGACAAGAAAATTCTGATCCCTTAAAACCTTATACCTGATTCAAAAGGTGAGCATTTAAATAGCATAAGGTATGTATGAGAGGCCATACAATTACAAGGATACAATCGAAATAGCTGGTTGTATTAGTATGGTTGTGGGTAGTAAATATTAACTTAACTAATGCCTGTGGCATTGGTATTTAAGCGAATAAAGTGGCGTGAAGAGTTTTTTTAAACTATAGCATATTATTAATGATTGCTGTATATTTAATAACAAACCAGAAACTTTTAAAACATAAAGATTATGAATTTGTTATTACAACTTATTTTTGTCGATTGCGTTTACATTACATAATCCCAACTTTAAGAAAAATACTAACTACAACCGAAAATTTTACCCTTTTGGTTTAATTTTAATGTATTGCCCAGCCTTTAGTGATTTTGCACTGGTCATATTGTTAAGTTTCATGATATCATTTTCGGTAACACCAGAATATTTCTTAGCTATTTCCCAGAGAGTATCACCATAGCGAACTTTGTAATACACATAATTTTTATCTTTTGGCTCATTTTTTACTTCTTCAGTTCTTGCTGTTGATTTTCCAATTCTTTTTTGTTTTTGTTCAAATGAAAGCTTGTTAATATTAGAATATTTTGAAGCAGTTCCTTTTGGAACATAAATATTTAACTTCTGACCCACGCGGATCATATTCCCACGGATATTGTTCCAGTATCGAATATCTGAAATCCTGACATTATACCATTCGGATATGTAACCAAGATTATCACCTGACTTTACAGTATAAATTAACTTATCTTTGTTGGCAGGAGGTTGAGGAACATAATAAGAACGTTTCGGATTTTTTATTGTATTATCAGCATTAAAGTATATAGAATCTTTATGTGCAAAGATTGAATCTTTTAAATCAATGAACGCGCCAGTAAAATTCATTGGAATGGTAATAGGGAATTGAGTTCCTTTAGCAGGAATAATGTCTCTTTTATATTGAGGATTTAAATCTCTTAAAGTTTTTAGAGGCAAATCCAATATTTCTGATACTTGTTTTAAATGTAAGTTATCAGAAATCATGATTGTATCAGTTGCGATAGGAATTTCCGGATAACGAGGATTTAAATTGTGTTCGCTATAATAATTGAAAGTATAGGTTGCAGCGATATACGCAGGTACATAGCCTCGCGTTTCTCTTGGTAATCGATAATAAATTTCCCAAAAATCGCGCTTGCCTCCTGATCTGCGAATTGCTTTATTTACGTTTCCAGGACCGCAGTTATATGCTGCAATAACTAATGTCCAATCGTTAAACATTGCATAAAGATCTTTCATAAATAATGCTGCCGCATGAGCTGATTTTATAGGGTCCCGTCTTTCGTCAACAAATGAGTTTACAGTTAAATCATACATTCGGGCAGTTCCGTACATGAACTGCCACATACCTGTGGCACCAACACGTGAAACGGCTCTAGGGTTTAAAGCAGACTCTATTATTGCCATGTATTTTAGTTCTGTTGGAATGCCATAACTCTCGAAAATTTCTTCAAATTTAGGAAAGTAATAATCCGACAATCCAATCATAGTTTCGACACTTTCTCTTCTTTTTTTTGTATAAACGTGAATGTAATTGCGAACGATTTTATTATAAGATAAATCAATTATTGAAGGTAGATTTTGTAATCGTTCTATATAAACTGAGTCTGGGAATTCGGGTATTAAAGAGGAATCATAATTTGAGTTGTAATCTGTTTTTATTGTATTCTTAACATACCAAAGATTAATTAGGCTATCAAGGTTTGTTTGAAAACTTTCATTAATTTCATTATAGAATCTGATAGAGTCTTTTTTAGTGAAGTTTGAATTAGCCTTACAGTTAATAAACTGTACTAATACTATTGAAATTAAAAATAGATTTCTTAACATATCTAAAGATTTATAAGTCAAAGTTAGTATAAAGCCCGAAATAAGTACAATTCTATTTAAAAAGGAAACGATTTTTGTTATAAATTGTTAAAATGATTAAAGGTTTTCTTTAAAAAGTTACTCTAAACGCTATTCCGTATGCATTTTGATAATCAACTGATCGTTTAACGGCTGGTTGAATATTTAAAGAAAGATCATCATTTATCTCATAATTAAAGAGATGAGCATCAACGGTTGCATCCACAATGTTTAATAAATAAATAGCTGCTAGCGAGATCACATTTAAATCCCTGTTTCTGCGGTAATTATCTTTTATATTAAGTAGAACATTTTTTTCAGTATATCCTCTAAAGCTTGTAATTTGTTCTGCATCCATCTGTGCGTAAGCTGTTTTAAAGGCATTATACTCATTATTATTAAAGTTGAAATAATAAATAAAAATACCAGTAGCACTATAGATAACAGGAAGTTTCCAGTATTTTTTGTTATAGATTTGCCCTAAACCAGGAATTAGTGCGGAATAAATAGTAGCCTTATGTGGCGAATGAACTTTTAATAAGATTTCTTGATTTACATTATTTTCCGGTGAGGGCATTTCCTGTCCTTTCCCAATATATGCAGAACTTAGTAAAAGTATCGTTATTAAAAGGATTTTAATATTTGTTCCCAGCAAAGTGATTTTGTTTTAAATAAATACCGGGCAAAATTATTTCATTTTATCAATAATTCCCATAATTCTTTCTAAATCTTCATCAGATTTAAATGGAATAACGATTTTGCCGCTCCCTTTATTGTTACGTTTAAAATCAACTGCTGTTTCGAAATGTTCCACCAGGTGGTTTTTTAATTGCTCATATTCTTCTGGTAAACGTACTTTTTCTTTCTGAGTCTTTGCTTTTGGAGTATTTATATCACGAATGATATCTTCTGTTTTACGAACAGATAATCCTTCGTCTATTACTTGGTAATAAATTTTAAGCTGAGTTTTTTCGTTTTCAATATTTACTAAAGCTCTTGCATGACCCATTGATATTTGTTTATCACGAATTCCTAATTGAATTTCTGCCGGTAACTTTAATAATCTTAAATAGTTGGAAATGGTTGAGCGTTTTTTGCCAACACGTTCGCTCATACTTTCTTGTGTAAGTTTACATTCTTCTATTAATCGCTGATAGCTTATTGCAACTTCTATTGCGTCCAGATCTTCACGCTGAATATTTTCAACCAGTGCCATTTCTAACATTCCCTGGTCATCAGCAAAACGAATAAATGCAGGAATCTTTTTTAACCCCGCTATTTGCGCCGCGCGTAACCTTCTTTCACCCGAAATTAACTGAAATTTATGATCGTTAAGATTTCTAACAGTAATAGGTTGAATGATACCTAATTCTTTAATTGAGTTT
Source organism: Bacteroidales bacterium (assembly GCA_028282585.1). Lineage (GTDB taxonomy): Bacteria > Bacteroidota > Bacteroidia > Bacteroidales > UBA12077 > UBA12077. The sequence goes on along the minus strand of JANQHR010000097.1, from coordinate 71,547 downwards.
GCTAATTCTTCTAAAGCTTCTTCATTAAAAATTGATCTTGGTTGAAAAGGGTTTGCCTCAATTTTATCAATATCAATCTCGTTAACGGCATCAGCAGTTACAATATGTTCCTGACCCGCGTCATCAATTAATGCTCCTAATCCTCTACCTAATGCGTTTCTTTTTGCCATTTTCTCTCCAAATTTATTTTATATTTATTCCTCAACTACTTTTTCTGCGTTAGCCATTTTAGTTTCATCATTCTTTTGTAAGATCTCACGAGCTAAATTCAGATAATTAACAGATCCTTTGGAAGCTGCATCATACAATACAACTGGTTTCCCATAGCTTGGAGATTCACTTAACTTAATGTTTCTTTGAATAATAGTTTCAAACACCATATCTTGAAAATGCTTTTTAACCTCATCTACTACCTGGTTTGAAAGTCTTAAACGAGGATCATACATGGTTAATAAGAAACCTTCGATTTCAAGCTCTTTATTTAATCTTGATTGAATAATTTTTACAGTATTTAATAGTTTTCCTAATCCTTCTAATGCGAAATATTCGCACTGAACGGGAATTACAACGGAATCTGCAGCAGTTAAAGCGTTAACTGTTATTAATCCTAAAGATGGAGAACAATCAATTAATATATAATCATAATCATCTTTTACTTTTTCAATAACGTGCTTCAACATATACTCCCTGTTTGGCTGATTCAACATTTCAATTTCAGCACCAACCAGATCAATATGGGAAGGAATTAAATCTAAACCTTCTATATCACTGTTTAATATAATATTTTTTGGATCTTGGTCATCAACTAAGCACTCATAAATACTTGTTTTAACTGCTCTAATATCAAAACCTGTTCCTGACGTAGCATTTGCTTGTGGATCGGCATCAACGATTAAAACTTTCTTTTCAAGTACAGCTAAACTTGCTGCTAAGTTAATGGCAGTAGTAGTTTTACCTACTCCTCCTTTTTGGTTTGCTAATGCAATTATTTTTGCCATAAAGATATGTTTTAAGGAATGATCCTGTTTTTAAAGACTTTTAACCTAATTTAGGATTTCAAAAATACAATTTTATCCTGTTTTTCAATTTCACTAAGATAAGAATTGTAAACATTTTATTTTGATTTATGAACAAATTATTAACAATGATTTGTCATTTTACCCTCAAATGTTTGAAAGAGAAAGAACAATACATTATATGAATTAATTATTACAATATTTTTCTAATGATTCTTCTAAAAGTTGTTCTTTATTAATAGGTACAACACCCACTTTTTCGCATACTAAACCACCAGCAAGATTTGAGATTCCTGCTATAAATTCAGGTTTTAAGCCTGCAGCCAGACATAAACTTGCAGTACTTATTAATGTATCTCCAGCTCCTGAGACATCTGCAATATCACGTATTTCGGCAGGGATTGTTTGATAAGAACTATTGTAGCTTATAAATACTCCCAATTCTGATAAAGTAATTAAAAGATATTTGGAGGATAATTCGGAATGAAGCTTTTGCGAAGCTTTAAAGATGCCATCAAAATCACCCTTTTTAATATCTATTTTCGATCCTTCTACTAATTCTTTGAAATTGGGTTTAAAAAGAGTTACATTTTTATATTCCATGAAATTACGTTTTTTAGGATCTACTAATGTTGGGATATTGCTTTTATTAGCAAGATCTACAACACTCTTTATAACCTCAGGGGTTATTGAGCCTTTGTCATAATCTTCAAAAATGATAGCATCTATTTTTTTATCAGAAATAATGGTTTGGACGTTTTTTATAAAGATTGTTTCTGTTTCGGGGTTTAATTCTTCATCAATTTCCTCATCTACTCGTAAAAGGTGTTGGTTGTCGGCGATAATTCTTGTTTTTACAGTTGTTATCCTGCTTTCATCTTCTAATATACCTTCGTCGGTAAGATTTCTTTTTTTTAGTAAATTATAGAAAATTTTTGATTTTGAATCTTTTCCTATAACCGAACAAAGAATTGGATTGGCACCAAGTGCCTGAACATTTAAAGCAACATTGGCAGCTCCACCTAGACGATTCTCTTGTTTTGTGCTCATAATAATAGGCACCGGAGCTTCTGGTGAGATGCGATTCACTTTTCCCCACATATATGAATCGATCATTACATCGCCAATAATTAATATATTGAATTGATTAAATGACTCGAATATAGACTTGATATCTTGACTTTTCACTTTTCCTATATTTAGAAATTAGATTGCAAAGATAGGATTTTTCAATTTTCAACAACTATTGATTAATTATCTTTAGCTTCTAAACCTGAAGTTCCTGTGTCCAAAACAAATCTCCATTCACCTTTAGCATTTTTTTCCCAAATAGAGCAGTAGGTGCCTTGCCTTATTTGTCCTTTTTGTTCTCCTTCTGTGATTTCGAGTAAGTAAATTCCATAGGTATAACCCAAATCGCCGGATTTGGATACTTTTCCAAAACTTGGTTTCCAAGTCAACCTATAATTTGAATCAGATAACTCCGAATATAATTTCTTTAATGCAGGTTTTCCAACCACTGGGTATGAGTTATCTCGCAGCAATACAGCATCTGGTGATGCGAATTCCAGAAATGCCTGATGGTTGCCAACCTCAACTGATCTATTAGAAAATTCAATATCAGTTTGTAATAGTTTTTCTTTTTCTTCTTCCATATCGATTTTAGGATTACAGCCCAAAAGTAATATTAATAAAATTGGTAATATTCTTTTCATGATTTATAGTTTTAATTATTTCCTTTTAGCCAGTTTTTGAATTCGGAAACGTTATTTATTGTAACAATGGCCTCTGGATCACATAGGGGATTTAAGTCAATTTTTATTCTGCTTTTTGATAAGGTATGCATTTCTTCGATTGCATCAACATGAATAATGAATTTTCTACTAATCTTAAAGAAAAATTCAGGATCTAAAATAGTTTCCAACTTCTCAATAGTTTGATCAATAATATATCGGTGTTTATCTTTTGTACAGACATATACAGCTTTATCTTCTGCATAGAAATAAGCGATACTTTTGATATCGACAGATTTTATTTTGGAACCAACATTTATTAAAAATCTTTTCTGATAAGTAGATTTTGGATTTTGAATAACTTCAATTAAAGCCTTATAATCAGTAATCTGTTGATTATTATTTAAATGTATATTTTCAAATTTATTAACAGCTTGTTGAAGTTCATCAATATCAATGGGTTTAAGCAAATAATCAACACTATTTAATTTAAAAGCTTTTATAGCATAGTTATCATAAGCTGTTGTAAAAATTATCGGAGTATTAATTTCAATTTCATCAAAAATCTTAAAACTTAAACCATCTGCTAAATGGATATCTAAAAAAATAAGGTCGGCTTTATTGTTTGAAAGCCAGTTAACAGAACTACGGATAGTCTCTAATTTGTCCAGTACCTGGATTTTAGGAGATATTTGTTTTAATAATTTCTCCAGGTTGTTTGCAGCTATTTTTTCATCTTCAATGATTAAGATTTTCATTGCTTAAAGCTTGTCCAAAAAACTTTTAACTGCTTCCCAATATCCTTTATTTCCTTCAATTTTTTCCCATAAAGCCCTGCTTCCATGAATTCCTTCAACTTCTGGTAAATAACTAGTTCTATAAGATTCAGGTATTTTTTCAAAAAATGGTTTCCACATGTGTTCTTCGCTTTTAGCAGAGGTTATAAAAACAGGTATCTCAATTTTTGAAGCATAATCTTCTATTTTTTTATCTTCAAAAAGGAAATATTCACCCGGAGAAAAAGCTAGTGCAGCATCAATTTTATCCGGGTATTTCGCGGCTAAAACTAAAGAAAGGGAGGAAGAATAGGAGCTACCAAGAATAATGAGTTTTTTAGGTTCGTAATTTTTTTCAACATATTTTATCGCAGCCTCCAGGTCTGGCATGGCATCTGGATATTCAGTGGACAAACCCTTTTTTGAAGCCTCCTTATTAGTTTCATTTGGAATATCATTAACGCCCTTGCCAGATCTCTGGTCAATAGCTAAACAGTTAAATCCAAGTTTATTAAATTTAGGAGCTGTCTCAATATATTCACCCCTGCTATACCCTGCTTGGTGAAAAAGAATGATAAAAGGCGCACTCAAGTTTGACGTTAGATATAAATCGCCGGTAATAGTAATGTTATCAGAACTGTTAAATTTTATTTCTTTTTTTTCTGCCTGAGCATGAATTGTAACTGATAATAAAACTGCGGCAAGAAATAGTAATGACTTTTTCATAATTACAAAATATTAATTTTTATTCTTCAATTTCTATAAATGGAATCTTAGCTATATACTGATTATTTTTGGTATAGAACTCGGGTTCCTTATCAGATATAAAGTTAATTCGTTTTCTAAGATTTTCAAGTCCGATTCCGGATTTATTACTTTCATTATTTCTTATTTTCAAGTTGTTTTTAACAATTATGTTATCGTTTTCAGAACAAATAGAAATATTCAATGGATGATCATTCGATATTTCATTATGTTTTAAGGCATTTTCAACTAATAATTGTAATGATAGGGGAGGTAAATACTTTTTTAGTTCACTTGATTTAACTTTGGTTTCAACATTTAGATTGTTGTTATATCTTATTTTTTGCATAAAAATGTAAGCGTTAATAAATTCTAGTTCATCGTTAACTTCAACAACAAGCCTATCTTTAACCTCTAAAATATAACGATACATTTTAGAAAACATTGATAAAAACTTTTTAGCTTTTTCAGGTTCCTCATCAATTAACGAAGAAAGTGCATTCAAACTATTAAACATAAAATGAGGATTTAGTTGGTGTTTTAATGCTTCGAATTGAGATAAAATATTTTCTTTTTCTAATCGTTCTGATTTTATAACAGATTCTTTCCATTGTTTTACAACTGCTCCCAGCTCAATAATCACCATTGCGATACTATTAAATAATATTGCTTGTATTATATGGTCCAAATAAGTTATTCGGAGATTGGTATCTCCCTGAGGTTTACCCAGGAACAAAAGAAAAATTGTTAAAATGATTGAGATTGTTGTAGCAGCAACTAATGTTGTTAACGTAATTTCAATAAATAAACGTTTAAAAAATTCTTTGCCCCACGGATACCATTTTTCTAATATTCTGGCCAACTGTATATTTATACTGAATATTGAAAAAGTTACCAATACCGAAAATATGAATGATATAATGCTATCTCTTAGTTGTCTGGGTTCATTGTTAGCAATTGTTCTGTAATAGTAAAATAAGGTAATGATTAAACCTGCAAGAAGGCTTATAATGATTATTTGTTTTAAAACAGACCGATAGTAATTTTCACGATTGTAATCAAACATAGTTTTAATTTTATATCTTAAAAGTACTAATATTTTTAGAGGAAAAAGCATATTTAATTGCTTCTGAACTACAACTATCAACACATCTGCCGCAAAGTACACATTCATCATGATTCATTTTTGAATCGTTTACCATGTTATTTACATCCAGACTCATAAGACAAACACTATTGCATTGCAAACAATTTGTACATTTATAATGAGTTGATTTCAGTTTGAGTGAAGGTATGTTTAAGATGCTTCTGATTTTTAACCCGATAATCATAAAAGGGAACATCCAGCAACCATAGTGACAAAATGCTCGCTTGCCAAAAATGAATGATAAGATTACAAATAGAAAAACTACCAAAAGATAATTAATATATGCTGACGGTTCCGAAACAGAAATACCGTAATTCGTCATGTGAAACGGATCAATCTTAATGGTTCCTCCTGATTTTAAACCAATAAAAAGTACTAAAGAAATCCATGGTACCCAGATAAAGTATTTAATCCAATTAGCTTTTCCATTTTTAATCTTTTTGGAATTTACGGAGGTACAATAATCTTGTAACCCACCAGCAGGACAAATCCAACCACAAAATGCTCTTCCAAGAAATAATGCAGAAAGCAATTGGGTTGTAAATAAAAGAGCACTTCCGGCAATAACTCCTTTACGTAAACCATCAATAATTACATAAGGAGAAAAGTAATTTAATGAGATAGGAAAAGTTAGAAAGAAAAAAAGGATAATTGCATTTCTGATTCGCTGTCTCATAATATCAAAATATTTATTGAATAAAATTCAGCGTAAAAATGCCTGTCCACAATTTAATGTGGACAAAATGGAATATTTAAAAGATGAAAAGGAATAAACTAAGGATGGATTAACCAATAAGTTTATTTTTCATTTTCAATAGCTGCTTTAATAGCAGCTTTGGCAAAGTTGCTTGTTCTGCTTGCCCCGGTAATCGCATCAACTTCCAGTTTGCGAGTTTCTTTTATTTGATTTACAATGGTTTCTTTATACGGACTCCCCGGAGTGTGAAACATTCTTTTAAACCTGATGTTTTTTACAATTTTGTTTTCTATTTGAAATTCAACTTCAGAAATAGTTACAATACCAAAAGCTTTAAATTTCCCATGATATTCACCATCTGAAAGATTTGCAGTAACTGGTTTGAAATTTTGAACATACTCGTTTGCTTTTTTATTCGCGCTTTTAATAAAGCTATTTATAGCAAAGGGAGTGAATATAATTAATACAATTAATATAAATAAATACGCAATTATCTTTTTAGTTTTCATTTTAATATTTTTTTAAATCGGATCTACATCAACTGAAACTTGAACAGACTTAAAGTTTTCAGTTGTAATTAACTCTATAATTTGTTTTTCTATAATTTGCTTAGCTTTTTGAAATGACCTCTCTCGTTCAACTTTCATAATCAGGTTTTGGATAAAATAGTTTTGCACTCTTGATATGATAGGAGGTTCAGGTCCTAATATACGCTTACCAAAAACCTTTCTTAAGCTTACACCTAAGTTATGAGCTGCTTTGTCTGAAACATCTTTGTTTTTATGACGAATGCTGATATTTATCAAACGATAAAATGGAGGATATTTAAAGTTTTTTCGTTCTAGTAGTTGTGACTTGTACATTTCTTCAAATTTGTTGTCTAAAACAAATTGAAGTATGGGATGTGCAGGATTACTAGTTTGTATTATAACTTTACCTTGTTTGTTTTTTCTTCCGGCACGACCACTAACCTGCGACATTAATTGGTAGCTTCTTTCAAATGCCCTGAAATCAGGATAGTTAAGCATATTATCTGCATTTAGAATTCCTACTAAACTTACATTGTCGAAATCCAATCCTTTCGATACCATTTGAGTGCCAATCAGTATATCTATATCACCATTTTCAAAGCTTGATATAATAGTATGATATGCATTCTTTGATCGGGTTGAATCCAGATCCATTCGCGCAACTTTTGCATCTGGGAAGAAGATTTTTATCTCATCTTCGATCTTTTCAGTTCCAAATCCGCGTGTTTGAACAGCAACGTGCCCACATGATTTACATGTTTTTGGAGTTCGGATAGTATAACCACAATAATGGCATACCAATTCGTTCTTATGCCTATGATAAGTTAAGCTTACATCGCAATTTGTACAGTATGGGATCCACCCACACATATCACATTCAAGGTATGGAGCAAATCCCCGACGATTCTGAAACAAGATAACTTGTTCGTTCAATGCTAATGAATCCTTTATGCTATCAATTAAAGCAGGAGTAAAATGCGAACGCATTTCTTTCCTTTTTTTTGCTCTTAAAATATCTACTAAATGAATTTCAGGTAATTTTATACTTTGATACCTTGTACTTAATTCTACAAAGCCATACTTCTCAGTTTGTGCATTAAAAAAACTTTCTATAGAAGGTGTTGCGGTTCCTAATAAAACTTTAGCCTTATGCATTTGCGCCAAAACGATCGAACAATCTCTTGCATTATATCGAGGAGCAGGATCATACTGTTTATATGTGTTTTCGTGTTCTTCATCAACAATTACCAAACCTAGATTTGAGAATGGTAGTAAAAGCGATGATCTTACTCCTAAAATCACATCATATTTAAGTTTTTCGGTTGGTTCTATAATGTTTTGGTACACTTCAACTCTTTCCGAATCGCTAAATTTTGAATGGTAAATACCAACTCTATTTCCAAAAACTGATTTCAAGCGATTTATGATTTGAGCAGTTAATGCAATTTCCGGCAATAAATATAATACTTGCTTACCTTGTTCCAGTTGTTCTTTAATTAAGTGAATATAAATTTCGGTTTTTCCGCTAGAAGTAATGCCATGTAATAAAACAACATCCTTTTCTTTAAACTGATTGTTAATTGAATCAAATGCCTTTCGTTGTGGATCAGATAATTTTTTCATTTCATTTTCTTCAAAAATATCTTCATTTAACCGACTTACATTTTTATCATATTCGCTTAATATGTTCTTTTCAATTAATGATTTGATAATTGTAGAACTTGATTTTGAATCATCAACCAATGATTTTTTAGTAACTTCAGAAACTTTACCGGATTTCATAAAGCTACCTGAAAGTTTAATATAGCTCATTAACGTATGAAGTTGTTTGGGCGCACGGTTTAGTGAGTCAAAAATGTCGTTTAGCTTCGTTTCAGTATGTATATCTTCATGAAGTTTTATATAACTTTCTGTTTTTGGTTTGTAGTTTTCGCGAAGTTTTTCCTCAAGGATAACAGCTTGTTTATCTAAAAGAGATTTAATGATTGGAAGCGAATCTTTCTTATTTAAAACTTTTGATATTTCCGATATACTGGCTATGTTTTTATTTGATAAATAATCAAGTAATAATGTTTCTGCTGAGGTAAATCTCTTTTGATCAATGTTTTCAGGATTATAAATAACCTTAGTTTCGCTTTCTAACTTTAGTCCTGATGGTAAAGCGGCTTTAAAAACATCACCTACGGAGCACATGTAATAATCAGCTATCCATTGCCAAAGTTCTAATTGGAACTTATTTATAATTGGTTTTTCATCAAGAATTGAAATGATATTTTTAGTTTTATATTCTTTTGGAGCATTATTATGAATTGAATAAATAATTGACGTATAAATCTTTCTTGCTCCAAATTGAACAATAACTCTCTTACCAACTTCAATTTCTTTTGCTATGCTAAATGGAATGCTATAAGTAAACAGTTGCTTTAAAGGCAATGGAAGAATTACATCTGCAAATTGAAATAGTTGATTGTTCATTAAAAGTTTGTTTACTCCCCAGCAAATCTAATTTAATTTGAAAGGTTTTCAATGTTTTTAGCAACTTTTTCCATTAACCATCGTGGAGTTGAGGTCGCTCCACAAACACCAACAGTTTTGGTATTTACAAACCACTTTTTCTGAAGTTCATCTGCATCGGACACGAAATATGTATTTGGATTTTCATCTTTACAAACTTCGAAAAGCATTCTGCCATTTGAGCTTTTTTTTCCACTTACAAAAACTACGACATTGTGTTTTTTTACGAATTCGCGTAACTGTGGTTCTCTATGAGATACTTGTCTGCAAATAGTATCGTTCGAAATAAATTCAACATCTTCTGTTCCCTGAGCTGAAATCATTTTTGTTTTTATTTCTTTTTGTATTTCATAAAAACCAGCGATACTTTTTGTAGTTTGAGAGAAAAGATTAATTGGCTTTGAAAAATCAATTTTATATAAGTCTTCCATTCCACCAATAACTATTGCCTTACCATTTGTTTGTCCCACTAATCCATTAACTTCGGCATGGCCTTCTTTTCCATAAATTACAACTTGCCCACCTTTACTTAATATCTCATCAAATCCAAGTTTAATATTATTTTGAAGTTTCAAAACCACAGGACATGATGCATCAATAAGTTGAATATTATTTTTGATTGCCGTTTGGTAAGTTTCCGGAGGTTCACCATGAGCACGTAACAAAACTTTGCAATTTTTTAAAGTTTTAAACTGCTGATGATCGATAGTAACTAATCCTTTTTGTTTAAGTCTTTCAACTTCAGCACTATTATGTACAATATCTCCAAGGCAATAAAGGGTATCGTTTCTTTCCAACTCCATTTCAGCCAATTGTATAGCGTTTACCACGCCAAAACAAAAACCTGAATTACTATCAATATCAATTTTCATAACTTAGCCAATCCGTTCTTTTACTAAACGAACAATCCAGTCTAATTGTTCTTGACGATTCATATTGCTATTATCTAACTCAATTGAATCCGATGCTTTTTTTAGTGGACTTTCTTCGCGGGTTTCATCAATATGATCTCTTTTCCTTACATTTTCCAGAATCTCATCAAAACTTACATCAACATTTTTTTCTTTTAGTTCCAGGTATCTTCTTTCTGCTCTTACTTTAGCATTTGCATTCATAAAGATTTTCAGTTCGGCATTTGGAAATACAATAGTTCCAATGTCACGACCGTCCATAACAATGCCTTTTTCTTTTCCTATTTCTTGCTGGAATTTAACCATCTTCTCTCTTACAAATCCATATTTGCTTATAAAACTAACATTATCAGAAACTTCCATTTCTCGAATTTCTTCTTCAACATTTTCTTCGTTTAAATAAGTTTCCTGCTTGTCTTTATCAGAATTGTATTTAAAATTTACCTGAACTTGATTGATCAAATTGCGAAGTTTTTCTTCATCAATTTGATGATTTTTCGGATCAATAATGTTATTTCGAATCGCAAATAACGTAACTGCGCGATACATTGCTCCGCTGTCAATGTATTTATAGTCAAGAGTTTTGGCAATTTCTTTGGCAAGTGTACTTTTCCCCGATGATGAGTAACCATCAATAGCGATAATAATTTTTTTTTTGGTCTGGATCATTCACGTTTAAATTTGAACATCAAAGTTAAATCCAAAAACAACAATTGACAAGTTTTCAAGTAAGGAGATTCCATTAATCCAAAAAAGAATTAATAAATAATAATTAGCTGGATAGTTGGATTTATGGAATGATGCAGTTAATGTAATAGTTTTCAATAATCCAATTTTCCAATAATCTTATTTTTTGGATTGGTTATTAATTAATGTAAGGGAAATCAATCTATATCAAATAATAATCGGTTATAAATTTTTCTTAAAACTATTAAGATTAGTTGAAATGGAAAAATGATCGGAAGCTCCGGCTAAATGGTAAGTAGCTCTGCCATAATTTATATGGAATTTAGATATTTTAACTCCAAATCCCCATGAGAAACCAATAGTAGATGTTTTTGATTCAATTAACATTTCTTGCCTTCTTCTGTAGTTGTATCCAGCGCGAACATAAAAATTATTGATTGGATTGAATTCAACTCCAAGAATAATGTGTCGCATAAACTGATCAGCTAGTTTATCAATTTTAGATTCGGATTCTTCGCTTGCCGCCGGATCTAAGATTACATCTTCACTTTGTGGTTCATCATACGTTAAATCCCAGGTTTCTAAGTGATCAAAGGTGACTGTAAATAAAAATGGAGCGTGTTTCAATTTTTGAGATATCCCTAACTGGATATTAAATGGTAAAGTTTCCCTGGTGTCGGTATAAGCTTTTAGTTGGGTTCCTACATTTTTTATAACCAAAGCAGCAGTAAATAAACTACCAGGTTTATTATAAACTACTCCAAAATCAGCTGCAATGCCATAAGATGTATATTTTTCAAGTGTTGAAATTATTGGTTTAACATTTACCCCAAGCCGGAACGTGCTATCTATGGCTCTTGAATAGATTAGGTTTATAGCATACTCTGCAGCCTTAAATTCACCGGTTATAATGCCTTTTTCATCAGCGGCAATGAACTTCCCATAATTTATATAATGAATTCCTCCCGAAAAAATACCATAGTTACTAATATTCGATGCATAGGAGGCATAACCATAATTCACATCAGTAAAATAATTGACATAATTTAGTGCCAATTCCTGATTCATATTTGGATTTAATAAAGCAGGATTATGATATGTTAAGCTATAATCATTATCATTAATGGCAATTACATCACCTCCAAATGATGCTACTCTTGCAGAATTGATCAAATTCAAGAAATCATAGGTGTGAGTGCCACCAATTTGCCCATATAACTGAGTTGCAAGTAATATTACAATAATTACAGCATGAATTTTCTTCATTGAGTAAAAATAATGAAATTACAATATTATCCGGAAAATTAGATCACATTAAGTTTTAAACGAACAATCTGTATTCTTATTATTCTTGATTTAAATACGCAAGAAATTTTTGTTCTGCGCTGTCAACCCATCTTTTAAAAGCAGAATTATCGGTATTATGATTCGGAATATAATTAAGAAGTTTGGTTAAGTCGAATTCTTCACTCCAAATTCCGGCTCCGCTTAAGTTGGCATCTATTGCATTACATTTTTGCTCAAAATGGCCTGCCGTTGGAACCATCATAATTGGCTTACCTAAATACATGGCTTCGCAAATTGATTCAAAACCTGCGGTACTTGCATAAGCTTCGCAACGGCTCATATAATCCAAGAACTTTACATCGTTTATTTTGTGAAAAACCAGATTTTTATGAACTACCGTTTCTTCTTCGGCTTCTTTTTTATCCCAAAAGAAATATACCTTGGTATCAACATGCAATTTATGCCAGTCCATAATATCTTTTGCATAGCCTTGATTTAACATATAACCATGGATAAACCCTTCGTTTTTTGGTTCTAATTCTAAAACATTATCACGAAGTAAAGGTGGAACAACATAAATTTTCTTTTTTGGTTGGTCTTCCATTAGACGAAACGAAAGTGCAAGAAATTTATTAGCTCTGAATGAGGTTATTAACGTGTTAATTTTTAAAAGAAAACGGTCTAATTTATGACCTTCGGGAAAAGGAAATTCTGAATGGTTTAATAAATACTGATGCCCAATACAATAATATGGGATTTTTGGATTATTAAAAAGGTAAAAAAGCCCTCCTAAAAGATCATAAAAGTTTATTATTACATCCGGATTTTCATTTTTTACAATCGATTTTATTTGACCTAAACTCTTTAGATATCTTCTAAAATGTAATAGATTTATAATTATTGATTTAGTAATCTTTATTCTTTTGTTTTTCTTACCAACAACGAAATTTGGACTATTAACGGGATGAACCTTTGTTTGAATTTTCTCAAAGAAAAAGGAAGGGATCTCGCGTCTTGAACTTTTCCCAATGATAACAGAGCTAACTTCATGCCCGTTTTGAGCAAGCATATTTCGCAGGCTAATTGCTTGAGTCATGTGCCCACGACCTTCGCCCTGGACTATAAAAAGATATTTCATCAGGTATTTAAGCTATTTTGGTTTTTATTATGTTCGGCAAAACAAACTCGGGTTTTTTAACTTTTTCTTTTTTAGGAGGTATTTCTTCTTTTACCAATTCATTATAATATAGAATCTCCCATTTTCCATCATAATGCTCAACAAGCGCGCTTAATGATTCTACCCAGTCACCGGAATTCAAATATGTAATTCCATCATAATCATGTATATCAGGATGGTGAATATGTCCACAGATAACACCATCACAATTTCTTGATTTAGCAAGCTTTACTAGTTCTTGTTCAAAACTTGATATATATGAAACAGCAGTTTTAACTCGTTGTTTAATGTCTTGAGATAAAGAGTAATATGGAAGCCCGCGTTTCAACCTACGATTATTATAAACTTTATTTAACCAAAGTAAAAATGTATATCCAACATCGCCCAGTTTTGCCAACCATTTAAGATTAGTTGTAATTGTATCAAATATGTCACCGTGAAGCACATAGAAACTTTTACCGTTACTTTTATGAAGATAGTCTTTTTGGATAGATAGGTTGCCGATTGTAAGAGGCATCATATTATCCAGGAAATCATCGTGGTTTCCGCGAATATATATTACTTCAGTATTAAATTTATCTATCATTTTTATTAAGACCTTAAAAAAACGAGTGTGTTTTTTCTTCCATTTACCATTCTTTTTAAGCCTCCAGCCATCCACAATGTCGCCATTTAAGATAAGTTTGTCGCATGTATTACTTTTTAGGAACCTTACTAATTCTTTTGCTTTTGATGCTTTAGTTCCCAAATGAACATCCGATATTACTATGGTTTTAAAATGGTTCGGTTTAATCATTTTGCTTTTTGTTTCGAAGTAATGACGGTCAATTTAAGGGATTGTTATTACACGATTAAGAAATTGAAAATTTTATATTTACTGTTAAGGTATTGTTAACAGTATACTATAGGATATTAGTTTAAATTAAGTTTACGTTTTTCTTTTTTATAAAATGGTTCTAATATATTTTTGGAGCCAATAGAAGAACTTTGACGAAGTGTGATGAAAGAAAAACTATTATTTGTTATAAATCCAATTTCGGGAAATAAACCAAAAGAATTTATCATAGAGCTTATTGAAGAAAAATTCAAGGAAGATCAATATAAAACAAAAATTATATTTACCCGTTTTGCTGGCGAAGCAACTCAGATCGTAAAAAAGTATTCAAAGAAAGAATATAAAAAAGTTGTTGCGGTTGGAGGAGATGGAACAGTTAATGAGGTAGCCTCAGCAATTGCTGATAGTAATGCTATACTTGGTATTGTTCCATTTGGATCAGGAAATGGATTGGCCAGACATTTGAAGATCCCTTTAAAACCCGAGAAAGCGCTTGATCTTATAAAGGCAGGGAATAAAAGAAAAATTGACTATGGAAAAATCAATGATCAAAAATTCTTTTGTACTACAGGAGTTGGTTTTGACGCTCATATAGGACACCTTTTTGATAAAATGGAAGGTCGTGGATTTACAAATTATATAAAGGCTACTGTATCTGAGTTTAGAAGATACAAACCTAAGAGATATGAAATATCTATGAATGGAACAACAATTATGCGTGATGCTTTTCTAATAACCTTTGCAAATGCTTCCCAATATGGCAATAATGCTCATATAGCACCAAAAGCTGATATTCAGGATGGTAAATTAGAAGTTGCTATTATGCGTTCATTCCCTTTGATAACAGCTCCAGGAATTGGTGCGAGATTATTCCTTAAAAACATTGATAAAAGTGTTTATTTGGAAACGTATAGTTGCAAAAATATTATCGTTAAGAGAAAATCTCCTGATGTGATTCACTATGATGGGGAACCAGGTGAAATGGGTAAAATACTAAATGTAAAGATTATTGAGAACGGATTGAATGTTTTTGTTAACTAAGTTCTATCTTTTTTGAAGGTTTTATTTGTTCTTTTATTGAAGAAAGAACCAAAATCGACGATGATAGTTTTCATTAGTTAAGAAGTATTTATCCTCTACTCTTTGGGTATCCATGCCTAGCCGGCCTCGTAGGTGAGAATAAACCAAACTTTGCCCTCCCTTGAGGTAAGTGGTGAAGACTGGAGGGTGATTTTAAAACTTTTCTTTGCCATCCAAAAAAAGTTTTAAACTTATTTTAAATAATTTCTTTTCTTTCCTTTAGTTTTTCAACAGCATCATAAACAGCTGGGCAAACCTGCATATTTTTCAAGGTTAGATTTAGGATTTGATAAAATCTTTTTCGATTAAGATGTGGATATTCTCTACACGCTTTTGGGCGATCTTCATATGCTGTGCAATAATTATCGGGCATTAGAAATGGACAGGGTGTTTTCAGAAAAACGTAATCTCCATCATTATCCATGTATAAGTATTCATCTGCAAACTGAGAAGGTTTCATTTTGAAATGTTTTGCCAATCGTTCTACATCTCTATCGTACAAAGTTGGACTAATAGATTTACAGCAGTTGGCACAGTCAAGACAATTAAGTTCATCAAAAACTTCATCGTTAAGCTCTTGCATGACCTTATCCAGGTTTTTAGGCTTTTTTTTACGAATTTTATTGAAAAATGCTTTTGTCTCTGGTTTTAAATCAAGCGCCCTGTTCTTTAATTCTAACAATAGTATTTTATCTAAAACACCCATTATTCGCTTGGTTTTATATAAGATCTTAGTTTATGCCTAAAATTATTTGTTTTTATTTGCGATAGGAACAATCCCCCAATAACCAATGAGATACCTGTAATTTTATTGATGCTAAGTATTTCGTCTAAAACAAAATATGCAATAATTGCTGTAATTACAGGAATTAAGTTGGTAAAGGCATTTGCTTTTCCAACTCCAATTCTTTGAATAGAAAAGGTAAAGAAAATAAAGGCAAAAGAAGATCCGAAGATCGCTAGCTCAAGCAATGGAATCCATGCTTCTGATGAAAACCCGGTTTGTTTAAACTCAGGGAAATCAATAATAAAAAATAAAGGAGCAAAAAGAAATATTCCAATAAAGTTATGATAAGTTACAATACTAGTTGGATTATATCTTGAAGCAAGTTTTTTAAGAACTAAAGTATAACCTATTGCAGCAGCCACGGCAAACCATAACATTCCCAAACCAAAAAAAGAAGCTTCAGCTGCTTCCTGTTTATTAAAAATTACCAATCCTACGCCAATTATAGATACCAAAATTCCTATCGAATTCATTTTGGTTATTTTTTCTTTAAAAAAATAGGATGAGGTGAATGAAGTGAATAAAGGAATTGTGGCGATAATTACTGCAGCTAAAGTTGACGATACATATTTGATTCCGTAACTCTCTCCAATAAAATATAAAAAAGGATTAAATATAGAAACAAGAATAAAATATTTTAGATCCCCTTTCTTTATTTTTTGTAGCCTTTTTAAAGGATACATTAACAAAAACAGAAATATGGAAGAAATAATTAACCTAAAGAAAACTACCGTTATTGGGTTATAGAAATCGTATACTTTTTTATACCATATAAAAGTATAACTCCAAAACAACATGGCTAAAATTACTGAAATGTATGCAATTAAGTTTCCTTTTTTCATTTCATTTATTTCCTAAAATTCGGGCGCAAGTTATAACAATTTATTATGATATATTATACTTAAATCTATTTTTATATGTTAGTTTTGTAAACCATAATTAGTTTTCAAATGGATAAATTATTTGATTTAGATAAGATTATCGAACTTCGACATACATTGCATAAATATCCGGAACTGTCAGATAATGAGATTCTAACTTCTGAACGTATAGCAACTTTTTTATCTCAATATAAAGATACGGAAATAATTAGAGGGATTGGTGGAAACGGATTAGCGTGTATTTTCAAAGGACAGAAACAAGGTCCATCAATACTTTTTCGATGTGACCTGGATGCTCTTCCAATTGAAGAGATCAATGATTTGGATTATAAATCATTAAAGAAAGGCGTTTCTCATAAGTGCGGACACGATGGTCATATGGCAATAGTAGCTGGCTTAGCTGATTTATTTTCAAAAAAAACTCCTGAAAAAGGGCAGGTTGTATTACTTTTTCAACCTGCAGAAGAAAACGGGCAGGGAGCTTTTAGAGTGGTTAATGATAAGAAGTTTAAAAAAATAAAAGTCGATTATGCTTTTGCATTGCATAATCTTCCCGGATTTCCTAAAGGAGAGATCATTTTAAGAGATGGAACTTTTGCAGCAGCTTCAAAGGGAATGATCATTAAATTAACCGGAAAAACATCGCATGCAGCAGAACCTGAAAATGGAAATAGTCCGGTAATTGCAATGACTGATATTATTAAGCAATTAAATGATTTGCCTAAGAAAGAAGGTTACTTTTCCGATTTTACATTACTTACCATAATTCATGCACAATTGGGTGAGATAGCTTTTGGAACTACACCAGGAAACGCAGTGGTTATGGCTACATTACGTACTTTCTCTAACGATGATATGGAAAGATTGACAAAGCAGTCTGAATTTTTAGCGAATAAAATTGCCAAAAAACATAAATTAAAGCTAGACATTTCATACGTTGAAGAATTTCCGGCTATAGTTAATAATAACGAAATGGTTAAAATTATTGAAAGTGCTGTTATTACTGCTAAATTGAGTTATCATTACAAAGCAACACCTTTGCGCTGGTCTGAAGATTTTGCACATTTTACTGAAAGATTTAAAGGCGCAATATTTGGGTTAGGAGCAGGAGAAAAGCAACCTCAATTGCATAACCCCGATTA
Organism: Bacteroidales bacterium; assembly: GCA_028282585.1. Taxonomy (GTDB): domain Bacteria; phylum Bacteroidota; class Bacteroidia; order Bacteroidales; family UBA12077; genus UBA12077. The sequence goes on along the minus strand of JANQHR010000097.1, from coordinate 53,603 downwards.
TGATTTTCCCGATGACATAATTGAAACTGGTGTGAAAGTATTTCATAATATCTATCAGAAAATTGTTAATTTTTACTAATAGTGCAAAAAACATAATGAAATATAAAACATTTTATGCTGAAATTTCGTTACACAAGAGCAATTAAATGCAATTTTAATTTTTTATTCTATAAAATAAATTGTTTCTTTGCATAATTTTTCGTATAGTTAGTTGTTTGTTTTGGGTTAGGCAAGTATTGAATTACCATAAGTTTATATAATTCCTTGTTATGATATTATGAAAATAATGTCCCCAATATTTATCGCATAAAAATATAGAAAAGGAGAGGCTGAAATGAGACAGTTAAAAATTACAAAATCTATTACAAATCGTGATAGTTCTTCTCTAGAGAAATATCTGCAAGATGTTGGAAAAGAGGAGATGGTATCTGCCGAAGAAGAGGTAGAATTAGCTCAAAGAATTAAAAAAGGTGACAGGGCGGCTTTAGAAAGATTAACCAAAGCTAACTTGCGTTTTGTTATTTCAGTAGCAAAACAGTACCAATTTCAAGGTTTGAGCCTTCCTGATTTAATTAACGAGGGTAACTTAGGATTAATTAAGGCTGCTGAAAGATTTGATGAAACGAAAGGTTTCAAATTTATTTCATATGCTGTATGGTGGATTCGTCAATCAATTTTACAAGCTATTGCCGAACAATCGAGAGTTGTTCGTTTACCATTGAACAAAGTTGGTTCTTTAAATAAAATACATAAAGCATATTCAACTTTGGAGCAGCAGTTCGATCGTACTCCTACCGCAGATGAGTTGGCAGAGTTTGTTGATCTACCAAAAGATAAAGTTGAAGATACTTTGCAATTATCAGGAAAACCATTATCAGTAGATGCTCCGTTTGCTGACGGTGAAGAGGGTAGTTTATTGGATGTAATGGAAAATACTGACTCTCCAAACGCAGATAATAGCTTATTAGAAGAATCTTTGGCAAAAGAGGTTGAAAGAACTTTAAGTATTCTTCCTGAGAAGGAAAGAATGGTGCTGAAATATTATTATGGTATAGGTGGTAAAGATTTATCTTTGGAAGAAATAGGGTATGAATTAGGATTAACTAGAGAAAGAGTGCGTCAGATTAAAGAAAAAGCAATCAGACGACTAAGACATTCCTCTAAAAATAAACTTTTAAAGAAGTATTTGGGTTAATAATTTATATTTAGCTTACAAAGGCTGCTCTTAGGGGCAGCTTTTTTTGTTAAAAATAGATTGATTCATTTTCAGGTAATTTTCAATCAATAAAAATGATTAAATTTAGTGGTTAAAAATCTTACTATGATTGAAAAAAGAGCCAATGGATTTGGTACAGCACCTGTATTTTTTACCGCAATATCTACCATATTAGGTGCTATTTTATTCCTTCGATTTGGTTTTGCAGTAGGAACACTTGGTTTTGGAGGCGTTCTGCTAATTGTTTTAATCGGACATTTTGTTACAATACCTACTGCTTTTGCAATATCTGAAATTGCAACTAACCAACGCGTTGAAGGTGGAGGCGAATACTTTATAATTTCCCGGTCATTTGGTTTAAATATTGGTGGAACAATTGGCATTGCACTTTATCTCTCTCAGGCTATAAGTGTAGCTTTTTACGTAATTGCATTTACAGAGGCCTTTGAACCGGTATTTAATTGGTTTAAGAATGTTTATAATATTAATCTTCCCAGACAAATAATTAGTTTACCCGCTATGGCTATTTTAGCTGTTTTGATTCTAAGAAAAGGTGCAAATATGGGAGTAAAGGCTCTTTATGTTGTTGTCGCAATCTTGTTTTTATCACTTTTTTTATTCTTTATTGGTAAAACTGAATATGCTTCTACTGTTGAAGGAATCTCAAGTAGTCCGCTGAGAAATACGAACGATTTCTTTTTTGTTTTTGCTATTATTTTTCCTGCTTTTACGGGAATGACAGCTGGAGTTGGTCTATCCGGTGATTTAAAAAATCCGGGAAAATCGATTCCGCTAGGTACGGTGGCAGCTACTTTAGGAGGATTAATAGTTTATATTTTTATTATTTTTAAGTTAGTTAACTCTGCTTCACCCGAAGATCTTGTAAATAATCAGTTAGTAATGGCTGATATTGCTGTTTTCGGTAAATTTATAATACCGGTTGGATTAGCGGCTTCTACTATTTCATCTGCTTTGGGTTCTGTAATGGTTGCTCCAAGAACTTTGCAGGCTTTAGGAAATGACAAAACATTTCCTTTTAAGAGATTTAACCGAGCGATGGCAAATGTAAAGGGAGCAACAAATGAACCATTCAATGCATCTGTTATAACGATTTTAATAGCATTTGTGTTTGTGGCTTTAGGTGATGTAAACGCAGTTGCCAGGATTATATCTATGTTTTTTATGCTTACCTACGGCTCGTTATGTCTGATCTCTTTTTTAAATCATTTCGGTTCATCACCATCTTATCGCCCAACATTTAGGTCGCATTGGATTCTCTCGTTAATAGGCTTTGTAATTTCCATTTATTTAATGTTCAGAATGGATTCGTTATACGCTATTTTAGCAATTATTGTAATGGTAATTCTTTATATATATATTAGTTATTACCATTCTGAGCGTCAAGGTTTGGAATCAATATTTAGGAGTGCAATATTTCAAATTAATAGAAATCTACAGGTTTACTTGCAAAAGAATCAGGCAATTAAGAAAAAAACAAGTTGGCACCCATCTGCAGTTTGTGTTACAGAAGTAAATTCTGACCGCGACAATGCTTTTCGTCTTTTAACCTGGATCTCTCATAAATATGGTTTTGGAACATATATTCAATACATTCAGGGTTATTATTCCAGAGCAACGCATTTACAATCAAAAGAAGTGTTGGATTTACTGATAGAACGAGCAGAATCCAGAAATAGTAATGTTTATGTGGATACAATCGTATCTCCATCATATACATCAGCAATTGCACAGATCATTCAATTGCCTGGAATTTCAGGTTTAGATAATAACTTGGTTTTGTTTGAGTATGATAAAAAGGATCCGGTTAATTTAGAGCAAATTGCAGAAAACTATCCACTGGTTAGATCTGGAGGGTATGATGTTGGAATTTTAGGAGGGTCGAACAGGGGGGTGAATTACCATGAAGGAATTCATATTTGGGTGAGAAGAGTTGATGAAAAAAATCTAAACTTAATGGTTTTACTAAGCTACATAATTCTAGGGCATTCGGATTGGAAAGGGGCTAAAATTAAAATATTTAATGTTCGTCGGCCAGGTCAACATGACGAAGCAACAGATCACTTATTAGAATTGGTAAAAACCGGACGATTACCAATTTCTTTAAAAAATGTTGAGTTCATCGATATTGATGAATCAATGAATTTAAAGCAATTAATTAATGAAAAATCGGTGAAGGCAGGTTTAACAATGATAGGTTTCCGTAGCGAACAAATAAAACATGAAGGGGAGAAGTTATTTGAGGGCTACACCGAAATGGGAGATGTTTTATTCTTGAATGCATTTAGGGATAAAATGCTTGAATGATTTATTTGTACATTTAACTCATATATAATTCATATAATTTATTTATCGACCCTGGCTCTCCAATAATAGTAAGCACGTCATTTTCGTAAATCACAGTATCTCCATGTGGTGTAAAAGATGCACAATCCCTTTCAATTAGTGCAACAAGTACATCAGGAGGTAGTTTTATATCCTTTAGTTGTTTACCAGTTAATTCAAATTGTTTGGTTTTTTGTTTTATCTGGACAGTGATGTACCTTTCATTATAGAGCAAATATTCCTTTATTTTTCGATGGCTTACAAGGTTCATAATTTCTTTTACAAAGCCATTTCTTTCAACTATATCTACTAATCTGGATAACATTCTTAATTGCTGGCGGGCTTCTTTAGCAGGGTTGACTAAAAAGAAGAATACTTTAATAAAGTCTTCGGATATTATATTTCTCTTTTTAACCGGTTTATTTATTCCTTTTTGCGATAAAATGATTTGTAATGATGGATGATCAATACTTTCGTCTTTTGCATAGAGAATTGAAACTTCAGGAATAATTAAAGCGGGCTCTATGCTTGTTATTGTATGAAATTCATTAATAAGTAATTCCTTATTAACATGCATTTCGGTCGAAAATAATTCAGAAACCGTATTAACCAGTTCTTTGAACTCCATTTCTCTTTTTATATAAGTTATCCTGGCACGCATTATAGTTTGGTCAAAAGGGTCGCCTTGCCGCAATCCTTTTTCCTTAAGGATAGTCATAAATTCTTGCTCAAGTTCAGGATATTGATATTTTCCCAGAAGTGCAAACCAATGAAATATGGCCCCTTCTCGTTGTACTTTTTCTCGGACATAATAACGGTACCATAAATAGGCGGCAAGTAAAATAAATCCGGCAAGAAGCAGAGCAGCTAATCCCATATATGCAATTAATATTAAAGAGAGAACAATACCAGCAATTTGCATCCATGGATAAAGAGGAGACTTATATCCGGGGTCGTACGATTCAATATTGCTTTTACGGAATACGATAACAGAAAAGTTAATTAAAGTAAATATCAAAAGCTGAAAAGTACTTGCCATTTTGGCAATCCCTTCCTCCGAAAGGACAAAAATAAAAAGTATAATAAGCAATGTGGTTAAAAGAATTGAAGTTACCGGTGAGCCCTTTTTTCCAATACTAGAGAATTTTTTTGGTAAAATTTTATCGCGCCCCATGGCAAAAGGATAACGTGAAGAGGATAACAGCCCTGCATTACCCGTGGATGCGAAGGCTGCCATAGCAGCTCCAACCATAATATAAGTACCCAACTCCCCGGGCATCCAGTTAAAGATCTTTTTAACGGCAGTTGCAGCAGGTGCAAGGTCATTAGCTAAGTCAGAAGGATTAATCAGTGCAACCATTACAAAAATCCCAAGGACATAAATTATAGTTGTTATTACTAAAGAAAGTAACATTCCTAATGGTATATTACGCTCCGGATTTTTGATTTCCTCAGCGATACTTGTAATTTTTGTTAAACCTAAATACGATACAAAAACGAATCCTGCAGTGGTAATTAATCCATCTATGCCATTTGTAAAAAAAGGTTCAAATTGTTTCTGGTATTGATGCGTATTAAACCCATCGGCAAAAAAGATTTTATAAAGCCCGTTAAAAATGAATAATCCTAATACCAACAGCAAAAACAAAACAAGAAAATTCTGTAAGCGGGACGTTTTTTTAGCACCTACCAAATTAAAAAACATAAAAACTAACGTGGCGGCCAACGCAACTGTTTTTATTGGCACATCCCAAAATATTGCGGCATAAGCTCCAATACCTACAATGGCAAAAGCCGTTTTAAATAAAAGAGCAAAATAGGTTCCTAATCCGCCTATGGTGCCCATTAAAGGCCCCAAACTTCTGTCAAGGAAAAAATATGTCCCTCCTGAACGGGGCAATGCAGTGGATATTTCTGCCATACTAAACATCGCGGGCATAATTAGAAACCCGGCAATTAAATAGGCTAAGAATACGGAAGGACCAGTCTGTTGAGATGCTATCCCAGGTAATAGAAAAAACCCCGAGCTAAACATTGCACCTGTACTTATTGCTAATACATCTAGTAATCCCAGTTCCTTTTGTAATTTGTGTTTTTTTGCCATGTTCTAAATATATAAAAAATATTATTGGTAAATTGAAGTTAGCAATCAACTTAAGTGGTCGTTTGAATTATTAATAAACAGTAACTTTCACTTAAAATTAGAACCATATTTTACGCCTTAAGTTCATCAAATAAAAAAACGGTTCAAAACCGCTTGCTAAAACGAGTAAAACAACAAAAATAATAGTGTCCTAAAGCACCTTATTTTAAGTGTTTTATTTAATTAGAACACCTTAATTATTAGTACAAATTTGTACCTGGTTTAAAGTTGGAAATGCAATAAGAATTAATTCTTATTTAACGAATCGTTTATCTTATTTTCAATAGAAAGCAATAGATGAATTTCTGTTTCGCCGAGAATCATTAAAAGTTCCATAATGCGGTTATAAATAGCCGTATCTTCTTTAAATTCGATTTCATTTAATATCTTCTCGGTTTTACTTTCATAATGAACAAAGGAGTCGACTTAAAGGTTGATTGCCAACTCTATAAAGTGCTGATTAGAGTAAATTTATTTAAATATAAAACATTGATAATTAATTAGTTGATTTTTTTGTAATTTGCTTTTTATATTTTACAGTTAACTAAAAAAGATACAAAGAAAGTTAATGTAGACGTTAGCACTATTTCTTTCAAGAAATTGATTAGGCTTTATAAAAAGTGCTAAACTTCTTTAAGAAGGTTTTTATTTTTTAAAAGAATGACTGAAGTCTTTATCAAAAAAATCACAACTAAAATGCAGTTTTAATGTACGAGAATTACTAATATAGCCACGAAATTTTATACTTACTTATTCATAGTTAATATAGCTGTTTTGTTGAGATAAACATTCTTTGTAAATTCGTATAAAGTATAGGTAGCTTTAAACGCAATATCAAAGTATTTATTAATCTAAAATTTTAAAAAGATGAAAGAAAAGATTTCAAAACTTGGAAAAACTTTAAGCAAAAAAGAACAAAAATCCATTTTAGGTAAAGGAGGTTTAGCAGAAGAAGGATTAGGAGTATGTATAGACGCAAATGGACAAATAACTGTTGTTCCTTGTGATGAGCTTTGTGATAATGGCACACAACCTATTTGCGCTGCCCCTTAGATTAATTTTATTTTAATAGAATATTTATAATAATGCCAAGTAAATTAAACTTGGCATTATTATTTGCACTAAGAAATTAACTTATTTGAAAATGTCTTTCTTAAAGCATTTGTGAATTTTATTTTCAATGGACAATACTAAATGAATATCAGTTTCACCAAGAATCATTAAACGTTCCATAATGCGGTTATAAATTGCTGTATTTTCTTCAAACCCGATTTTATTTAATATCTGTTCAGTTTTAGTCTTTAATACGTTTAATTCAGACTGGTTAGTTTCCCGGCCAGGTTTATTGTCCTCAAAACTGAGCATTGATAAAGTGTATGCGTATATCATCACTGATTGTGCCAGGTTTAGTGAGGGATAGGTAGTTTTCATCGGAATACTGGTAACGATATCACAAAGTTTTAATTCATCATTGGTTAAGCCGCTTTCTTCTCTTCCAAAAACAATTGCAAGATTTTTAATGGTGTTTGCTTTTGCCTGAATTAGTTCATTAACTTTAGTTGAAGGATAATAATCCTCGTTTACCCTTCTTTTCTTAGCTGAAGTTCCAATAACCCAATTTATATCTTGAGTTGCTTCTTGAAGCGATACAAATTCCTTTGCATTTTCCAATATTTCATTCGATGCATGAGCCAACCAGCTAGCTTTTTCATCTAAATGAGCTTTTGTATTTACTAGGCGCAATGAAGAAAACCCCATGGTTTTTATCGCACGGGCAGCTGCCCCTACATTTTCGGGAACAGCCGGTTCAACAAGTATGAAATGTATTTGCATGGTTTTTTACAATAGGTTTGGATCTGACTTATAAAATATTGATACAATTTAAAGATGTTATGGAAAATTGAAATGGAAACTACCTTACCTATTTATCCATTATTCCATCAATCTATTTCGTTGTATTTTTTTGAACAAAAGGTCGATATTTACTAACTACCAGCTTAATTATCTATCCCCAAATGATAATTAATTCCTTCGTTAATAAATTTATTTAAAGGATATGCAGCTTTAAATGTATTTCTTACTTCGTCTACGAAATTATCAGAAACAACTATATTGTCATCAACGTTTCGTGATGCTATGTAATGTTTATATTTAAGTAAATCAATGTCTTCAAAATCTTTTGGAAATCCTTTTGGTGCGGTCTTTAACATATCTTTATCATAAAGATTCGAATAAAGCTTTTTGAAAGTACTATCAGCTAGAATTTTCTTGAAATCTTCGGTATTTTCATAAATTTCTGTTCGTAAGGCTTTTAATCTATCCGCTGGTGGTGCATAAACTCCACCCGCCAGAAAACATCCTTCAGGTTCGATATGAATATAATAGCCTGCATTTCCGGACTTTTTACCTCCGGGTACTATATATGCACCAAAATTTGTTTTATACGGCGATTTATCTTTAGAAAAACGAACATCTCGGTTAATTCTAAAAACGCAGTGTTTTGGTTCCAGGTTCTGGACCGAATTATCAAACTGAGAAGTCTCCGCTATAACATGCGCAACAAATTGCTCAAACTCCTTTTTTAACTTCTGGTAGATAGGCTTATTTTCATGAAACCATTCTTTGTAATTGTTTTCCTTTAAATCTGATAGAAATTCAAGAAGATTTTTACTTAACATAACTACAATTTTAATTATTAGTGATACAAATATCTGATAAATTCCAAAATACAATGGTCAAATTTTATATAATTTTTTAAAACAAACTCCAAAACTATTCGGTTAGTTTTCGAAAATTGATTATATAATTGTGATTTGAATTTTGATATTTGGAATTTTATTTTATCAAATCATATTCCTTTATCTTTACAAACATGTATAACAAAAGTTCAGAATAATGGAGATTAAAAATAAAATATTAGATAGATTTTTAAAATATGTTCAAATTGATACTCAATCTGATGAAAGTTCAGAATCTTTTCCAAGTACAAAAAAGCAGTTTGATTTGGCTAATTTGTTGGTTGAAGAGCTAAGGGAGATTGGATTAAGCAAGGTTGAAGTTGATAAATTTGGTTACGTAACAGCAATATTACCATCAAATATAAGAAAAGATATTCCCGTAATCGGATTTTTAGCACATATGGATACAGCACCCGATATGAGTGGTAAGAACGTAAAACCTCAAGTTTTTGAAAGTTATAACGGTGAAGATTTAGAAATAAGCAAAGAATTAGGAGTTAATATATCTGTAAAAGAATTTCCGGAAATTAAACGCTATAAAGGACAAACAATAATTACTGCCAGCGGAGATACTTTGCTGGGGGCGGACGATAAAGCAGGTATTTCGGAAATTGTTACTGCAATGGAATTTTTAATAAAACATCCGGAAATAAAGCATGGAGAAATAAAGGTAGCATTTACCCCAGACGAAGAAATAGGAAAAGGTGTAGACCACTTTGATGTTGAAAAATTTGGGGCTGATTATGCGTATACTGTGGATGGCGGACCTGTTGGAGAACTGGAATATGAAAATTTTAATGCGGCTGGTGCAACTATAAAAATACAAGGCAGAAATATTCATCCTGGTTATGCAAAAGGAAAAATGATCAACGCAATTCGTGTTGCTGCAGAACTAAATAATATGCTGCCAGTTGAACAACGCCCCGAATTAACTGAGGATTATGAAGGTTTCTTTCATATAGTTAAATTGAACGGAACCGTTGAACAGGCAGAAATACAGTATATTATTCGTGACCATGATAAAGAGAAGTTCGAATACAAAAAGTCCTTAATTCAGGAAGTTGTTAATTTAGTTAACAAAAAATATAATAAAAAAATTGTAGAGCTTGAATTAAAGGATCAATACTATAATATGAAAGAAAAGGTTGAGCCGGTAATTCATATTGTGGAGCAAGCTAAACAAGCAATGGTTGAAGTTGGTATAACTCTTGATATCAAACCAATACGTGGAGGAACAGATGGAGCAAGGCTTTCTTATATGGGATTACCGTGCCCAAATATTTTTACGGGTGGGCATAATTATCATGGAAAGCTTGAGTTTATTCCTTTAGAGTCCATGGAAAAGGCAGTACAAGTAATTTTAAAGATTATTAATTTATCCATAAAATAATATTTCACGAATTTTTACTTACTCCATCAGGTAAACTCTTAAATTAATTCGAATTAGAAATGCTCGCATAGAGTTTTGTGTCAAAGCATCTAAATAGATACATAAATAAATTATTTTATATTAAATTTATTTTGTACCTTAAGCTTCCTAATAAATTTATATTTAATGTGATAGAAGATAAACAAGAGAAGTATATCTGTTGTTATATAAATTAAATTCTTAAGTATTATAATGTAAATATAAAAAATTGAAAAATGCTATTTGATATTGAGTTAATAGAATCGGTTTATCAATTGTATGATGTAAAAATGCAAATGGTAAAGAAGAAATTAGATCGCCCGCTTAGTCTTGCTGAAAAAATATTATATACGCACTTATATTCAGAAAATATAGAAGATTTTATACGAGGCGCAGATTATGTTGATTTTAGACCGGACCGGGTAGCTATGCAAGATGCCACAGCACAAATGGCGCTTTTACAGTTTATAAATTCAGGAAAAACTAGTGTGGCAGTACCATCTACTGTCCACTGTGATCATCTTATACAGGCTTATAAAACAGGTAAAGATGATTTAAAAGATGCAATAATTACCAATAAAGAAGTTTTTGACTTTCTGGAATCGGCTTCTAATAAGTACGGAATAGGTTTTTGGGAGCCCGGAGCTGGTATTATTCATCAGGTAGTTCTGGAAAACTATGCCTTTCCAGGAGGAATGATGATTGGCACGGATTCACATACTCCTAATGCGGGTGGATTAGGAATGGTTGCTATAGGTGTTGGTGGAGCTGATGCAGTAGACGTTATGGCTGGAATGCCTTGGGAATTGAAAATGCCAAAATTAATTGGTGTAAAACTTACCGGAAAACTAAATGGATGGGCATCACCTAAAGACGTTATATTAAAATTAGCTGGAATTCTTACGGTAAAAGGAGGTACCGGATATATTATTGAGTATTTTGGGGAAGGTGCAAAATCAATATCAGCAACGGGTAAAGGTACAATTTGTAATATGGGTGCAGAAATTGGTGCTACTACTTCGTTATTTTCATATGATGATTCGATGGAAAGATATTTAGAAGCAACGGGAAGAGAAAAAGTTGCTGGTTTAGCAAATAACATTATCCAACACCTTACTCCTGATAAAGAGGTAGTTGAAAATCCGGAAAAATATTTTGACCAACTCATTGAAATAAACCTTACTGAATTGGAGCCTCACGTTAATGGACCTTTTACACCAGATAAAGCAACTCCAATTTCTGAATTAAAGGAGGAAGCAATTAAAAATAACTGGCCATTAAAAATTGAAGTAGGACTGATAGGTTCTTGTACAAATTCTTCCTATGAAGACATTTCAAAAGCAGCATCGATTGCAAAGCAGGCTGTAGAAAAAGGATTAAAAGCGAAATCTACTTTTACTGTAACACCGGGTTCTGAACAAGTGCGCTATACAATTGATAGAGATGGGTTTATTTCCGCCCTTAATAAAATTGGGGCTAAAGTTTTTGCCAATGCCTGTGGGCCATGTATAGGGCAATGGAAAAGGCAGAATTCAGAAAAGCAAGAACGAAATACTATCGTTCATTCATTTAATAGGAATTTTTCTAAAAGAGCCGACGGTAATCCTAATACCCATGCTTTTGTTACATCACCTGAGTTAGTAACAGCAATGGTTTTAGGAGGTGAACTTGTATTTAACCCTCTTACGGATGAATTGGTTAATGAAAAAGGCGAAAAAGTAAAATTGGATCCACCTGAAAGCATTGAACTACCTTTAAATGGATTTGATGTTGAAAACAATGGCTACAAAGCCCCTGCTAAAAATGGTCATAATATAGAAGTTAAAGTTAATCCCGAATCTGATAGATTACAACTATTAAGTCCATTTGAACCTTGGAACGGAGAAAACATCAGAGGAGCAAAATTATTGATAAAAGCATTAGGAAAATGTACAACAGATCATATTTCAATGGCAGGCCCCTGGCTAAAATATAGAGGGCATTTAGATAATATATCAAACAATATGTTAATTGGAGCGGTTAACGCTTTTAACAATAAAACCAATTCAATTAAAAATCAAATTACAGGCAAATATGATGAAGTGCCTAACGTACAACGAGATTACAAAAGATTAGGAGTACCTAGTATAGTGGTAGGAGATCATAACTATGGAGAAGGCTCGTCGCGCGAACACGCTGCAATGGAGCCACGTCATTTAGGTGTAAAGGCTGTAATAGCGAAATCATTTGCCCGTATACATGAAACAAATCTGAAGAAGCAAGGAATGTTAGCCTTAACCTTTGTAAACGAGGATGATTATGATCATATTGGAGAGGATGACGATTTTAACTTTATTAATCTTAAAGACTTCTCACCAGGGAAATTGATTGAGTTAGAAATTATTCGTAGTACCGGTGAAAGTAAAATTGTCAAATTGTCTCATTCTTATAATCAGCAACAAATTGAGTGGTACAAAGCAGGAGCAGCATTAAATCTCATTAAATCACAAAATAAATAATTGTTTATGCAAAAAATTAAAGTTATTAACCCCGTTGTTGAAATAGACGGTGATGAAATGACCCGTGTAATATGGAAAGAGATAAAGGAAAAACTGATTTTTCCATATTTGGATATTGACTTAAAATACTATGACTTAAGTATTCAAAAAAGAGATGAAACAAATGATCAAATTACTGTTGATGCTGCTGAAGCTATAAAAAAATATAATGTTGGAGTTAAATGCGCTACAATTACACCTGATGAAGCAAGGGTTGAAGAGTTTGGTTTAAAACAAATGTGGAAATCTCCAAATGGTACTATACGAAAAATGTTAGGAGGTACGGTTTTTAGAGAACCAATAATGGTTAACAATATCAAGCCTGTAGTCAGAAATTGGACCAAACCAATTTGTATTGGCCGTCACGCCTTTGGAGACCAGTATATAGCCACTGATTTTTTGGTTAAAGGGAAAGGCAAATTGAAAGTAACTTTTATACCGGACAATGGGAGTGAAGAAGTAAGTTATGACGTACATAATTTTGATGATGATGGAATTGCTATGGTAATGTTTAATCTTGATGATTCAATAAAAGGTTTTGCCAGAGCATGTATGAACCAGGCATTGTTAAAAAAATGGCCGCTTTATTTGTCTACAAAAAATACCATCTTGAAAAAATATGATGGCAGGTTTAAAGATATTTTCCAGGAAATATTTGAGTCAGAATTCAAAGAGAGGTTTGATAAATTAGGAATAACATATGAACACAGGTTAATTGATGATATGGTAGCTGTTGCAATGAAATGGGAAGGAGAATTTGTGTGGGCCTGTAAAAATTATGATGGTGATGTTCAGTCTGATAGTTTAGCACAAGGTTTTGGTTCATTAGGATTGATGACATCAACGCTTATAACTCCCGACGGAAAAACAATGGAATCAGAAGCTGCTCACGGTACGGTAACAAGGCATTATAGGTTACACCAGCAAGGTAAGCCAACATCTACAAACCCTATAGCCTCAATTTTTGCGTGGACAAGAGGGTTGGCTTTTAGAGGTATGCTTGACAAAAATGATGAGTTAATAAAATTTGCTAATAGTTTAGAAAAAGTGTCTATTGAAACTGTTGAATCTGGAAAAATGACAAAAGATTTAGCACTTATTATTCATGGAGACAATTTAAAGAAAGAACATTATTTAAATACCGAAGATTTTTTGAATGAAATTGATAAAGGCCTTAAAGCATCAACTGTATAAATAAACCAAAAAGCTAAAACATGAAAAAAGATATTAAGGAATTCGACTCTTTACTAAAGGATTTAACTGCAACGATTCAAAAAACCAGTAGAATTGATGGTCATTTATGGGAAAAGTTTAATGTTAAACGAGGATTGCGTAATGATGATCACAGTGGTGTTTTGGTTGGCTTAACGAATATTGGGAATGTTGTTGGCTATCATCGTAAAGATGGTAAAATAATTCCACTTGATGGGGAATTATATTATCGAGGATATAATATACAGCATATAGTGGATGGATTTCAAAAAGAAGGAAGACATGGATTTGAAGAGACCGTTTTCTTATTGTTATCAGGTAGGTTACCCATGAAATCTGTATTAGATCGATTTAATGAACTACTTGCTACTCAAAGAGAGTTGGACCCCGCAATTAAAATGAGTATCCTGGATTTTAAAGGTGTTGATATTATGAATGTGCTGGCCAGAACGGTAATGGTTATGTATGCAAGAGATCTTGAGGCCGATGTGATTACACGGGAAAATCTGATAATTCAGTCAATTAAATTAATTGCAAGCTTTCCAACAATAATAAGTTATGCGTATCATAGCATGCAGCATTATTACAGAAATAAAACCTTATATATAAGACATCCAAAACCAGGACTCTCTATGGCAGAGAACTTTCTTTTTATGTTAAAAGGCGATGGAAATTATACAAAGTTAGACGCAGATGTTCTGGATTTGGCTCAAGTACTTCATGCTGAGCATGGTGGAGGTAATAACTCGACATTTACTGTTAGAGTAATTAGTTCATCAAATACAGATACTTATTCTGCTATTACTGCGGGTATTGGCTCATTAAAAGGACCTTTGCACGGAGGAGCAAATCTAAGGGTTAATCATATGTTTGATCATTTTAAGAAAGTTATTAAAAATTGGAATAACCATGATGAAATCAAGAATTATATGTTTAAACTCTTAAAGAAGGAAGCTTATGATAGAACAGGTAAGATATATGGTATTGGTCACGCAGTCTATACTAAATCAGACCCCCGTTCCATTATTTTAAAGTCTATGGCAAAGAAATTAGCTATAGAGAAGAACAGATTAGATGAATTTGAGTTTTTAGAAGCGATAGAAAAGTTAGGTATTGAAGCTTTTATGGAGTTTAAAGGAAACCGGGCAGGGAAAATAGTTTGTGCTAACGTTGATTTCTATTCAGGATTTGTATACGAAATGATTGGTATTCCAAGAGAACTGTACACTCCACTTTTTGCTATGTCGCGAATTTCCGGTTGGTGCGCTCATAGAATAGAAGAATTAAATTTTGAAAAGAAGCGAATTATAAGGCCCGCGTATAAAAATGTATCTGAGTGGAGAAATTATGAACCTATAGAAAAAAGATAACTAAATAATTCATTGAAAAGCGATAGTTGAAAGCTGTTACCGCTTTAATATTTAAATACTTATAACATTTTATTTTTTTCTTACGGAACCAGATTGTTTAATTTGTTTTGCAGTTTCTCGGAGGTTTTTAGATTTTGCTTTAGATTTTAAAGTACTTTTCGAACCATCATACCATAAATCAAGTCCTTGGTTTACAGCCCATAATAGGTCAAAATGGATATCTTCTTCCCATTCTACGTGAATATCTGAATTACTTTCGAAAAAGGCTCTTATTTTCATGAAATCCCAAGCGTCATAATAACCTGTTGATTTCCATAATCCATCGTTTGGAATAGTAATATTATCAGTAATTTCATATTCCGGATCTCCCCAATTAACCGTTAGCGGGTAAAAGTTATCAGGACCATAATTTTGAATATTTATAAATACAAAAATATCCTCAATAATAAAGTCCCAATAAAGGCCATTATTAAGGTTCAAACTTTCATTCCAGAAAATTAATAAGCCTATTTGATTTCCGTCGCTGGCTTTTCCATATGTCTCCGCATAATAACTAATAACCGGAGTCTCAATTTCAGCTAATAAAATGTTATCATCAACAGCAACAACTTTATTTTGCGAATTATGCGTAATTTGGATATCAGCCCAGGTTGGATTAAGAAAATCACCAATGTTAATATAATCAACCTTGGTAATTTCTTTTGTACCATGACTATTTCTAACTGTTAAGGTTACATTAAATGTTCCAGCCGAATTATATGTTACAATTGGATCTCTATCATATGATATTGCAGGGGTTCCTCCTTCAAATGCCCATATCCATTCCTCAGCATCATTAGATGACATATCAGTAAAGGCGATTGTTATTTCCTTATTTGTAGACGAATAATGATTAGCAATAAAATCGGGTTTTGGGAGGCTATCTTCTTTTTGGCAGGATGTATTAACTAATAAAACTGAAGTTAAAAATAAGATACTTATGAAATATATTTTTTGCATGATATTTAGTTTTGATTAAGTATAAAAATACCCTCAAAATTGATACCAAATTCAAGCGTTTTAATGCATGAAAAAAATATTAATTACTTGATTTTTGAAGATCCTCACGAATGTACATAACAATTCTCCAACGATCTTCTTGTGAGATTTGCGAAGCATGTGCACCCATGATCTTAATTCCAACATTTATAATATGGTAAATTTCTCCTTCAGGCCTATCTACAGTTTTTTCAAGCAGCAGGTTGGTTGGAGGATATGCGTACTTTTTACTTGTATATAAAAATCCTTGTCCATCACCTTTTTCTCCATGGCATTGATTACAGAATCTATCGTAATAAAGTTTACCAATTGCAAGATTTTCTTCGTCGATTTTTAAAGGGTTAAAGAGTATCTCTCCAGCAGTTTTAAGGTCTTCATCAGTTTTAGCCAAGTGATAAGGAACCATTTCTCGGGGAATTGTCCCTTTTACAGGCATTCGCATAGTCATGGAATTTTCAAAATTTGGATTTTCGCTATAAGTATCGTAAGCCTGAGATCGTTCCATTTCGGGTAAATAACTGTGTCCGCGCTCCGTACTTCTTTTATCACAAGAAGTAAAGATAAATAACATGCTAAATATTATATATACAACTCTGAAGCTTTTCATATCAATGTTATAAATTTTCATAATGGAAACTTTCTTGTAAATAAGGATGATTTTTAGGTAAAAGCTTAGCTTTGGTTAATGATTGTAAAACTGTCCAAAGCAATATCCCTATAAATCCTATGGTTAATCCTATATCAAATATTCCAATTTTTTGAACATCTAGCATTGTTCCCGGGAATATCATTAAGTAGTGGTCGAGCCATTGACCAGCAAAAACAACTAGTGCAATTGAGGTTACAATCCAAAGTATTCTTCTGAATTTACGAACAATAAGTACCAGGAATGGAATTAAAAAATTCAGTATAAGGTTCAAATAAAATAAGAATCCGTAATTATCAACTCTCTTTATAAAGTAGAGTGTTTCTTCAGGAAGATTGGCATACCAAATCAACATAAATTGCGAAAACCACAAATACATCCAAAATATGGCGAATGAAAATAGATACCTTGCTAAATCATGAATATTCTCTTTAGTAATGAACTCCAAATAACCTAGTTTTCTTAAGATGGCCACAATAATTATAATTACAGCAAAACTTTTTACAATAACGCCGGCAAGTACATACCAGCCAAACAATGTACTAAACCAATGTGCTTCTATTGACATGAGCCAATCCCATGCGAAAGTAACTATAGTTATAGCAAAAAATACGATAAAAAGAGCTGCATAAGTTCTGCTTTTATTATAATATTTTAGACCGTCGTTTAGATCGCTTTTCTTTGATAAATTTCTCAATACATAAGTAAAAAGTATCCAAACAGCCAGGTAAATAAATAATCTTGTTATAAAGAATGGTACATTAAGATAAGCTTCCTTTTTCATAATTAATGGGTCATGATGTACTTCGTGTATCCAATGAAAAACATTATTTAACCCAAATAACATGATAATCATGAAAATAGCACCAAAAGGTAATGACATACTAATGGCTTCAGGAATTCTTTGAACTGATACATGCCATCCTGATTGGGTAATTATATGTACCGCAACAAAAAAGGTAGCACCCAATCCAATCGTTAAAAAGTTAACTGAGTTTAAAAGTAAAGCCGACCATACCTTGGTTGGCGAATAGGCGAATATACCGTATGCTAATGAAGCAACTCCAATAACAATAAAGACCGCTAAAATAGTTTTTATCTTTTTGCTGAATTGAAATGTTATGTTGTAATTTTCCATAATAGACTCTATATTACTCTTCATATTTTATTCCTTCAGCACCTGTTTCTTCAAACTTTGATTTTATTTTTTCTGCTTCCTGTTCATCAACATTTGATGTATCAAGAACTACTACAAATCTATCATCAGTAGCTCGTTCATCATATATTTTATTGTTAGCTCCTACACCTAAATTTGACTTAAGTAAATATGCAAATACAATAGAAAAAGCTGCAAATAGTACTGCAAATTCAAATGTAACAGGAATAAATGATGGTGTTGCCAAAAATGGTTTACCTCCAATTTTTATAGGATATGCTCTTGTAAAAACCCACGCCTGGAATAAAAATCCTGATATTGCACCAAATGCTCCACCAATAAAAGCTGCGCGTGGTAGCCAAGAGCGCCTTAATCCCATCGCCTGGTCCAAACCATGAACGGGATAAGGAGAAAAAACATCTTTTATTTTTATATTATTTGCTCGCAAGCTTTTAACAGCTTCCAATAAGCTTGCTTCTTTATTAAAATAACCTGATATTAGCTTCATCCGATTAAAATTTGAGTACATTAAATTTACTAAATACTTGATTAAAGTAATTCTGCTTCTCAATATTTATTTCAGTCATTGATTTCCTCATAGCCTACTTGTTCTTAATGGTTGTTTTTACTTCCGCCATAGCAATAACCGGGAAAAACCTTACAAATAGTAAGAATAGAGTAAAGAATATACCGAGCGTTCCTACGAAAATAAGAACTTCAATAATAGTCGGCTTGTACATTTCCCAACTGGATGGTAAATAATCCCTATGGAGCGATGTAACAATAATTACAAAACGTTCGAACCACATTCCAACATTAATGACTATTGACATTAAGAATGTAAACCAGATACTTCTTCTAAGCTTTTTGAACCAGAATAATTGAGGAGAAACTACGTTGCATGTCATCATTATCCAATATGCCCACCAATAAGGTCCGGTTGCACGATTAACGAACGCGAATAACTCATATTCAACGCCTGAGTACCATGCGATAAATAATTCGGTTAAATATGCAATTCCTACAATTGAACCGGTTAAAATGATAATTTTATTCATCAGTTCAATGTGGTTAATTGTGATATAATCTTGCAGGTTCATTGTTTTGCGGGCTACAATCATAAGCGTAAGAACCATTGCAAAACCTGAGAAAATTGCACCTGCAACAAAGTAAGGTGGAAATATAGTTGTATGCCAACCAGGAATTACCGAAGTGGCAAAGTCGAAACTTACAATAGTGTGTACTGAAAGCACTAACGGAGCAGCTAACCCCGCTAAAGTAAAACTAACAATTTCGAAACGTTGCCAGTGTTTTGCAGAACCTGTCCATCCAAAACTTAATAATCTGTAAAATGCTTTTTTAAATTTAGTTTTCATTCTGTCCCTAACTGTACCCAAATCAGGAATTAATCCTACATACCAGAATACAAGTGACACCAGAAGATAAGTTGTAATTGCAAATACATCCCACAATAAAGGTGAATTAAAGTTTACCCAAACATCGCGGGTATTTGGATAAGGAAGAATGAAAAAACCCAACAACAATCTTCCCATATGAATTAATGGAAAAAGCCCGGCGCAAATTACCGCAAATATTGTCATTGCTTCGGCAGAACGGTTAATGCTCGTACGCCATTTTTGGCGGAATAAAAGCAAAATTGCAGAAATAAATGTTCCGGCATGACCAATACCTACCCACCAAACAAAGTTTGTAATACCCCATCCCCAACCAATAGTTTTGTTTACGCCCCAAATCCCAATTCCTTTCCATACGGTAAGGACAATGGAAATTACTCCAATTAAGGCCGCAGATGCCGCTAATAAAAGTCCTGCAAACCAAAACTTATTGGGTTTTGCAACTATAGGGTTAAAAACATCATCGGTGATCGTCTTTAAATCCTTGTTGCCTTGGATTAATTCTTCACGAGTTGAAATGTCAGACACGTTGTAATATTTTAATGATACAATATTTTAATTCATTAAACAGCTTTAAGCATGTTTTTGGTGATCTTTATTATTTGATTTTTTACCTTTTTTATTTCTCACCTTAGTTAAATAACCAACAGTTGGCAACGTATGCAGCTCCTCTAACAAATGATACCTGCGTTGTTGTTCAAATAGCTTTGAAACCTTACTGTTTTTATCATTCAAATCTCCAAAAACAATTGCATTAGCGGGACAAGTTTGTTGGCATGCTGTTAATATCTCACCATCTTGCAAAGCACGATTTTCCATTTTTGCTTTTAATTTCTTTTCCTGTATTCGCTGAACGCAGAATGAACATTTTTCAATAACTCCTTTTGCCCGTACAGTAACATCCGGGTTTAATACCATTCGTGGCAAGTCTTTTGTCATTCCATGCGGGTCATACAAATTGCCTTCTAAAGCATCAGATTTATTATAATCAAACCAGTTGAAGCGCCTTACTTTGTAAGGGCAGTTATTGTTACAATACCTTGTTCCGATACAACGGTTGTAAGCCATTTGGTTAATACCTTCGGCACTATGGTTTGTGGCTCCAACCGGGCAAACATTCTCGCAAGGGGCATTGCCACAATGCTGACACATAACAGGCTGACGGATAACTTCAGGGTTTTCCGGGTCGCCGGCATAATACCTGTCAATTCGCATCCAGTGCATTTCGTGCGCTCTTTTTACTTCTTCTTTACCAACGATAGGAACATTGTTTTCGATACTGCAAGCAGCCACACAAGAATTACATCCGGTACAGGCATTTAGGTCAACTGCCATTCCCCAATGGTGCCCCTCATATACGTATTCCTGATATAATGTATTATGATGTTTTTCAATTTCTTTGTGGCGTTCATTTCCAGCCGACGGCTTTTCTTTGTATTTATCCAATGTTGTTTCGCGAACAATATCGCGCCCTTCCATTGAATCGTGCAATTGTGTTGTAGCTAGTTCTTTAAAAACTTTGGTTTTTTCAATCGTTATATCTGTCGAGTATTCCTTATAACCATCAGTTTTTATTAGTTGATAAACATCAGTACCAACATCTTTTCCTGATTTGCCAGCAACAGTCCTACCATAACCGAGTGCAATAGAAATAGTATTTTTTGCCTGTCCGGGTTGGACTAAAACCGGAATTTCCATGGTACCGCTTATTATTATTACGTCTCCTGTTTTTAAGCTCTTTTCTTTAGATAAAAAGGGAGAGATGGCAGCGTAATTATCCCAGGTAACTTTTGAAACCGGATCTGGAAGTTCTTGTAGCCATGGATTATTTGCATGTTTTCCTGATCCAATATGAACACTTTCATAAATATGAAGTTCTAGTTCTGATTTTGGCTCGGTAATTTTAATAGCACTTAGATCATTCTTATATTTTGGTTCTGAAGAGTTACTTTCCAATTCAATAATTCCATCTTGCAAAGATTTTATCCAGAAGTTTTCAAAATCAAATGCGAGGTTTGTTTTTGAATAAACTGCAGATTTCCAGTTTTGTTTAATTATTTGATAGTATTCTTGTTCTATTCCTGCCCATTTTAAAAATGATTCTTGTTCCCGACGGGTGTCAAAAATTGGATGTATACAGGGTTGTGATAAAGTATAAATTCCTTCTTTTGGATTAAAATCATTCCATGCTTCAAGATAATTATGTGCTGGACAAACATATTTAACAATTTCAGAAGTTTCATCAGGAATAGCTGAAAACGAAATGCTTAATTCAATATTTTTTATAGCGTTAGTTAATTTTTCTTTAGCGGGATAATCATAAACCGGATTACAATCATAAAAAATAATTCCTTTATACGAATCAATATTTTTTATAAAATCAGCCATTTCTAAATCATCAGCTTGTTTAGTTAATAAAGCTTGATTAAAAGAAATAGTTTTACCATAGTTTTCAAGTAATTGGTTAATTCCATTTACAATTAATTGAGTTTCTTTATTATTAGTTCCGCAAACAACCAATGATTTTCCTTTATTCTTAAGAAGATCATTACCTAATTCAGTAATTTTCATTGTAGGTTTTGAAGCTGTAATTTCTTCTTCTCCAACTTTGTTTGCTATATAATTATATAGGTTTGCAACTAAATTTTGTTCTTCAGATGGATTAATTATAATTCGTTCATCAGCATTACTACCGGTAAGCGACATACCACTTTCAACCTGAATATGTAATGACATTTCTCTATTATCTTCACTAACCTGGCGATTTTGAACATATTGTTTAGTGTATTCAACAGGAGATAACCAGGTTCCTAAGAAATCAGCATTAATGCCAACTATAATTTTTGCCTTGTCGAATTTGTAGTTTGGAATAATTCTTTTGCCAAATGATTCTTTATTAGCATCTAATAGCCCTGAAACAGAAATTGCATTATACGTAATGTGTTCTGTAGTTGGGTATTCTTTTATAAAATCAGCGATTACTTTTTTAGTTGAAGGGCTAATAATGGTAGGAGATACTATTGCAATCTTTCCTTTTTCCTCTTTGGCTTTTTTTAATTGATCAATAATTTGTTTATCAATGGTTCCCCAATCAGAATCTTCGCCATTAACCTTTGGTTTTCGATAACGAGTGTCATCATATAAGCTCAGAATTGAAGCTTGAGTAATACTATTTGTTGCTCCAAGGGATATGCTTGACAAATCATTTCCTTCGATTTTTATTGGACGCCCGTCCAAAACTTTTACCAGGATGCTGTTAAACTTATCACCATCAAAAAATGATGATGTATAATAATTAGCGATGCTTGGAGTTACTTCTTCCGGCTTAATTAAATACGGTATAGCTTTATGAGCAGCATTTTCGCAACGAGAAAGTATAAAAGTTGAAGCCAGGCCAAAGCCAAACGTTTTAAGAAAATCTCTACGATTAGTAGATGATTTCTTTTCTACCTTTTCTTTTTTATTCTGGATGGAATTACCATCTAAGCTTTTCCAATATTTAGTCATCTTTAAACTTATTATCTCTTAATTAATAATGACACTTCATACAGTTTTCTCCACCCATTTCTGCAACTGTAAGTGAATCAATCGCTCTGTTTTTAAATTGTTCGTGATATTCTTCAAATGTTTTTGAGTAGTATTCGTTTCCTAAAAAATCAACCTTTTTTGTTCGATGACAATCCAGGCACCAACCCATAGATAAATCTGCGTATTGTTTTGCCAGGTGTTCGTCTTCAACATTACCGTGACACTCTGAACAATCTAATTTGCCAACTCCAACATGTTGTGCATGATTAAAATAAACATGATCAGGAAGTTTATGAATTCTAACCCATTCTGTTGCATGTCCATTTTCCATGTTTGTTAGGATTTTCTGGATCTCAAATCTTCCCGAGTTAGTTCCTTCTCTGACCAGTTCATGGCAATTTAAACAAACATTTGTAGATGGAAGACCTGCAGATTTTGATGTTTCTGCAGTATGATGACAATAAAAACAATCAATTTTATTATCAGCTGCATGAACTTTATGGGAAAATTTTATTGGTTGTAATGGAGCATAATCTTGCGATCTACCTAAACTCACAGCATCCTCGTAAATAATTTTAAAAATAAATACTAAAGTAACAAGCATTACTATTCCGTGAACAGGCTTGAACTTTATTTTTTTAGTAAAAGTCAGATCAATAAATGCAACAATAAAAACAATTATTAAAAGAATAAAAAATGCCAAACGTTTTACAAGCATTTTAGGTTTTTCCAGACCATTCAGTTTAATATTATCTAAATACAGTCTAATTAATAGAATTTGTTGTGCATCTAATTGCACATTTTCATGAACTTCGGAAATTCTTTTTGTTACTGGATTAAGAAGAGTATTAGCAAATGCAGAGCTGTCCATATATTGCGTCGAAAGAGCAATCTCTAATGCTGACGGATTCCAATTGAAGGTATCAATAACTTCCGTGTTATGGCACGAAGCACAGTTTATTGTATTATCACCTGTAATAATCAATCCATGAAATAGTCGTTTACCAATTTTTAATTCATCAGAACTGTAACCATTATTTGATTCATAATCTTTTTTTGAATCATTATCGCTTGCAAAGGTTATTTGTATTGAAAGAAGAATTACTAGTTTTACAAACAGAAATTGTCTGAAGAATTTTAATATATCCGGTTTCATGTTAGGTTTTATTGCAAAATTTGGCATCAATTTCGCAATAAAAAATCTATTTCCCCAATTTTTTTAAAATTAATCCTCTAATTTTATTTAGATTAAGTCTTAAATAGGTATTGAGATACCGAAAATGTTGTTTTGTTTTTTGTTGAATATGAATATAATAAAGAGCAGGTAACATTAGCTTAATTGTTCAGTATGAATGTGCAATGATGCTTTTCTTTGAATAATTTGTATTTTTATGTAATTTGACACGATTTTTAACACCAAAATCGGGTAATAAATAAATTAATTAAATAACGATGGATAAATCAAACCTTCCGAACTACCTCGAGCATAAAGGTAAATACAAAGGGATTTTTGCGTGGATTTTTTCAACTGACCATAAACGAATAGGATTATTGTACCTCTATGCTATAATGGCATTTTTTGTAGTAGCTGCTATATTAGGTTTATTAATGAAATTTGAATTGATAGCACCGGGAAAAACTATCATGGAAGCCAAAGCTTATAATGCTGTGTTTACATTGCATGGCATAACGATGATATTTTTGGTTGTTGTTCCAGGTATTCCTGCTATTTTAGGAAATTTTTTCTTGCCAATATTGATTGGAGCAAAAGATGTTTTTTATCCTAAATTAAATTTACTTTCATGGTGGTTGTATATGCTAGGAGCGGTAATTGCTTTATCCTCTCAATTTATGAATGGTGCTTCGCCCGATACGGGATGGACTTTTTATGCACCGTATAGCTTTCAAACACAATCGAATGTTTTACCTGCATTGATCGGAGCTTTTATTTTAGGTTTTTCATCAATTCTTACTGGTTTAAACTTTATCGTTACAATGCATAGGTTAAGAGCTCCCGGTATGAAATGGATGAAGATGCCTTTATTCCCATGGACATTATATGGAACTTCGTGGATTCAGTTATTGGCAACACCTGTTGTAGGTATTACATTACTAATGGTAGTTGCCGAAAAAGTATTAAGTATTGGATTTTTTGACCCGGCTTTAGGCGGTGACCCGATTTTGTACCAGCATTTATTTTGGATTTACTCACACCCAGCAGTTTATATTATGATATTGCCTGCAATGGGAGTTATTTCAGAAGTGATTCCTGCATTTGCCAAGAAAAAGATATTTGGGTATAATGCAATTGTATTATCCACCATGTTGATAGCTTTTGTTGGCTATTTCGTATGGGGGCACCATATGTTTACGGCAGGAATGAGTGAAACATCACTATTTGCATTTTCATTCCTAACGTTTATTGTTGCTATTCCCAGCGCTATTAAAATATTCAATTGGTTGGCTACATTGTATAAAGGTTCGATTATGCTTCGAACACCTATGTACTGGGCTGTATCATTCTTGTTTGTTTTTATGATAGGAGGTTTAACAGGTATGGTTTTGGGTGCACTTTCAACAAATGTTCACCTACATGACACAGCATTTGTGGTTGCACATTTCCATTTTATTGTATTTGGAGGTTTGGGTTTTGCATTTTTTGCCGGAATACATTACTGGTTCCCTAAAATATTTGGAAAAATGTACGATGAAGCATGGGCAAATACAGGATGGATTATTTTCTTTATGGGATTCTTGACTTTATATTTCCCTATGTTTTTATTAGGAATTCAAGGTATGCCAAGAAGATATTATGATTATGTTCCAGAATTTCATTTTACAAATATCATTTCGTCTTTTGGCGCATTCATAATGATAGCCGGGCTAACTGTTATTTTAATTAATCTTTTTAAGTCAGCAAAAAGAGGAGAAAAGGCAGAAATGAACCCTTGGGGAGGAAAATCGTTAGAGTGGACAATTCCAAGTCCTCCGCCATTGGAAAATTTTGAAGATATACCAGAAATTAAATAAACCAGAATATGACTGAACATTCTGTACACGACCATTACGATCACGAAGGCTCAAAACTGGGCATGTGGTTATTTATATTTACTGAACTTTTATTTTTCGGTGGTTTATTTATTGTTTATGCAGTGATGCGTTATAAAAACGAAACTGCATTTGCATTGGCCGGAGAAGGATTGGATGTTTTTATTGGAACATTTAATACCATAATTTTATTAGTTAGCAGCGCTACAATCGCAATGTCCATTTCATCTATTCAGATGAAGAAAAAGAATTTGACAGTTGTTTTATTAGGCATCACTTTGGTTTTAGCAATTGTATTTCTTATTAATAAATACTATGAATGGGGTGCAAAAATCGAACATGGATTGTTTCCCGGTACAGAAACCTTGCATCAATTTGGGCATGGAGAAACCCTGTTTTTTGGTTTGTATTATTTTATGACCGGATTGCATGCTTTACATATAATTATTGGTGTTGTTTTGATTGCTGTAATGATGGTTAAGGTTCATAAAGGTAAAATTCATGAAGATAGGTTTGTCCAGTTAGAAAACACTGGTTTATACTGGCACTTGGTTGATATTATATGGATATTTTTATTTCCGTTATTCTATTTAATTGCATAAATCATGGAAAACTCAGAACATAAAATAGTAAGTTTTAAAACGTATGGATTGGTACTTTTAGCACTAATCGTATTAACGTTGTTTTCAGTTTATATAACTCAACTTGATTTTGGAAATTTGGGAATTGTTGTTGCTCTATCTATTGCGGGATTAAAATCAGTTTTGGTGTTTTCAATATTTATGCACTTGTTATATGATAAAAAAATGTATGCTTTAATGGTTGTTGGTGTGCTGGTGGTTATGACAATTGTACTAATTATTACTTTTTTAGATTACGGATATTAAAAGAATTAAATAAGAAGCAATGTATTCAAACTTGTCAAATTTTTCAGAAGATATCAATACCTCGTTTATTGTTATATTTTCGGTTATTAGCTTTTTTTTAATAGCAATCACAGTTACAATTATTCTCTTTTTATTTAAATATCATGAAAAGAAGAATCCGGAACCAACACCTATAGAGGGAAGTGTAATTCTAGAAATTATCTGGACAGTGATTCCGTTGGGATTAGTAATTGGAATGTTTTATTATGGCTGGATGGCATGGATACCAACTATGTCAGATGCACCGGATGATGCTATCGAAGTTAAAACTACAGCAAGAATGTGGTCCTGGTTATTTGAATATGAAAATGGCAAGAAAACAGATACATTGTACGTTCCTGAAGGAAGACCGGTTGAACTGCAAATGTCATCTCCTGATGTATTGCATAGTTTATATATTCCTGCTTACCGAATTAAAAGAGATATCGTTCCAGGAAGAGTAACCAATATCTGGTTCGAGCCAAGAAAAACAGGAGAATATGATCTGTTTTGCGCAGAATATTGTGGCTTACAACACGCTTTTATGATTACTGAGGTAAAAGTTTTAACGCAGGAGGAGTTTGATAAATGGTACATAGATACAACTGCAGTTGCAAAGGTTGCTGCCACTCCAGGAGCTGAAGGTTTGCAGATATTGAGGATGAATGGATGTATAGCCTGTCACTCTTTGGATGGTTCAAAACTGGTAGGCCCAAGTTATAAAGGCATCTGGGGGCATGAAGTTGAGGTTGAAGCGGGAGGAGAAAAGAAAACCCTTATAGTAGATGCAGATTATATAAGAAAATCTATTTACGATCCTGATGAGGAAATTGTTGTGGGTTATAGTAAAGGGCTTATGAGGTCCTATGAAGGAGAACTAAGTGAAGAAGAAGTGGATAAAATCATTGTTTACTTACAAAGTTTATCGGATAAGAAGGAATAAAGCTGTACCTCTTTTTATCATAGTACAAAAGGAACAATCCTGAAAGCTTTTGTAACTGTGCAAAATAATCCTTTTCCTTGCTCTAAGGCAATAAAGATTTCTGGTCAAAATAGGCCAAGCCATTTCGACAAAATTCTAATTCTAGCTTTATTCTCACAATTGTGGCTCGCAGTTTTTGCTGCTTAAGCGCTTAATGACTTTTTTAGGATTTAGTTTACTGCCGCTCGACGGTTCATGTTTTTTTCTTTGTATGATCGATAAAGAAAAACATGCCTTTTAAATTAAAACAAACTGTCAATAATAAGTAATCCCAGTACTATAATCATGAAAGCATTTATTTCGATAAATGCTTTTTTAAATTGAATAAGCTTATTGTTTTTAAAAAGTATTTGGTAGAAAGAAATACTTATAAACACATTAAGCATTATGAGAACTATAAATAATATTTGCGATTGGATAAATCCAAAATAAGCAAGCAGTAACGATGTTAATGAAGTTGAAATTATCCAGGTAAATAAAATTCTTTTAACTTGCCTATCGTTAAATAACCTATGAAACGTACTTAGACCTGCACTTTTATAATCTTCGCCATTTTTTATAAGTAAAAGCCAAAAATGTGGAATTTGCCACATGTAAATAAAAAAGGAAATAAAAATAATTTGAGGGCTTAATAGGTATGCACCCGCTGCACTCCATCCAATTAATAATGGAGTTACACCTGTTAGAGACCCTGGAACAACCGCAAAAACGGTCTTTTTCTTTAAAGGAGTATAAAGCCCATTATACCACAATATATTTAATAAACCTAAAATGGAAGGAGCAGGACCTGTCAAGAAATATAGGACTGTAAATCCTACCAAACTTAAAAATATAGAAATTATTAAGCCGATTTCGGAAGCAATAAGTTTCGATGGTATTGGCCGGTTCTTCGTCCGGTTCATTGCAGCATCTATATTTCTTTCCTGAAACTGATTCAAAGCGGATGCTCCACCAGACATAAGAAATACACCTAAAAAAATGTAAAGGATTTTTAAATCAAGAAATGACGTTGCGACTATATATCCTGTAACAGCAGAAAAAGATACAGCTAAAGAAACTCCCAAACGCATAAGTTTTGGGAGTGAGTAAATAATTCTTATTAGCAAGTTATTTCTCAACTTTTTACTTTTTTTGCCTTTCTTCTTGCAATAATTAACCCAATAAATACAAGTGCTGCAATAAACATTATGATTGTTCCTGCAACTCTTGTTATGCTCAAAGTATAACTTTGTCCTTGAGGATCATAATTAAAGCAATATTGCAATACTTTATTGATTGTAGGTTTTGGTAAACCTTGCTGAGCTTCTATAATTGCCATTTTTAAATCAAAAGGCAGAAAATCCAAACCATATAAATAACGGGTAATCATTCCATCCGGACTGATAAGAATAATCCCGGAAGGATGCGAAAAATCCAAGCCTGTTTCCATATATCTGAAACCAACAGCTTCGGTAATTGCATCAATATTTTCTTGTTCTCCTGTTAAATAAATCCAATGGTCAGCTTTTTCTTTAACAATGTTATCAATGAAATTTTTCTTTTTCTTTTGAGCTCTTTCAGGTGTATCAGTTACATCGAAACTAATTGTTAGAATTTGATAATCCTTTCCAAGTTCCATATCAACCTTTTCAGCAACCCGGGAAATTCCTTCCTGCAGGGGATTGCAAACTCCGGGGCAGTTAAAATAGACAAATGATAAGACGGTTGGTTTATCGATTAATTCTCTTAAGTTTACTTGTTTATTTACCTCGCTGTTAAAAACCAGATCCAATGGAATTGTATCTCCTAAATGCTCAATCCAGCCAACTTCAACTATATCTGGATTAATAGCTTGCTGGGCATTAAGATTAAATGTTGAAACAAGTATGGATGTAAAAAATAAAATAGCAATTTTTTTCATTTTAAATAATTTATAAAATTCCTGGTTCGTTTTCAGCTTTTTGATAAATACCTGCAATCATTAATGCACCTCCCATTAGCGCCATATCTTTTAACAGTGCAAACATAGCCATCGTGCGAGTTGCATCATCAAATAGCTGTGGTATGTGAATTGCAGCAATGAAAATGAACAAAAGCAACGCTAAAAGCAAACATGAAAGCTTTATATACTTTTTAAACATAATACTTATACTAGCTGCTATTAAAGCAATTCCAGTAAGAATAATTGTAAAACTTGTACCGGGAATAAAAGAATTAAGCATTCCTGTAAAGAAATCAACCATAATAAAATGGTTCAATCCAAAAGCTGCAAAAGGCAGTGCGAATAATATTCGTCCGACAGTTGTAAGATTTTTCATATGATATATTTTTAATTGATTTCGTTTAAGAAATTATTCAGTTAAAACATTATGCTCTTTGGCTGTATAGCCTAGTTCTATAATGGCTTCTTTAACTTTAGTTATATCAACTTTTGTAGAATCTATTTCAACCGTTGCAATACCCTTTTCGTGGTCTGCTTTCGAAGCAAAAACCCCTTCAAACTCGTTAAGAGTTTTTTGAACTGCATTCTCACAACCTGTACAGGTCATTCCTTCAATATTTAATTCAATCTTTTGAACATTTGCTAAAACTTTTTGAGTGGGTTCTTCTGCAACAGGCTCATCTTCTTGCACAGTTTCTTTTGGAGTATTTTGGCATGCGAATGCTAACACTAAAACCGGAATGATAAAAATTTTAAGTTTCATAAGATATAATTTAGGGTTTTAAGTACTAAAATCAGTTACTAAAAATATTAAAAATACACTATAAATCAAAGAAAGTTCAACGATCTCTTTCTTAAAATGCAGTAAATGAATTCATATACTAGTTTATATGATTGGGTGAATTTATTTTCTGCGTAAATACCTTCCAAAGTTCAAGGTGAAACTTGTAACTATTACTATCTATTAATATTTGTTTTCCAGATTTTAATTCATCATTAGGATTTTTGCGGTATTGAATTTTCGGATCATACAAGTATTTTCCTTCAGGATGAAATTGTATACCTAAAACATTAGGGTATTTTTTATGGGCTATAGCTTCAATTATTTCTCCATCCATGGATGTTGCAATTACCTTAAGGTTCATTCCTAAATTTTCAATTGCCTGGTGGTGATTACTATAAATAACAGGAATAAGATTACTTTTATAATCACCAACGATCGAATTTGGTTTTGTAATATTTATTTGATGAAAATTTCCAGAGAACAAAGTTGAATCATTAACTAAGTTATTGTTGTAATTTCTGTGCTGTATGTTGTTCTCAGCTGCCAAAACTTTTTCAACCAATTTTAAATTGTAGACCTCACTTGGAATATCCTGAATCATTGTTCCACCTGCTGCAATGTTCATTGTTTGCATTCCCAAACAAATGGCGTAAACAGTGTAACCTGGATTTCGTTCTAAAAGAGGTTTGTAATTTTTATTTTGCGAGCCTCCAAGCAGATGAAATAAAAAAGAAGCTTCAAAATAATGCCTGTAAGGATCGGTCATTCTGGTTAATAAGCTCATTTGTTCTCCATAAATTGCAGGAGGCAGGTCTGGTCCTCCGAAAAATATAATTCCATTGGTCTTCTGAAAAATATCATTAAAAACCTGAGAGCAAGGATTATCTTGATACAATTTGGATGGATCAAGATCTTCGTTAATTTCTAATAACTGTATATTTTTTATGTTATTTTGTGATAAAAAGTCATGGGATTTTTTATAATCATAAGTTTCTTTTTCGTGATAAATACCAAGAATATTTAGATCCTTGATTTCTATGATCTTTTTATCAATCAAATTAGTAAAAAGTTCCAAATTATATTTGGTCGGATGAACTAAAACAATTTTATTACCCTGAGCAAATAACTTTACTGAGAATAAAACTGCTACAATTATTATTAAGACTATTTTTCTCATGGTATTATAAAATTATATGGTTTCATAAAAATAAAAAATCTCTGAACATTA
This sequence comes from Bacteroidales bacterium, assembly GCA_028282585.1. Classification (GTDB taxonomy): domain Bacteria; phylum Bacteroidota; class Bacteroidia; order Bacteroidales; family UBA12077; genus UBA12077. The sequence goes on along the minus strand of JANQHR010000097.1, from coordinate 21,985 downwards.
CGATCAGAGATTCAAAATTTATTTACTTTTTAGTTTATAACATCATTTTTGGTATTCCAACATAGTAAAGATCAAAACCACCCAATCCCCCAGGCCTATTAGAAGAAAATAACATCACATCGTTTATATAATTGTCTAAGTAAATACTAATTGGTCTATACTCATCATATTCTGTATTAATATCTTCTCCAAAATTTATAGGATCAGACCATATTCCATTATTATATATTGAATAATAAAGATCAAAACCTCCAAAACCTCCTTCTCTGTCAGAAACAAATATCATTAAGTTTCCATTTATATAAGGGCACTTGTCATTAGAAGAACTGTTTAAATTTTCAAATGTATTCCATACAGGAAGCTCTTCAGTTTCAAGCCAGTTAATAATTGACCTGGAAACTTCAACATAAAATAAATCGTAATTTCCATTTTTATCAGAACAGAAAAACATTTCATTGAAATATCGGGTAAATGTTGGATAAGCTTCGTTGTATTCTGTGTTTAATTTATCAAGTGGAGTAGGATCACCCCAAGAACTATCCCAGGCATATTGTGTTATATATTTTATGTCTAAATTATCATTGGAGTCAGAAGCATAAAAGAATATTTCGTATAAATAATCTTCACTGAATAAAGATAGTGGTCCGTATTCGTTATAAGAAGTATTTATTTTGTTGAATGCGTCATTATAATAGTTATTATTCATATTAGATGCTGTAAAGTATGCTCTATTTGAGGTTTGATCAAAGTAGTATTTCGCGTAGAAATTGATTATGTCAAATTCTTCTCCCTGGGTATTTCTATTTGATGAAAAAATATAAGTAAACTCCTGATTAAGATATCCGTAAGAAGAGTTAAAATCATCATATTCCGAATTTATACTTTCAAAGTTTATGGGTGATGTAGAAAAATATCCCTCTATTATCTCACAATCTTCTGTGCAGGAATGTAACATTAAAACTAAGCTTAATACAATAATTATAAATTTCATTAATGTTTTCATAGTTACAATATTTAATATTTTTCATGCCCAATAAATTGATGTAATTTAAGCTTTATTGGTTGCTTAATTTAAATTATTAAAAAAACCCGGAATTTATATTCCGGGCTGTAAGAGATATATTGTAAAACAAATTTCGTAATAAAAACTAATATTTATTTCTTGGTCTCCTTTGAGTTCTTTGCTTTCCTCCTTCGTCACGTTCGTTTGCTTGTTTAACAATAATTTGTCTTCCATCTATTTCAACACCATTTAAGTCTTCAATGGCACGTAGAGCATCATCATCATTTGGCATTTCAACAAACCCAAAGCCTTTTGAGCGTTTGGTTTCGCGGTCAAAAATAATTTTTGCTGAAGAAACTTCACCGTATTCTCCAAAAATTTCTTGCAATTTTTCACTTGGAACTTTATAGTTCAAGTTTGCGATAAAAATGTTCATAGTAATAAAAAAAGTTTAATAAATAATAATTGTTTAAGGCGAGTAAAAATACAGAATGAAAATGTCAGACTTAACTTAACACTCAGCTTATAACATATCAAATATACGCGAATTTAAAATCAAATTCCACTCTGAGCATAAAAATTATTCATTAATTTTAATTAATAATCAATGAGATATAATTAAGCTTTTGGTAAAATATCACCTTTAGATTTTAATATTGAGTAAATATAACAGTCGTGAATTTTGTTATTTTTCACCACCGATTTTTTTAAACAGGCTTCTTTTAAAAACCCACTCTTTTTTAATACAGATATTGAAGCATTATTTGATTCAAAAACATGTGCATATAGCCTGTTAATATCAAAAGTTTCAAATGAGTAATTTACCATTGCTTTTAATGCTTTTGTTGCAATACCCTTATTCCAGTATTTTTTTCCTACCCAATAACCAATTTCGGCATTAATTCTAAAAATATCTGATTGAATTATTATCCCTATTCCTCCAACTGTAATTCCTTTATAAATAATGGCAAAATTTGTTGGTGGCTTATCTTTATTTGCAATAATAATCCATTGTTTGGCAGCCAATTCTGTATAAGGGTAAGGAAACTCATCGCGAAGATTATCCCAAATTTCTTTGTTGTTGGCATTTTTAACGAGGGCTTTAATATCTTTTTCTTGCCAGTTTCTTAATATTATGTTTCCCAGGTCAATCATAAGCAAATGCGTTGAGGTTAAAGATAGTAATTAATTCAATGTTTTTATAATTAGCTGAATTGTTAAGTTTTGTTAATTTTTTATTGGGAATCAGATATTTATATAATTTAGCCCCTATGAGAAAACCGGCCATTCGATTAGTGATTTTTTTAGGAGTAGTTTCCATTATTGGAATTATCTCTTTGCAAGTTTATTTTTTTCATATAACATTTAATAACGAAGAGCGAAAACTGGATCAAAAAATTCGTATAGCACTTTGGGATGTTGTTGAACAGATCTATGAACTCAATGAAATTAATTATGTTGGCGATAACCCTGTTTCACAAGAATCTTCAGATTATTTCATTGTAAATGTTAATGATTTTATAGATGCTGATGTATTAGAACATTATTTGGTAAAGACTTTTGAAAAGCAAAACGTTAAACTTGATTTTGAATACGGAATTTATGATTGCTATTCAGAAGAAATGATTTATGGAAAATATATTAATTTAGGACAAAGAGAAAATGAGTCATCAAGAATTGAATTACCAAAACATGATGAGTTTATTTATTATTTCGGAATCCATTTCCCCTGGCGAAATCAATATATCCTAGGTAATATTGGTAGTATTTATGTTTTATCAGGTATTTTAATATTTGTTGTTTTGTTTTTAGGTTATGCTTTGGTGTTTATTATGCAACAAAAAAGATTCTCTGAATTACAAAAAGATGTAGTTAATAACTTAACACACGAGTTTAAAACGCCATTATCATCAATTGTATTATCATCCGATGTTTTAAATGAAAATGAAATAATTCAGGAGCCAGAACGTATAAAAACTTACTCTGGGATTATTAAAACTCAGGCGAATGTTTTGTTAAAACATATCGAAAAAGTGTTGGGAATGAGCGAACTTGAAAATATTGGCAGATTAAACAAGAAAAATATTAATTTACACGAATTACTGGCAAATATTACAGATAATGGCACATGGAGGACTAACAATACAAATGGTAACATAACTATTGAGCTGAAAGCAAAAAGTTATAATGTTTGTGCTGACGAATTTCATTTTACTAATTTGATTATAAATTTAATTGACAATGCTTTAAAATATTCAGATACTAATGCAGAAGTAAAAATCTCTACTGAGTCAGATAAAAAATATTTAAGTTTGAGAATAAAAGATAACGGTTCTGGAATTGAAAAAAAATATCATAAAAAAATATTTAAGAAGTTTTTTAGGATTCCAACAGGAAATATACACAATGTAAAAGGTTTCGGTTTAGGTTTAAGTTATGTTTCAAGCATAGTTAAAAGTCATAAGTGGAAATTGAAATTTTTTAGCGAACCAAATCTGGGTAGTGAGTTTTTAATAGTAATTCCTTTAATTGACCTTGAATGTGAGTAAAATTCCAAAAATATTGTATGTTGAAGATGATAAAACTTTAAGTTTTATTACAACCGATAACCTAAAACGAAAAGGATTTGAGGTAGTTAATGCAACTGATGGGGTTAAAGCATTTGAAATTTTCTCAAAGGAAACATTTGATATATGTCTTTTTGATGTTATGCTTCCTAAAATGGATGGTTTTGATCTTGCTCACAAGGTGAGAGCTGTTAATAAAGAGATTCCAATTCTTTTTATAACTGCAAAAACATTACCTGAAGATCGAATTAAAGGATTATTATTGGGGGCGGATGATTATATTGTAAAGCCTTACAATATGGAAGAAGTTATTTTAAGGATTAAAGTATTCTTGAGGCGTAAAAAAATTATTATCGATGATCCGGAAAGTAAAAAAAATAAAATTGGAGAAACGGTTTTTGATGCTGAAAACTTAAAGCTATATATTGGAAAAGCGGAAATTAATTTGACTTATCGTGAGGCTGAACTTCTGAAGTTTTTTGTTGAGAATAAAAATGCGGTGGTTACCAGGGAAAGAATCTTAAATGTTTTATGGGGAGAAAATGATTATTTTGCCGGTCGCAGTCTTGATGTTTTTATAACAAGATTAAGAAAATATTTCAAATCAGATTCAAAAGTGTTTATTGAAAATAAACATGGCGTTGGATTTATTTTTAAAGTAGTTGAATAACTAACCGGCATTAAACGAGTCTTTAAATTAAATGTTGGTTTATATTTTTGGTTATTATCTTCAAAATACAAAGGTTCATTCAGTTTTTTACATTCTTGTTATCTTTCACAACCGTTTACTGATATCTCAAACGATGCAATGTAACGCTAATTTCTTTTGAACTGAAATCAGTTTGTACTTCAAAAGCAAATCATTTTTACACCATAGTTTTACTAAAAGTTTAAAGTCTTATTTTTGTGAATATTTTATATTGAGATGGTAGAAAAAATTACAAGTATTCAGAACCCTAAAATAAAAAACATTTTAAAACTTCAACAAAAATCTTCAGAACGCCGAAAACAGAATCTAATTGTCATTGAAGGATTAAGAGAATTAGGGTTGGCTTTGAACGCGGGATTTGAATTGACCTCAGTTTTGGTGTGTTTAGATATTTTGGATCAAGAATTGATTTGCAAAGAGTTAAAACTTGCAAATAGCTATTTTGAAATAAGCAAAGAAGTATATCAAAAATTGGCATATCGCGATTCAACAGAAGGAGTTATAGCTTTAGCACGACCAAGATTTAATAGCCTTGAGGATTTAAAACTTCGAAAAAATCCATTGATTATTGTACTTGAGTCTGTGGAGAAACCTGGAAATTTAGGAGCAATACTTCGCACAGCTGACGCAGCGAATGTAGATGCAGTAGTAATTTGTGATTCTTTAGCAGATATATACAATCCAAATACCATTCGTTCAAGTGTTGGGTGTGTATTTACAAATCAGGTTGTATCAACTAGATCGGATGCTGCAATTGAATGGTTCAGGAAAAATAATATAAAAACTTATGCAGCAGCTTTAACAGCTAAGAAGCTTTATCATGAAACTGATTTTACGGGTTCAGTTGCAATTATAATGGGGACTGAGGCAGATGGTTTAACGGATATATGGTTGAAAAATACGGATGAACAAGTAATTATTCCAATGGGAGGAGAAATAGACTCGCTGAATGTTTCCACATCAGCAGCAATTTTAATTTTTGAAGCAATGCGACAACGAAATTTTTACAAATAAAAAAGCTCCAACAAAATGTCGAAGCTTTTTTGGGTGGATGATGGGAATCGAACCCACGACCTCCGGAACCACAATCCGGCGCTCTAACCAACTGAGCTACAACCACCATTTTTTCGGATTGCAAATATAAACAAGAATTTTAATATTTTCCAATATTGAATTAAAATATTTGTAGCCATAATGTATAATATTCTGAAATAAAAGCTTAAAAAAACTTAATTTGTTTTTATTTTAGCAGTTTAAGCTTAATTTTGGGCTCAAATTTTTAAAAAAGTGTTAGGGCAAAAAAGATACGTAAATAACGTTACCGGTTTACAAGCAATTAATATTCTTCGATTTGTTACATTCCTCATCATTTCAATAGTTTTTACAAAAATTGGACTATCAAAAGAAGAGATTGGAATATTTGAAGTTTCATTGTTTATTGCAACACTTTCCAGTTTTTTCTGGGTTAATGGATTTATTCAGGCTTTTCTACCTTTATTTAAAAGCAATAAAACATTTGGAAATAAAGAGCAGCTTGCTGGAACAAAATCGCCAGAGGTTTTCAATATATATGTGATATTGATGTTCTTTAGTATTGTTGTATTTTTAATAGGTTTAGGGTTGAAGAACAATTTGTCTGTGTTCGGATACCGGGGAGATGTCCCTTTTCTAAATTTAACTTTATGGTATTTACTTTTAAGTAGTCCCGCAAACCTTGTTGAATATATTTACATGGTTCAGGACAAGAATGGAAATACTTTGAGTTATGGTTACATAACTTCTGTTTTGCAATTAGTAGGAGCTATTCTTCCTGTTCTTTTAGGATTTGATGTAACATGGTCAATTAGAGGTTTGATAGTTGTATCAATTATTAAAAATATTTGGTTAATTACGCTTTTGTATAATTATTCTGAGATAAATTATTCATTTCCATTTATAAAAGAAATCTTAGCACATTCCGGTCCTATTATTCTAAGTGTTCTGGTTGGCAGTTCAGCTCAATATGTTGATGGATTAGTGGTAACTTCTCATTATGGAAACCCTGAAGCCTTTGCTGTATTTCGCTATGGCGCAAAAGAATTTCCACTTGTGATTTACTTGGCGGCAGCATTAAGTTCTGCCATGTTAATAGAGTTCTCTCAAAAAGAAAAGATAGGAGAGACATTATCGCTTATAAAAAAGAAATCGCTTCGTATTATGCATTCGATGTATCCGGTTTCTATGGTATTGCTTCTATTTGCCAAACCAATTTATATTGGCATGTTTAATCCTGAATTTCACAGGAGTGCAGATGTTTTTGTGGTTTATATTCTGGCAATTTTAAGCAGATTACTCTTTCCGCATACTATTGTAATTGGATTAAAGAAAAGTAAGATTTTGTTTTTAACATCCATATTTGAATTAGTTGGAAATATTATTTTAAGCTTATTCTTAGTAGAAGAATATGGTGTGGTGGGTGTTGCTTTAGCTACGGTAATAATTTACTTTGTTTCGAAAGTTGGACTTGTAATTTATACTTACTTTAAACTGGGTATCAGTCCAATGGATTATATTCCAATAAAGTGGTATGTTTTTTATAGTATTCTGTTAGGAACGTTATTCGTGCTTCTAGACAGAAGAATAATTGTAATTTAAATTGCCAAAAATTCAGACTCTCTTAACATCTTGACATGTTTTTTAGTTGAATTTTTAATAGGTATACTTTTTGATTTAACAGTTCAAACAAATTTAATAAGAATATGAATATAGGAAGATCATCAAATCCGGCATTATCACGGTCGGTTTTTAACACACAATCATACGCTGCTTCATACAATGAAGCGATGACATTAAATGGAACCGTTAATAAATCTTTGGTGATGTTATTATTGGTTATCGTTGGTGCCATGTATACTTGGAAAATGTTTTTTGGCGCAACATCATTTGAAGCAGGTGCGGCATTAACATCTAAATGGATTATGATTGGAGGAATAGGAGGATTTATTTTTTCATTAATAACCATATTTAAGAAAACATGGGCTTACATAACAGCTCCTATCTTTGCAATATTGGAGGGACTGTTTCTGGGCGCAATTTCAGCATTTTTTGAAGCTCGTTATCCCGGACTAGTTATGCAGGCAGTTGCTTTAACCTTCGGAACTCTTTTTGTAATGCTTATAGCTTATAGAACAGGAATGGTAAAAGTTACCCAAAAGTTCAGAGCAGGAGTAATTGCAGCAACCGGAGCTGTTGCATTAGTTTATTTCATTTCAATTATTTTCTCTCTTTTTGGTGTTAATAATTTAATCATTCACAGTAATGGAGTGTTTGGAATAGGAATTAGCTTGGTTATCGTAATAATAGCAGCATTGAATTTGATCTTAGATTTCGATTTTATTGCAAAAGGATCGCAGGCGGGTTTACCAAAATATATGGAGTGGTATGGGGCATTTGGACTAATGCTTACCTTAATTTGGTTATATATTGAAATTTTAAGGTTACTTTCAAAGATTGCAAGTAGAGATTAAGAAATTTTTGTAATAGATTAAAATCCAGGCTTATATTTTGGATTTTTTTATGAATATAAGCATCAAGGTATTTATACATATGAAGATGTTAAATAATAGATAATTTTGTTTTAATTTTAACTCTCTTTGTTCTATTTTTATGCCCCGGATAATTAATAAAAACATCCTGCTATGAAATCGTTAGAGTCACATTTTAAGCAATTTAGAAAAAATATTGTAGGGGTAGATTCTGCATATAATTCTCCATATGGAGAGCAAAAAATAATGTATGCCGACTGGATTGCAAGTGGAAGACTATATAGGCCTATAGAGGAGAAATTGCTAAATGAATTTGGTCCATACGTTGCAAATACCCATACAGAGACTAGCGAAACAGGAACTTTGATGACACATAGTTATCACCATGCTCAAAAACTGATAAAAAAAGCAGTAAATGCAGGGCCAAACGATGTTTTAATTCAAGCAGGATTTGGGATGACCGCAGTAATCAATAAAATGCAGCGAATATTGGGATTAAAAGGATGCGGAATGTTGAAGCATAAAGAGTGTTTAAGCACAATTGATCGCCCGGTTGTTTTTATTACACACTTGGAACACCACTCCAATCATACATCATGGTATGAAACAGTTTGCGATGTTGTGATAATTGAGCCTGATGAAAATTTATTGGTAGATCCTGAAAAATTAAAAGAACAACTTGAAAAATATAAAGACAGAAAGCTAAAGATTGGTTCATTTTCGGCAGCATCAAATGTTACAGGAGTTAAACCTCCGTATCATAAATTAGCTAAATTAATGCATGAGTATGGAGGTGTTTGTTTTATAGATTTTGCAGCTTCAGCACCTTATGTTGAAATTAATATGCACCCCGAAGATTCAATGGAGAAGTTGGATGCTATTTTCTTTTCACCACATAAATTTTTAGGTGGTCCCGGAACAGCAGGAATTATGATTTTTGATTCGAGCTTATATAATTGTGAAGTTCCTGATAATCCTGGCGGAGGAACAGTAGATTGGACAAATCGCTGGGGCGAATACAAATACATAGATGATATTGAATTACGTGAAGATGGAGGAACCCCTGGGTTTTTGCAGGCGATAAAAACTGCTCTAACCTTTGATTTAAAAAATCAAATGGGAATTGAAAATATGGAATTACGCGAAAAGGAGTTAATCTCAAAAGCTTTTGCAGGATTAAAAAAGATTCCGGGTGTAAGGATTTTGGCAGATAATGTGATGGATAGAATTGGTGCTCTTTCTTTTTATATTGAAAACGTTCATTATAATCTAATTGTAAAGTTACTTAGTGATCGATTTGGAATACAAGTACGTGGAGGTTGTGCATGTGCAGGAACTTATGGTCATTATCTATTAGACGTCAGCTACGACTATTCCCGTGAAATTACAGAGTTAATTAATCATGGCGACTTATCCCAAAAACCAGGTTGGATTCGTTGGTCCGTTCATCCTACAACTTTAGATTCTGAAATTGACTTTTTTATTTTTGCTGTCGAAGAAATTTCTAAAAATCATGAAATCTGGACTGCTGATTACAATTACAATAAACGAAAGAATGAATTTATTCATCGCAATATGAAATTTGAAACAGAATTTGATTTGAATAAATGGTTTACGATTAAATAAATCATTAAAAAATAGTGATTTAATTTTGTAATTTTGATAACAATATTTAATTTTGCAAGCCATTAAGTTTTATAAAGAATAAAAAGTATAGCAAAATATAAAGGAGTTTAAAGATGAAAAAGGGAATACATCCGGAGAATTATCGTTTAGTAGTTTTTAAGGATATGTCAAATGGTGAAATGTTTCTTACAAAATCAACCGCACCTACAAAAGAAACTATTAAATACGAAGATGGAAAAGAATATCCATTAATTAAAGTTGAGATTTCTAATACATCTCATCCATTTTACACCGGTAAGATGAAACTTGTCGATACTGCCGGACGTGTAGATAAATATATGAGTAAGTATAAAAAACACGTTGATAAGAAAAAATAATTTCTTAATATATATTTTGAAAAGCTCCGAAATACGGAGCTTTTTTTATGTAATTTTGACAATAAACTAATTAAATCGACTTCTATGAACTATATTTTGTTTGATGATAAATCCTGGGATAATTTATTACCTCTTACTTTTACAAAACCTGTTTGCGAAGTCCGTTCAGGAATTCTTACTATAAAAGAAAAATGGGAAAAAATTTTAAATGTAAAATCGTCATATTTAACTCAGGAATACCTGCAATCAAAGTATAAATTGAATGTTGAAGACGAAAATATTTTAATCAACGGAAGTATTATTCCTAGTGAAAGTTTAATCGAAAAAATTAAACAACTGGACTTTAATCAGGTACTTAAAAGTGAAAATAAGATATTAGCTTTAAAGTTGGAGAAGAAACATGTAAGTAGTTTTGATTATTTAGAAATCTCGAATTACCGGGAAGTTAATTTCGACGAAGAATACTTGTCGATTTCCTGGCCATGGGAGATATTTAAGTTAAATGGAGAAAATATAATTGCTGATTTTGAGCTTCTTACTAAAGGTAGAAAATCAGCAGAAATAAGTTCAACAAATAATTTACTTGGGAAAGAAAATACCTTTGTAGAAGAAGGTGCTAATATAGAATTTGCAACTTTAAATGCAACTACCGGTCCTATTTATATTGGGAAGGATACCGAAATAATGGAAAACAGTGTTGTTCGCGGACCATTTGCATTATGTGATCATTCCGTATTAAAATTAGCGGCAAAAATTTATGGGCCTACCACCATAGGGCCTCATTCGAAGGTGGGTGGTGAGATAAATAATTCCGTAATCTTTGGATATTCAAACAAGGCACATGACGGTTTTTTAGGGAATTCTGTAATAGGCGAATGGTGTAATTTAGGAGCGGATACCAATAACTCTAACCTAAAAAATAATTATGCAGAAGTACGTTTATGGAATTATGAAAATGAACGTTTTATTAAAACGGGATTACAATTTTGTGGATTAATAATGGGCGATCATTCAAAATGTGCAATAAATACTATGTTTAATACAGGAACTGTAGTCGGAGTAAATGCAAATATATTTGGTGAAGGATTTCCAAGAAATTTTGTACCCTCTTTTTCTTGGGGCGGGGCGCATGGATTTTCAAATTATAATATCAATAAAGCTTATGAGGTGGCTGAAAAAGTTATGGAAAGAAGAGATATTCAACTAGATGATATTGAAAAAGATATTCTAAAAGAAGTATTTGAAAGAACCTCAAAATACAGAATGTTTTAACTTTCTTATATTATTTATGTTTTTATAATTAGTAATCTGAATTTGGCATAGTGATTGCCATTCTATAATACCCAATTAATTTGTTGTTTGTGGCTGACAGATTGTCGTAAGAGATTTATAAAAGAGGAAAACATTTATGAGTGATAAAATAAACGAAAGTAAATATAGAAGTATACTATTTGCGGGTGATATGGAAAGCGATGGGGAATTTATCCCTTTAATTTCGGATGATGAAGATGATGTTGATTTTAAAAGATCTGAATTGCCAAAGGAACTGCCAATTTTACCGTTAAGAAATACTGTTTTATTTCCAGGAGTGATTTTACCAATAACAGTTGGAAGAGAAAAGTCGATTCGCTTGGTAAATGATATCTATAAAAAAGATAAAATTATCGGTACTGTTGCACAGAAAGATGGAAGAGTAAATGAACCGGAGGAGGAGGATATGTTCAGATTAGGTACGGTAGCTCAAATCTTAAAAGTGCTTGAAATGCCAGATGGTAGTACATCTGTAATTATTCAAGGCCGTCAACGATTCGAAATGAATCAGATGGTACAGGCAGAGCCTTATCATAAAGCAACTGTGACTTTACTTAAGGATAAAAAACCAAATGATAAAACCAGAGAGTTCGAAGCAATTGTTGGCTCTCTAAAGGATTTATCCTTAAGAATTATAAAACTATCAAGCAACATTCCTCCGGAAGCATCTTTTGCCGTAAAAAATATTGAAAACACGAAATTTTTGGTGAATTTCATTTGTTCAAATAGTGATATTGACATAGAAGACAAGCAAAAGCTTTTAGAACTTGATAATCTAAAAGAAAGATCTATTCGATTGCTTGAACATCTGACTCGTCAAATCCAAATGCTTGAGTTAAAAAATGATATACAGTCGAAAGTAAAAAATGATCTTGATCGTCAACAAAGAGAATATCTTTTACACCAACAAATGAAAACTATTCAGGACGAGTTGGGTGGTAATCCTTTAGATCAGGAAATTGAAGACTTAAAGAAAAGAGCAGAAGATAAAAAATGGAGCAAGGAAGTTGCAGAAACTTTTTCTAAAGAGGTTGATAAATTAAATAGACTGAATCCTGCAACAGGAGAATATTCAGTTCAGTTAAATTATCTTCAAACATTACTCGACTTACCTTGGAATGAATTTACTGAAGATAATTTTGATTTAAAACGGGCACAAAAAATATTGGATGAAGACCATTTTGGTTTGGAAAAAGTTAAAGACAGAATTTTAGAATATCTGGCTGTATTAAAACTTAAAGGTGATTTGAAATCTCCAATATTATGCCTTTATGGCCCTCCAGGCGTGGGTAAAACATCATTAGGAAAATCAATTGCTAAAGCACTTGACAGAAAATATGTAAGAATGTCATTAGGTGGTTTGCATGATGAAGCAGAAATCCGGGGGCATAGAAAAACATACATAGGAGCAATGCCGGGAAGGATTATCCAAAATATTAAAAAGGCAAAATCATCCAATCCTGTTTTTATATTAGATGAAATTGATAAGGTGGGGAAAAATTTTCATGGAGACCCTGCATCAGCCCTTTTGGAAGTTTTGGACCCGGAACAAAACAATGCGTTTCATGATAATTACCTGGAGCTGGAATACGATTTATCAAATGTAATGTTTATTGCAACTGCCAATACTTTATCTACAATTAATCCTGCTTTACGAGATCGTATGGAAATGATCGATGTTAGTGGTTATATTGTTGAAGAGAAAATAGAAATTGCGAAAAGACATTTAATTCCAAAACAGTTAGATTCTCATGGGGTTGAGAAATCAAAAGTGTCTTTTGGTAAAAAGGTGTTGGAATATATTGTCGAGAATCACACTCGTGAGTCAGGAGTTCGAACATTAGATAAAACTTTAGCAAAAATTACAAGAAATCTTGCTCGAAAAATTGCGCTCGAAGAAGAATTTAACAAGTCTTTAACTGTTGAAGACATTAAGGTAATATTAGGTCCGCCTGAATTTACTAAAGACAAATACCAGGGTAATGAATTTGCAGGCGTTGTTACTGGTTTAGCTTGGACAGCTGTAGGAGGCGAAATCTTATTCGTGGAAAGTAGTTTAAGCAAAGGGAAAGGAAAACTTACCTTAACTGGTAATTTAGGTGATGTAATGAAGGAATCGGCTGTTATAGCGCTAGAATATATAAAATCTCACGCAGCTGAACTGAATATAAGAGAAGAAGCATTTGATAATTGGAATATTCACATTCATGTTCCGGAAGGGGCAATTCCAAAGGATGGACCTTCTGCTGGTGTTACAATGGCAACATCTTTAGCATCAATGTTTACACAAAGAAAAGTTCGCCAAAAGATTGCCATGACAGGTGAGATAACCTTAAGAGGAAAGGTATTGCCTGTTGGAGGAATTAAAGAGAAAATTTTAGCAGCTAAACGTGCTAACATTACGGATATAATATTATCTGAAGAAAACCGAAAAGATATTAGTAAAATCAAGGATATATATTTAAAAGGATTGAACTTTCATTATGTAAAAGAAATTATGGAGGTTTTAAATATCGCATTGCTGAAAGAAAAAGTTAAGAAACCATTGAAAATATCTTAAAAATAAATATTTAAACCATATATTTTGAACCTTGTCTAAACTCTAGACAGGGTTTTTTATTGCCTGCTTATCAATAAATGGAGGTTGTTATTAAATCTAGCTAACTATAGATGCAAATATTAACTCTCATTAACATTTTTACTATATGAATGTTAGATTTTAAGTTATATTTTTATCCTTTTTAAATACCTAAGAAAGTAAATAATGCAAAAGCAAATAATATACTGTTCATGCAAGGGAGATATAATTAACAAGGAACTTGCGAGTCAAGTAACGCAAATCCTGAAGAAATCCAATGTGCCGGTTTATGAATTATCAGATTTATGCGGCTTATGTGCCTTGAATAAGGAAATTGTACAAGAACTTATTACAAAAGATAAGGAAACCTTACTAATTGCCTGTTATTCGAGAGGTGTTAATTCGCTTTTAAAGTTTGCCGGCCTTGATATTGAAGATAAAAATATTTTCTATCTAAACATTCGAAATAACTCAATAGATACTGTTTTGGGAAGTTTGAATTCTTTTACGGAATTTAAAGGTAAGGAAAGGCAATTTGAAAAAATTGAAGCAGATAAAGATTGGCCATCATGGTATCCGGTATTAGATTATGAACGTTGCACAGCATGTGGGCAATGTTCAGATTTTTGTTTATTTGGAACGTACGAGAAGGAAGATGGGCAAGTTAAAGTGGTTAACCCTCAATCATGTAAAAATAATTGCCCGGCGTGTGCTAGAATATGCCCGGATGCTGCAATTATTTTTCCAAAATATACGCAGGAAGGCGCAATAAGTGGAAATGAATCAATAGATGAAGCATTAGAACTTCAAAGACAACGCAAAGATGTTGAGCAAATACTTGGCAACGATATTTATAAAGCTTTGGAAGGAAGAAAAGCTAAAAGGCAACGAATTATAAAAACGGAAGCAATAGATAAGGCAATTGAAGAAAGAGAAAAAGCTTTAAAAGAACAAAAAAAGAAATAAACCGGAATTATAGAGATGGCAGTATTAAAACAATTTTTAAAAGCTGATAAAAAGTGTAGGCGTAAGTTCATTTATAATTTTGGGATAAAGGGAATGGTTGGTTTTTCCAAGTACCAAAAAAGAAAGAAAAATGGGCAATTATTTCCTGCATTTCATTTTATTTCTGTAACAAATGATTGCAATTTGAAGTGTCAGGGGTGTTGGGTAACAAAAGGGAAGAGAGCAGAGTGTCTTGATATCAAGTATGTTGATAAAATTATAGAAGCAGGAAACCGGAAGGGTTCATACTTTTTTGGTATATTAGGAGGGGAACCTCTTATGTATAAGCCTCTTTTAGAGGTTTTTAAAAAACATCAAAAAAGCTATTTCCAATTATTTACAAATGGTACACTTTTAACTGATTCAGTTGCTGGTGAATTAAGAAAAAGCGCAAATGTGACACCATTAATTAGTTTTGAAGGTGATGAGAATGTAGCTGATATACGTCGTGGAGGCTCTGATATTTATAAGAAGACCATAAAGTCAATTGAAACTTGTGTAAAAAACAAGCTTATTACAGGTGTTGCAGTTAGTGTTTGTAAGTCCAATATTGATATGGCATTGTCTGATGAGTTTGTAAACATGTTGGTAGATAAAGGAGTTATATACCTATGGTACTATATTTACCGCCCATCCGGTGAAAACCAACAATATGATTTAGCTTTAAGTCAGGAAGAAATAAATCGTTTAAGAAGGTTTATGGTTGAAGGGCGAACGAAATATGATATTATTTTGGTAGATTCTTATTGGAATGGAAAAGGAGAGCCATTTTGCCCTGCTGCAGAAGGTTTAAGTTACCATATTAATCCATCAGGATATATTGAACCATGTCCGGTTTTACAGTTTGCGGTTGACAATATAAAATCGTCTTCCATTGAAGAAATATATGAAAAATCGACATTCTTGGATTCTTTTAGGAAAGAAATAAATCGAAAAACAAAAGGGTGCATCATTATGGAGGACCCTGAATGGTTATACAACTTTATGGCGAGGCATAAGGCTATAAATACATCAAACAGGGAAGATTTTCTGGAACAGTTAAAGAATTCCCCGAGTATATGTAGCCATGGTTCATGTGAAAGAATACCTGAAAAAAACAGAATATACCGGTTTGTAAAAAACAAAGCTTTTTTTGGGCTGGGGTCGTATGGCTAATGATTAAATTATGGAGTCAAATATTTTACAACTTGTTGTTCCTTCTGTGCAAAAGGAAAGAGATGAATTAAGGCGGAATGTTGCATTATATTTTTCCGAACACGATATCCTCCCTCCAATATCTCATGATTCCCTTTTGGAACATGCGCAGAACCTAATAAAAACCTATAAATGGAATGAGAATTATTTGGCATTTGTAATGGTTTGTTGTGGGAATGAGGTTTGGAGAAAAGTTGTACAAAGTACACATTATAGCCGAAGAATATTGCTTCTTCCTGAGTGTTTAAAAAACAGCCTAAACTGCAAAGCTAAAAAGGATGAACTGGGATTAATATGTGTTGATTGTGAGGCTTGCCCTATTTCTGAAATAATAAACCAAGCAGAAGAACTAGGTTATACAACTTTAGTAATGGAAGGTACAACTATTGCGGCCAAATTAATTGAAGGCGGAAAAATTGATGCTGTTATCGGGGTAGGGTGTATGGATTCACTACAAAAGATGTTTGAATTGGTAACCAAATATGCGGTTCCCGGGATTGGAATCCCATTGTTGGGAGATGGATGCAAAGATACGGAAACTGATGTCAAATGGTTAAAAGAAGAGATTAAAGCTTATCATAAAAGCGAAGGTATTAAATTGATTAACCAAAGCCAGTTAAGAGAAAAGGTTAGCAATTATTTTAAACAGGATGGAGTTGTTATGAAAGCAATTCCAGGGACCACAATCACAGATGAGATAGCTCGTGAAGCATTAGTGACAGATGGCCATCGTTGGCGGCCATTTTTATCGGCATTGGCATACGAATCTTTAAGTAATGAACCAGACCCTGAAATAACTGAACATATTGCATTATCGATTGAATGTTTTCATAAGGCATCATTGATACATGATGATATTGAGGATAATGATATCTTTCGAAACGGGTTTGAAACAATCCACAAAAAATATGGAGTTCCTGTTGCATTGAATGTTGGCGATTTTCTTATTGGGCATGGGTACCGTTTGCTTGCTGAAAGTCCTTTACCAAAAAATGTTTTGGTAAATTGCATTAAAATAGCATCTCAGGGGCATATTGATTTAACACTTGGACAGGGAGAAGAATTATACAATGACAATGAAGTTAAGATTTATACAGTTGATGAAATCTTAAAAATATTCGAAAATAAAACTTCAGCTGCATTTAATGTTTCGTTATTAATTGGAGCCACAGCAGGCAATGCTGATGAAAAACTATTAAAGCAATTAAAAGAATTTAGTAAATACGTTGGAATTGCCTACCAGATAAAAGATGACCTGGGTGATTATAAGGGTGAAAATGGCGATATATTATTTAGGAATTTCTCTGTGCTTTTATCAGTTTTATTTGATGATTTGAATAAAAAAGATCGAATGGAAGCGTTGGAGCTCATTCATAATAAGAATTGGCAAAAAATATTTGAACTAATTCATGGTAATAATATTGTCGAAAAAACACATACTTTACTCAGGCGACATATTCAAAATGCTTATCAGAGTATAAGTAATGTTGATAAATTGGCACTAAAACTGGCCTTACATGAAATTATGGGAAAAATTTTTAACGATTATATTTAATCCTTTTTTAAATTCTCTTTCGAATTTTGGCAAGAAATATGCTTTTGAAAATTTTTTACAAAATGCCTTTACATTGCTTAACGAAGATATAATTAATGAAATTAAAAGTTATGTTTTAGCGCAACATTCCAAGAATGGAGGATTTATAGATAAAGCAGGCAAGCCGGATTTATACTATTCTGTATTCGGGTGTTTTGTTTCTGAAGCCTTAATACTTCCTAAGATAAAAGATGGTTTAAGAGAATATTTGAATAATGCAGAGAACTTTACAAATGACAACAACGTTCATGTATTTTGTAAGGCAATATTATATTCGAAATTATTTAAAAAAGATCCTTATAATAAAAAATTAGGGGATGAAGTTTTAGAAATAATAAGTAATAGCCCAGGTAATAAAACAGATTATAATTGGTTTCTGGGGTTTTTGGCATTATATTACCTCGGAGAATATTATTCGTTAAACAGGTTTTTGAAGAAATTAAAGGTTGATTTATTATCAGAGCAAGAAAACACTTCAATTACCTTATTAGCAGTAAACGTAATTTTAAAAAAAATTTCAGGGAAGAATATTGAAAGTTACGCAAAACAACTAATGAAATATTACAGGGCTTCGGGAGGCTTTGCAGCTTTTCGGAATGCACCCTTTGAGGACCTTTTATCTACGGCAGTGGCATTATATACTCTTCGAATTTGTGGTGCAGATTTAAGACTTATCAAACCAAAATCGTTAGAATTTATTACATTATTATATGACCACGGAGGTTTTTGTGCAACTGAACTTGACCCAGGCACAGATATTGAATATACATTTTATGGGCTATTAGCACTTGCAAGCCTGGCATATGAAAACAAATAAAATGGAAAATAAGGAAATAGCAAAAAAATTTGAAGTATTTTCTGAACAATTATTATTGGAAAGAAATAAAAAGGGGTTTTGGGTTGGAGAATTATCGTCAAGCGCACTTTCTACAGCTGTTGCGATTGTGGCATTATGGCTAAATGAAAATGCGCGTCATAATTCACACATAGAAAAAGGCTTAGTCTGGCTGAAAGAAAATATAAATGAAGACGGTGGTTATGGCGATACTGTTGCAAGTGAAAGCAATGTAAGTACTTCTTTACTTTGTTACGCTGCTTTATATTGTTTCAAGCAAGAAGATCCAAGCATTTTCAGTAATTTGAGAAAAGTCGAAAGATATTTATTAAATCAAAATATTCAACTAACCTCATCATCGGTAATACAAACTATTTTGGATTTTTACGGAAAAGATTTAACCTTTTCAATTCCGATCTTAACCATGTTAGCTATTTGTGGGGTTATCGACAATGAAGCATTCAATAAAATACCGCAGTTGCCTTTTGAATTTACAGTCCTACCAGTTTCATTCTATAAGTTTTTTAATTTACAGGTAGTTAGCTATGCTATTCCAGCTCTAGTAGCCGTAGGAATAGCTTTATTTAAAAACAAAGGTAAAGGCAACAGAATTTTATATTTTATAAGGAAAAGATCAATTAAAAAAGCCTTAAGCAGGTTAGAAGAGATGCTTCCCGAAAGCGGTGGCTATCTCGAAGCTATTCCTTTAACTGCATTTGTTAACCTGTGTTTGAATTTCAGTAAAGCTAATAGCCCGGTTGTTATTGAAAAGGGAATTATGTTTTTAGAAAATCAGCAAAGGGCTAATGGAAGTTGGCCAATAGATACAGATCTTTCAACATGGGTAACAACTTTAAGCATAAAAGCAATCGGAAGAAATAATTTGAATAGCCGGTTGAATATTGATGAAATAGATATATTACAAAAGCATCTCCTTTCTTTGCAGTATTCAGGTATTCATCCGTTTAATAAAGCGAGGCCCGGAGGATGGGGGTGGACCAATTATTCAGGTTCTGTTCCAGATGCAGATGATACTTCAGGTGCAATTATCGCATTGTTAAACCTAACACAAGGAACAAAAGAAGAAGTAAATCCTGTTCTCGATGGTTGTTTATGGCTTTGCAAACTACAGAATAATGATGGCGGCATACCAACATTTAGCAGAGGTTGGGGCAGATTGCCTTTTGATAGTTCTTGCCCTGATATTTCAGGCCACGCTTTCCTGGCTTGGATATATTCTTTAGATGCCTTAACAGGTAAGGTTTCAATTAAAAAGAAAAAAATTATTCAAAAAAGTGTAAATAAGATTCTTAAATATCTACGAAAAACTCAAGGCAATGATGGGGCGTGGGTTCCATTGTGGTTTGGAAATCAAAATGCCAGGTTAAAAACGAATAAAGTTTATGGTACAGCTAAAGTTGTATCTTATTTAAATGAAGCCTTGACCATGTCTTCATTAGATGAAAAGGACAAAAAAATTATTAATGGTTTGCTAACAAAAGCTCGGAAATTTATATCCACCCAACAAAATGAAGATGGTAGTTGGGGTGGAGAAAAAGGAGTTTCAGGGACTATTGAAGAAACTTCTCTTGCAATTTCTGCACTTACATCTAGAAAAAATGAAAGTGTTTTATTAAAGGCACTTAATTGGGTTAATGGAGAAATAGAAAAGAATGGGATTGTGGCCAACCCGATCGGACTTTATTTTGCAACCCTTTGGTACGATGAAAAGTTATATCCATTAATTTTTTATGTAGAGGCTTTAAGGAAATACCTTGATATTTACAAAAAAGATTAATAAGTAGGTTATTGACAATTCTTTATTTTTCCGTAGATTTATAATTCGTTGTAAAGTTTAATTAATAAAATTATGAAAATGGGAGCTGGTTTATTTTGGGGTTTACTTCTAATTCTTGTGGGATTAGGAATTGTTATACGAGTTGTTTTCAACGTTAATATCCCCGTAGTTAAATTTATTATTGCATTCTTTCTTATTTTTGTTGGAATAAAATTATTAGTTGGAAATTTCCATTTTTGGGATAAACGTGGAGATGAAAATACAACGATTTTTAGTGAAAGTCGAATTAATGGGCAGGAAGAGAAATTCAAAGAATACAATGTAATTTTTGCTAGTTCAACCATAGATTTACGTGGCATTGATCTTTCGGAAAGTTCAAAAGAAATAAACATTAATACTGTTTTTGGCGGCTGTTTGCTTAAAGTTGATGAGTCCACTCCAATAAAGATTAAAGCTGATGCAGCTTTTGCTTCGGCAAAACTGCCGAATGGAGAGACTGCTGCTTTTGGGACGGGCCGTTATGAAAATGAAGTATTTAATAAAGATACAAATCACCTTTCTATTCAGTGTGATGTTGTATTTGGAGGTTTTGAGGTAAGAACTTATTAGAACCTAATCATTCCTAAATCTTTTTAAATCGTTTTTTTTAAAATCCCACTCTGGGGTTTTGAGGGTTTCGCCAAAATTCGTACTATACCATGGTGAAATATCTTTATTATTAGGATTTTTTAATATATGGATATCTTGAGCTGGCATATAGCTTTGAGCAAGTAAGAAGATTTTATTTCCATTAGAATCTTTGGCTAAATCAACAACAATAACAGCATGTCCGGGGCTTCCACCTTGAATAAATACATCGCCAATTCTAATGTCATTAATATTAACCGGTATCATTTCTTTAGAAAGAGAAATAGTGCCTGCGTATGAAAATATTATATTCATATACTTTCTAAAACTTTTATATGAATTTAAAGGAGTAGTTTTTTCTTTCCAGTAGGTTTTGTTTCCTTCCACAACTATTCTTTTACCTTTCATCCATTCAGAGTAATCCACACGAAAGCCATTGGTAAAATTAAAATGGATTTTATCAAACTGATTTGTGCTGTATAGAAACTCTCCTCTCAGTCTCATAACAGCATCAGCACATTGCTGTAGATCTCTTCCTCCAACGTCAATATCAATAACAGCTGAATAAACCCAAAAGTTAGGCTTAATTACGCCATTGTAATATTTAACTTTAGTTTCGTGTGGTTTTAAAGGTAAGTTTCTTAAATAATTTGAAAATGAATTATTTTCTACTTTTATCCTATTAAAGCCTTGTGGTGTTTTTATTCTTTCACTTATTGTTATTCCGTCCTCCTTAATTAAGTTTTTATTATCTACCTGCCCACATGCATATGAAAATGAGATGATTGACAAGCATATTAAAGAGAATCGTTTTATATTAATAACCATCTGTAATCTGAAATTTTCTTCTAAATTAAGAAACGAATAACTTTTAATTTTTGATGTGTTCAAAAGCTTTAGAAATAGATTCTTTGACCTTTTTTATATTTTCATCAACTCCGGTTTTAACCTTCTTCCAGTTTTCTTCTTGTGATTCTTTTACTTCTGATAACTTATCCTCAATATTTGATTTATACTTTTTTATATTTTGAATCTGAATTTTTAGTTTTTCTTTTATTTCATCATTAGCATGTTTGGCTTTTTCTTCAAGTTCATCAATTTTATCTGAAAATTCATTGATCCAGCTTTGTGCTTTTTCTGTGAAAGCTTGCTTATCGGCATTTACTTCCTCTAAAAATGCCTCAAATTCTTTAACCATTGATTCCCATCTCTCCTGACTTGCAGTTTTTAATTCATT